>CAKNFP010000002.1:1392845-2089268 GCA_930633525.1 Hyphomicrobiales bacterium
GCTGGATTCGAGCTGGTCCAGCGAATTGCGGCTTGCTGCGACGAAGCCCTCAAGTAAAACGCGCGCCATGTCCGGGCCCGCCGCACCTTCGCCGCGCAACGTCTCGATTCGCTCGCGATAGTCTGGAAACTGCTGGCGCAGCCGCGCGCGAAATACTTGTTGGAGTTCGCTGAACCCGGAAAAATCCAGAGCCTGCGCGAAGCGAACGAGCGTCGAGGCCTGAACGCCCGCACGTTGCGCCACCTGCGCGGCCGTCAGCAGCGCCATGTCGTCGGGGTTCGACAATGCGAAATCGGCGACTTGCCGCAGGCGTTTGGGCAACGCCTCGGCGCGGTCGCGCAGACGCATTATGAACCCCTCATACTCGGATCGGGCATGCTCGCGGGATAACGCTGGGGACATGAGGATGAAAGCTTCTTCGACCTTGACTTGGCGCCCCCGAGAATGGAATATTTGTTCCATTAGTCAAGAAAAACAAAATTAATGTACTATTTTGGTGGTGGGAGCGGCCAAATTGCCTCAAGCGGACGCCTATAGCCGAGACCTTGGCGGCAAGGTCGCGATCGTCACCGGCGGCACGCAAGGCCTCGGCGAAGCGATCGCGCGCGAATTCGTGGCGCGCGGCCTCACCGGCCTCGTCGTGACCGGCCGGAATCGCGAACGCGGCGAATCAGTCGCGACCGCCTTAGCCGAGCAGGGGTGCCGTGCCGTTTTCCACCCCGCCGATCTCGCCGATCCTGATGCCGTGCAGGGCATCATCCCCGCTGCCGAACGCCAGTTCGGCCGGCTCGACATTCTCGTCAATGCCGCCGGCGATACCGACCGCGGCACGATCCTCGACACCTCGTCCGAGCTCTATAACAGGATTATGGCGGTCAACCTCACGGCGCCGTTCTTCCTGATCCAGCACGCCGCCAATCTGATGCGGCGCCTCGGGATAGCCGGCACGATCGTGAACATCCAGTCGATGTCGGCCCACGGCGGCCAGCCCTTCCTCGCAGCCTACAGCGTGTCGAAAGGCGCCCTCGCCACGCTGACGCGCAACGCCGCCTACGGACTGCGCGCCGACCGGATCAGGGTCAACGGGCTCAATATCGGCTGGATGGCGACACCGGGCGAGGATGCCATTATGCGCCTGCGCCACGGCGCCGAGGACGGCTGGCTGGAGGAGGCCGCGAGTGCGCAGCCTTTCGGCCGGCTCGTCGATCCCCGCGAGGTGGCGAAGGCGGTCGCCTATCTCGCCTCCGGCGAATCGGGGCTGATGACCGGCGCCAATATCGACTTCGACCAGACCATTCTCGGCGCCCACGACTGACCGAACGACGGATAGGGATATGAACATGCGGTTTGGACTTCTCGGCGCAGGCAGGATCGGGCGCATCCACGGGCTCAACGTCGCGGCGCGCGGCGATGCCCGGCTGGTCGCGGTGGCGGATGCCTCCGCCGAGGCTGCCGCCTCCCTGGCAGAGCTCGCGGGCGCCGAGGTGGCCGGTGCCGAGGCCATTCTCGGCAATCCCGAAATCGACGCGGTGATGATCTGCACACCGACGGACACCCATGCCGATCTCATCGAGAAAGCGGTCTCCGCAGGCAAGGCCGTGTTCTGCGAGAAGCCGGTCGATCTCGACGCCGCCCGCATCCGCCGCTGCCTCGATATCGTGGAAAAGTCAGGCAGGCCGTTGATGATCGGCTTCAATCGCCGCTTCGACCCCAATTTCGCGGCGCTCGAGAAGCGGCTGCGGCAGGGCGAGGCCGGCGAGATCGAGATTGTCAGCGTGATCTCGCGCGATCCCGGCCCCCCACCGGTCGACTATGTCAGGCGCTCGGGCGGCCTGTTCCGCGACATGATGATTCATGATTTCGACATGGCCCGCTTCCTCCTGGCCGAAGAGCCGGTGGAGGTCTTCGCGCTTGGCTCCGCGCTCGTTGACAAGGCGATCGGCGAAGCGGGCGACGTGGACACCGCGGCCGTGGTGATGAAGACGGCGAGCGGACGCATCGCCCAGATTTCCAACTCGCGCCGCGCGACTTACGGCTATGACCAACGCATCGAGGTGCATGGCGCGAAGGGCATGCTGCGCGCGGGCAATATCCACGAGACCACAGTCGAGATCGCGACGGGCAGCGGCTTCAGGACCGATCCCGTTCAGAATTTCTTTCTCGAGCGCTATGCCGCAGCCTACCGGGCGGAACTCGATGCCTTCGTCGCGGTCTGCGCCGGCAAGGCCGCGCCGTCGCCGGACGGCTACGACGGCCTGCGCGCCCAACTTCTCGCCGATGCCGCCACCCTGTCCGCGCGCACCGGCAAGCCCGTCACGATAGAGGTCGCATGATGACGCCCACCGAACTCGCATTGCGCTTCTATGCCGTGCAGGGCCTGGCGCTGGAAGCCGGGCGCATCGCGCTCGACTATTTCGCCAGGCAGGACAGCCTCGGCGTCACCATGAAAGGCGATCAGGACTGGTTGACCGTCGCGGACGGCGCCGTTGAAGACTTCCTGCGCCAGCGGCTCGCCCTGCTCTTCCCAACCGACACGATCATCGGTGAGGAAGGGGGTGGCGAGGCCAGCGACGCGGTCTGGATCATCGATCCCATCGACGGCACGTCCAATTTCGCGCGCGGTGACCGCAACTGGTGCATCTCGATCGGCTTCCTCTCGAACCGGGTCCCGACGATCGGGATCGTGTTCGCGCCGGCCTTTGAGGAGCTTTACGTGGCACAGCGAGGGCAAGGCGCGACGATGAACGGGCAGCCCATCACCGTCTCCGGCGGCAGCGACATCAAGCGCGCTTATGTCGAGCTCGGCTGGTCGTCGCGGATTCCCGCCGAGCGTTATGTCGAGCTCGTTGCGCGCGGCTTCGCCGCGGGCAGCTCGATGAAGCGCGCGGCCTCCGGGGCGCTCGGCCTCTGCCATGTCGCGAACGGGCGCACCGACGCCTATGCCGAACTGCATATCAACGCCTGGGATGTGGCTGCGGGCCTTGTGATCGCTGGCGAAGCCGGCGCGTCGATCAATGACTTTTTTGCCGGAGATGGCATCAGCAAGGGCAATCCCATCCTGTGTTGTACGCCGGCATTAGCGCGCCAACTCGGTGAGATCACCGGGATTGCCGTGACGGCGCGGTAGTTTGCGACGACGGCGAACGGGCTCTCCGTCGCCGAAAACGGAATCGAAGAACGCAAAGTTCTCGTTTGAGGGAGGTGACTATGCAGTTGAAATTCTGGCTCGGCGCGAGCGTGCTCGCGACCGCTGCGATGTTTGGTTCGGCCCCGGCTTCGGCACAGGGCTCGCTCGTCATGTATTGCGGCGTCCAGGAGGAATGGTGCCGCGCGATGTCGACCGCCTTCGAGAAGGAGACCGGCATCAAGGTCGCGATGACCCGCAAATCGGCCGGCGAGGTCTACGCGCAGGTCAAGGCCGAGGCCTCCAATCCGCGCGGCGACATCTGGTGGGGCGGAACCGGCGATCCCCATCTGCAGGCGGCGGAAGAAGGCCTGACCCTTGAATACGAATCGCCGATGAACAAGGACCTGCAGGATTGGTCCCTGTCACAGTGGAAGGCCGCGCAGAAGCGCGCGATCGGCATCTACGCCGGCGCACTCGGCTTCGGCTACAACACGCAGTTGATTAAGGAAAAGGGGCTTGCCGACCCCAAATGCTGGGCCGACCTGCTCAATCCCAAGCTGAAGGATGACGTACAGGTCGCCGATCCGAACTCCTCGGGCACCGCCTACACATTGCTTGCGACGGTCGTTCAGTTGATGGGCGAGGACAAGGGCTTCGACTATCTTCGTGCGCTGCACAAGAACGTCAGCCAATATACGAAGTCCGGCGCGGCGCCGGCCAAGGCCGCAAGTCTCGGCGAAACCGCGGTCGGCATCGTCTTTATCCACGACGCCGTTGTCTTCGCGGTGCAGGGCGATCCGATCAAGCCCGTCGCGCCATGCGAGGGCACCGGTTACGAAATCGGTTCGATGTCGATCATCAAGGGCGCTCGCAATCTCGAGAACGCCAAGAAGTTCTACGACTGGGCGCTGACTCCCGCCGCACAGGCGCTCGGCGCGGGCGCGAAGTCGTACCAGGTGCCGTCCAACAAGAATGCGCCTGTGCCGCCGCAGGCGCCGGACATGTCGCAGATGAAGCTCATCAACTACGACTTCGTCAAATACGGGTCCTCGGCCGAGCGCACCCGGCTGCTGACCAAGTGGGACAAGGAGGTCAAGGCGCAGCCGAAGTAAAGCCGCGTAATATCCGGAGAGAACGCCCATGCGCGCCTCGACACGGTTAGCCCTGCTGATCGGCTGGCTCGGTTTTGTACTCATTCCCTGGTATCTGCCCCAGGGCGGGAGTCTCGCCGGCTATCCCTTTGGCGAGGCGGGAACGGCATTGGCGCTCGTTCTCTCCGGAGCCACCCCGTGGCTTATACCGACAGGTCTCGCGCTTGTTGCCGCGAGCCTTCTGGTGGGCCGCGAGGAGCAGCCTTGGATCGGTCGCAGCCTTGTCTGGATCGGCCTTCTCGGCCTGATCGCCTTTTTCGTCCAGGGCTTCGCGATCACACTGCCCGACCAGGGCATTCCCTGGCTGGCGGCCCTCTTCGGCGGCGCCGGCCAGGCGCAGCCCGGCATGGGCTTTGGCGCGCTCCTGACGCTGTTCTCCCTGCTCCTCATGATGTGCCACGGCCTGGCCTACCGTGGCTATTGCAGGGGGGATATCTTCACCACCTCGGCGATCGGGATCGTCGTGCTGCTGATCGGCCTTTTCGTCTTCTACCCCGTGGCGACGATCCTCCAGAGCGCACTGGTCGAATCGGACGGCACGCTTGCGCTCTCCAGCTTCTTGGAGCGCCTCCTGCACCCGACGATCTGGGGTCTTGGCTGCCTCGGCGGCGGCACCAACTGCGGCGTCGCCTGGAATACGCTGATCCTCGCCGTGCTGACGGGCGTCATCACGACCCTGCTCGGGCTTGCCTGTGCCCTGCTCGTTCTGCGCACGCGCATGCCCGGCAAGCGGCTGATGCGTGCGATGACGGTTTTGCCGATCATCACGCCACCCTTCGTCATTGGTCTCGCGCTCATTCTGCTCTTCGGGCGGTCCGGTGCGATCACCGGCATCCTCGCGGAGTGGTTCGGAATCCCGCGTTCGCGCTGGATCTATGGTTTGCCGGGTGTCCTGCTTGCGCAGGTTCTCGCCTTCGCACCGATCGCCTTCCTCGTCCTGATGGGCACGGTCCAGGGCATAGCGCCGAGCATGGAGGAGGCCGCGCAGACGCTGGGCGCCAAGCACTGGTCGACCTTCCGCACGGTGACCTGGCCATTGTTGCGGCCCGGGCTCGCCAATGCCTTCCTGCTCGGCTTCGTCGAGAGCATGGCCGATTTCGGCAATCCGCTCGTCCTCGGTGGCAATTTCGAAGTGCTGTCCACCAAGATCTTCTTTGCCGTCGTCGGCGCGGCGCACAACCAGGGGCAGGCGGCGGTGCTCGCCATCGTGCTGCTGGCATTCACGCTTGGCGCCTTCTGGGTCCAGCAGCGCTGGCTCGGTTCCAAATCCTATACGACCGTTGCCGGCAAGGGCGATTCAGGCATTCCGGCGATGCTGCCTACCTCCGCGAAGGTCGTATCCGCGATCGTGATCGTGCCGTGGGTGCTGCTGACCGCGGTGATCTATGCCGTGATCCTCATCGGCGGCTTCGTGAAGGCCATGGGCCGCGATCACACCTTGACGCTGGAGCACTATCGCACCGGCTTCGCGATCGACTTCAGCAACGGGATTTTCTTTGAGGGCGCGGCCTGGCCATCGCTGTTCACGACGCTGAAAGTCGCCGCGATCTCCTCGCCGCTAACGGCGTTGATCGGGTTGATCACCGCGTTCCTGCTGACGCGGCAGCATTTCGCGGGACGGCGCACGCTTGAATTCACGACGATGCTGAGCTTCGCCATCCCGGGCACCGTGCTCGGCGTCGCTTATATTCTCGCGTTCAACGTGCCGCCGGTCGAAATCACCGGCACGGGCCTCATCCTCGTGCTGGCTTTCGTGTTCCGGAACATGCCGGTGGGTGTCCGCTCCGGCATTGCGGGTCTCGCGCAGATCGACAAGAGTCTCGACGAGGCGTCGATGACGCTGCGGGCGCGCAGCTTCACGACCCTGCGCCGCGTCGTGCTGCCCCTGCTCAAACCGGCGCTGATCACCGCCCTGGTTTACAGCTTCGTGCGCTGCATCACCTCGGTCAGCGCGGTCATCTTCCTCGTCTCGGCCGAGTACAATCTGGCGACGGCCTATATCGTCGGTCGCGTCGAGGCTGGCGAATTCGGCCTCGCCATCGCCTATTCATCGGTCCTGATCGTGGTCATGGCCGTGGGCATCGCGCTGATCCAGGTCGGCGTCGGCGAACGCAAGCTCGGCCGCCGCGCGGTTCCCGTTCCCAAGCCGAAAGCCCCAAAGCAAACCGCGCGCCTGACGAAACCCGCCGTCGAATCCGTCAAATAGGGACCATAGACCGCCATGTCCAAGGCCGGCCCTGCCTCCGTAGAGTTCCGCAACGTCAGCATGCGCTATGGCGCCGTGACGGCCGTCGACAATGTCAGCTTCGCGATCGAGGCCGGGCAGCTCGTCACGCTGCTCGGGCCTTCCGGCTGCGGCAAGACGACAACGCTGCGCATGATTGCGGGCCTGGAGATCGCCAGCGAAGGCGAGATCCTCATTGGCGGAAAGGACGTCACCCATCTGTCGGCGGCAGACCGCGACGTCAGCATGGTGTTCCAGTCCTATGCCCTGTTCCCGCATATGAGCGTGCTGGAGAATGCGGCCTATGGCCCGACGGTGAAGGGAATGCCGAAGGCCAAGGCGCAGGAGATGGCCCTGGAGAAGCTGGCCCTCGTTGGCCTGAAGGGCTTCGAGAAACGTTACCCCTCCGAGCTCTCCGGCGGCCAGCAGCAGCGCGTCGCCGTCGCGCGCGCGCTCGTCCTGGAACCGCAGGTGCTGCTCTTCGACGAGCCTTTATCGAACCTCGACGCCAAGCTCCGGCGCAAGGTGCGGCAGGAAATCCGCGACCTGCAGCAGTCCCTCAATCTGACAGTGGCCTATGTCACCCATGACCAGGAAGAAGCTCTAGCGGTTTCGGACAAGATCATCGTGATGTCGAATTCCCGGGTTGCGCAGCAGGGCTCGCCGCGTGAGCTCTACGAGGCCCCGTCGGACGCTTTCGTCGCGGATTTCATCGGTGACGCGAACCTCCTCGACGTCGCGGTGACCGCGGTCGCGAATGGCTCTGCGGAGATCGCACTCGGGCCGGCCCGCCTCACCCTGCCCTCGCGCGGGCTACCGGTCGGGCCCGCAAAGATAGCGATCAGGCCGCACAGCCTGCTGGTCAGCGAGCCTGGCTTGCCGAACGGTCTTCCGGGAATAGTCCGCAAAAGTTCCTATCTCGGCAATCACGTGGATCTCATCGTGGAAAGCCCGGTCGGGGAACTCTTCGTGATCAGTCCGGACACCCAGCGTCCCCCTGCGGCCGGCGACAGCATCGCGCTCGCCTTCGCGGAAACGGGCCTCGTGCTGGTGCCGTGAAGCTTGATGGCATGGCGTGTCTCCGCTGGGATGCCGTACGCAAGGTGACCGGCGAGAAGGCCTGCTGGCGATTTGCGCGCTCGCGACCTGCCGCGGCTGGTCGAAGGCGCAGCATCATGCCTTCTTCATCAAGGCAACGCAGGCAGACCGGATCTTCGACCTTAAGCCGGACCGTCTGCTGCTGCATGAGTTGCTGCTCGCAGGCGAACAGGGCGTGACCACTCTGGGAAATTCCGCCCTGCGCTGGTCGGACTGTGTTTTCAAGCTCCGCAAGAAGGGGATTGTTATAGAGACTATCGACGAAAAGCACGGCGGCCCCTTCAGTGGGACTCATGGTCGCTATGTGCTCCGCTCCCCGATTGCTGTTCTTGATGTAACCAGGCGGGGGACAAAGCTGACGCAGTTTGAGCTGCCCGTGACCATCAGCGAGTGGCAAAAGAACACGCGCGAAACTGTGCGCGTCCGCCTCGATGTCTTTCATGACCGGGCAACGGTTGATGTTCGGACCGGCATCACTCTTGCCGAGCGCCATCTCCCCGCCCTGGCGGCCGGAATCGTCCAGGCCCTCGAAACAGCGCAGGCAGCAGGCCTGGCCAAAGAGGAGCGGCAGGAGTGAGCGCCCCGAACATGAAAACAATCAAGGTCAATCAAGATGGTGTGGACGCAGAGGAGAACCCCTACGATCACGTCGCGACCCCCCGGATGAGCGAGGCGCTGCGGAAGGCTTGGGCGGAAGCCAAGGCCCCGGTTCGCCGTCTCCTCTCCGAAACCGTCGACCCATACCCGGCCCGCGTCTCGGCTGCTCAGGTCGCTGTCATCGCCCGCAACACTTACCCCGCTCGCCGGAGCTACGGCGCCCGATGAGGGCTGCAGCTATTCGCTTGAGCGCCGACACGCTCATGGGGGACGACAAGGCTCGTTGCTTTCCTTGACACGATGTCGGCGGCGGCCGAAGCCGGAATGAAGGAAATCGCCCGCCTGATCCACGCGCGCGCAGATGGAGCGAAAGACGAGGGGGGCGCTCCTCAAGCAGCCTGCCCGCGGTGATCGACCTTATCTTGTCGTGCCCGATCATCTCGGCGGCGACTGTCGCGAAGGCGGGCGATGTTATACAGCGCGGCGCGCTCAACTTGATCGCCGAGCTCGGTGTTCGCGAGGCGACCGGGCGAGGGCGCTATAGATCATGGGGTGTATTCTAGGCTCAGGACCTATTAAAAGGTCACGGGTTTGAAACTTGGCTGATTCCATAGCGGCAGGAGGTGTTGCCATGGACGATCTGCTGTTGCTCTCCGAGGCGCAGATGCGCCGGATCGAGCCTTATTTTCCTTTGTCGCACGGGGTTGCGGGTCGATGACCGGCGCGTGCTCAGCGGGATCCTGTTCGTGATCCGCAACGGCTTGCGCTGGCCGCCTATGGGCCGCCCAAGACGATCTACAACCGCTTCATCCGCTGGAGCCGGTTGGGCGTGTTCAACCGGATCTTCGCCGAACTGGCGACCGATAGCGACAGCTCGGACCGTCTGATGATCGACGCTAGTCACCCTCGCCCTCGTCGCGGATCATGCCCGCCATGGCAGGGATGCGGAAAAACTGTCGCGTGCGGCGCAAATGCCGGACCCACGGCTTTGTTTCGGCGCTGACGCTCATACCGCCGTGGCGAAGGCACTTCTGACATCGAAAGCGGCTCGTCAGCTCCTTGATGTCGAGACTGTCCGGACCACGTACCCTGGTCGGGTCGACGTTGGCGCGGTGGCTGCATAGGGGGCAGCTGACGGCAAGGGGGACGTTCGCCTTTCGCAACTCGCCCAGTTTTAGGGGAGGGAGGTCTTCCATTTTTGCACTGGGCTTCGCGGCTCATGGCTGCCTCACGGCGCAGTGTCCACCGGATACTACGTCTGATCAGTGCGGAGGGTCACTCTGTGAACAAAATGGGAGCATTGAGGGACTATCACTGACGTTAGGTCAACGGAGCCTTGTCAGCCCGCCATTTCCTTCATGCGATCCTGTAAAATCCGGGCATCATAAGGCTTTGGGAAAAAGACACCACGTTCCGGCATTTCCCAATCGCTGGGAAGGCGCGCACCTGAGGTAATGATGATCTCGATGGGTGGCCAACGGTTCCTCACAGCGGCCGCCAGTTTCAGGCCATCCATTGATCCCGGCATGTCCACGTCTGTAAATATAATCCGAATATCGTTGCGACTTTCGAGTATCGCAATTGCCTCATCGGCGTTCGTTGCCTCGATCACTTCAAAGCCAGCCTCCGTGACGATGTCCGTCGCGTTCAGCAGCTGGAGAGGATCATCTTCTACGACTAGGACCACCGAAGATGGTGCAGCGCCATGAGTGCTCATTTAAGCCCATCTGATCTTTAGGTAATCCCTCGCAAAGGGATTCCCTTTCCCAATTTTTACCGAATCTGAAGACCACCCTTTCACTTGTCGACGGTAACGCGTGGTGGGCCCTCGTGTTCCCGTGCCCAGGTGTTGGCGCGTCTAGCACGGTGTCTCGATTTTCCATGGATGTCAGAACGTGCTTAGATTGGGCCTCAATAAGGAGCGATGCCATTGCCTGCGACCCAATTTCTGAATGGCGGTGGCGAGATGGGCGAGGCCATCCGCGCCTTCGACTGGAGCACAACATCTCTCGGACCCATTCCCCATTGGCCGATAGCGTTGAAAACGGCCGTTGGTATGATGGTGAGTTCGCGGTTTCCCAAATGCATTGTCTGGGGACCGGATTACACTTCCCTTTTCAATGATGCCTTTCGCCCCATCCTCGGCGACAAGGGTGATTGCCTCGGTCTCTCATTCAGCGACATCTGGAGCGAGGCATGGTCGGAGATCGGCCCATTGGTCGACAAGGCCTATGCCGGCGAAGCCATCTTCATCGAGGATTTCCCCCTCGTTGTCGACCGGGCAGGCTATCCGGAGCAGACATGGTTCACTTTCTGCTACAGCCCGATCAGAGACGAGCAAGGTGATATCGATGGGATCATGGATACCGTGATCGAGACGACCTCACGCGTCGTTGCCGAGCGCAATGCCCGGATCGTCAATGCCGAGCTTGCTCACCGTATGAAGAACACGCTGGCGGTTGTCGGCGCCATCGCCAACCAAACCTTCAATACCAACGCATCCGTCGATGACGCCAAGCGCGTTTTCGGGCAGCGACTGCGCTCTCTTGCGGACGCTCACTCTCTCTTGACGCAGGCAAGCTGGAGCGGGGCGCCCATAGGCTCTATCGTGGAGGGCGCGATTGCGCCGCATCGCGGTCCGAATGAGAAAGTGACGATCGAAGGGCCACCGCTGGAACTCTCATCGCAGCAGGCCTTGTCGCTCGCTCTTGCGATCAACGAGCTGGCGACCAATGCGATCAAATACGGGGCTTGGTCGGTCCCCGAGGGCCGCATTCACGTCTCGTGGACCATAGGCAGGCCGGAGAGCGAAGACCTGTTTCAATTCCAATGGCTCGAAGAGAATGGCCCGCTCGTCCAGATGCCGACAAGAAGCGGTTTTGGTTCCCGTCTCCTGGAACGGGTCGTCGCGCAGGACTTTGGCGGCGAGGTTACGATCCGATATGAACCCGGCGGGCTCCGCTATGAACTCGTTACCCGGATGTCGAACTTGCACGAGATGACGACCAACTAGCCCCTCGTAAGGGCCACCTCGAGGGCAATCGGTGCCTTCGAGTGGCCAATTTGGCGACACGGTCGCCTCTAAACTCATACCATTCCTGCTTCCTCGGCCGCCTTGAGAAAGGCGGCACGGGCACGTGCTATGTTGAGTTTAATGGGAGGGTGGCGCGCCAGCCCACAACGGTCCATGGCAACCGTCCGGGTGAAGCTGATCACAGGCCACTCATCGCGCAGCATGGCTTGCGCGTCTTCAACACACATCACGAACCGGATCGAATTATCCGGTAGCCGAAGTGGAACTGGATCAAACCAAAGGCGAGGCATGCCGGACGATAGCACAAATATACCCTCACGGCTGTCCAGGGGCGGGTGCTGGGCGATCTGGAGCGCTTCTCATGGACACGCGCTTGCGGGCGATCGGGGAGACTGACGCGCTGCAACCGGATGATCTCGACGCGGTGGCGTTGCTGATTGAGCTGGGCCTCATGGGGCATTCCGGCACGGGTGTCGATGCCCACCGTGCGGACTACAGATGCTGGCCGCGTGGCGCCAATGAACAGAGATGAGATATGACACGTGACGTCACATCATCCCCGCTGCCTTGGCAGCTACGATGAAAGCGGCGCGAGCGAATTTAACGGCCTTAGGCCGGTGACCCTGCAACGCAGCTAGGCAGGCTCGCCGTGCTCTCAGGTGCGGTTCAGATTTAGCGGATGCTATTGGCCAGTCCCGAGATAACAGTCCAGCGGCCTCCTCGACGCTTCTCACCTCGCGCCGTGCGCTGCTGGGCTCTCGCAGATTCACCGGTTCCAACCAGAGATGTGGCAACCGGTGTTCCCGGTGCTCTTTGACCGGTGCCCGTCTCCACGGGCGACGCCTTTTTGTGCGGGCCGGGCCTTTGTGGGCTGCCAGGCCTGAGGGGCCGGACTCGGTAATGCAGATAAGCCCAGCGGACGTGGCGGCTGGATCTGCGGTCTGATCGAGGGCACTAGGCGCTATGCGTTCGCTAATCGATAGGTTACGGGATCAGGGAAAGATCGTCTGTTGAGTAGTCCCGGGTTTGTCTGACGTGAGGCCGGCTGCATTGAATGTTGCGTGCGCGTGTCGAAGGCTCCCGTCCGAGGATTTTTGAGCTCAGACTGTCTTACGCCCTCTTTGGCTTTTCTTTTGATCTTGAGCCATGTTCGCCTCTCGGGCGAGAGTACCTAAATGATATTAGGCCCATTCTTCTGGCCTCTTCGGCGCTGTTTGTGAACTTGAAGGAGTTGTTCGTGGATGGCCCGGCGAACAGCGTTCTGCACACTCGTACGACTGACTCCCGCCCGTGCCGCGATCTCCGCGATGGTCCGATCGCACTGGCCTCTTTCCCTGACTTCATCGGCGATGATCTTGAGCGCGGCCAGTTCGGCGGTCGTGAATGAACCCGCCAGTTGCGGCGGCATCGGTCCTGATGCCGCCAGTCGCCTGCGCCGTGACTTCTGGCGGGACCTGGGGTTTCCGTGGTGGAAAGATCGAGGGCCTCGGAATACTCTTTCGGGCATACGTAGACGTAATACTTCGCCGACTCACATGGATGCATTCGGCGAGGTGCTGAGCATCACCGTCCGACATCGCGCGGTACCCGAACCACGCTACTATCTAATTGTGCCCCCGCAAGTGGGTCAAGCGAACCTTCCGCGCAAAGGCGCGGGATCCACAAGCGATCTGGATCGCCAACGAACGTTCCAGCTGTCGGTTCAATCGTGCAGCTGAACGTTAACCAACATGGGAAGCGGTCGCATGCCAAAGTCCGAATTGATTGCAGAGGACGGAATTGCCTGCCCCCATATCGCCCCTCATGGGTGGCACACTACGCCCGACCCGATCGTCGTTATAATGCACTTGGCGGAACGCCCTTGTTGCGGAGGATTGCGTTGATGCGCTCGGGATCGGTCTTCCCTGCCAGAATGGTCTGCATCGCCCGCTCCTCCTTGGCGGCATGGGCGCGGACCTGGGCCAGCAGGTCATGAAGCCCGGCCGGATTGACCGCAACCACGCCATCTTCATCACCGATCACGAGATCCCCCGGCGCGACGGCCAGTCCCGCGCAGGCAATAGGGACATTGATCTCGCCAGGGCCATCCTTGCTGGGGCCGCGATGGGTATGGCCCCTCGCGAAACACGGCAGTTTGCCATCGGTGAACGCCGAGACATCGCGAATGGCGCCGTCGATGACAACGCCGGCAAGGCCTTTGGTTATCGCAGTCGCTCGCATGAGTTCGCCCAACAGGGCCTGGCTCGTATCCCCCCCGCCATCGATGACTAGGACGTCGCCCGCTTCGGCCATTTCCAGAGCCTTGTGGATCATCAGATTGTCACCCGGCCGCACTCTGACGGTCAAGGCGCGACCACACATCCGGCCGCCACCGTGGTAAGCGCGCAGGATGCTCGTCCCGACGATCCGACCAAGGCAGTCGCTGACATGGGCCGCGGCAACGCCCTTGAAGGCCTCGATAAGATCGTCGTCTATCCGCGTCGGCCTGGCATTGATGCGGAAGCCGACTGGCCACGGAATCGCCGGATCATTCATAGGACTTGCCTCATGGTGTTACCGCGTATCGCCCCGACTATCTCAATAGATAAAACGGGCACTAGGCTTCGCGCAGTTTGGGATCGATGGCATCACGCAAGGCGTCGCCTAGGATGCTGAGTGCAAGCACGGTCAGGAGAATGGCGAGGCTGGGAAAAAGCACTAGCCACCAAGCCGTCAGGATGTTCTCGAAGCCCTCGCGGATCATCGATCCCCAGGTTGCTGTGGGCGGCGGAACGCCAAGCCCGATGAAGCTCAGCGATGCTTCGGTGCGAATGGCGCTGGCCATCCAAAGTGATCCCACCACAACGACATCCGAGAGCATATTGGGAAGAATGTGAACACCCATGATGCGTAACGGCCGCAACCCCATTGCGCGCCCGGCATCGATGAAGTCGCGATGTTTAAGGTTCGTAGTCGGCGCCCGGGCGACACGCACGAAGGGAGCAATCTCGGTGACCGCGATTGCAATGATCAGATTTTCCAGGCTGGCCCCCAGCATGGCCGCGATCATCAAACCGAGGAGGAGCGTCGGAAAGGACAGCATCACGTCGACAAGAGCGCTGACAATCTGGTCGAACCAGCCGCCGACGTAGCCGGCGATGATCCCGATGGTCGATCCGACGACCATCGCAATCAGAATGGACATGAACCCGACGAACAGCGAGATACGCGTGCCGTAGATGAGACGGGACAGTACATCCCGCCCATAGGTGTCAGTGCCCATCCAGAACTCGGCAGATGGCGGCTCCAGGCGATAGGCAATATTCTGCTTGATCGGCGAATAAGGCGCGATCCAAGGCGCGAAGATCGCGACAAGAATAATCAATAGTAGCAACCCAATGCCGAGCCAGGACAGCCTGTTCCTGCGCATGACTTGCAGGAGGCTCGCTTTTGGCTTCGGCATGGCTGCAACAAGGGCTCCGCTCATTGCAACTTCCCCCGCGGGTCCACAAGTGTATAGGCGATATCAGTCAAAATATTCACCACGATGACGAGAGCGGCGAAGATGATCATTAAACCTTGTAACAAGGTGTAATCGCGTGACGTCAGCGCGCCAAGGATGAGCTTTCCAAGTCCTGGTCGTGTAAAAACAATCTCGACCAAGACCGAGTTGCCTATAAGTGTACCGAAATAGAGCCCGACAACAGTAACAACCGGCACAAGTGCATTGCGAAGGGCGTGATGTGTAACCACCCCCCTCGGCGCGACCCCCTTGGCCCTGGCAGTTCGGATGTAGTCCTCGCCCAGGACGTTCAGCATCGAGGAACGGGTGACGCGCATGATGTACGCGGTCATGATGAGCCCAAGATTGAGGGCAGGGAGAGCCAGGTTCCTGAAATGCTGTGCGAGATCAGTGGCCTGCGAGTTCATCACCGGGAACCAGCCAAGCTGCACGGCAAAAGCTAGCAGCATCAGGATGCCAAGGACGAATCCGGGGAAAGACAAACCCGTCAGCGACACGAGCCGGCCAATGTAATCCGGCCAGGCATTGCGGCGGATCGCAGCCCATGTGCCCAGAGGTATTCCAAATATCGCTCCGATGGCGATGGCCGATGCTGTCAGCTCCAAGGTATAGGGCAGAACTTTCGCGACTTCCTCCCAGACTGTACGGCCACTCATCAGTGATCGGCCAAAATCCCCGGTAAGCGCGTTCATGACGAAGGTGAAATACTGAACGTGCATCGGTTCGTTCAGACCGAGGCGATCTCGCAACGCGCGCAAGGATTCTTCTGTCGCCATATCACCCAGGATCGCCATTGCCGGATCCCCAGGGACGAGACGAACCAGAACGAAAATCACCGTCAGCATCAACAGCAACGTCGGTATCGCTTTGAGAAGGCGTTTGAGAACAAACTGAATCATGCGGCTGCGGTCCTCGCGAAACGGCGGGGGTTAAAATGTTTGATGTCTCGCAGCGTCTGACCGCGGAGCACTAGGTCGGCGACGATCGCCCCAACAACCGGTGCGAGTTGGAAGCCATGGCCGGAAAAGCCGAAAACATGGAAGACCCCCTCGACGGATGGAGAAGGACAGATGTAGGGAAGCCGGTCCTTTGTGAGCCCTTCCAGCCCGCCCCACGTTCTGACGATTTTGACATCCCGCATAGCGGGAAACAGCTTGATCAGATTGCGGGCCATCTGAGCGAGATTCGCGAATTGCGTGGGTGTCGTCTCGGCATCGAGATCCTGCCCACCTTGAAATCCACCACCGATCAAGACCGTGCCGCGGGCGGTCTGCTTGAAGGATCCCTTCGTGCTCACCGCACCGACTGTCGGCGTGAGGAACGGCGCAACACGCTCGGAAACGGTCATCATCGAAGCGCGTGTGCCCAGGGGAAATTCATCCCCGACCAGCCTTGCAATGCGCCCACCCCACGCGCCTGCCGCGTTGACCACGGCGGCTGAGGAATAGCTTGCCCCTCCAGCGCCCACTGTCCATCCGCGGGCTGACGGTGTGATCGCGTCCACCCCTGAGCGTTGGTGGATCGTGACTCCAGCGCGTTCCGCTGCAGTGCGGAATGCGAGAAGCGTGCGGTGTGGATCGGCAGCCCCATTGTCGGGGGAGTAGCTCGCGCCAACGCAATGGTGCGCCAAAGCCGGCACAATGCGGCGCAATTCACCCTGACCGATCATGATCTCATGGCAGTAGCCCAGCCTGTTGAGGTTCGCGACACCCTCTTCCAGCTTTCTAAACTCCTCCGGCGTCTCCGCAACCTTTAGATGCCCGCTTGGCGAAAAGCCGCAGTCGTCCCCCACCAGGGCTTCAATGTCATGCCACATGCGCATCGCTTCCAGCGAGATCGGCAACTCCTCCAGGTCGCGCCCGAGTGTCCTTACACCTGCCGCCGTCGCCCCCGAGGCATGGCGCCCGGTCCAGGCGCGTTCGAGCACGATGACCCTGGCGCCTTGGCGGGCAAGGTGAAGACCGGCGGAGAGGCCGTGCAGACCACCGCCGATCACCACCACATCGAACACCTCCGACGTCATGGAGCAGGTTCCTCCGATTGCAACCCGGCCAGCTCTGAGAATGAGATGGGCCGCAAGGGTGGCCTCACCTTCATAAAGCCGATATCCGCCACGGGCCGCTGTTGGGCTGCCGCCAGGATATGACTCAAGCTATAGCCGCATTGGCGGCCTTGGCACGGCCCCATGCCGATCCGGGTGTGTGCCTTGATCTGATTAGGCGCGGCCTCACCAATTGCGAGCTCGCGAATGCATCCAGCCGTCACTTCTTCGCAACGGCAAATTATGGTCTCGTCGTCCGGCGCGAAGATCTCCGGACGAGGCCGGAACAACGCATCGAGAAAGCGTCGGCTGGCCAATGCTTGGTCCAACTTGCGGCGCACCGGCGCGACATGCCGTTCCGCCTGATCCAGGTCCAGACATCCGCGGCGGAAAGCGATGCCGATGCCGGCGACCTGGCCGCGAAGCCAGGCCGCCCTGGCTCCGCCGATGTCAGCGCCGTCGCCGGCGACGAAGAGGCCTTGACGAGACGTTTCACTCCAGGCATCGAGTACCGGAGCCATGCATAGCTGTTGATCATGCCAGCGATGCTCGCATCCAAGGGCCTGGGTGGCATGGATGGCGGGAACGACGCCCTCGTGCACGAGGAGCACCGCGGCAGACACCTCGCGCTCTTCGCCACGCCGGCTACGATAACGAACAGCTGTGAGCCGCCCGTCGCCGACCGCCCTCAACGCCGCCACATCCTTGATGATTGGCACACCGCTTCGCCGCAAAGCGCCGAGCCACGCCGCACCCTTCGCCAGATCGCGCCAGCCACGCGCGGCCGAGGCTGCTTGCGCCAGAGCTGTCCGCCGATTGGCAAGGGGGGTCGTGTCGAGGAAGCCGGCCGGGCGCACGCCGAGCCGCATGATCTGCATGATATAGAGCAACGGCAACGGCCCGGATCCGGCGACCCAAACCGGCCCGCTGGGGATCTGACCGGAAGTCTTGAGCATGATCTGGGCACCGCCGACGGACACTACGCCCGGAAGCGTCCAACCTGGAAAGGGAGCCGGCCGTTCTTGTGCGCCTGTGGCGAGCAAGACCTGCGAAAATGACTGAATCTCAGCATTGCCGTCCTTGCGAAGAAAGACACGCCACTCGGGCTCGATCTGCCAGGCCGCGGTCCCGAAGCGCATCTCCGCACCGCAAGCCAGAAACTGCCTCACGTGCCCCAATCCGGCGCTGTAGTCCTGCCCTAGCGCCCTTGAGAGGCTCTGCGGCCGGTCGGCTGTGACAGCCCGCCAAATTTGTCCCCCCGGCGCCATTTGTTCATCAACTACGACAACCGGAATGTCGAACTGGCGCAGGGTGATCGCGGCCGCCATCCCCGCGGGCCCCGCCCCAATGATGACAACAGGACGGAGGCCGCTCACGATGCGATCTTTCGCGCGCCGCGCTGACGTTCGATCACCATCCCAGCCCGAACTGGCAGCATGCACGTTTGCACAGACTGCATGCCGTCGACGATCGCGAGGCAATCGAAACATACGCCCATAAGACAATAGGGTGCACGTGGGGCATCTCCGACGGGTGTCGTCCGGGCGCAATAGGGCTCGGTCCGAAGGAGCACACTCGCGACGAGCTCACCTTCCCGAGCTTGGATCCGCTCTCCATTGATCATGATCGAAACCATGGGCGAGAGCACATCCGGATGCACTTGAAACATTGTCATCCTCACAAGTGGCAAGGCCACAGCGCCTATAGTTACCGTATAGGTTCCAATTCCTGTCGGCGAACGACGCCATATTGACTTGGGCGGGTACGCGAACAGCGGGCGGAAAATCGTAATCGCGAGGGAATGCGCCATCGGGCTACGCGGCACTATTTGCAGCTACGGACGGGGAACCGCTCATGCGCACCGCCGGCAGCTGTACCTAGGGCTTTAGACGAATGTGCACACAGCCTGGCAGCGCAGCAAGGAAACGGTGCCGCCAGGCTTGCCAATCGGAAGTCCAATTGTCGTTGTGCTTACCGCGTGATCGTCGTCTTCTCATTAATCGGCGGCGTGAGGTTCATGGCGCCAGTGAATTCGACCCCGTAGTCCAGACCCTTCTTCCGCTGCCAGACTTGCTTCAGATTAAAGAGCGGAACCGAGCAGATATTTTCATGAATTTTCTCTTGGGCGTCAGCCCAATGCTTGATCTGCTCATCTTTGTTTGTCGCGCGGCGTGCGGCTTCGATATCCTTATCCGCGACCTTGCAGTGCGAGAAGTTGGTGATCGCCGTCGGCTTCCCGACCTCGGCGTCAGAGTGATAAAACTCCGTAAGATATGAATCGGCAATCGGGAATCGCGCCGATCCATAAAGCACGAGGCCGCTCGCGTCTTTACGGATCCGCTCGTGGTACGTGGCGTGATCGACGACCTGAAGATCAACCTTGATGCCGACTTCTCCCAGCTGCGCCTGGATGATTTCAAGAATCGGCTGGAAAGATACAGAGTTGGAAATCAGCGCCGGAATAGTGATACCGTTCTCATAGCCAGCTTCCTTGAGGAGTGCCTTGGCCCGGGCAGGATCGTATTTATATTTCCAGCTGCAAGACTCTCCGAGATAGCCGGTGGGAATAACCGAGCAACCCTTCGGCCCCACGTCGGCGCCGACATAACGCACGATATCGTCGACGTTGATCGCCGTGGCGATTGCCTCACGGACGCGCCGATCGTCCAGGGGCTTGATATTGGTGTTCAAGTGGAGTGTGCGAAACTCGGCCGGCCAGAACACATCGACGACGCCATCACCACGCTTGCGCATAGCATCGACCCAACGTTGCTCGCGTTTTCCGTAGATCACATCGAGCTCGCCTGAATTAAAGGCAAGTTCACGGCTCGAGTCAGACGGGATGAAGCGGAATAATATCCCGTCGACCTTCGGCGCGCCACGGAAATAATTCTTATTCGCATTCAGCTTCACGTGCTGCTGGGTGACATGCTCTGAAAAGACGAAGGGGCCGGTTCCGACCGGGGCGTTGGAAAACTTGTCGCCCATCTCCTCCGCGGCTTTTTTGCTGATGATATGGCCGGCCTGGTAATTCGAAATCAGGCCCATGAAGACGGCGAGGGGGTAGTCGAGTTTGATCTTGACGGTATAGGGATCTTCCGCCGTCACATCCGCAATCGCCGCATAGCTTCCGGCATAGGATGATCTTTTCGGATCCCGCGCGCGATTGAGCGAATAGACCACGTCATCCGCGGTCAATTCACCCCAATCGCCGTGAAACTTGACGCCCTTGCGAAGTTTGAAGGTCCACTCTTTCCCGTCCGGCGAGACTGTCCAGCTTTCCGCAAGGTCGGGCTCGATCTTCGCTGGATCCGACGAGCCGGGAGGAAACCGAACAAGCGCATTGAACATCCAGTCGGCGAGCCAGCGCGTGCCGTTCCGATGCGGGTCCATCGACGACATGTCCGCGATATTGAACGCGACTTTGACGACATTGTCCGTGTTCTGGGCCATGGCGCTCATCGGAGCGAAGCTCGCCACTGAAAGCGCCGTTGCCAGCATAAATTTACGCAATGCCTTCATTTTATTCCCCTCTCTCAATTATTATCGGCTTACGGCTGGGCGGCGGCCGTGAATACCATCTCGACTTTGATGTGCTCCTTTGCGAATTTCGTCACGACGCACATGCGCGATGGCGCATGATCTGGATCGATCCAGTCGTCCCAAACCTCGTTCATTCCATCGAAATGGCTGGCGTCCGAGATTGCGATGAATGCCGAAATGATCGCGTCCCGTCCGGCGTTTATCGCCTTCAATCTCTCGTCAGCGCGTGCGAGGAGCTGACGGGTCTGCTCCGCGATATCAACACCGGGCTGGTAGGGACGATGCGGCGTGCAGGTGAACTTTGCGACGCCATTGAACACAACGATCTGGCTCGAGCGGACGCGTTTGCGATCCGGAGCTGGCGGGCTGGGATTGAGGCGTGTAGGCAGCAAAACAGTCTCCTAGCAGCAGATTAGTTGCGCGGCAGAGGCGCAACTTCGCTTGTTATCCAAGTGTCATTATTCCAATTGCAGGATCAGCATGTCAAAGTCGATCAATTGACGAAGCTATTCCGTAAAGTTATGCATGGCGGGGGCAGTGACACGACGCGGCCACGCCTGGATCACGCAGACAGGTGGATGGATGCATAGCGCAAGATCGAGATTTCAATGAACTTCCGCCAGATTGAGGTGTTTCGGACAGTCATGCAGACCAGTTCAGTCACAGCGGCTGCACAGAAGCTGAACGTGACCCAGCCAGCGGTGAGCAAGATTCTTGCGCAGCTCGAAGCCGCCCTCGGCTTCAAGCTATTCACGCGCCACGGCCGCACATTGGTTGCGACGGAGGAGGGGCGCATTCTTTATACGGAGGTGGAGCGCAGCTTCATGGGGCTGAACCATCTCACCCGTTTTGCGCAATCTCTCAACCAACTTCCGAAGGGGCATCTGGTCATCGGTGCAATGCCGGCTTTGGCGAACCGCTGGCTGCCCTCCGTGCTGGCGAGTTTCCTTCGCCAGTTCACCGATCTCACCGTCTCGTTGAAATCGATCGAATCGCCACGCGTCGCCGAGTGGATGGCGAACGGACAGATTGACCTTGGCCTTGGCTATGTGGAGTATGATCATCCATCGCTGTCACGCGAGACAATAGCGCGGATGGACGCGGTTTGCATCGTGCCCAAAGGCCATCGTCTCGCGGCCAGTTCCGTCGTCACGATCGGTGACCTCGAGGGACAGACGCTCATCGCGGCGGGGCCGACGAATAGATATCGCCTCGAGTTGGATAGGCTGCTTTCTTTGCAACGCATCAATTGTGTCGCGCAGGTGGACACCCAATCATCCAGTGTCCAATGCGCACTGGTGCATGAAGGCATAGGTGTAGCACTCGTCGATTATCTCAGCGCTGTGGATCACAACCATCTGAATTTCGTGATCAAGCCGTTCTCGCCAGCTATTTCTCGTGACCTTTATCTGCTTCGCGCGGCTAATCGTTCTCGCGTGACCATCGCCGATCAGTTCGTTGACCACCTGAGGATCGCTATTGCTGGCGCGAACAACTTCGAGTTTCCGAGGAGCACGCCGAAGGCACGGCATCGCTCCCGTGAGTGCTGAGACCAGCATATGGGCGCATGAGGTGCGGACCGACTGCACTCCTCGGTGCGATAGACAATTGTCCTAGGCGACAGACGATACTTCCCGTCCAGGTGTTCCGGCGCCCCGAATGTATCGACTCGGCATACGTGGTAGACTGAGATTGTCGCGTAAAGTCGCGCCGGTGTACTCGGTGCGGAAAAGCCCACGTCGCTGCAACTCAGGCACGACCAGACGCGCGAAATCGTCCATTCCTTGCGGCAGGCAACTGGAACAGAGGTTGAAGCCATCGGCAGCACCCGTTGTGAACCATTCTTCCAATACGTCGGCAATTTGCTTTCCGGTTCCGATCATGGGCGCGCGACTGTTCGTGCCCGCGGCCATCCGTTGATAGAGTTGACGGATGGTCAAGTTCTCCTTTTGGGCAAGCTCGTATGTCCTCCGCCCGATGCTGCGGACCGCTGGATCGAGCGGTAACGGTACAGGGCCATCCAAGTCGTATCCCGAAAGATCGCCCAGTTTCGTGAACAACATCGAAAGCCCGGTCAGCGGATCGATGAGTTCCTGCATAAGCCCGTATTTATCCTGCGCCTCCTGAATGCTCTCCCCAATGAACGGAGTAATAGCAGGCAGAACTTTCAGAGACCCGGGTTGTCGTCCTGCAGCAGCGAGGCGATCCTGCATGTCTTTATAGTATACATGAGCGGCGTCCAAATCATTATGCGAGGTATACACCGCGTCCGCATAGAGCGCGCCGATCTCTCGCCCTTGCTCGGAATCGCCTGCTTGCACCAGAATAGGCCGACCCTGTGCCGTGCGGCCGGACGTCAGAGGGCCGCGCACCGAGAAATGCGGCCCTTTGTGGTTGAGAACTCTCAGCTTGTCAGGATCGTAAAACAACCCGGATTGCTTGTCATGGACGAAGGCATCATCGTCCCAGCTATCCCAAAGCCCGGTTACAACCGACGCAAATTCCTTTGCCCGATCATAGCGGGTGTCATAGTCGAGGTGCTTTTCTCGTCCGAAGTTCCTGGCCTCGTCGTCAGACCACGAGGTTACGATATTCCAGCCCGCCCTTCCGCCGGAGATATGATCGATCGAGGAGAATTTGCGAGCAATATGATAGGGTTCGTTGTATGTTGTCGAAGCCGTCGCAACGAGCCCGATATTATTTGTCATGGGGGCGAGCGCCGCAAGTAAAGTTAAAGGTTCCAGCTCGACGTTGCGGCTTGAATGACTTAACGCGCCGGGCGGATCGTCACCGCCACGCACTGCAAGGCCGTCAGCGAAGAATATCATGTCGAACTTGGCACGTTCGGCAATTTTGGCTGTTTGAAGGAAATAGTTGAAATCGAGCGTACCACCTGCCGGAATGTCGGGATGACGCCAGGCGCCAAGCGCGTATCCGTGATAACGCATTGAAAGACCGAAGTGCATTTGGCGTTTTTGCGGCATGGCACGAAACTTTCAGATCAAAGCTTGAAACACCGCTGGAGCTAAGACCTTTAACGAACATGTGTCAAAGTCGAAAGTTCGCCGGAGAAATTCCTGGAAGTTATGGTTGGTGCGCGGCAAAGGCCGCGCATTTTCTCGCACCTGGGCCTTAAGTCACAGCGCGCTTTTGAATGCTCATTGGAGCAAGTGTAGGGATTTGCTCGTCTATCTCCAAGCGGCGCAAGTCCGCAACACAAGCGCGCAGCGGTACCCCTGCCAGGGTCAACATCAAGCGCGCACTGGGGCCGGCCTTTAGCCGAGTACGCCTGGATTGACCAGATTGGGGCTATCGAGGCTTTCGCCGTTGAGCCCGCGCAGGAGATTGTCGATGACGGCGAGCGATAGGCGTTCAGCGGCATCGCGCGTCGACGCCCCGCAATGCGCGGTCAACAGCACATGGGGTGCCTGCGCCAAGGGCGTTGGCTTGCTCGGAGGCTCATCGGAGTGGGTGTCGATCCCAGCGCCCGTAAGAAATCCGCTCGTCAGAGCCTCGGAAAGCGCATGCTCGTCCACAATGCCGCCGCGCGCCGTATTGATGACGATTGCGCCCCGCTTCAGCCGCGCCAATTCTGCGGCGCCAATCATGCCGCGTGTGGCATTTGTCAACGGGCAATGCAGAGACAGTATATCCGTGCGTTCTAGCAGAAGCGGCAGCCGATCAACGCATTCTACGCCGTCAGGAAGCAGGGTGGCGTCGATATAGGGATCGAACACAGCAATCCGCATGCCGAGTGCGGTGGCGATTGCTGCCACGCGCGAGCCAACGGCACCAAAGCCGACGATACCAAGCGTGCGACCACTGAGCTCGATACCTCGGTTGGGCCGATGCCACTGGCCCTGACGCAGTTCCATGTCCTGTTCACGTATATGCCGCGCCACGCCCAGCATCAGTCCAATCGCCAGCTCGGCCACCGACTGACTGTTGGCTCCTCGGGTGATGTAGACCGGAACGCCCCGCGCGGTCGCCGCAGCAATGGCAATATTGTCGTAGCCGACCCCGTATTTGGAAATGACCTTCAGCCTTGGCGCGGCGGCGATGGCGGCTGCGCTCAGTTGCGCGCCCCGGGAGATGATCCCGACGGGATCCGCCGCCGCGATAACCTGTTCGAGCTCGGAGGCCGAAATGGTCATCGATGTCTTGACGACCCGCAGCCCATGGGCCTCGAGCCGCTCCCAGGCGGCGCCCGAGAGTTCCGGTGCCGTTGAGACAATGGATCCGGCGTTCGCCACGGGCGTCCTCGGCGATGTCACGGGTAGGCTCCTCAGAGATTCTTGAACATCATGCGGAAACGCACCTGACCCGCGTGTCGAATGTGCAGCCGCGCGGCTTCATCCGCGCGCTCCGGCTCACGTTCCGCAATGGCTTCCAGAATGGCGAGATGCTCCCCGATCGCCGTCTCGGCGCGGCCCGGTTCCTCAAAGGTGGTACCGGGCAACAGAGCAAGCGAGTCGGAGAGTTGCTCCAAAGCAAGACCGAGATAGCGATTATGAGCAGACTCGTGGATCGCCTGATGAAAGCGGGTGTTCGCCGCCGCGGCATCGGCGGGGCCAAGAGCTTCCTTGCTCGCGGCAAGCAACTCGTACATCATCTCGATCTCCGCCGCGGACGCATGTCGCGCGGCAAAACCTGCGGCGGTGCCCTCCAGCGCTTCGCGCAAGGCGTAGAGTTCACGCACCTGCTGCCTATCAAGTTGCACCACCATGACACCACGCGAAGGGGCGACCTCGACGAGGCGATCAGACACGAGCCGGTTGATCGCCTCGCGAATGGGCGTGCGGCTGACGTCCAACTGGGTCGCGAGCTCCGCCTCGCGCAGTCGATCTCCCGGCTTGTAGCGGCCGCTGCGAATGCCCTGACGGATCTGCCGGTAGACGGCCTCTGCGCGCGACAGATTGCCGGCCTTGACCTCCGCCACCCATTCCGTGCCCTCACCAAGCGGTTTCATGCCGTTCCTTCGTGTCAATTGACGGTTATGAGACGCTCTTCCGTCAGTTCGCGTATCGCGTAGCGCGGCCCTTCGTGCCCGAAGCCAGATGCCTTGACACCGCCGAACGGCATGGCATCGGCCCGGGCGCTGGACGTCTCGTTAATATGGATGGCGCCGAAACGAAGGGTGCGCGCTGCTGCGAATGCATTGGTGATATCCGCCGTGAAAATGCCGGCTGCCAGCCCGAATGGTGTCGCGTTGGCATCCGCTACGGCCGCGTTCAAATCACGGAACGGCAATGTTGTCACGCATGGCGCGAAAATCTCCTGCTCAAGCACGCGCATGCCGGGCTGCGCGGCGGTTATGACGGTTGGCTGCAAAACGGCACGATCGCGCGTACCGCCTTGCAGTATGCGCGCTTGCCCCAGCCGCGCCTGTTCGATCCAGCTCAAGGCCCGTTCCGCTTCCGCCACGGCAATCATGGGGCCGACCCTGGTATCGGGATCACGGGGATTGCCGGCCCGCATCGAGCCCGCGAGATGCGCAAGCCGACTGTTGACCTCGTCAATGATCGCCTCATGGACATAGAGACGCTGGACGGAGGTGCAAACCTGGCCCGCCTTGCGAAACGCGGCGTTGGCGATCTTTGGCAGGGCCTTGTCGAGATCGGCATCGGCACAGACGATCGTGGAGGCTATCGAACCCAGTTCCATCTGTGTCCTGCGCAGCCCCGCGCCCTGCTGGATTTGAGCGCCGACCCGCGTGCTACCCGTGAAGGTGTAGAACGCGACGGTCTGGTCTTCGACGAGCCAGGAACCCACCGTGGCTCCGGCCCCATGGACGAGTGCCAGAGCGTCCGGCGGGACACCTGCTTCCAGGAAAAGCTCACAAAGCAGCGCAGATGTCAGGGGCGTGAGGTTCGATGGCTTGAGCACAACCGGATTACCCGCCGCGAAAGCAGGCGCGATCTTGTGCAGCACCGTATTCAACGGTGAATTGAACGGCGTGATGGCGCAGACGACGCCAAGCGGCACGCGGATGGTAAAGCCGAGCCGCCCGCCCGCGCCTGGCTGGGAACCGAACGGCACGGTGTCGCCAACAATCCGCGTCGCTTCTTCGGCGCACAGGCGGACGGTGATAATGGCGCGGTCAATCTCGCCGTCCGCATCTGCGAGCGTGAAGCCTGCCTCGGCGACCATCAACGCACGGAAGCGCTCACGATGGCTGGCGAGCAGGCCACCGAGCCTGTCGAGCACCCGAGAACGCTCATACGGCTGTAGCGGCCCCTTCAGGAACGCTGATTGTGCCCTCGCGACAGCGTCGCTGACTTGCATTTTCGATGCGGAGGCGACCTCGCAGATCGTGGCACCCGTGAATTTATCAGACACGGGGAATGGCTCATCGCCCGCGAGCCAGCGGCCACCGATGAGGATGCCGAGAGGTGGCAGCGTGCCGTCTGCGGTCGGGACTTGGGGGGTGTCAGACATGCAACGTGCTCCTGAAGTCTTTTCCGCGGTCGTGCGGCGTCGCGCGGGAGGTAAGATTGGCTTGGCGAAAGTTACATCCCCATCATCCGCCGCTCCTTGGCATAGCGAACCAATGCCATGAAGCGGTAGAGTCCATGGACGAACTTGCCGTATGGCATGGTGATGAAGAGCGCGAAGACCACCCCGAGATGTATGGCCAGCATCATGCCCATGGCTGGCGTCTGCCGGACCAGAAGCAGCAGGAGACCGGTCAGGCTTGTCAGGAACAGCATAGCAAGGAATGCCACGTCCATCCCAAAGCGCTTTTCATCGACCATCATGGGATCCCGGCGCAGCTTCTCACGGAGGAGCCCGAGAGGGCCTATTAGAAGGCCGATGCCCCCCAGGGTTCCCAGCACCACCGGCAGATCGTACCACGGGTATGGAGCATGCAGATCGAGAAGATAATGGTACAGTGTCGCGGACGAGGTTGCCGCGAAGCAAAGCATGAAACCGTAAAACGTGAAGTGATGATATAGCCGTCGCCTGTCGGTCGGCAGTTCATTTTCGTTCATGCAGCCCACACCGCCACCATCGAGATAACGCAGCTGGCCCGCGTCTTTCATGGCCTGCCAGAGCGATGGTGCCTCGAAGAAGGTGCTCGCTGGCTCGCCAATATCCCGCCAAAACATGCGGATGCCCATGGCAATGGCAACGAACGCATAGAGCGTGACGGCGCTGAACAGCACGGCCATGGTGTTATGAGGCATGAGCTTATAGAATGCCCCTGGCCCGACATGGACGCCAAAGAGCGCCGCCGGATCATTGAAAATGATAAATCCGGCGATGAAGGCGGTGACACTTAAAGCAGCCACCAAGCTGATCGCGAGCCCATTACGCTGGAACATTCCGGAGAAAGCCCGCGGCCAAGCATAGGCCTCGTAGGATTCAGCGCGAACTTCGGCCAGGACTTTCGGCACGTTGACGGCGAATTCATGCGGCGGCGAAAACTGGCAGTCGTAGTAGCAGCCACCGCAGCCATGACAGAGATTTGCCAGATAGTTCAGGTCACCGTCGCCGAAGGCCCGTCGCATTTCCATAGCGGGAAAGACGGCGCACAGGCCCTCGCAATAGCGGCATGAATTGCAGACCGTCATCAGGCGGTCGGCCTCGGCAAGGGTGTCAGTTGCGTGCATTGCGTGCTGCCTCGCGCCCGGCGATCCGTCCGAAGACGCTGCCGATAGTCATGCCGATCCCCGCTGCATAGCCTTGACCCAGTACGTTGCCTGCCATGATCTCGCCGGCCGCGAATATGTTCGCAGATGGCCGCCCGTCGCGCATCATCACACAAGCGCTGCGGTTCACCTTGGTGCCCAAATAGGTGAAGGTAATGCCCGGCCGAACCGGGTAGGCGTAAAACGGGGCGCTGTCGATCCGCCGCGCCCAGTGGGTCTTCGGCGGCACTAGCCCATCCGTGCGGCAATCATCAAGTATCGTATGATCGAAGGTGCCGGGTTGGACGGCGTTGTTGAACCGCTCGACCGTACAGGCGAGCGCCGCGTCATCAAGCCCCAACTTCTTTCCTAGCTCCTCGATGGTATTGGCTTTTATGGGAGGGTAAAGCGATGGCATGAAGAGCTCGAGTGACTTGGCGTCGAAAACGATATACGCGATCTGATCCGGCTGGTTCGCCACGAGACGTCCCCAAATCGCGTAGCGCTTGGGCCAGACGTCTTCACCTTCGTCGTAAAAGCGCTCGCATCTGTTGTTGACGACAATCCCGAACACCACGCAATCGAGACGCGTGATAATGCCTCCGTCGAACTTGGGCGCGCGAGCATCGATCGCGACAGCATGGCACTGGGTCGGATCGCCTATCTCCTGTACGCCATGATCCATGAGCATTCTGAGCACCGTACCGCGATTATAGCGCGTGCCGCGGATGAGAAAATTCTCGGCGATCTCGCCCCAACCCTGCTTCAGCCAGTCGATATTGGCCTCGAAGCCGCCGGAAGCCGCGACCAAAGCCCCTGCACGCACGTCGTGCGCCGTACCATCGCTTCGGTAGCGCGCACCCTGGAAAGCGCCATCTTCGATATCGAGCGCAATCACCTCGGCATCATAGAGCACCTCGACACCCAGCGAACCAGCGCGCCGGTAAAGCGCGTTGAGCATGGCCCTGCCACCCCCGAGGAAGAATGAATTTGTGCGCCCCAGGCTGAGCGTGCCACCGAGCGAAGGCTGGAACCGCACACCCTGCTCCGCGATCCACAGCAACATTTCCTTTGATTGCGTAATCATGAGTTTCGCGAGGTCTTCATTGGTGTTGCCGCCCGTGACCCGCAGCAAATCGTCCCAGAACTCTTCCTCGGTGTAAGGTCCGGACAGGGTCTCGGTGGCCTCATCATGAGCGCAGCGCATATTGCGTGTGTGGCGTGTGTTGCCGCCGCGATAGAACCGGGGGGCTGCCTCCAGCACCATGACGCTCGCGCCATGCTGCGTGGCGCTGATCGCCGCGCAGAGCGCCGCATTTCCGCCGCCGATTACGAGGACATCGTAATGCTTCGCATCCCTCGAGGCGCCGTTGCGCTTGGCCATATTTCGCACGTCCATAGCCGCGATATCCTGCATCCCCGGAATGCTGCCGATTGACGGCGACCATACGGGCGATCCTGCCGTCCGGGGTTTTGTATGCAATAGCGTACAATGAGTCAATAAAAAAATATCCTTGCTTATTAGATAGATATTGGAATATTTGATTTAAAAAATCGTGCTCATGAAGAGTCAATCCGAATAATTGCATACGTAACTGTGCTCAAACCCAGGAGATCCCGCGTGGAGTTGGCAACGGCAACAGCTGCCCAGTCTTGGCAGAAGGCGATGGCGAGCGCGTTCAAACGCAACGAGGTCAAGCTCGCAACCTACGTACCTGATCGAGTCCTCACGCCGATTATCACCGAGCTGACAGAGGACCCGTTCTTCAAGACGTTCTGCGCAACGCGCGAGGAAGAAGCGGTCGGCATCGTCAGCGGTGCATGGCTCGGTGGCCTGAGGGGTGTCGCGTTGATGCAGACGAGCGGTCTTGCGACCTTGCCGAACGTGCTAGCGTCCCTGTGCGTTCCGTATCAGCTGCCCACAATCCTCGTGATTTCCGAGCGGGGAACACTGGGCGAGTTCAATATCGGCCAGGTGCTGGTGTGCCGGACTCTGCGGCCGACGTTGGATTCGCTGGGGATAGAGCATCACACGCTGCGCCATTCGGCTGATGTGGATTTCATCGTAGACCGCGGCATCAAACAGGCGATCGGTACGCAAGCGCCCGTTGCCTTCATTCTCAATCCTCAGTTGACCGCGACGACTGCAACGGGAAAGGGCCACTAAGATGACAGCCGCATCAATGCAAACGCGCGCCACGCCCAAGACGATGAACCGCTTAGACCTCACCAAGCGTCTCGTATCGCGGTTGAAGAGACAAGAGGCCGTCGTCGGCGGTATAGGTTTCACAAATTTCGACCTCTGGGGCGCGGGTCATCGCCCGCAGAATTTCTATATGCTAGGCAGCATGGGTCTGGCTTTTCCCATTGGTCTGGGGGTTGCGCTCGCTCAGCCGGATCGCCTGGTCTTCGCCCTCGAAGGTGATGGCTCACTGTTGATGCAACTCGGCGCGCTGGGAACCATCGCTGCCCAAAATCCCAAGAACTTTGCTATGATCGTGTGGGACAACGCCGGCTACCAGATTACCGGCGGGCAGCCGACGACGACCGCCAACTTCGCAGATATTGTTGCCATTGCCAGGGGGTCCGGCCTCGCAAACAGTCATTGGGCAGATGACGAGTCAGACTTCGAACGTCTGGTTGATCAAGCGATATCAGAGGGCGGACCATTGCTAATCGCTGCTAAGATCGACAAGGAAAAGGCAGCGACGACGACGCATCGTGACCCGGCACTGATCCGCGAGAATTTCATGCGCGGGCTTGGTGTCAGAAAGGATGCTTTCGCGCAAGGTATCTGGAGCTAGGATCACTCTCGGTCGTCGAGTAAGTGCATATAAATGCAGAGAATGATCAGACGTAATATTTTTGTTGCGGCGGCAGAATGACGTGCAACCTGCATCACGTCACTTGTCTGACAACCAAGGCGTGATGCGCTTTGCATCGACAATGAAGAAAGTCGGCCAATGAGCGCTGCAAAATCGGGCCACTTGATGTGCTGGTATAGCGCACCATCCCGCGTAACCTCGGCGTTGTTCGCAACGAGCACGTAACGCTTTACTCGGCAGATGCGGCTGACTCTTCGGGCGCGGCTCTTCGCCAGGCGATAATCGTTGCCGGTCAACTCGATGAGGCCGGAGTTATGGGTCAGCCTGTCGGAGAGCGCGTCATTGAGACGCGCCAATGCGCGCCGATCCGTTCAGAGGCGCAGTTTATGTCTTCCGTGCGAAACGGACGGACTGGATCAAGCTGATCTTCTGGGACGGCACCGGCGTCTGCCTTTATGCGAAACGCGCTGGAGCATGGCGAGTTCCGCTGGCCAAAAGTGCAGGATGGTGTAACGAGGCTGACGGCCGCTGGCCTTGCATTTCGGGCGGACAACTATCGCCGACGAGCGAGCGACTTGCATGGTGGAGGACAACATTGCAATACTCTTACCGAGATATTGTGCTCCTTAAAAGAATGCGCTTGGGCGTAAGATGATTCTTTATCTTGATGGCCAACACATTTGATCGAACTCCGATCAATGATAGGACAGCAATCGCTCGTACCAATCACTTCCCATGTCATTCAGAAACGAACGGCTATAGGCCGGATGATTTCCGAAGACGCTTCGCTGAAGCCGGAAACTCTGGTGTATATTCGTGAATGATCCGTCAGAAATTATCGCTTTAGATATGCTTCAGTATATTGCATTCACGCTCTGCCCGCCTCCGAAAAGGGCTTCCATTGATATATTCCGTAATAGACCTTTTATGCGTAACAATCCTGTCGACGCCTAGTTAAAATTTTCTATCGTAGCAAACTAAGAATGTCGCCCTCTTCCGAATTATCATGCGTGGAGTCTGGCATGGGCTGGTTGGAGATGAGCGAACGGGAGTTTCGCCACGCCGCGGTGCTGAGATCTTGTTGGTGCAGTTTGGTCACATCCTCGATCCCGTTAAGAACCGCCTCGATGGTGGTTGGGCGCGGTTGCGCGCTGACTAACCGGCGGCAGCTGAGGACGACCCCGTACTCACTAGCGATAAAGCCGGCCGCCGCTTCGAGCAGCTTGAACGCGGCCTCGCTGTCGATGCCCTCCTGCATCACTTGGTTGATATCACGACGGGCATTGATTCGATCGAGCAGCCGGTTGAAGAGGAACTCGTCGAATCGGCGGGGGGCTTGGGAACGACCAGGCGTAGGCCGTTGATGATGGCGTAGGGCCCCGCAAAGGCTATCGAGATCACCTTGGATGCACGGAGCTCTGTTGCGGCGATGCACATGCCGGCGTCGTGGCGGATCGAACAGAGGGTTGTTTTGGGGATCGGGCTCCGGATTGTCGGCAACGACCGAAGGGCTGGGTGGAGCTAGCGGTGGTGGTGACATCGACATGTTCTTCTCGAGGAGAGGGAAATGGGAGACGGCGGCTCGCCCTTGTCCAGGAGCGTTGCCCGCCAGCTGGTCGAGGCGAAGGTGGACATCCTCCATCTCGAAGAGCGGTTGGCCGCCAACCACATGAGCCGCCTGCGCGACGGCCAGGTCGAGAGTGTGCAGACGTCGTCTCTTCACCTCGACATCCTGCGCGACCTTAAGCGCATCAACGCCCACATCGCCGCGATCGCTTACCCGATTCTCAAGGAGGGGGTATATTGAGGGAGCCGCACCTGGTCGAAACAAATCAATCGCCGTGTACAGATGCCGCCACTGGCCACGAACTTTGCTATATGTTTCGTCGATGCCACTTTCCGGTGACGGCTCGCTTTCGCTGATCGAACCGCTCCAGCAACTTCTGAGAGTAGCGGATAAAACCGCGCTGCACAGTCGCATGACAGACTGAGATGCCGCGCTCGGCTATCATCTCCTCCAGGTCCCGCAGGCTGAAGCTGTAAGCCAAATACCACCGGACACGGAGCAGGATTACCGAACGATCAAAATGCCTGCCTTGAACACTCTGTTCTCCGCCACTGAGATCTCTACCTAGTCGCTGAAACTCTGAAACAACCAGTTGGCGACAGAGCCTTCTCTGAGCGTTGATCGGCGTACCGTCCGGTTCCAAATAAAGATATGCTGATAAAGCGCGGATCGCTGGTCGAGGCTCTTCCCGAACTGTCCGCAGCAGGCCCTATATTTTCATTTTAAATATAACCGACCCGGTTTGGTTCAGGTATCCGGTCGGGCTTGCCTGGATATTATAGTGAACGCCGATACTCGTATCGGTTGCATTATGGCCAACGAGGCCCGCGCCAGCCGAAAACAGCCATGGCGAGACGTCCGGTCCATAGGTCACAAAGCTCCCACCGCCTGCAAAGGATGACGTGATGCGCGTATCGTTATCGAGAACGTTGTAACCGACGCCACCATGCATCGTCAGCGCCATGGTGTCAGTCAGCTTGTAATCGACCTTCAGATCAGCCGTCATATTCAGTTCTTGGTAGAACTGCGAATTGACACGCAGATCGAGTGCCCCCGCTCCGGACTCGGCGTAGTCACCCGCGTTGATCTGCAGATAATCAAGCCTGAGAGATGGCGTAACTATAGCCTTGTCACCAAACGCGATCGTCCGTCGCAGCCCTAACCCGGCATGTGCGCTATAGCTGTTATAGTCGCCCGAGGCTGTGCTCCCCATGAACTGGATCGTGCGGCTCGTATCGTTCGTGTTGAGGCCGACGTCGAGTCGCAGGTCGAGCGAGATGTCATGGCCGAGGGCATATGTGCCGTAGGTGCCGAGCAGGTAGCTGCTGACGTCGAGCGTGCCGGGTACCTCGCTCCAGCTCCCGTCAATGGTATTCTTGAGATAAGCGAAGAAGGCACCCAACGACAGGCCCGGCATCACCGCGCCGTCGATACCGGCCACGATGCCGCCGCCATCCGACTGGTACCCGGGAGACCCACTCCGGCTGCCTTGGTGCATGAAGGTGCCGAACGGCCTCATCCAGATGCGCTGATGAGCGGGCTCCGCACGGGAGGGCGCTACGCTTCCCTCGCCGATATCCTCAATTCGATCCATGACAATCTGCTGGAGCACCCGTTGGGAGTTGGCCGTCGCCTGGGATGCGGCGCCGGACAGCACCGGTAGGGTCTGGCTGAGGGCTGTCGATAGGGCCGCGCCGCTTGACGCATTGAGCGCGTCGAGTGTGGGTGCCATGGGTCCGAACAGGCCGGCCGGGGTGCTGGCTATGGCGTACAAGGTTTCGGCCACGCCCATTGCAGAGCGGTTGTTCATCGCCGCTGCGGTCTCTCCATAGGGGCGCACGACGGCGACAGACGTCAGATCACCCGTGAAGATCGCCGTCGCATCGTAGGAGCCGAGTATCATCTCGGCCATGGAGGCATCGCCGGCGATCCCCCCATAGAGGCTCGTCAGCTTCGCATCGGCGAGCGTGTTGAAGAGCACCCTGCCTTCAGGTGTGATCGATCCAAGGAGCGTATAGGTCGTGGGGCTGCCGGCTGGCCCTTTGCCCAGGCCCCAGAAATAGCCGTTCTTGTAATCGGTGATGACGAGGGTGCCGGGTGCGCCGGTGCCGAACAGGGCTGGGCTTACGATCCGCCAGGGTGTGCCGGCTGTCCAGGCCCATCGCGGGGAGGAGTTGGTCGGGACCGGCAGGGGCGGAGGCGGCGTGAAATTCGCCGGATCATAGGGCAGCATATAGGCCCAGTGGCTCACGAGCAGGCTCGTGCCGGTGATCATCTGCATTTCCATCGCCGTCACGCCATTGCGCGTTTGCATGGTGCCAAGCCCGATGGTCGTCGCGCCGCCTGTCGTCGGCGTGAACACCATCGCGATCTCGCCCGACGGCGTAACCCGCCCCTCGATATTGGAATCAGACAGCGTGGTGAGCGGGCCGATGGCGAGGGTCGCTGAACTCGTTCCGGTAAACACGCCGTTGACAGACGTGCCAAGTGACCAAAGGGTCTGGTCACCAGTCGGGATGGGATTGGCAAAGCTCGTCGCGGGCGCTGAATAAGCAAGAAGCTGCGGTACTGGCACGTACCAGTGGGTGTTTGAGATCGTGGAATCCCAAGGGCCCGATTGCGCGGCGGCGACGCCAGGACAAGCGAGCACTGCGGTGGACAACCCGACTATTCTGAGCCCTACGGATTTTACGCGCATACGCAGCGGCATGATGTGGCCCCCCACGCTAAAATCTGACGAGTCCAGAGAGGCAGGCAAGCTGCACTTATCAAAAGGGACTGTGGTCGCAACGCTTATCCACGAATTTTCGCTTCCACAGCAGGTATCTCAACCGCCGCAGCCGCCTTTGACGCGACCAACAAGCGCTCCTTGTCCAGGATTGTCGTTCGACATATCCTTGAGAATATGCCGTCGATCGGTCTCTAATAGAGGCCAACCGACGTATCCGCGCGATTGAGATCGTTTCTGCAACACGTCTTGGAATTCTTGGGTGAGGTATTCTGGATGTGCACCTATTCAATCAGCCATTCTCAGATCCGGGTATTGTCGGTGAACATTTGATCGCCCACGGGTTCATAGCCAGGCATAGTAAACCCCAAGTCGCATTTTGGTTTCATGAAACTAATGGATGCTATCTAACAAATATCATTTCGAATAATAATCATAATGCAATGGCGGATGAGCCGTATTCCAGTGGATGCATTTTCTGTTAACGCATGATATAAGTTCACTAAAGTTATCACCGATTAAAGAAATAATATCAGTGTGAGCTCTTCATCATATGTATCTCAACTTGCGGCCGAGGACTCTTGAACCGCCCCGGGTTTGTCGGAGGCCGTCATGCACATCGCCCTGAATCAGGCGAAGGCGGGATCTGGACGAGACGCTCCAATCTGCGGCGACCTGTTTCCTGAGATCCTGGAGCGAGGTCATTGCGAAGGTGCCGACCTCAGAGGCACACCCATTGATCTTCGATCGGAGTCGAGAGTTGCTGAGTTCAAGCAGTGTGCGGGTTTCGTGATAACCGAGTTCGGAAAATCCAGTCAGAGATCTAAAACAATCCATACGATATTCTTAGCGGACGGAGTATATATCACAATGTGAAGCGAAAATAATCACTTTTAGCCATTTACTTTGTTCTGGAGCGAACTTCGGAAAGGAGCTAAGAGAAGTCCTGCCTCGAAACGCGGGGTATTGATTTGTGGGAACCGGGGCCGTGCGCATCTCTCCAGGATCGGGCCGGACCACGTCCTGGTTCCTGGCTCGGCTATCGCGCTTTCCGTTCAAGGGCCGACTTCTCGAACCAAACCAGTATGGCGATCAGCCGACCGTGATCCATTGTTCGCATGCGTTGTTGGCGCTCTTCATGGTCGAGCTTTGCCCTAAGGCTATCAGCATCTATGCCGCGTGAGTAGTGAAGCGCGGCCAACTCGTGCAACCGTGCGAGGTGGTACTCGCCGTCGCGGATATGGCGCTCAGCCAATGCGAGTTGCTCGCGAATGGTCTTCTGGACCATGCAATCTTGCCATCGCAAGGACCTCACATGGTGACGTCATAGCGGAGGAGGCCCGAATGGCCAAGTTCACGGTCGCACTGGCGCGGCACGGATCGGACTTGCGGGATCAAAATGCCTCCCGATTCTTGCCTTGAGGCGGCCGGGAGAGCGGCAAATCGGGAGGCTGCTCAAGGGGAAGCGTGAACCCACAGAACCAAGCAGGATTTTTTATTACCCGCAAACGAAACCAAGGAGCACATGGCGACCGTTCCTGGCTGACTGCGACTCGCATCTGGGTATATCGAGGCCACTCTCGCATCTCCGGTATCTGACTACGCAGACGGCAATCGTCCTGTTGGAAGCCAAGCGTTGGCTGGCTAGGGGATCAACTTCAAGGGATTCGATCAGCTTCGCGGGTTCTTGGCGAGCGTAATTGGCAGAATGCAGCGTATATCAGGATTGCGGAGATAGAGGCCGATCCAGGCCAATATGCCTAGAGACTGTTAGGGACCGATTGAGAGGTTAGCGACGTTTTTGAGCATGATGCAGACGAAGGCGACGATGTGGAGGACGGCGAGAGTCTGGGCGCATCTTTCCTAGTCCTTCACGAGCCTTCGGAAGTGGGTGGCCCAGGCGAAGGAGCGCTCGACGACCCATCGACGCGGGAGAAGGACGAAGCCGCGCTTGGCTTCGGAGAGCTTGACGACATCGGGCGTGATGCCGTGCTCGGCGGCGGCAGCCGCGGATCGCTCTCCGGTATAGCCCTGATCGACGAAGGCGAGTTCGACGCTGTCATCGGTCGCCTGGATGGCCTTGGCCATCCAGGCGACCTCGGCCCGGTCGTCGGCGTTGGCGGGTGTGACATGCGCCGCCAGCAAATGGCCGAGTGTGTCCACCGCCGGGTGCAATTTCGAGCCTTTCCTGGGCTTGGCGCCGTCATAGGCCGCTCTCGCTCCACTTTCCGGTGTCGAGCGCAGCGTGCGGCTGTCGATGATGGCTGCGCTCGGCTGCTCCGCTCGACCAGCCGCAAGACGCGGATGGCCCGCAAATCCTCAGCCAGGGCTTCGAAGCAGCCGGCTCTGAGCCAGCGCCGGGCCTGCTGGTAGACGATCTCCCACGGCGGCACGTCGTTGGGCATCCAGCGCCAGGGAGCGCCGGTCTTCACAACAGAGCGCAGGCCGTTGAACACTTCCCGCAGCGAATGGCTCCGCTTTGGCGTATCCTCCGGCAACAGCGCCAGATAGGGCGCCACAAGCGCCTATTCGTCATCGGAAACGTCACACGGATACGATCCTGCGAGACGGCTTCATCTCGCAAACCTCCAAAATCACGCTTAATCAGTCTCTAACAGCCTCTAGGTGGTTGAGATGGCGCGGTTTGATCTGACGGATTTCGAGTAGTCGGTGATCGAACCGCTTTTGCCAACGAAGGTACGCGGGGTTGCGCGGGTGGATGACCGACGCGTTCTGAACGGTATCTTCTGGCGGTTGCGCACCGGAGCGCCATGGGCCGACATTCCGGCGCGCTATGGTCCGCACACGACCTGCGCGAATAAGTTCAACCGGTGGCGCAAGGCCGGGCACTGGACGCATATTTTGGAAGCTGTTTCAGCGGCTTACGATGGCAACATCCAGATGATCGACGCTTTGTCGATCCGCGTGCACCAACACGCCCAGGAACTGACGGCGGTGTGCAGCCCGACAGGACAAGGCCAAGTTATCCTGCCTCGACATTGTCATAGTCGCGACAGTCTATGGGGAATTTTGACGAGCGTTAGAATTGCGCCTGCATGCCAATTTTGGAATACGGCTTGTGATGGAGCGCCGCTGGAAAAACTGCATATTCACGCGTTTGCAGTTTTCCCTCGCGTTACGAATAGTCCGGGATGGATGACGCATCCCGGTACTGTTCTATTTGGAGTGAACGAGTTCGCCGGATACAAAAGTCTTGAGGACTTGAATGTCCTTCACGGCTTCGGCGTCGCATTCCAGTATGTCCTGGTCAAGAACCACCATATCCGCGTATTTGCCGGGCTCGATGGAGCCGAGTATGTCTTCCTGCCAGCGTGAATAGGCATTGTTGATAGTGAACATACGCAGCATCTCTTCGCGGGAGATCTCCTGACCCGGCATGAGTTGCCCGGCTAGAGACCTTCCGGTAAGGGCCGAGTATTGGCATAGAAACGGCTGGTTGACGTCGTAGACGACCGCTGGATTGTCGGTGCCCCCTGTCACCATCAACCCGGCGTCGAGCCAATCACGCAGCGGCATGCCCCAGTCTCGCACGGTTCGTTTCCACGCATCTCCCTCGGCGAGCTTGGCGATGCGCACCTGGGTCATGATTTCGTTCATCCGCATCGAACGTGCGGACGCGTAATAGGAGAGAAGCGGATTGGCCCCGAAGATGATGCCTAGAGCCTGTGCACGCCTGATGTGATCCGGATTGGCAAGGCCGAAGCCGTGTTCGAAGGTGAACCTCCTGCCATTGATCGGCCTGTCCTTGTTCGCCTCCTCAAGAAGCGACAGAACCATCTCGCCCGGTTCCTCGCCGCCACCGGTGTTGACATGGATAGCCATATTCCAATCGCGCCGGTTAATCTCGCGGATCAGGAAAGAGAGTTTTTCGGGTGAATAGGCCCACCAGCCATCATTGACGACCACGAGCTTGATCCCGCCGATCTTGAGCATGGCATCGCCCAAGTGCTGCTTCGGGCCGAAATAGCTGTCGAGGGCAGAGCCGATGTCTTCGCTCGTCATGTAACGCAAAGGCAGTCCGAGAATGACATCGCTTCGCACCTTAAGCACGCCGCGCCGCCTTGCTTCGATAAAAGAATCCATCTCATCGACCGATACCCCCATCTCGCGGATACCGACAATACCGCATGCGTGGTAGATCGCCTGCTGCGCCTGTATCGCCTCGATCTGCGTCTCTTGGTCGAAGTAAAGGAAATCCCATTTCTTTACGGGTTGCCCCAGCGCCTTCCACCAAGCCTTGCGAGCCATGTCACCCGCCCCGGCAATAAGGTGTCCAGTTGGCTCGCCATCTGGGTGCTTGGCGATCCATCCCTCCGGCTCGACGGGCTGTGGTGTGGAGGCGTCGATACCGGCGATCTTCAGCGCATAGCTATTGGCAATGATATTCTTGCCGGACTGGAAAATGTAGACAGGATGGTCGGGCGCTACCTTGTCCAGATCGTCCTTGTTGGGGAAACGCCCCTCCTTGAGAGCGCCGCGATACATGCAGGAGGTGCCGATCCACTGGCCTTTGGGCGTCGTCTCGACCCGCTTCCTGATCGCGTCGAGAACGTCGTCGATCGACTGCAGCTTGGCAATATCCACCTTGGCCTTTGAGCCGAGAGCGTCCATGCCGGCGAGCAGCGAATGCACGTGGTTGTCATGCTGGCCTGGAACGACGCAGCGGCCGCCGAGATCGACTTTCTCCGTGCGGCGGCCAGCCAGACCCTCGATGTCGGCTGTGCTGCCGGTTGCGACGATCTTGCCGTCAAAGACGGCGACGGCTTCCTTGATCGAAAAGTCCTGGTCGACCGTTACGATCTTACCGTTGGTAAAAATGGTGTCCGGGGCAAACTCGAGCGTCATGGCGCGGTCCTTCCGTGCGTAAGATTGGTCAGTGGCTGCGTTCGTAGACGGTCTTGCCGCCGACGATCGTTTCGAGGACCTGGATGTCGAGGAGCTTGTCCTCCGGCACGGACAGCGGGTCGCCATCGAGCACGACGATATCCGCCAGCTTGCCCACTTCGATCGAGCCCTTGATGTGCTCTTCGAAGGATGCGTAGGCGCCATTGATCGTCCACATCCTCAGCGCCTCCTCGCGGGTTACGCGCTCGTCAGGCATGAGCACGCCAGCCAGGGTGTTCTGGGTTACCGCGCTGTAGAAGCCGAGAAGCGGGTGCTGCGGATCGTAGTGGCATGCCGGGCAGTCGGTCCCGCCCGTGACGACGAGGCCTTCATCGATCCAGCTGCGCATCGGCAGGCCCCATTCCATTCGGGCGCGCTCGAAGGCATCCTGGGTCGTCCGTTTGGCAATGCGAACATTCTGCATCACCTGGTGCATCCTGAGCGAACGGCCGGCGGCATAATAGGTCAGGGTGGGGTTCGGCGCGATCACGAAGCCCCATTCGCGGAGCTTGCGTATGTGACCGATGTCGACCGTGCCGACGCCATGCTCGAACGAGAAGCGACGGCCCGCCAATTGACGCTCGGCGTTGGCCTCCTCAAGCACCCCCATGACGAAGTCCATGTCGGCATCCTCGCCGCGCCGCGTGCCGTGGATCGACAACGTCCAGCCCAGACGGTTCGCGACGAGCAGCATGGCGCGCGTCTTCTCGGGGGAATACGACCACCAGCCGTCGTTCTGGATCACCATCTTGAGGCCTCCAAACCGCAGCCATTCGTTGCCGACGCCCTGTTTCGGCCCGAAATACCGCGACAGCGATTCCTCGATGTCGGCAATCGACATGTACCGGGCTGGCAGACCCAGGATGAGATCCGTGCGCACCGTTGCCTCGCCGCGTTGGACTACGCTGACATAAGCGTCGACCTCTTCAGGCGTGACGCCCATGTCCCGCGTCCCTGTGATGCCGGCGGCGTTGAACTCCTTCATCTGCGCCTTGATGGCGCGTACGTAGGTCTCCGTGTCGAAATGCAGGAAGTCCCATTTCTTCAGGGGCTGGCCGAGCAACTCCCACCATCGTTTGCGGGCGAGATCGCCGGCGCCGGCGATGAGGTGACCCGTTGGCTCGCCGTTTTCGTCCTTGACGATATGTCCCTCTGAGATGTTCGGATCGCCGAGGGGGTCAGGCGTATCGCGGGTGATGCCAGCGAGCGCCAGCGCCTTGCTGTTGGCGATGATGTTCTTGCCGGACTGGAAGATGTAGACAGGATTATCCGGCGCAATTTCGTCGAGGTCATGCCGGGTGGGAAAGCGCCCCTCCTGCAGGGCACCGCGATACATGCAGGATGTGCCGATCCACTCCCCGGGCTTCGCTTTCCGCACCGCCGCGCCGATCCGGTCCTTGATCTCCTTGATGGACTGCGAGAAGGAAATATTGACCTTGGCGTCTGCCACGTCGAGGTCAAGCCCGGCCAGGAGCTGGTGTGTGTGGTTGTCGATCATCCCTGGAATTGCCGTCGCGCCTTTGAGGTCGAGCATCCGGGTGGATTGGCCGGCGAGTTTCCGGATAGCGCTGGTGCCGCCGGTCGCGATGATGCGATCACCCAGAATTGCCACAGCCTCGACGGCTTTCGCGCCGTCTCCCATGGTGATGATGTTGCCATTGTAGAGGACGGTGTCGGCCGCGATGCGGTCCTGCTCAAGCGCCATCCGGCGTGCTCCTGTTCTGCGAAACCTTAAGAATGTCCGGCAGCGCAGCTATGCTGCGCAGTTGACGAGCCCGTCCTGGAGCTCATGCCTGGACAGGTCATGGCCAATGACGACGAGAGCGACCCCTGCAGTCGCGACGCCCGCGGGCGCGCTTTCCACCGAGCGGCGCGCGCCGACGACGTGGACGACAACGGGCACCTCATTTCCGACAAAGCGGACGAACCCTTTCGCGCGGAAGATCGTCGTGGGCAGCGTCTCGAGCCAGCGGGCGAAGCGCTCCGGGTCAACAGCGTGGTCAAGCGTTAGCACCAAGCTCTCGAAGCCGTCGTGGCCGTGATGGTGATGATGGCCATCGCCTGGCTGGTTGTGCGCGTGATGCCCGGCGTTTGCCGGAGGCGACGTCGGACGGGCGACGCCGAGGACGACATCGAGCGGCACGTCGCACTTCACCGCCTCGATGAAACGCGCGCCGGGATTGAGCTTCCGCAACCCCTGCTCGATGAGCGCGGGGACCTCCGGCGCCACCAGATCGACCTTGTTGATGATCTGGAGATCGCCCGAGACGATCTGCTGGAACGCAGCCTCGGCGTGATCGAGATTCTGGTCGAAATTTTCCGAGTCGATAACCGTCACGACGCCGTCGAGCCGGAATATCCCTTCACTTCCAGTCGACTGAAGTTCTGCGATCACCGGTTCAGGATCGGCTAGGCCGCTGGTCTCGATCAGCAAGGCCTCAAGATCATTGCGATTGGCGGCGATGTCGCGGAGCGAGCGCCGGAGATCGCCTTGCGTGGCGCAGCAGACGCATCCGTTGGCGAGTTCGATCACCGAGCCCGAGGCTCCGGTAATCAGCGCCGCGTCGATGCCGAGCTCGCCGAATTCGTTGACGATCACCCCGATCTTTAGGCCGTGGTGCCCCGAGAGGATGTGGTTGACCAGCGTCGTCTTGCCGGATCCCAGGAAGCCGGTAAGCAGTGTGACCGGCAGTGTCGAATGGATCATGATGAACTCCGACGCCGCGCTCAGCCGCGCGGATTGAGGACGTCGCGCATGGCATCGCCCAAGAGGTTGAAACCCAGCACGAGGAGCACGATGGCGACGCCCGGATAGAGCGCCAATGCCGGTTGCGAGAAGAGATACTGCTGCGCGCCCGTCAGCATGTTGCCCCAGCTGGGACGCGGCGGCTGAATGCCGATCCCGAGGAAACTCAGCGCCGATTCCGAGATGATGGCGAAAGCCGCAGCCAGCGTCGCGGAGACGATGATCGAGGAGATCGCCTGCGGCATGCAGTGGCGGAAGAGGATGCGGGTGCGCGACGAGCCGATCGCACGCGCCGCCTCGACAAACTCCAGTTCACGTGTCTTCAACACCTCGGACCTCACGACACGCGCCGTCGGCATCCAGGACGTGCAGCCGATCACCAGCACGATGGATAGCGGTGTGGGCGGCACGCTGGTCAGAAAGATCAACCAGAGAAAGAAGAGCGGCACGGCCATGATGCCGTCGATGACCTGGATGAGGAGGCGATCCGTCCAGCCCCCGAAATAGCCCGCCGCGGCGCCGAGCAGTACCCCCAGCCCGACGGAAACGGCCATGGCGGCCAGGCCGACCAATATGGATACCTGACCACCCACCAGCAGACGCGCCAGGACGTCGCGGCCGTTTTCGTCGGTGCCGAGCGGATGCCCGGCCGAGGGGCCGGCCATCGTGTTCATGAGGTCGATCTTGGTCGGATCGACGCGGTAGATCAGCGGCCCAAGCGCGACCGTCAGCGCAATGGCGAGAAGCAGGCCGAGCGCGAACACACCCTTGCGATGCCGCAGAAACCGTTTCAGCGTGCGGCGCGCCGATGACTGAACGTAGGGGGCATGGCCGGCCGCGGATGAGGCATCGATGGACGTCATGAAAGCCTCACCCGTGGATCGAAAAACGTATAACTGAGGTCAGTGAGCAGATTCGCCAAGATGACCACCGCCGAGACGACCAGCGTGATCCCCATGATCGTGGGGAAATCGCCTGTGCGCGCGGCATTTACGCCGAGACTACCGATGCCCGGCCAAGCAAATACTGTCTCAGTGATCGCTGCGCCCGCGAAAAGTTGGGGTAGCCCCAGGCCGATGACCGTGATGACCGGCAGCATGGCGTTCTTCAAGATATGGATCAGCAGTATGCGGTGCTCCTTGATCCCCTTGGCGCGCGCCGTGGTGACGTAGAGAAGCTCCGAGACTTCCAGCATGCTGGACCGCGTGTAGCGCATGACGTTGGCCATGAGGAAACCACCCGCTACGATAGAGGGCAGGACCAGATGCTGCGCCAACTGCCAGAGGCCCCAGTTTCTTCCACGTGGCATGCCGCTTACCGGCAACCACTTCAGATAGACCGCGAAAACCAAGATGAGGACGATGCCCAGCCAGAAGGCTGGTATGGAGAGGTTGAGCACGCCGACTGTGCTCGCTGTGGTGTCGACCCAGCTGTTTCGCTTGCGGGCCGCCAGAATGCCGAGCCCCATGCCGAGCACCACTGCGATCACGAGCGCCGCTGCGCCGAGCATCAGCGTGTTGGGCAACCGCTCGGCAATAAGCGACATGACCGGAACACCTTCGTTGAACGATGTGCCAAAGTCACCGCGCAGAACACCGCCGAGCCAGCGCAGATACTGAACATGCAGCGGGTCCGCGAGGCCCAGTCCTTCTGTCAGGGTCTGCATTTGCTCCTTGGACAGGTCAGGATTGGCGAGGATCGCCGGACCGCCGGGGGCCATGCGGATGATCACGAAGGTGACCACCGTTACGACCCAGAACAGGAAGACGGACTGCGTCAGCCGTCTCGCCAGATAGACAATCATCGTCCCAGCCTCGCATGCAACCCGACTAGTCCTGTACTTTCACATCGAACAGGCGTGTTGTCGCCATACGCAGCGGATTCTTGGGGAAGCCCTTGACCCGCTCGCCAATAGCCCTGATCTCCTGCGGATAGTAGAGCCAGATCCCAGGCGGGTTTTCGGATATGCGTTTCTGAATCTTCGCATATTCGGCCTTGCGAGCCGCAGGATCCGTCAGCGCGCTTGCCGTCTTGAACATCGCGTCCAGTTCCGGGTCGCAATAAGCGAAGCGATTCTGGCTGCCGCCGCAGCCGAGCGCGTTGATGATGTCAGCACTGGGCTGGAGGTTCAGGTATTCCACCGATGTCTGGAAGGTTCCGTCGAAGACCCCGGTCCACAGCTGTCGGAAATCCACCATATTGATGCTGGCTTCTATGCCGATATCGGCGAGCTGCTGCTGGATGATCTGAGCGAGCTGCGGTCCGCCGATGACGCCGGTCGAGGTGGCTATGCTCACCTTCATCTGTTGACCGTTTTTCATCAGCTTGCCGTTGCTTTCGACCCAGCCGGCTTCCGCAAGCAGGGCCTTGGCCTTCGCGGGATCGTAGGGATACTGCGTCACATCCGCGGTGTAGCCGTCGACCGAGGGCGCTATCATGCTGGAGGCGGGTGTCGCATAGCCGTTGACGACCGCCTTGATGATGCCTTGCTTGTCGACCGCGTAGTTCAACGCCTTCCGCACCCTGACATCTTCAAAGGGCGCCTTGTTGTTCAAGAGGGAGACGTAGTAGATGCTGGGTTGTTCGACCGCGCTGATCTCGACACCGCCGCTGCCCTTGAGCGTGGCAATCTGCTGAGGCTGCACGAGTCCGACATCGACATTCGCCGTTTTGAGTTCCGCCACGACGCTGTTGGCATCAGGCATGATCCGGAAATCCACCCCATCGAGATCGACCTTGCCGCCCCACCAGTTTGGGTTCCTGACGGTGCTCCACGCCTGGCCCGAGGCGGCTTTGGCGAACATGAACGCGCCCGTGCCGATCGGCTTCTTGATGAACTCCACGGGCTGATTGGGATCCTGACTTTCCAGCGCGTGCTTCGGCACGATCGGCATCCGGTAGGCGAGCATCACCGGCAATGAGGAGTTGGGTTGCGAGAACGTCATCCGTACCTGTGTCGGCGACACGACCTCCACCGAGGTCAGTGTCGCGACCTGCCCGAGGGTGGCCGCGCGGACATTCTTGTTGAGGATGAGGTCGAACGTGAATTTCACGTCATCCGCGGTGAACGGCGCGCCGTCGTGCCACTTGACGCCCTCACGGAGATTGAAGGTCCAGACCGTGGCATCCGCATTGGTCTCCCAGGATGTCGCGAGGGACGGCTCAACCTCGAGCTTGTCCTTGGTCCAACGCGTCAGGCCCTCGCCAATCACGTTAATCGCGAGAATATCCGAAAGACCTGCCGAGGCCGTAATCGGATACCCGGTCGGCATCGCAGGCACGGTGAGCGTCAGTGTTCCCTCCGCCCAGGCGGACGCCATAGACGCTGAGGAAAGCATCGCCAATGCGGCGGCCCGCAACAGGATTCTGTTCATTCTCATGTTCTCCTCTGGACGTTTTATTTGCGACTTTTGCGTCCGGTTCCCGTTTTCCTGGTAGCGCCGTCAAGCGGGGTGGCATCCTCCCGACCGGCAGGCGTGGACGCAGGAACGGCAATTCGCGCCTCCTCCACGCCCTTCGGCTGCCATCGGACGAGTTTTTCCAGACAACGGTCGAACACGATGCGCTCGCCCGCATCGAGGCTGGACAGCAGGTCTTCGTTAAGCTGGCCGCCAAGTTCGTCGGCGAATTCCGCCTTTGCGAGCCCCTCCGGCGTGATGTCTATGTTGAACTGGCGTGCGTCGACGGGCGATATCCGGCGTACGAGCAGCGCCTTGCTCACCAGTTCGGAGATCAAGCGCGAGACGAGGGTGCGCTCGAACATTGTCGACTCGACGATCTCGGTGACCGAGGCGCCAGGCCTTTCAGCCACGCGTCGCAGCACGCGCAGATGACGGATCCCCAGCCCGCATTCGCGCTCATAGATCTTGTCGGCTTCCATACGCGCGAGCGTCGACACCAAGTCCAGCCGGAAGGTGACGTATCCCCGGTATCGTGCGCGATGGTTACTCGACATGAGCCCTACCGTTTTGCGCCACGCCAGCGAGACCGCCGGGTAGCATGCCATTATGTGCAATTTCCATTATGTGTAGTTTGCACATAATCATTTTGCGTATATATCGTTGATCGTCAAGCGCCATTACCGACGCGCGCAGAAATTCAGAAGGGCCGCCGTTCGGTCCACAGACAGGGCCTGGAAAACGAAATGACTGTCGAAGAGCTTAAGGCCGAAGTCCGCAGTGCCGTTGATGGAATTTCGGGGAAACTTGCGCAGCTTTCGCGAGAAATTCACGCCAATCCGGAGCTCTGCTTCATGGAGGCGAAGGCGAGCGGGCTTCTCTCTGGAGCACTCTCCGATGCAGGGCTGGATGTCACCTTCCCCGCCTTCGGGCTGGATACGTCCTTTGTCAGCGAATTTGGCAGGAAGGGCGAGCCCATAGTTGGTATCGTCGCCGAGTACGACGCCTTACCCGACATCGGTCATGCCTGCGGCCACAACATCATCGGCACGGCCGCGGTCGGCGCAGCGCTGGCCCTCGCAAGCCTGGGAGAAAAACTGCCCGGTCGGATCCGCTTGCTCGGTGCTCCCGCCGAAGAGGGTGGGGGTGGCAAGGTATTGATGCAGAGGCGAGGCGCCTTTGATGGCTTAGCCTGTGCAATGATGGTTCATCCGGCACCCGACGACATGCCGACTTTTCCACTGATCGCCCGCGCGGGGGTTCATGTCACCTATAGGGGCAAAGCTTCTCACGCATCATCAGAGCCCGAGGCTGGTATCAATGCGCTCGATGGCCTGATTGCCGCTTACCAATCCATCGCTGCGTGGCGCCAGCACATGCCTGCGCGCCATCGCATCCACGGGATAATTACCCATGGTGGCAGCGCTTCCAATATCGTACCTGATTTGGCTACTGCGCATTTCGTCGTGCGGGCGCCACACCGCAGCGGCCTGCTGGTTCTGCGCAAACGCATCGAGGAATGCTTCCAATCGGGCGCGCTCGCGTCCGGAGCCGCGGTGGAGATCGTTTGGGAAGACATCGACTATTTCGATCTCATTACCAACTGGCCGCTAGCGCATGCCTATCAGGCCAACGCCGAGGCGCTCGGCCGCACGTTTGTCGCTGTAGACACATTGCCGCCCAACCAGGCGTCAAGCACAGATATGGGCAACGTCAGCCACGCCATACCCGTCATACATCCGATGATCGCCGCTGTGCCCAAAGGCACCGCCTTTCATACGAAGGAATTTGCTCATTGGGCCGGGACCGATATGGGGATGCGGGCAACACTTGATGGCGCCAAGGCGCTCGCCATGACTGCCTTAGACTTTCTTTCAAGCGGCGATCTGCGCACGGCCGTGGAAGATGCCTTTGCTGCTGAATGCGGTAACAGCGGTTAAGTCGGTCGAATCGGGCCGAGATGAGAGCTCTCTGGGAGGTCATGCGCCCGATCATCATGATCGTGTCTTGGAGGTCACGGCTATAAGTTTCCGATGAAGCGGTCATCCACGGAGCGGATGTTTTCTTGCCTTCTCGCTTGCCCAATCAATCTTGCCCGCCGCGTGCGCGGTCTCGAGAGGTGAGAAGAAGCTATCCATCGCAGTATTGTCCCAGACGTTGCCTGACGGGCTCATCAAGCAGCTGATGCTGTGATCGGCCATCAAGCGCTGGATTGCTCGCTGGTGGACTGGCTGGCTTGATCGCTAGGGCGCTACAGGCTGCCTGGCCCAGACGCGATGATGAACGTGCTTGCCTCACAGCTCAGCCTGAAAGCCTGCGCCCAAGGATCGCGACCTTGGCCGATTCAACGGAGACAACCAGGCAGCAAAAAGGGGTTGCACGAAATTTCGTCCAGTGGAATATTGTTTCCTAAGAGAAACCAGTGGGCGAATGGTCATGGACATGTTTACGCTGGGCGGCATTTCCGCCGAGCCCGGTCGCGCTGCGTTTGGCTATATCAAGGCCATCGAACTCGTGGACGGCACGGATGCCGGCTTGCCGGTGCATCTCGTGAACGGAGCGAAGCCGGGACCCACCGTTTTCATTGGCGCCGGTGCCCATGGAGATGAGATCAACGGCGTGCGCGCCGTTGTGGAGGCCGTCAGCCGCATAGATCCTTCCAGGCTCGCCGGGCGGGTCGTCGCCGTGCCCGTCCAGAATCCAATCGCCTATCGCGCTCGTTTTCGCTTGGTCACCCTCAATCAACTCGACAGTCAAAACATGCACCGCTGCTTTCCCGGCAGTGCGGGCGGGGACACGTCGGCCCGCCTGTGCAATTTAATTCTCGAAAAGATCATCAAGGCAGCTGGTGCCAGCTTCGTCATCGATTGCCATACAGGCTCGACTGGAAGCTACTATCCGCCTCTCGTATTCGTTTCCACAATCGGCCCGCAAGACGCCGTTGAGAAATCCCTGGCGGGTGCGCGCGCCTTCAACGCGCCGCTGACGATCCAGGCGGGTGGAAAGGCTGGTGTCTATGCGCTCGGCAATATGCTGCACATGGTAGCCATTGAACAAGGTATTCCAGCCATCGGATGCGAACTTGGCACGGCATTGCCCGCCGAAGACAAGCACAGCACGGTCGGCGCGGATGGTATCATGAACGTGCTCGCCCATCTTGGCATGATTGAAGCTCCGCCGCCTGATACCTCCGGTCAGGTTATCCTTGACGAGATATTCGAGTTGCGAGCGGAGCGAGGGGGGATCTGCGACTACCTCGTTTCTCCCGGCGATCCAGTCCAGGAAGGGCAGGCCGTCGCACGTGTAATCAACGTCTTCGGCGATGTCGTCGAGGAAATTGCAAGCCCGATCACCGGCCGGGTCGTTACCTGCACTTATTGGGGTTCGATCAATCAAGGCGAGCGCCTCGTACGGATCGGGCGATCGACCAAAACCGCAGCGTAGCGCGCCCAAGAACGCTCTTAGCCACGTGGCGCCAGCGCCCGTGACGGAAATGCGCCATGCGCGCCGATGCCGCGGGCCTTTCCTGCGCGGGACTTGAGGACAGATAAATGGCATCCCAAACGATATTCGAGGTAGCAGGCATCACGGCGGCACCCGGTACTCTTGCCAAGGGGTATCTGGATAGTGTGGAGCTTGCCGACGGCACGCACGTACGCATCCCGTTGATTCTTGCCAATGGCACACAGCCGGGGCCTACGGTTTTTCTGGGCGCGGGCTCGCATGGTGACGAGATCAACGGCATTCGCGCGGTCATCGACGCGATGAATGCGATCGATCCGACGAAGCTCACAGGACGCGTCGTCGGCGTGCCGGTGCAGAACCCCCTGACTTTCCGGTCACGCCAGCGCCTCGTGACCGTAAACCAGCTCGACAGTCAGAACATGCACCGCGTGTTTCCCGGATCGGCGACCGGAGACATCGCAAGTCGAACCGCACACACCATCCTCGCCGATATTGTCGAGGCAGCTCACTGCGACATGGTCGTTGACTACCATACAGGGTCAACGGGAAGCTATTGTCCTCCGCATACCTTCGTCTCCACTATCGGCGACGCGGAGGTCGTTCGGCGTTCGGTGGAGGCTGCCAATGCCTTCAACGCGGGGATCATGATCCAGGCGGGAGGCGTCGCCGGCGTCTACGCGCTCGCGAACATGTTGCACATGGTGGCGGTCGAACGGGGCATTCCGGCTTTCGGATGCGAATTGGGCACGGCGATCCCGGCGGAGGCCCATCACAGCGCCATCGGCACGCAGGGGGCCCTCAATGTCCTGGTGGCGATGGGCATGATTGCCGATGTCCAGGTCACGACTTCGGAGCAGATCATCGTCGATGGCATCGCCGATGTGAGGGCGGATGTGGCTGGGATCTGCGACTATTTGGTGGAGCCCGGTCAGAGACTGGAGAAGGGCCAGCCACTGGTGCGCTTTATCGACGTCTTCGGGCGTACGCGTGGTACGGCGATCAGTCCTGTCGATGGTTACCTCGTAACGCGTTCGTTCTACGGCGCGATGAACGAGGGTGAGCGCGTGGCGCGCATCGGCTTCCGGGCCTGATTAATCCGAATCCGATACACGATCTTTCGAGAGGACGGACACACCATGCAGCCTTTCATCATCCCCCGTGCCTTGCACCGGCTCCTGTTCGCGACCGCCGTACCCGTAGCCCTGTTCGCCGCCGGCCACGCTATGGCTCAGGAGGCCTGCAAGGGTGGCATGCTCAGCGTTGGCTATTCGGCGGACGCTGTCGGGCTAGACCCTCATATCTCAACGGCGCTGAATTCCGAGCTGATGTTTCAGATGGTCTATTCGGGCCTTCTGAAGGTCAACAATGCCATGGCCGTGGAGCCGGATATCGCGACCGCCTGGAAGGTCAGCGACGACGGACTGGTCTATACGTTTACGCTCCGTGACGGCGTAAAATTTCATAACGGGCGCCCCGTCACTTCCGATGATGTGGTTTATAGTTTTAACCGAATTCTTGGAGCAAAAGGCGCGTTCAGTGCTCGTTTCTCCGATATCAAATCGATCGAGAATCCGGATCCCCGTACTGTCGTCTTCACTCTGAAGCGACCTTTCGCACCTTTCCTGTCGGTGCTTGCCACCACGAAGGCGGCGATCGTCCCGAAAGAGGCTGTTGAACAGAACGGCGATCTGCAAAAAGTGATGGTCGGCACGGGGGCATTCAAATTCGTCGAATACCGACCGGGCACCAGTCTGACGCTTGAGCGAAATCCCGACTACTATGATAGCGGAAAGCCTTACCTCGATCGTCTTGTCATCAAGGTAATCCCGGACGAGGTCACGCGCGTAGCGGCCTTGCGCACCGGCGAAGTCGACTTCACGCAAATTACCGACCCTCTCAGCCTCAGGATTCTGGAGAGCGACAAGACCGTAAAATCGGAAGTCGTTCCGCTGCTTCGCCGCAGCGTCCTTGTACTCAACGTGCAGGATCCGCCTCTGAACGACCCACGCGTGCGGCAGGCGCTCAGCCTGGCGATGGATCGCCAGGAGGTTGTCGATCTCGCCCTTGGGGGATTTGGCGAGGTATCCGGACCATTTCCCGCGGGATTGGCGGCCTGGGCGCTTCCAGTCGCCAGTGTCCCCTTCTATAGCGATGCCCCAAATATCGAGAAGGCCAAGCAGCTTCTCGCCGAGGCGGGACTTTCCAATGGTTTCACGCTTACCACATACGCTGCACCCCAGTATAAATCGCATATACCGGTTGCAGAGGTTCTGCAGCAGCAACTGGCCAAGATCGGCGTCAAGCTCGATATCCAGGTTATCGAATGGGGCGTCTTGCTTGATCATTGGAGCAAGGGGACCTTCAAGAGCATAACGATGACGTATGCCGGACGTTCCGATCCATACTTTTATACTTTCGAACGTTTGCATTCGAGCTCGCCGGGCAATGCGAGCCGGCTCAAGAACCCCGAAATCGATCGCCTCGCCGAGGCGGGAATGTCGACGTCCGATCCCACGGCGCGCAAGAAGATCTACGACGAACTGCAGCTCAAGATGGCTGAAACGAGCGCCATCATCTATATTGCCAATGAGACCGAACAATTCGCGATGAAGGATGGCGTCCAGGGCTATGTCGGCATGCCTGATGGCGGCCGTAACTATCTGGCGGACATCTGGTTGAAGAAAGCTTGCAAGTGATCCTGTACGGCATGCCCGCCAGGGACGCCTCCTCATCGGTGAGGTCTGATGTTCACTTACGTTTTGCGTAAGCTCACCTGGACGGCTCTGGTGATGGTGGTGGTGTCGCTCATCATCTTCGCGGCCGTCCGGTTGATCCCAAGCGACGCCGTTGACATGATGTTCCAAGCCGAATCTGGCAGTCCTGAGCGACGAGCTGAATTGCGTCGCATGCTGGGCCTGGATAGGGCTTGGTATACCCAGTACTTGTCTTGGTTGGGGGGGATTCTGACCGGGCAATTCGGTACGTCCTTGCGCTCCGGCATTCCAGTGGGATCCGAAATTGCCCGTGCGCTGCCGGTAACTCTCGAACTCGTTTTGCTCGGAACGCTTCTCGGCTCGTTCATGGGCATCACGCTCGGCGTCCTTGCGGCTCGGTTTCGCGGCACTTTCGTCGACTGGCTGATCCAACCGATCGGGCTGATCGGCTTGTCGATACCAAATTTCTGGTTGGGAAGCCTCTTTCTCATTGGCGTCGGCTTCTATCTGCCAGGGATGCGAATCGTCGGCTACGTCCCCTTCCTCGAGGATCCGGTCCGTAACCTCAGCATCATGGTACTGCCTGCGCTCGCCCTGGGGCTTGCCCTCGGGGCTGCGGTGATGCGCATGACGCGCACAAGCGTGCTCGAGGTCATGCAGCAGGACTACGTTCGTACGGCACGCGCCAAAGGCGTGCGTGAGCCGGCAATCTTGAGGCGTCATGTTCTCAAGAACGGCCTCATCCCCGTGGTGACGGTAATAACCATCCAGATCGGCGTACTAATAGGCGGATCGATTGTTCTGGAGAGGGTTTTTGCGTTGCCGGGTCTTGGCCGATTGCTCGTCACCGCCATCGGCGAGCGCGATTACACCATGGTACAGGGCATCACGCTGGTGATCGCCTTCATCTTTGTCATGATCAACTTGCTGACCGATCTCGTGTACCGGCTGCTCGATCCTCGGGTGAAAGTCGCATGAGGATTTTCACGCTCGCTCGCCGACGCGGTATGCTCGCCATCAGTGTCGGAATGCTGCTCATCATTGCGCTTTGCGCTCTGCTGGCACCAGTCATTGCCCCCTTCGCGCCCGACCAGATGTTCGCGCGTTCGCGCCTGGCGCCGCCGGGCGGGGCCTTCCTTTTCGGTACCGACCATCTGGGTCGCGACATACTCAGTAGGGTGATCTATGGCGCGCAAACTTCACTGATGGTCGCGACGGTGTCGGTCGGGATATCCTTTATTTTTGGCGTGCCAATCGGCATCGTTGCTGCCTACTACAAACGCGCCGACAATGCGATCATGCGCGCGATCGATGTGCTGTTCTCGTTTCCGCCTGTGCTGCTGGCCATTTTTATCGTCGCAATCCTGGGCCCCGGTATGGTCAACGCCATGATTGCCATCGGCATCACCTATATCCCGCGTTTCGCGCGTGTGGTCCGCAGCCAGGCATTGATGATCGTGGAGATGGACTACGTGATGGCGGCACGCTCGATAGGCGTCCGACCACCGCTCATCATCCTGCGTCATATCCTTGTTAATGTTGGGGGCGTGCTGATCATTCAGTTGAGCCTCAATTTCGCTACCGCGATTCTCGCTGAATCCTCTCTCAGCTTCCTCGGTTTGGGCGTTCAACCTCCGTGGCCCTCGTGGGGAGCCATGCTTGACCAGGGCCGGGTGTTCGTTGAATTGGCACCCTGGGTTTCCATATTCCCGGGACTGGCCATATTCTTTACCGTCTTGTCACTCAACCTTATTGGAGATGCATTGCGTGATATGACAGACCCGAGGTTGCGAGGAATTGCCTGATGACCAATTTGCTTAAACTGGCGGCTCCGGCGCAATCCGCGCCAGCCGAGCCGGCCTTGAAAATTGGCGCGCGGGTCAAGGCCCTTCGACACAGCCGGAACTTCACGCTCAGTGACCTGGCCGAGTGCTCAGGCGTGTCGCGATCGGCGCTTTCGAAATTGGAAAACGAGAAAGCGTCGCCGAGCTACGACGTCATCCAGAGGCTAGCAAAGGGCTTCGGAATGTCGGTTGGCGAGTTTCTAGGCGAGACGCCCGCCAGCTCGCCCGCCGCCCGTCGCACAGTGACCCGAGCCGGCGAGGGTTCCGTACTCGAAACGGACGGCTACGTCATCCGCCGGTCTTGCGAGGAGCTCTCTACCAAAAAGATGCTTCCTTTCATGGCAAAAATAAAAGCGCGGTCGCTTGCGGAGGCGGGGGGATACGTTCGCCATACAGGCGAGGAGTGTCTGATCGTCTTGAATGGATCTGTCGAATTCTACACAGAGCACTATGCGCCGGTCGTTTTAGAAGTTGGAGACGTTATCTATATCGACAGCCAGATGGGCCACGCCGTGGCCTCCGTCAGCGAGGAGCCCGCGGACGTTTTCTGGATCACATTGGATCCATAGTGTCACCTTGGCGCGAGCGATGGTCTGAGCACCGCATCCATCGAACGCGTTCGGATCAAGTTTACGGGGCTAGCTATGACACCGTATCGCACGCGATCGGCACATGGCGTAGGCGAATGAGACTCAGTCGTGGCGCCGCTCGCAAAAATTTCGGCCGGCGAGTCATAGACTTGCGGAAATATTCTGTGGTGGCCGATCTATTCAGTCGGACCCGATTCTATGAAGGTCGGTTGTGTTGCAAATGTCAGGAAGAACGGGCATCGCGTATCGCAAGGCGCATTTCAGACAGCTATTGTCCCCGAACGGCTGACCTGCGACTTGCCCTCCGCAGGATCTCATTCGCCCGCAGAGACTGAGTTGGTGCTCATAGAGCTTTTAGATCTGCTCTCACGTCTGTCGTCAACTGCAGCTTGCAGCCGTGGCCAACCGGGCCTTTTTCAATCACCCATCTGGCATCCGCGCCGTGTGGCAGAGTTGCCCGCAATCAGAATGATCGCAGACCATCTGCGTAGAGCATCCCGTCAGCCGGTCTGACATCGATGCCGGCGATCTTGCCGGCAATGCCGGTGATCTTTATCGGCTTGCTGGCCTTCAAGGTAGTGGTGTCGATCATAGTGAGCGTGTCGCCGCCAGTGAGGGCGGCGAGCATTGCGGTCTCCGCGGCGACGCTGCTGCCGAGCCCGGTAGCAAAGATCGTGGAAACTGCAAGCGCGGCGCGGATTATTTTGGTCATCATGTCCTCCGGTTCTGTCGGGCGCCGCGGCGACTGTGCCTGAAGGTCGAGGAGTTGCCATGAAGGTCGATCTGCAGGGTCGAGCCTATGAACAGGTCGGTCGCATAGAGTCCGGCCGACTGACAGTACATTCAGTTTTCCCACGCCGACTATCACAGTGCGGCCTCTCGGCGGCGAGGGTAGGTGCGGGGAAAGGGCCGTCTCGGGATCGGCGGCGGCGACGGCGGCGTGGAAGAGCTGCGTCAGGATCTCTCGATCGGTCGGGGCCATCCTCAGACGAACTCTGCCATCAACCCGCGTATCCGTCGCCCGGCATTTCCGACCCCACGGGGTCCAGAACGAGCGACTCGCGTTCTGCCAGTTGGCCGATGCGGGCGAGGTAGGCCTGGAAATGCGGGGTTTGGCGATGTGCCACCACGCCCGAGTCATCGCGGTAAAGCTCGTTCAGCACGAAGCGCCCTGGCTGGGCCCTGTCGCGCCAGATCTCCCAGGCGAGATTGCCGGGCTCGGCGCGGCACGCCGGCGCCATACCAATGAGAAGCTCCTCAAGCGCCGGGGCTTGGCCCGGGCGTGCGGTGAGCAGGGCGACGATCTTTACGGTCACCGGGACAGTTCCTTCATGTCATGGCGAATAAGCCGTTGAGTGGGCTCGCGTTCAGAGTTTGGAGCAGACCTGGGGTTTGGGGACGACCCGGGCCACGCAGATGCGAGCCCGTTGGATCGCCTCGCTTGCCAACGTGGCCCCGCTGCCGAGGCCGAGGTTCATGCGATGGATGGCCTCACCCGGCCCTCAAGTTCGAGAAACAGCGCGGAATGGTCGAGGTCGCTGCCGTGTTGTGCAGCGCAGGCGTTGAAGAGTGCCATCACGCTGGTGAGATGGGGCAGGTCCAGTGCGAGGGCCTCCGCGTTGTCGAGGGCATTCCGAAGATCCTTCTGGTGAAGCTTGATCCGGAAGCCGGGCGCGAAGTTCCCGGAGATCATCCGTTCCCCGTGGACTTCGAGAACCTTCGACGAGGCGAAGCCTCCCAACAGCGCGCTTCGGACCATCGCGGGATCCGCACCAGCCTTCTTCGCGTAAAGCAGTCCTTCCGCCACCGCCTCTATGCAGAGCGCGACGATGATCTGGTTTGCAACCTTGCAGGTCTGCCCGTCGCCATTGCCGCCGACGAGGGTGATGTTGCGTCCGAGCAGGTCGAGCAGGGGTTTCACCCGCTCGAATGCCGCCGTCGGGCCGCCACACATGATCGAAAGCGTGCCCGCCTTTGCGCCGACCTCCCCGCCGGAGACGGGGGCGTCGATATAGTCGCAGCCGAGATCGTTGATCCTGTGCGCGAGGTCTTTCGTCGCGAGCGGAGAGATCGAACTCATGTCGATCACGATCGAGCCCGGGACCAATCCTTTAGCCACCCCATCGGGGCTGAAGAGGACCTTTTCGACATCGGGCGTGTCCGGCACCATCACGAAGACGACGTCGGAAGCGGCCGCCACCTCCCTTGGGGTCGAGCAGGCATGGCCTCCCGCCGCCAACAGGGCCTCAGGAACACAACTGCGCGAATACAAGGCCACTGTGTGGCCAGCCTCGATCAGGCGCTCTGCCATGGGCCGACCCATGATGCCGAGGCCGATAAATCCCAGTCTTTCCAAATGTCCCTCCAAATTACGATAAATGCAGCCACCCGCCCCGGAGGTGCCTGCGAAGCGCTACATCCGTATCCCGCCGCTTCGTCGCGCGCGCCGATCGGCACGCCCCTTGAGGCCTGCCAAAAAGGACAACGAATGGCCGGCCCCCGAGATCCCGTGTGCCGCGGTTCGGGGCGGATGGCGCCGATCGCAGACTTAGTCGCAGGCCGCCTGGACCATGATTTCGATAAGGATCCCCTTGCCCAGCTCTACCTGCATCGCTGCCCGCGCAGGTGCCGCGCCAGCGGGCAGCCAGTTGCGCCAGATCGCGTTCATCTCTTCCTTGTCCTTGAAATCGGCCAACCAGATCGTCGCGGTCAGGATGCGGCTCTTGTCTGAGCCGGCCTCTGCAAGGGCCTCCTCGATCCGCTCCAGGACCTCACGCGTCTGGTCCGCCAGCCCCTTCTTCGTGTCCCGCGAGGTCAGGCCACTGAGATGGACAACGCCATTGTGGGTAACCATCCGGCTGACCAGATCGCCTGTGTGAAATCGTTTGAGCATGTTGCCTCCTTGGGTCGTGGCGTCCGACCGCCCTTCAGCGATCCGGGTACAGGGTGGATGAAAGGGGCCTGCCCGCGTTCCGCTTCCGATCGAGATCGAAAAAGAAGACCGAGAGCGCCAGGTCCGACAGGGCAAAGCCCGAGAAGATGAACGCCGAGCGCTGGCCGCCTCGCGCGGTGCCGACAAACTGTCCGCTGGCAAGCTCCGAGAGATCCACGTGGAATTGTCCGATCTGGGGCATGATCTCCTGCGCCTGCTGTTCGGCGCTGTTGCCATGATCGTCGGTCGCCAACAGCTCGAAATGCGATAGCGATGCCGGATACCAGCTTCGCGCGAGATCGACGGCGCTGACGAAGCAGTCCGGTTTCAGCCAGTCGACGTCGAGAAACGGCGGGCCCCCGCGCGCTGGGACGCTCGAGATCACGATGTCGGCCCCGTCGAGCACGGGCCGGCCTTGATCCAGCAGAACCGGCTGCAGGCCTATCGCCTCGGCCTTGCCGGCAAGCGCCTCGCCTCCGCGGTGACCAGAGAGGATACGCACCTCGCGAAGCTTCGGGAAAGCCTGGGCAAAGAGGGTGAGGTGGGATTGCGCCTGAACCCCCGTGCCGACGAAGGCAATGCTGCGGGCGTCGGCCTGGGCGAGGTGGCGCGCGGCATAGAGCGATGTCGCCGCGGTTCGGACTGCGGTCAGTCCGGCCGCGTCGATGAGTGCGCAGGGCAGCCCGGTCTCAGCGTCGCTCAGAATGGCGAGACCGTTGACATTGGGCAGCCCGGAAGAGGCGTTCCTGCCTTGTACCCCGATCCACTTGCAAATCGCGAAGGCCGGCTCGGTCGCGGCGCAGCAGAGCGACTGGAACAGATGGTCCGGCCCCAGTGTTAGGGTGAGCTTCGGCTGGAGGCAGACCTGGCCGCGGGCCTTCAGGGTATAAAACTGGTCGATCGCGGCGATGGCCTCGTCCGCAGTGGGAGTCAGTTCCTCGAGGACGGGCGCCGACAGGTAGCGAATTTCAGATGACATAGCGCCGTCCCCCGTTTGGGAAGGTCGCCGAAAGCGGCGATATCCGTTGATCGAGACCGCCGGTCGACGGCGGAAATACAGATGCGTCGCGGAACGGGGCGATGAGCCGCGTCCGCGTCGCGCTGAAAGCAGCGACTAGAAGCGATCGGGGCTGAGCGGAGCGACGTCGATTGAGGTGGCCTGTCCAGAGACGATCTCGGCAACGAGCTTGCCCATCATCGGCCCCGCAGTCATGCCGTGCTGCGCGTTTCCGAACGCGCAATATACGTTCTGGTAACGCGCGGGCCGTCCGAGAACCGGTAGACCATCCGAGATACTCGGCCGATCCCCCTTCCACAAAGTCGCGCCTTCGGTGTTCACCGAAGGGTAGATTTCCTTCATGCGCTTCAAGAGGTTGTTGGCACGTTTCCAGTTTGGCTTAGCGTTGACGCTGCAGAACTCGACGGTTCCGGCGCCGCGCAGCGCATCATCGATCGGGCCGACGCCGATCCCCCATTCCCGCACGATCACCTGTCGTCCCGGCCGGAAACCGGGATCGGGGACAGTCACGTGATATCCGCGCTCGGTATCGAGCGGAACCTTGATCCCCAATTTGCCCGTCAGGGCGCGGGATCCCATTCCGGCGGCCACGACAATGCGCTGAACCGGGGTCCTGGTGCCATTGATGTCGATCGATACGCAGCGCCCGTTCTCCACCGAGATCCCGTTGACATCCGCTTTGATGAAACGCGCTCCATTGCGGACGGCTTCCTGGGCAAAGATCTGCACAAGCCGGTGCGGGTTTCGGCACCGGCCGCTGCCCGGCATCAGGAGCCCGCTCTTGAAGATCGGTGCGAGCCTGGGTTCCAGCGCTCGGATGTCGTCCTGGGACAGCGGCTCGATCACGACGCCGGCCGCCTCGCGCATGAGGCCAGCGAGTTCCGAGCTTCGCGATTTGGCTCCCTGTACGGTCAGGTGCATGTGCCCGCACATCTCGAAGAAGTGCTCCGCCGGGGTGCTGCGCGAAAGCTCCGCGTAAAGGTTGAACGTTCCGCCATGGAGGGCGCGGAGAGAGCGATGGACTCGGATGGCATTCTCGACCGTCGCTGCCCTGTGAAACTCCCAAAGCCATGGCGCGATGATCGGCAGGTAACCCGGCCGAATTTTAAGAGGGCTCCGGCTGCTCATCAGCCAGCGTGGGAGGTCCTTCCACAGCCCGGGCATGGATTGGGGAACGACCTGACTTGGCGTGATCATCGCTGTGTTGCCGAAGGAGGTGCCGTTGCCGGGTTCGTTCTTGTCGACGATTGTCACGTCAAAGCCCGCGCGCTGCAGCCAGAGCGCACAGCAAACCCCGATTATGCCCGCTCCGATCACCGTGACTTCACGTCCTGCTCCATCCCGGTCCTGCATCATGCTCTCCGTCAATTACACTACCGCTTATGCGGCAGAGGATTGACGGGAAATAGCGGGTATAGCGCGGGGCTTGCCGCGCTATCCGTCATATCGACGTATTTTCTGATCTAAGTGACGAGCAATTCGAATAGCGCAAGGTGATACCGCGCGATTGTACGCTGTCGACGTGTGGCGAGACGGTGGAGCGTGGAGTCAGCCCAGTTCGCCGCGATCCAGCGCGGCAGCGGAGGTCGGTCCGCTGAGGTTCTGGGTATGGTCGAAGGCGGTCCGCAGAACCATGATCGAGCGGACGCGTTCAACGCCCGGGATCTCCTCGATCTCCTCGAGGACCGGGTGAACATCTTCAAGATGCGCGACCCGAAGCCGGCAGACGAGCTCGAAGTCGCCGCTCACGACCTGGCATTGCACGATTTCAGGCAATTGGCGCAACTGATCGGTCACGGACTTGGTCTTGCGGTTGGTAACGGTCACAAGAGCCAACGCCTCGGCGAACAAATCGAACGGATCACGCCGCATCTGTACGGAGTATCCGGCGATGATGCCGTCGCGCTCCATTCGCGAGATTCGCTCCTGAACCGTGGTGCGGGCTATCCCCAGCTTACGCGCGAGCGCGGCCACGGATTCCCGCGCATTCATCTGCAAAAGCGCAAGCAGGCGGCGGTCGGTCGCGCTGGTGTCTCTCGCCATCAAAATCCCGCAGGAAAGGTCGGTTATAGGGCGGCTTCGCGTGTTCCGGCGATTTATACCGTCAGAGCGAGTGCATGAGAACCGTCATTCTGACCACTTTATTGTCATATCCGTCAAAATGCCTCTATCTTTCGCTCGCAATCCGGAGACGTTCATGGGCCTGCCGGCATGGAGTGATGACGCAGTGACCGCAGCAACAGCAGATGTACTTTTCGGCCTCTCCGATCCTCTCCCGACCAGCGGCACGCACGCGGGCTTCGTGAAGATTCCCTACGCGTCCAACCAGTCCTCCTACGGGTTCCTGCCGGTTCCGCTCGCGATCGTGGGGGGCAGCGTCGGCCCGACAGTCCTGCTGCTGGCGGGGGTCGCGGGTGACGAAATGGAGGCGCAGATTGCCGCTGCCCGTATCGTTCGGTCACTCGATCCTGAAGCCATGAAAGGCCGGGTGATCGCGATGACGATGGCAAACGTTCTCGCCGGGCATGCGGGGACGCGCAATTCCCCCGTGGACGGCCAGAGCCTGAACAAGTCCTTCCCCGGAGATCTCTTCGGGTCTCCAACCAGCGCGATTGCAGAGTATATCGAACGGCATCTCATGCCTGAGTGCGACCTGGTCATCGATCTGCATAGCACCGGCCGAACGATGCGTTACCTGTCCTGCGCTACCCTTATCGATGACGCTGATCCGGATGTGCAGCGGCGGCGCCTCGCCCTGGCACGCGCCTTCAACGCAACCAACATCGTCCGCTTCCGCAGCTTCGACTACCGCAGCACCTCCGGGGCGGCGCGGCGCAGCGGCGCCACGCGGATCGGCGTGCAAGCGCCGCTCGATGACGCGATGGGTGAGATCCTGCGTGGTTTCGACAGCGTTCTTGCCTGGGCAGGGATCGTCGAGACATCTCAGGCCGCGGTCGCGCCGCGACTTCTGTTGGCGCATCGCGATCACGATTTCGTCCATGCGATGTCGGACGGCATCTTCGAGCCGATCGCCCGGCTGGGGGATGAAGCCAACGCCGGCGATCTGGCCGGTTACATCCACGATCTGACCCGGCCGATGGCCGAGCCCGTCGCCCTCAGGCTGGCTGCGGATGGCGTCGTGATCGGGACGCGCGAGGCCGGCTGGGTGCATCGCGGCGACTGCGTCCTGCTGCTGGCAGAGGATGGCGATCTCGCTGCGCGGGAGGAGCTCGACGAGGCAGCCGATCTGCGCTGGCTCACCGCGCCCAACCGCCGGACGGCAAAGCCCCGGCGAAAGGTGACCAGCCGCAAATATGGCGGCGGGAAGTAACCGCCCGCCGATCGAAATCTCAACGGCCGGCTCAAGCCTTGAGCAGTGCCGCCAGCTCGGTGCGGAGGCTGGAGACGAGTTCTGGATCGGGGGTGACGAGCGGCGCGAGCGGGCGCGGCGCATTCACGCCGATCAGGTCCATGACGGCCTTCATCGGCCCCGGGTTCGTTTCGGCGAAGGCCATGTTAATGAGCGGCATCAGTCTCCTGTGCCGCAGAAGCGCGTTGCTCAGGTCACCGGACCGGGCCGCATCGTAGACCTCGCGCCACAACCCCGGCACCAGATTGGCCGTCACAATGATCCCACCGCGCGCGCCCGCCGCGATTTGCAGCGGGAAAAGGATGTCCTCTCCGCTCAGCACGGCGAAATCGGGCGCGACCCCCGCTACCACCTGAAGGAAATGGTACATGTCGGTATTGCAGGCCTTCATGCCGATGATCCGATGATGCCGCGACAGCTCATGCAGCACCTTAGGCTCGATGGCGATCCGTGTCCGGTAGGGGATCTCGTAGACAAGAACCGGAACAGGGGACTCGTCCGCGAAACGCAGGTAATAGTCGCGGATGCCGGCCTGGGTCGGGTTGGTATAATAGGGCGTCACCAGCAGCACGGCGTCGGCGCCCTCTGCCGCGAAGTCCTTGGCGGACTGGAGGGCATCATGATAGCCGGGATCCAGCACCCCGGCGATGACCGGGCCCTTGCCGGACATCTCTTCGGCGCAGAGCGAAACCATGCGGCGCCTCTCGCCCTGCGACAAAGCCCCGTATTCGCCGGTCCCCCCGAGCGGCAGGACCCCGTCGATGCCATGCTCGAATAACCAGGCGAAATGCGCCCGGACGGCACCCGCGTCCACCCGGTCATCCTGACCAACGGGCGTGGTAAGGGCGGGCAGTATGCCCGACAGACGGTCAGCAGTGAGCATTTGTGGCTCCAGTTGTCTGAGGGAGGACAGCCCGTGGGCGTCTCAGTCTCGATGGAGATAAATGGGGCTGGTCCAGGCTTGATTGCCGTCCTCGAAGGTCACGCAAAGCCAGACCGGCGTGTCGCCTGCCGCGGCGATGGCGACGTCGGCTTCGAGCCGTAGCTCTCTCGGCAGCGGGGCGTCGGGAAGGCGCTGGACCGTCAGTTGCCGCTTCAGTCCGCCGGCCGCCATCACCTGCGGCTCGACACCGGCTTCGGCGAGGTCGATCGAGATCCCGCCAAGGCTCGTGGTGATTTCCAGCGAACCGGCAGCTTCGGACAGCCAAGCGTCGAAACCCATCATGTTTCCGGTCGTGACGCAGTTCCAGATGACCGAGCGGGACCCTACCTGGTCGAGCCGCATCTCGGGATTGAGCCGGTTGATGGCTTCGAAACGGCGGATCACAGCCCCCTCGAATTCCGCGCGCCCGCGCCACCGGGTGTCGCGTCCACGCCCGCGGTATTCGGCCCCGGACCACAGCACCCTCACGCGCCGGCCGAGATCGGCCTCGGAATAGGTCCGTTGCCTGACCAGAACGTTGCTGCCGTCACGGATTTCGACGCTTTCGATCCCAACGGGGGAACGGATGTCGACACTGACCCGCGCGTTGCTGCCATTGGCGTGAACGATGTCGCCCATCGTGCAGTTGCTCACAGCAGTGGCTGTGGCGCCTGCGAGGGTGAGCGGATCGCGATCAAAGAGCATCCCGCCTTCGGGCAGCGTGCAATCGACGTCGATAAACACGCGCGGGCCGCTGGTGCCGTAGGTGTGGCGGCTCCGGATCGCGTCGAAGACGCTGTCGCGGTCGTTCCGTTCCATGACGAAACAGGTCAGCCCGCCATAGGCCCCGAAGACCGAGGCACCGGGGAAGCTGGCGCCGGGGCGGCTCTTGTGGTCGTCACTGTTGCAGACCACTCCGACCCGCCGCCGCAGGGGGAAGCCGTCGGTCAAGATCCATTCGAAGGTTCCCCAGGCGGAATGCACCTCGACCGCGGCCTCGAGTGCGGCGTTGTGGGCGTAGTGGATATCCGCGTAGCGGCCGCCGACATGGGCATACATCACGGCCTCGACCGGTTCCGCCTCAAGTTTGGCGTAAAGGGCGTGGAGGTCGTGGGCATCGTTCGCCTCGTCGCTGCGATCGCCGACTAGCGCGTGCGAGCAACGATAGATCGACGCCCCCTCGTGGCGATAGAAGACGTTGTGATCTCCTCCGACAGCGGTGTTCCCAGACCATTCGTAGCCGGGTAGCACGGTGAAGCGGCCGGGTTCGTCTGCCGCTGCGGTCAGTGTGTTCAGATGCGCCCAAAAGGCGGCATTGACCTGGAAGTCATTGGCCTGGTGGCTGGTCACATCCAAGAACGCTTTGTTGCGGGCGAAGTCGAGGTAATACTCCATCGAGTTGTTGCCCTGGGTCTCGCCGGTCTGCGCATGCAGGTCCCCCCAGTAGTGGGCGATCTCCGAGCGGCGGATGACCAGCGGGCCGGAGACCACTGTTCCGCCCGTCTCGTCGGTGAGGGTCACGACCAGTGTGCCCTCGTCGCGGCAGCTCAGGCCTTCGAGCGTTATGGCGCCCTCGGCTGGAGCGAAATCGATGACTTCGGGCAGGCCCTCGACCAGCAAGCTGGCCGACAGGCGGAAGCGCCGCGGTCCCTGTCCGGTCGGGTTGCCCCAGATGTCCTCGGCCTTGATCCCGAGCGTGAAGCTCTCGCCCGGTCGGCGCAGTGTGGGCAGCACCGCGAGGTGGCGATGTGCGGGCCCACCGATCACCCTGACCGAGAGCAGCGGGCCGGGGATCGGCACGAAGACCCCGGTGGCCTGTGCGTCGACGAAGATGCGGAACACCCGCCCCATGTCGGCGAAGGTCGGCATCAGCACCCCCGGCGAGCCGCCGCTGGTCTCGCCGATGGTAATCTCGATGGTTTCGCCGGGCTTCAAGTAACCGCCCTGTTGCGACACGGTCAGCGTCTCGCCCCAGGGGCGCTGACCGCCCCGCCGGTCGTATTTCAGATGCAGCCGCCCGTCGCCAGAGCTGCGCGCGGTGACGTAGTTCGGTGCGGTGGGGTCGGTCGTCTGCAGATAGCCCCCGTCAGAGATGTTGCGGAAGGCGACGCGCATCGCAGCCGTGTCGTCGAGACCCATCTTGCCGACGGTGTAGGTGACGCGGAACGTCTGGTAGCTGCGCACCTCGACCGTCGACGGTCCCGTCAGGGTGGCGCTGCCGTAAAGCGCCGGGTCCGAGCCGGGGATGGTCTCCCAAATGGCCTCGCCGATCAGGTCCCGGTCGACCGGGCCGAACCTCGTCGTCATGATAGCGTCCTTCTGCTTACATCTGGCACGCCGGCGGCACGGCCGCCTGCCCGGCTAGGTGAGGGTGGGCCTCGGTTCCGCGTAAGGGAGGGGCGCCCCCAGGGGTGGCTCATCGTCGGTCGTGGCGACGGGCTGCCGAAGCAAGGACCGGGCGATCCGCTCGAAGCTTGGCTGCCCGGTGAAGGCCAGGCAATGGTCAAGCTCTTCGCGCAGGATGTTCAACACCTCCGCGGCCCCGCGTTCGCCCCGTGCCGCTGCGCCATAAAGCGGGGCGCGCCCGACAAGCACCGCCTCGGCTCCCGCGGCCTTGTACTTGACGATGTCGCTGCCGCGCCGGATGCCGCTGTCGGCGAGGACCGTCAGGCGGCTGCCGACCGCGTCGGCAATCTCAGGCAACACCGTAATGGTGGGCGGCGCAGAATCGAGGTTTCGGCCGCCGTGACAGGAGACGACGATCCCATCGGCGCCAAGCTTCTGTGCCCTCTCGGCGTCCGACCGAGCGAGGATGCCCTTTATGATGAGGTTGCCCTCCCAGAACCTGCGCACCTCGGCGGCGTCCTCCCAGGTTAGGCGCCGCGCCAGCTTAACGTTGTCCCAGACAACAGCCCGGGTAATCCGGGTGCGATATTCGGGAGGATAATGCGCGTAGGTCGGCACGCCCGTTGTCAGCATGTAGCGCAGCAGCACTGAGGTCAGCCAGCGCGGGTGCGTCACCACGTCGACCGCGCCTTTGACCGAGGGCTTGATCGGGATGCCGAAGCCATTGCGGATGTTCCATTCCTTCTTCGGCGCGCGGGCGGTATCGGCAGTCAGCAACAGATTCTTGATCCCGAGAGCCCGGGCGCGGCGCAGCAGCTCACGCGTGAGCTCCCGGTCCTCGAAGACATAGAGCTGGAACCAGAGGTTCGCGCCCGGGGCACGTTCAGCGATGTCTTCCATGGTCGTCATCGACTGAGTGGCGACGCACATAGGGATGCCGAGACCTTTGGCCGCTCTCGCAACCTGTACCTCGCCATCGTGCCAGACCAGTCCTGCGACGGCCGTCGGCGAGACGATCATGGGTAGTGGCAGCCTCTCCCCGAATAGGGTGACCGAGGTATCGGGGTTCGACACGTCGTTCAGCACATGCTGGTTGAGCTTCACCGCATCGAGCGATCGCCTGACATCGGAAAGCAGGACCTCGTCCTCGGTACCCCGATCAATGTACTCGAACATCGCCCGCGGCAGTCGCCGCTGCGCCAGTCGGCGGTAGTCGTAGATGTTGAGCGGCTGCATTTGGGATCTTCACGAAAGGGAACGGAGGACTGACCAGCGGAGCCGGGTCTCGTGCAGCGCGGGCAAGGGGCGCCGACTTGCGATGTCGCGCGCGAGCTTTTCGTCGAGTGCCTGGATCTCTTCGGCCTGGAAGAGGATGTCGTCGATCCGCGCGGCGGGCAGGCAGACGACGCCGTCATCGTCCCCGACGACAAGATCGCCGGTCGAGACCGTCACTTCGCCACAGACGATGGTGCCGCCCAGTTCTCCCAGAATCCGGTCGCGGGAATAGCCGGAGACGGACACGCCGCTCGAAAAAACCGGGTACCGACGTTCACGCAGCTCGGCAATGTCGCGCAGGCAGCCGTCGAGGACCATACCGGCCACGCCGGAAAGCTGCGCGAAGAGCGACAGGTTTCCGCCGAATAGCCAGCGATCGACATTCGCGCCGAAGACGAGAACGCTGCCCTTCGGCGCCCCGTCTATGATGTCATAGAAATTCAGACCAGATTTCGGCCGCTGGCCCGCCGGAAGGAAACCCACGGTGTAGGCGGGCGCTGCGAGGCGCAAGTTGCTGGCGATGGGGGCCACGCCGCGCATCCCGATCTCAAGCCCGAGACGCCGGGCCGCATCGTAGAGCACGGCGGTGCTGTAGCTGGTCGTCACGTCTTTGCTTTGAAGATCGCTCATCGGTACACTCTCCTAATCCGATCCGGGCGACCCGGATCGAGCACGCCGTCTTGTCCCGGCGCCTTCTCTCAGTTCTGCAGGAAGCGTCCCGCGCCATCGGGCCAGGTAACCGTGACAGGCGTGCCAGCCTGGATGCTCGTCGCCTTCTGGCTCGTCAGTTCCCGGACCAGCATCGTCGTCCCGCTTGGCAACTTGACGTAGTGGCTGGAGGTGCCACCTGTCACCAGGCTGCTTTCCAGGATACCCGTCGCGCTGTTGGTGTCTGGCGGGACCTCGTCCGGGGGAACGATGCGCAACGCCTCGGGCCGCAGCAGCAGCTTGCCCCTGGCGCCGGCGGCGACCGGCTCGTGCAGGATCGCGCGCGAGATCACCCCGCCTTCGAGAACGAAAGAGGCCGGCGCGCCCGCCGAGGCCACTGTCGCATCAAGCAGCGTCGAGGCCCCGATGAATTCGGCCGTGAACTGCGTTCTCGGTTCGAAGTACAGATTGTTCGGCGTTCCGAGCTGCTCGACTGCGCCGCCATTCATCAGGATGATGCGGTCGGACATGTTGAGCGCCTCCTCCTGATCATGCGTCACGTAGAGCATCGTGATCCCGAATTCGGTGTGGATGCGCCGGATTTCCAACTGCATCTGCTCGCGCAGCTTCTTGTCGAGCGCACCCAGAGGCTCGTCCATGAGGATGAGGTCGGGCTTGTAGACCAGGCAACGCGCGATCGAGACCCGCTGCTGCTGGCCACCCGACAATTCCTTGGGCTTCCGATTGGCGACATGCGGCAGCCGGATAACCTCCAGCGCCTCGTTGACGCGCTGCCGGATCTGCGCCTTCGGCATCTTTCGGATTTGAAGGGGGAAGGCGATGTTGTCGAAAACAGTCATGTGGGGCATCAGGGCATAGTTTTGGAATACCATCCCCAGGCCGCGCTTTTCTGGAGCCACATTGGTGACGTCCCGCCCGTTGATCCAGATCAGGCCGCTCGTTGCCGAGGTCATGCCCGCGATCAGGTTCAGCAGGGTGGTCTTGCCCGAGCCCGACGGACCGAGCAGCGTCAGGAATTCTCCGGTCGGGACCGTCAGGTCCAGCTCCTGCAGCGCGACGACTTGGCCGTAGCTTTTCTGAAGCCCGGTGATCTGCACCATCGGCTTTGACGAGGTGTTTGCTTCGTTAGGCATTGGGCGATTTCCGTTGCATGACAGCGACGACAAGGCAGACAAGCACGGACATCACCGTGAGCATCGTCGAAATGGCGGCGAGGATCGGTGAGACTTCGAACTGGATCGAGGCGAACATCTTGACCGGCAGCGTGGTCTCTCCTGCCCGGGAGACGAACCAGGAGATCACCACCTCATCGAAAGAGATGAGAAAGGCGAACAGGCCGCTGGCTGCAATCGACGGTGCCAGCAGGGGCAGGGTTACCCTGCGGAGAACGGTCAGCGGCGATGCGCCCATGACTGTGGCAGCCCGTTCAAGCGCCGGGTCGATATGACCAACCCCGGCGCCCGTCGTCACGACGACGAAGGGCAGTGCCGCGACGACATGCGCCAGAATGAGCCGAAGCTCTCCGTTATTCACACCGAGGCGGATGAAATAGATGTAGAGACCGAGGGCGATGGCGATGTGCGGCACCATAATCGGGCTCAACAGGAACAGCGACAGGATCCGGCGCCCCGGGAAGTTGCCACGCACCAGAGCGTAGGCGGCAGGCACGCCGAGGATGAGCGAGATCAGGGCCGAGATGAGCGCAATTCGGAAGCTCAGGATGGTCGACGAGACCCAGCCAACCTCGGTGAAGAACTGCCGGAACAGGTGAAGGGAGTATCCCTGCGGCGGGAACATGATCTGGTTGCTGTCACCGAAGGCGATGATCGCGGTGATCAGGCTCGGCATCAGCAGGAACAGGAAGACCAAGCCGACCCCGACGTTCAGCACCACGCGCCAGGAAGAGAGACGTCGTTCCATCTCAGTGACTCCTCCCCTCGAGCATCGAGCCGCCGCCGCGTACCTTCGACAGGGCGATCGACGCAGCGACAGCGACCCCGATCAGCACGACCGCTACCGCCGAGGCCATGGGCCAGTCGAGCACTTCGCGGGCGTAGAAATCGACCAGGTTTGCGATCATCATGTCCTTGCGACCTCCAAGCAGCGCGGGGATCACGTAGAAGCTGAGGCTGATGGTGAAGACCAGTAGAGCCCCTGCAATCACGCCGGGCATGCTCAGCGGCAGGGTTACGCGCAGGAAGATCCGCAGTTTCCCCGCCCCCATAATCGCCGCAGCCCGCGCGAGTTCGGGCGGTTGGCTCTGAAGGCTCGCCAGGATCGGGAAGACAAAGAACGGTACGAGATAGTGGCTCATGCCCGCGAAGACTCCGATCCGGTTGAATAGGAGTTTGACGGGCGGAATACCGATGAGCTCCAGCATCTGGTTGACGATGCCGGTCTGTCCCAGCAGCACCATGAAGGAAAACGCCTTCACCAGCGAGCTGGTCCAGAACGGGATCAGCACGAAGATCATGAAGAGCGCCCTGCGTCTTGGCGGCTGCGTCGCTAGGAAATAGGCGACCGGATAGGCTAGAAGCAGCGCACAGAACGTCGCGCCAACGCTGATCTCCAGCGTCGTGTAGACGACGCGAAGGAACAGGGGGGTGGTGACGATCTTGTTGTAGGCGGCGATGGTGAAATCGCCTCCATTGTTGCCTTTCTGCAGGCTCATCATCACGATCCCGACAAGCGGGACCGCGAAGATCAGGCCAAGGAACACTGTGGCGGGTGCGGCGAAACTGGCCTCTCTGAAGAATTTTCGAACCGAGACCATGTATCAAGTCTCCGCAGTTGGCGACGTCATCAGGACTATCTCCCGGTTCTCCGCGAACAGGTGGTTAGGTCAGCAGCCATTCCTTGAACCGGAGCGTTAGCTCCTCCGCCTTACCGTTCCACCAGACCGGATTGGTAAAGAGGTTGTTCGGATCGTCGATGTTAGGGAGCCACTTGCGAACCGAGGGGTCCACTTGGTCCACCGCGTCGGGGTAGGTCGGGGCGTCGCCGGTCAGATCGGCGAGCGCGACCTGACGGTCCCTTTTCATCATGAAGTCGAGAAAGCGCATGGCGCTGTCGCGGTTCTTCGTGCCCTTCAGAGCGCCGGAATAGCCCAGACCGAGGATGTTTTGCTGGAAGGAGTAGTCGATCGGGACGTTCGCCGCCTGGAGATCCTTCACGCGGGTCGTGTAGGTGAAGGTGAAGTCCACCTCGTTCTGCTGAATCAGCGTGACGGTCTGGGAGGCCGGAGTGATCCAGTGAGTGACGTGGGGCTTCAGGCGGTCGAGCGCTTTGAAGGCCCGTTCGACATCGCAGGGGTAGACCTGGGAAGGGGGAACGCCGTCGCCCATCAGCGCGATCTCGAGCGTGTCGGTGATGCGGTTGCGCAGGCCGCGCCGGCCGGGAATGCCCTTGACGTCCCAGAATTCCACCCAGTTCCTGGCAACCTTGCCGTTGAGCCTGTTGGTGGGGAACGCGATCCCGCCCGCATAGACGTTGCCACCGCAGGCGTATTGATTCCGCGCTGCCGGAATGCAGCCTTCCCTGTGCACGATCGTCTCGTCGACCTCCTCCAGAAGGCCCATACGCGCGGCGTCAACGACCCAGGCGTCATTCATGTCGATGATGTCCCATTCGACATCCTTGCTCTCGACCTGAATCTTCATCTTGGCGACGTCGGGGCCTTCGCCATTAATGATCTCTATGCCGGTGGCTGCGGTGAAGGGATCGTACAGGACCTTGCGCTTCGCTTCGCGGACCGCGCCGCCGAAGTTGGCAATGACCAGCTTCTTCTGCTGAGCCCAGGCCGGACGGATGTAGGCCGGAGAGGCGATCGCTCCGGCGAGCAGGCCACCAAGGACGGACCGCCGGGACGGCAAGCCTAACTGCTGCATGTCGTAGTTCCCCTCTTAATTGCTTATTTGATGGTGCCGGACAGCATGTGGCCAATTTGCTAGTCATACTACGGACGATTTTGGTCCATTTTCCCAGTTTGACGTCTTTGTGACGGATATTGACAACAAAACGACGAAGTAGCTTCGTGTTGCCCCACCGGTCGAGGCAGGGCGGCATTGCCGGCAAGTCGTGGGCGTGGATCTCAAGGCCTCCGGTCAGGGCGGCGTGGCGCTTGGAAATTGCCTCTTCGGTCACTCAGATGCTGGTCCTTCTTCGCGGCTGAGATGCCGCGCGCATTGGTCCTGCGAGGATAAATTCCGGCGTTTGATCTGAATAATCCGGCATAACGACGACATACTGGCTATTATGAGCGGAAGTGGTGCTGGTTGAGCCGCGCGTCGGACGACATCCTCATCTGCAACGCACGGGGGCAGCCCCGACACGAGCAGGCGCGACCCTAGCGGCGTCAACGCATGACTCGCAAGGATCGATACGTTCAAACCGCGAACCAAGCTGGATTTTTCAACAGTGCGAGCAGACTATATAATCGTTGGGGCCGGAACCGCAGGCAGCGTTCTCGCGGCGCGGCTGAGCGAGGACGCCACCCGGACGGTTCTGATGCTGGAGGCAGGTCCAGACGACCGAGGACTTGGCATACGCATTCCGGCCGGTATCCGAAGCCTGTATCAAAAGGGCAAGTTTCACTGGAACTATGTTTCGGCCCCCGAGACATACGCCGAAAATAAGACACTGCCTTACAAGATGGGGCGCGTCGTCGGTGGATCGTCTGCCATCAATGGAATGATCTGGGTCAGGGGAAACGCGAAAGACTTCGACGATTGGGAGGCCGCAGGGTGTACCGGCTGGGGTGCCGAAGCCATGCAGAGCATTTTTCGTCGCATCGAGGCTTGCAAAGAACCGCTTTTCCCGGGCATGGGCCGGGATGGCCGGATCCCGATCACGGTGGGGAAGCCGGAGCGTCAGCCGTTGTCGAAAGCGTTCCTAGTTGCGGCCAAGCAAGCCGGCGAGAAAATAAACCCTGACTATAACGGGCCGGTCCAGGACGGATTTTGCGCGCTTCAGCGGAACATTCACCGGGGCACTCGCGGCGATGTTTACGAGGGCTATCTGAAGACGGCAAGAAAAAGGCCGAACCTTCAGATCCTCTCGGGAGCAACGGTCCGCCGCGTTCTGTTCAGCGATAAGCGCGCGATCGGTGTAGAACTCGCGACCGATAATGGTCCGCATCAGATCTTCGCTGAGCGCGAAGTCATCCTGTGTGCCGGCGCGATCGGCAGCCCGCAGTTGCTTGAGCTGTCTGGAGTGGGAGCTGGTGAAGTTCTTGCCCGCGCTGGTATCGAGATTGTTCATTCCCTGCCGGGCGTCGGCTCGAATCTTCACACCCATCCCGCCGTGACCTTGAAATATGCGTGCTCGCGACCACTTTCGATCAAGTCCGCAACGCATGGGTTCGGGGCGTTCGCGGCGGGTGTTCAATGGCTGATCGCCAGGACCGGCCCGGCCTCCACCAGCCATTTCGAGGCGGGTGGTTTTGTCCGAGCCCGGCCGGGTGCTGACCGTCCGGATTGTTTTCTGATATTTCTTCCACTTCTTGCTGACGACGCTCAGGGCAAAGTTAGCCGTCACGGCTTTCAGGTGTTCATAGATTTGTATGGCGTAAAAAGCAGAGGGGAAACACATATCGTCAGCAGCAGTATTTCCCATCATCCCAATTTTTTCTTCAACTCGCTCCAGGAAAAGGCTGACGTCGAGGCGCTTGTGTCAGCCTTAGGCATAGCTCGAAACATTATAAAACAGCCAGCCCTTCGTGATTTGGTTGATAGTGAACTCAGTCCCGGACTTGAGAAGGTCGATGGGGACGCTCTGGCCAACTGGGTGCGAGCCAATCTGGGAAGAAGCCACCACCTCGCGGGGTCTTGCAGGATGGGGGAGGCTGCCAACCCCGGCGCTGTCGTCGGACCCGACTTGAAGGTGCACGGACTTGACGGTCTGCGCATCGCGGATTGCTCCGTCATGCCATCTGTTACTTCGGGCAATACTCACGCGGTAGCGATCGCCATCGGAGAAAAGGCGGCTGAACTTGTCTGTAAATCCTAGGAGGTTGAATACTCCCGCTTCATAACATCATCGGGCATCGGAGTGGCTTTGAGTTCATGGGGGCCAAGTGGAGACTTTTAAGGTGAAAAGCGATGAGAGTGAAGCCAGTATTTCAACCTGGGATTTCGTAAAACATAGTGGGGATCTTTAGTTAGTGGCGAGCTCATCTCTATTCGATCGTTCAGATTTTGACATGCCTGATGGCATTGTGTACGAGTGAACCGGTAGCGAAGCGCCGTTTATGCATAGAATATTTGACCAACGGCAGTGTTTCGCTCACCTTAAGGGGCGCAGAGGCGTTGACCCGCGTCCGGTTTTCTGGACCGGTCTCTGCCGGAAAATTCCAGTTTAGCAGCACGGGCCGCAGACGGGGTTTTCGGCATGAAGAAGTTGAAGTTCACAGAGTCGCAGACCGCCTTCATTCTACGCAGGGCTGAGGAGGGAACGCTGGTTCCCGGGGCCTATCGGAAGGCAGGCATCAGCGCTTTCCCTCGATATCAACGATAAAGCTACGTAGATCCTTACCTACCACCACCGCAAGCCAGCCCGCTTCCTCGCAACCACCCTAGTTCGGCTCAGAGCAGCTTTCCCAAGCCCCGAAGCGGTCACCAGGTCGTACATGCGCAGCTCCCCCAACAGCCGCAGCAGAACTACCCAATGTTGACGCGACTGCCGATCCCGGAAAGTCTTGGAGGGCAGGGGCCTATCCCCCACACGGGCCAGCTTTCGTCCCCAAACGCTGTCCACCATCCGTCCATCCTTGGCAGAATAGGCTAATCACCCCGCAAGGTCATGACAGGTGGCCTGCTGCCGGTTCTGTGGACGCTCAGTTAAGCTAACCCCACCTTCTTTTCGAACTCGACCGGGCTGATATAGCCGATGGTCGAGTGCCTGCGAACGGCGTTGTAGAAGCGCTCGATGTAATCGAACACATCGGCACGAGCATCGTCGCGTGTCCGGTATACCCTGCCTCTGATGCGCTCGGTTTTGAGCGAGGAGAAGAAGCTCTCCATCGCGGCGTTGTCCCAGACATTGCCAGAGCGGCTCATTGAGCAGGTGACGCCGTTGTCGGTCATGAGCTTCTGGAACGGCTCGCTGGCATACTGGCTGCCCTGGTCAGAATGGTGCAGCAGGGCATCCGGTTTTCCCCGGCGCCAGATCGCCATCATCAGCGCATCGGTCACGAGCCCGGCGGTCATCTCGGCCTTCATCGACCAACCCACCACACGCCGGGAGAAGAGGTCGATGACGGCTGCAACGTAAAGCCAACCTTCTGCGGTCCAGATGTAGGTAAAGTCGGCGATCCAGCGTTGGTTGGGCCGTTCGGCGTGGAACTCCCGGTCGAGCGTATTCGGGGCGATGGCCGATCGCCGGCCCTCATCCTTGGGCAGGTTGCGCCGACGCGGTCTGGCACGCAAAGCCTGGGCGCGCATCAGCCGCTCGATGCGATGCAGGCCGCAATCGATCCCTTCCGCCAGCACGTCCCGCCAGACGCGCCTGGCACCATAGGTCCGATCCGAACGAAGGAAGCTTGTCCGGACCCTGTTGCCGATCTCCTCGTCGTCGCGTGCTCGACGGCTCGGTGACCGGTTGAGCCAGGCATGGAAGCCCGAGCGCGACACATCCAGCGCTTCGCAAAGCCACGCCACCGGCCAGATCCCCCGGTGCTTCGCAATGAACGTGAACCTCATGTCACGTCCTTCGCGAAGTAGGCTGCGGCCTTTTTTAGGATATCGCGCTCCGCCTTGAGCTTGGCCACCTCGCGCCGCAGCTTCTCGATCTCAACCTGCTCCGGCTTCATCTGGCCGTGGCCGGGAAAGGCCTGCGCTGGATCGGCAGAAAAGAGCTTCACCCATTTGCGCAATTGGTTCTCATGGACATCCAGATCCCGAGACGCCTGCGCCACACTCACTCCGCGGTCCTTGATCAGGCGGACCGCCTCGATCTTGAACTCACGCCCAAACTGTCTTCGCCTCATACGCCACCTCCGGTTTCATGAAACACCCAATCTCGGTGTCCACGAAACAGGCAGCAGGCCACAGCCGTTGACAGGCCCGACCGAGAAGAGGAAGGCGAGGTTTAGAGGGTTGGCCAAGGCGCGCTTCGCCTTCACCTTTGCAGCCCGCCGCCCACAACCTCGTCCGCCTCCCCGAGCTTCTGGCAGCATGCGCGAAGCCGAGAGGCGGTCGCAGGACCCGATCAGCCAAGGCAGCATCGAAGACGGTCGTCCCCTGGAACGAAATCGCTCCGCTGAGCCTATTTCAGCACCTTGCTAATCACCGCTTTTATCTGAAGCGAAGGCCGCGATAGTCATTCCTGGCAACTTCGGAGCATATCTGACGATACTTTTTCACGCCGCCTACGTAAGGCATGAAAACCCGCGGCTTTCCGGGGATATTGGAGCCGTTATACCAGGATGCCGCGTTGGCGAAGAGCGTCCCTTCGGCTTCCGCGTTGACGTGAGCTACCCATTCGCTCTCGCTTCGCGGTTCTGCATACACCTCGTCGCGGTTGTGCGCGATCATCGTGGACAGCATGTCGCCGAGCCACTCAACATGCTGCTCGATCGACAGGACCATGTTCGACTTCACCGACGGGCTGCCCGGGCCGGTGATCATGAACATGTTCGGGAAGCCCGATGTCATCAACCCCAGATACGTGCGGGGACCCGCTGCCCATTTCTCGCGAAGTGAGAGGCCGGCCGCGCCTTGGATGTCGATCTTCAGGATCGAACCCGTCATTGCGTCGAAGCCAGTCGCGAACACCAGGCAATCGAGTTGGTGAAGGCCGGCACGCGTGCGCACCCCCGAGGCTTCAAGGAACTTGATCGGGTCGTTCCGCAGGTCGACCAGCGACACGTTCGGCCGATTAAAGGTTTCGTAATAACCGGAGTGAAGCACCAGACGTTTCGCGCCGAGCGGATAACCCTTTGGGACGAGGCGCTCGGCTGTGTCGCGATCGCGCACGATTTCGCGGATCTTGGCGCGCACGAATTCGGCTGCATATGCGTTATTCTCTTCGGACGTCATAAGATCCTGGAAAGCGAGCGTGAAGCCCGTTCCCCCATGGAGCCAACGGGCTTCGAATTCCGCTTTGCGCGCCTCATCCGAAACCTCATGAATGGAATGCTGGCCCTGGCGATGGATCACTCCCGACTGCGTATTGTGGGCCTGTTCGCGCAGTTCCGCATAGTTCGCCTTGCAGTGCCGCACTTCTTCTGCGGTCAGCGGCCGGTTTCGCGCCGGCACGCTGAAATGCGGCGTCCGTTGAAACACCGTCAGGTGCTCCGCCTGCTCGGCGATCGGGGGAATGCATTGCACTCCCGAGGAGCCGGTCCCAATCACGCCTACGCGTTTGCCCGAGAAATCGACGGTATCGCGAGGCCACGTTCCGGTGTGGTAGATCGGCCCCTCGAAGTGTTCCAGGTTTGGCAGTTTCGGGATGGTTGCGCTCGAAAGACAGCCCGTCGCAAGGATGAAGAAGCGCGCCTGTACTGTGCCGCCCCTATCGGTCTGGACCGTCCAAAGGCATCGATCCCTGTCGTAGGTCGCAGCGGTGACGGTGGTCGCCAGCCGGACATCGCGCCGCAAATCGAGCTTGTCGGCGACATGATTGATATAGTTGAGAATCTCCGGCTGGGTCGCAAAGCGTTCCGACCAATCCCATTCCTGTTGGATCGTTTCACTGAAGCCATAGGAATACTGCAGGCTTTCAACGTCACAACGCGCGCCAGGGTAGCAGTTCCAGTACCAGGTGCCCCCTATATCGTCGCCACGCTCGAAGGCGACCGCGGTCAGACCGAGCTGACGCAATTGCCACAGCATCCGCAGACCGGCGAAGCCTGCGCCAACGACGACGGCGCCGTAATTTGCTTCAGTCATTGCCGTCACCGGGCCACTGCAACGGGCGAGGAATCGCAGGAGATGATACCTTCGCCAAGCAGCGCCACAATCTCCTCGGAGCCATAGCCAAGCTCGCCCGCGATGGCCTCGCTGTCAGCGCCGACGCGGGGCACGATACACGGCTCATTGAAGCGAATGCCGTCCATCTCCAGGGGCAGTCCCGGCAGAGCGCTGCGCTCGCCGTTCGGAAACGTAATGGGCGTCATGGCACCCTCCGACAGCATGTGTGGATCCTCGAGCAGTTCGTCCGGCCGCTTGATCGGCGCGAAGGGTAACTTGGCCTGGCTGCATTTTGCCTCGGCCTCGGCACGAGTCAGAGCGCGAAAGAGGCTGCGGAGCGTGGGCATGAAGGTTTCGCGGGCGGCCACCCGCTTTGCATTGGTGGCGAGGCGCTCGTCAGCCAACATCGTCGGCTGACCGAATACCTCGCAGAACAGCTGCCATTGCGTATCAGTAACGACGCCAACGAAGATCTGCTGGTTGTCCGCCGTGTCGAACACGTCATAAATCGCCCAGGCTGAAATACGTTCAGGCATCGGCCGCGCGGCAGCACCGGTCTCGATCTTCTGGGCGATGTGGGGACCAACGAGCCAAGCGTTGTTCTCGAAGAGGCCGGCACGCACCAATTGGCCGCGCCCCGTCGATTGCAACTGTCGCAGGGCCGCGAGGATGCCGATAACGGCGAACATTCCGCCCATCATGTCGTTGACCGGAGCTCCGGCCCTAAGCGGTCGCCCGGAGGGGCCAGTCATGTAGGCGAGCCCCCCCATCATCTGCACGACCTCGTCGAGGGCGACGCGGTTTTCGTAAGGGCCCGGTAGAAAGCCCTTCAGCGAGCAATAGATCAGTCGGGGAAATTCCTGTTGCAGGGAGGCATAATCGAGCCCCAGCGCTTCCAGCGCACCGGGGCGAAAATTCTCCGTGAGCACGTCGGCTTGCCCGATCAGGCGCCGAACCAAAGCCTGTCCCTGCTCAGACTTCATGTCCACGGCAAGGCTGCGCTTGTTGTGGTTGAAAGTGGAGAAGAACCCGGCTCCGGAGCCCGGCAGGCGGCGTGTGTTGTCGCCCTTACCGATGGGCTCGACCTTGATGACATCCGCGCCGAGATAGGCCAGCACGGCGCCGCAGGTCGGCCCCATCACCATATGCGAGAACTCGATGACCTTGATGCCCTCGAGGGGTTTCACGGCGGGATTCATGTATGGGCTCCGTTCGAGAAACCCTTGGGCAGGCCGGCTGCCGGAACGTAGCCGTAGAGAAGCTCGTCGGGCAGGCCGCCGAGGAGTTCGATCCGTGCGGCCATGAGCGCATCGATGTCGATGCCGGTCCGCAAGCCCATCGCCTCGAGCATGAAGACGAGGTCCTCGGTCACGATGTTGCCGGTAGCGCCTGGAGCATAGGGGCAGCCCCCCATCCCGCCTTGGGACGCGTCGAAAGTGGTGACGCCGGCTTCAATGGCGGCAACGACATTCGCAAGGCCGAGGCCGCGTGTGTTGTGGAAGTGGGCGCCGCCTGCCTTGTCCCCGAGGCTACGGTGAAGTGCCCTGAACATCCGTCGCACCTGGGCCGGATTCGCATAGCCGACGGAGTCGGAAAGCCCGACCGAGTCCGCTCCGGCCCGCGCGCACATCTCGGCCAGCGTGATCACCCATCCTTCATCGACCGAGCCTTCGAGCGTGCAGCCGAAGGCCGTGGAAAGCCCGACCTCGATCGCAAAGCGCTCGTTGGCTCCAAGGCCGTCGCGGAAACGGCAGATCTGCGCGACTTGCTCGACGGCTTCCTCAGGTGTCATGTTGATATTCGAACGGCTATGCGCCCGCGAGGCCGAGACCGGGACGGTGACCCGGTGAGCGCCTGCCCGCTGGGCGCGCTCCGCGCCACGCAGGTTCGGTACCAGAGCCAGCACGGCCAAGCCAGGGATCGAGCGCGCGCCGGCGATCACAGCTTCAGCATCGGCCATGTGTGGCAGGAGGCCGGGGTGAACGCACGAGCCCACCTCGATCTCGCTCAGACCAGCCTTCGCGAGGGCCGTGATCCAACGAAGCTTCGCTTCGGTCGGCATCGTGCGCCGCAAGATCTGCAGGCCGTCACGTGGACCCACTTCGCTGACTACGATATCCATCGGCTTACTCATCATGAGGCTCTCCGCCGCGACGTCATGGCCTTGCATCTTGGATGCAAGTGTTATCTTGGTGTCTTCTTGTTTTGAAGAATTATTTATTATGTTATAATATATGCTCAGCAACAACTACGCGTATATACGCCAATGATCGCGCTTTATGCTGATGGTTATGTTCTCGCTATCGAGCTTGTTGGGGACCTGCAGGCGGATCGGCAGGCCCTTGGAGGTTGCCTCGAGGTGATAATGCGCGCCTTGGAATGTGGATGAGACCACCTCAGCATCCATCGTGGTGCCCTGCGTGGCCGAGACCGGCATCCCCCCGCGAGATGTCACGTCGATGAGTTCCGGGCGCACCGAGATCTTGACCGCTTGCCCCGCCGCGAGCGCGTGTGGTGCGAGTGCCTCGATGACGACCGCCTCGCTCAGCCGAATCCGCGCGTAGGCGCCATTCACCGCCTCCGCGACGCCGTCGAACAGGTTGGCGGTGCCGATAAAATCAGCCACGAATGGAGATGCGGGCGAGCGGTAGAGCTCTTCCGGCGACCCCGACTGGACGATCTCGCCCTTGTTCATTACGACGATGCGGTCGCTCATCGCCAGCGCCTCGTCCTGATCATGGGTCACGAAGATCGTTGCGATGTTCATGCGATCATGCAGCTTACGCAACCAGATCCGGGCGCGCTCGCGCAGCTTTGCGTCGAGATTGGACAGCGGCTCGTCGAGCAGCAGAACCTCCGGCTCGAACACTAAAGTGCGGGCCAGCGCGACGCGCTGTTGCTGTCCACCAGACAGGGCATGCGGATACTTGTCCGCCTGGCCGTGCAACTCGACGAGATTCAGCATCTGCTCGACGCGTTCGGTCCGTTCACGCCTGCCGATCGAGCGCAGGCGCAAGGGAAACTCGACATTTTGGCGGACGGTCATGTGCGGCCAGAGCGCGTAGCTCTGGAAAACCAGGCCAATATTGCGATCCTCCGCCGGAACGAAGACGCCACGGCTGATGTCGGCCATCACGTAATCGCCAAGGGCGATACGTCCGGCATCGGGGCGGTCCAGCCCGGCCAGAAGCCACAGGGCGGTCGACTTCCCGCAGCCGCTCGGACCGAGAAGGGTGAGGAACTCCCCGCGCTTAACCCGCAGTGACATTCCCTTCAGGGCGGTAAAGCCGCCATAGGTACGCGACAGATTCTCGACGATGAGGTCAGCCATAGATTTTCACCCCGAACACACGCTGGGAGACCTGAACGAGGATGAAGACAATGATGATCTGGATCGTTGCCAGAGGGGCAATGACGTCGATCTGACCGTTCTTCCACAGTTGCAGGATCGTCGTCCCGATCAATTCTGATCCGGGCGCAACTAGGAATACTGCGGTCACATAGTCACGGATCATAAGAATGGCAAGCAAAAGGACGCAGGAAAGCATGCTGAGCTTCAGGATCGGCATGATGATCGTGCGGCAAGTTGTCCACCAACTGGCGCCGACATTGCGGGCGGCGAGGTCGAGATCCTGGCTGATCTGGTTGAGGGCCGGCAGGATCGTACCGATGGCGCTAGGCAGAAACCGTACGACATAGGCGAAGACGAGCGCCCAGATCGTGTTGCGCAGCCCGCCGATCATTGGCACGGCGAGCAAGAGATAGAGGAAAGCCAGACCACCGAACACCCCGGTGAGAGCCCGCGGTGTTTGCGCCACGACCGCCAGGGCGGGGGCGAGACTGAAATTCGAACGGTAGGCGACAAGCGTGACGACGATGGTAACGGCCGTCCCAATGATGCTGCCTATCAGAGCGACCAGCACGGTATTGCTGATCGAGCGAAGATAAAGATCGTTGTCCCAGAGAACCTTGTAGTTATCCAGCGTCAGGACGCTGGCTATCGGCATCAGAGGGGTCAGAATTACTGTGAAGGAGCGCAGCACGATCATGCCGATGACCAGAATGATTGTAGCGAAGATGAATCCATAGACGGCGACGGCGACCGGTATCCTGAAACGCCCCAGATCGAAGAGTCTGGGCTGGCTCGCCTTGCCGCCGACCGTCACGAAGCGCTTGCCGTTGCTGACCAGGCGCTTCTGAATAGCGAGCAGCACGAGGATGACAGCAAGCATGAGCATCGCGGCGGCAGCGACGAGATGGTATTGAGGTTGCGCCTTGTTGATCGCCTCTTCGAACAGGAACGTCGAAAAGAACGGAATCTTGGCTGGGCGTCCGAAGAGCAGCGGAATCGAGAGAGCCTCGATCGCCAGCACAAAGTTCATGGTCAGCCCGTAGAGGATCGCGGGCCTCAGCAGAGGCAAGGTGACGGACGTGAGGATCCGGAGCGGCCGTGCGCCGACGCTGCGGGCCGTGGATTCGAGGTTCGGATCGATCTGCCGTGCTGCGGCGATGCAGAAGAGGAAGGCAAGTGGAGCCTGGCAATTGCCCGTGATGAACGCCATCCCGGCGATCGAATAGAGATTCCACGGCACGTCACCAAACCACGCCTGCAACTGCAACGTGACGTAGCCGGACGGGCCGAACGCTAGATACCAGCCGAACGACATGAGGAGATGCGAAAGGAATAGTGGCCAGATCACGACCTGAGAGACGAAGCCACGGCCGGGCAGGTTGGTCCGCGATACGAGGATGGCCAGCACCGTACCGATAATCTGTGCGATGACTGCCGTCAGGACCGAAAAGATCAGTGTGTTCCAGCTGGCCTCTCGAAACTGCTCGTCCGCGAGCAGCGCCGCAAAATTACCAAGCGTCCAAATCGCTCCCTGTTGATGCAGCGGGCGATCGATGAACGCCTGGTAAGCGACGAACAAGAGCGGTGCGAGCACGGCTATCGCCGTGACGGCGAATACTGCGTACTGGATCGCCAGCGTCCCTTGCCACCGTCGAGGCAGGGGCGCACGCAGACTACCTGTGAGGCTCATGATCAGGCCTTGTGCTTTGTCTCGAGAGGCGTCGCTTCAGTGGCCTTTGATGACCTTGTAGCGCTCGCGGAACTCGGCGACACGCTCCAGGAACTTGTCGGCGTAGGAGACAAGAATGATATTCTCCTCACCGATTTGCTCGGCAATGCTATCGTAGGAGAAGTATCGGATCGCGTCCTTCGGCAAGCCCGGTCGATAGGGCGTCAGGCCTCCCTGGCTGATCGCCTTCTGCCCCTGCTCTGACAGGATGAAGTCCAGCATCAGCTTTGCAGAATTCACGCTTCTGGCCTTGCCGGTGATGGCGGTGCCGCGCAGCACCACGGGCGTACCATCCTTAGGAAACGCCCAGCCGAGGAGCTTGTCCTGGGCACCGCCCATCTTCGGAAAGAAGGTGATACCCGAAAGGAAGTAGCCGACTTTGTATTCGCCGGAAGAGAGTTTCGCGAGCATCGAGCCGCCGCTCTCTTCCGGTTGGGTGAAGCGGGCAAGGGCTTCTATGGAGTTCCAAGCCTTGTCGCCGTCCTTCATGGTCCAGCTAAGATAGATTGGCTGACCGTAAGATCCGACACCGCTGTAGCTGGTCAGGCCATTCTTGTAGAAGGCGGGCCGAGCTTGCGTTGCCTTGATCACGTCCGCGAGGGAGCTTGGCTGCTCGTCTTTCGGAACCACGAGCTTATTGTAGACCATGATCATCGGATCGGTCGACATCGTGTAAAGACCCGGGAATGGGATGCTCCACTTGGGAACATGTGCCCTCTCGGGCGATTCATAGCGATTGATCGAGTCAGGCTTCTTCAGGAACTCCAGCCAACCGTCGATCGAGCCAAGCGCCAGCATGTCGGCACTGCGAGCCCCTGAACCGCTCTCGATTTCATAGCGGGTAAAGCCCTCGAGCGTTCCGAGCTGGAGCGCCTTGACCTTGATCCAAGGATACAGCGAGTTGAATTTCTCAACGATAGGCTTCCAATTGAAATCGGACAGATTGCTGTAAATGATAAGATCGTTCTCAGCCTTGGAAGCTTCGACGATATCCTTGTATTCGGTCGGATAGTTTTTTGGAATCTCAGCCGCATGAGTATTGGCGGCTGCGAGTAGCGCCAGGGCCGCCGCGGCAGCGATCGAGGGAACCAGCTTCATCTCATCCTCCCTTGTGCGCCCAGACGGCCTCACCGGCCGGACGTCAATCGAACGTCTCTTTTATGATCGTTCTGTTAGATGAGACATCATTCTATTTCAGAAACCAGCTGTCAAGTTCCTGTTCTAGCGGAAGATGGCGATATGGGAGGCTTTTATCGGCCGGACCGCCGCTGCTTTTCCTTGACGCTTGGAAATTTTTCGTTCTATTTTAAATTTTAAAGTCAAATAAAACAGAATGTCTCTCATGCAAACATACTCGCTGCATATCGGGGGGCGGGATTGCCCGCCCAGTTCCAATGAATGGTTCGAGACGAGCGAGCCGTTCTCGGGGCGGGTTTGGGCTCGGATTCCGCGCGGCAACGGGGCGGATGCGCGTCACGCGGTGGAGGTTGCGCATGCCGCGTTCTTTTCCGCGGAATGGGCTGATTTGTCTGCGACGCGGCGCGGCCATCTCCTCCGCCGTCTCGGCGATCTCATCGAGCGAGATGCCGAGCGGCTGGGGGCAATCGAGCAGCGTGACAACGGCAAGCTGATCGCCGAAGTCGCCCTTCAGGTGAAGAACGTCGCACAATGGTTCCACTATTATGGTGGTCTCGCAGACAAGGTTAGTGGCCGCGTCATACCAATGAACAAGGCTGACGTCTTCAACTACACCGCCTACGAGCCTCTCGGCGTCGTGCTGGCCATCACGCCCTGGAACTCACCGCTGTCGCTCACCGCCTGGAAGATGGCGCCGGCGCTCGCCGCCGGAAACACAATCGTCATCAAGCCCTCTGAATTCACGTCGGCATCAATCATCGAACTGGCGAAGCTCGCCAAAGAGGCAGGCTTTCCCGATGGCGTCGTGAATGTCGTGACGGGCTACGGCTCCGAGATCGGCGATGTCCTCGTGCGCCACCCGCTGGTCGCCAAGGTCGCCTTCACCGGTGGCGAGCTCGCGGGGCGGAAGGTGAACGAGGCAGCCGCCTCGGACTTCAAGCCGGTCACGCTGGAGTTGGGCGGCAAGTCGCCGAATATCGTCTTCGACGACGCGGATTTCGAGCAGGCTATCAAGGGGGTGATCGCCGGCATCTTCGCGGCGGCTGGGCAGACGTGCATCGCAGGGTCCCGCCTGTTGGTTCACGCATCGATCCATGATGCGTTCGTGAAGCGGCTGATTGAGGTCGCCTCCGCCGCTCGTATTGGCGATCCCTCCGACTATGCCACGGAGATCGGCCCGATCGCGACCCGTCCCCAGTGGCAAAAGATCATGGACATGATCGAGATGGCCAAGGAAGACGGGGCAACCTGCGCATTGGGCGGCCACGCGTTGACAGGCGAGGCCTATGGACAGGGGCAGTTCGTGGCGCCAACGATCTTTAGCGGCGTGACCAATGACATGCGCATAGCCCAGCAAGAGGTTTTCGGGCCAGTGCTGAGCGTCATCCCATTCCAGGATCTGGACGACGCGATCCGCATCGCCAACGATGTCGCCTATGGCCTGGCGGCGGGCGTGTGGACCCAGAACCTGCAGCGGGCGTTCGACTGCGCCCGACGCATTCGGGCCGGTACGATCTGGGTCAATAATTATCGCTCGACAAGCTACGCCACCCCCTTCGGCGGCTACAAGCGCAGTGGCCTCGGACGCGAAGGCGGCGTCGACGCCATCAAGGAATATCTGCAGGTCAAGAGCGTCTGGATTACCACGGCGCCCAACCGCGCCAATCCCTTCGTTCTGGGCTGAGCCCTTCCTCAAGAAAAAACGATCTCCAAGGCAGGAAATCTCCATGGACTTGCAAGCCACGCATGATCGACAACCGGCCCCACGCATTCATGACGAGGCAGAATTGCGGCGTATCGCGCGCAACCTTCGCAAACAGGTTATCCGTATGGTCGCGCGGAACGGCCGAGGCTATGTTCAGCAGGGCCTAGGAGCCGCGGATATCTTCGCGCTCCTCTATTTTTCTGAACTGCGCCTCGATACCGGCGACCCGGACTGGGCTGATCGCGATCGCATGGTCTTGTCGATGGCGCACAACTCCGCCCTGTTCCACGCGACCCTCGCCGAGCGCGGCCTGATTCCGGACAATGCGCTGGAGACCTATTGCAGGGACGGCTCATCGCTTGAGATCAATTGCTCGGAGCGGTTGGGGACGCTCGTCGAGGCGAGCTGTGGCTCGCTCGGACAGGGCCTCTCGGTTGCGGTCGGAATGGCCGCTTCCGCCAAGCGGCGCGGAACGGGCCAACGGTTCTATGTCGTACTCGGCGATGGCGAGCTTCAGGAGGGCCAGGTCTGGGAAGCCGCCATGGCGGCTGCGCATCTCAGGCTCGACAACCTGTGTCTGATCATCGACTACAACGCCATGCAGGTTGAAGGAAGCAGCAGCAAGGTCATGGACATGGAGCCTGCGGCGGCGAAGTGGCGCGCCTTCGGTTGGCAAGTCTGCGACATCGACGGCAACGATATCGCAGCGCTGAAAGCGAGCTTCGATCTTGCCCGTGGCTGCTCTGGCCAGCCGACCTGCATCGTGGCCCGTACGCTTGTCGGCAAGGGTGTCAGCGAGCTCGAGGGAATCTTTTCGCATACATTGAAAATGCCGCAGGATACGGCGGCGCGGGCCTTGGCCGAACTCGAGGAGCAGGCGGCGTGAACGCTCAGACGACACAGGCTCTGGCCGTAGACGATTTCATCGCCCGTACGCCCGGCGCCGGCGTTCTCCAGAAGATCTGGGGAGATGCCTTGGCTGAAGCAGGCGCGCGCGACAGCCGCATCATCTGCCTCTGCGCCGACGTTTCGTCTCCAACGGAGGCCGACCGTTTCCGCGACCGTTTGCCGGAGCGCTTTTATCAGGTCGGCATCGCGGAAGCGAACATGGTCGGCATTGCGGCGGGAATGGCGCGCATGGGAGACATCCCGTTCATCCATTCGTTCTGCGTCTTCGCCACCAAGCGCTGTTATGATCAGCTCACGATGCAGGTGGCTTACCCGCGATTGAATATGAAGATCGTCGGCTTCATGCCGGGCCTGACAACGGATCTCGGTGTGACGCATCAGGCGATCGAGGACGTGGCTCTCATGCGGGTGATGCCCAACATGACGGTGCTGGAGCCCGCGGGGCAGGAACAGTATCGCTCTGCGGTCGCCACCGCGCTCGAGATCGACGGTCCGGTCTATCTGCGCATGATGCGCGCCTATGGCGACGAGAACCCTGAGCGGCTCGACCATCCGCTCGAGGTCGGAAAGGGTTATGTGATCGAAGAAGGAGGCCACGGCGCTATCTTCGCGACCGGGATGATGGTGCAGGAGGCGCGGCGCGCCGCCGCCGAACTCAGGGCCGAAGGCCTTCATGTCACGGTGGTGAACATGTCGAGTATCAAGCCGCTTGACCACGAGCTTGTTATCCAGCTGGCCGCCAAGACAGGAGCTGTCGTCACTGCCGAAAACCATTCGATTATCGGGGGACTGGGATCCGCTGTTGCGGAAACCTTGATGGAGGCAGGTGTTTCCTGTGCGTTCCGGCGGATCGGCGTACGGGACACCTTCGCCGAAGGGGCCTCCACGCCGTATCTATTCGACAAATACGGCTTGTCGGCCCGCAGCATCGCATTGGCCTGTCGCGAGACCATTGCCTCGCGCCGCAACTGAGCGAGCTGGGAGCGGACCTTAGGAGATTGCGATGGACAAGTCAGCGATGGAGACCGGGGGTGTGGCGGCGGTCGAACGCGCGCTGTTGATCCTGGACTCGTTCCGCGACAGCGAGGCAGGCCTGTCGCTTGCGGAGCTTTCGAAAAGAACCGGCCTGTACAAGAGCACCATCCTCCGGCTGATCGAATCGCTTGAGCGATTCGATTATATCAGGCGAGTACCAGACGGTACTTTCGCGGTCGGTTGGAAGCCGTTCCGCCTCGGGGCGATCTATCAGCGGCAATTTCGGTTGGCGGATCACGTCCGGCCAGCGCTGGAGCTGCTCACGATCAAGCTCAATGAGTCCGCCTCCTTCTACGTGCCGGAGAACGGCCGGCGCGTCTGCCTCTATCGAGTCGAGTCGTCGCGCTCGATCCGCGACACGATACGGGAAGGCGATAGCTTGCCGCTTGATACCGGGGCCGGCGGACATGTGCTTATGGCGTTTATGGGCATGCCCGGGGATCGTTATGCAGAGATTCGTCGGACGCTCGTCGCACGCTCATTCGGCGAACGCGATCCGGAGACCGCAGCGATAGCGGCCCCAGTCTTTAGGATGGGGCGGGAACTGGCCGGCGCACTGAGCTTGTCCGGCCCCCGTTATCGCTTCGAGGGGGAGGAAGCCCGGATCATGAGCGCTCCCCTGCTGGAAGTTGCTCGGAGCCTCACGATGTCCCTGGGTGGCCTAGTGGACATCTTCGATTCCAGACTGACCTGCCCCGGGAAAAGTAGTCCTCCGTGAAGTAGGTTTTCGAGCCTTCGGGGGATGCTGTTATGGCGCAGAAGAAGCGCAAGCCCGAAGAGATCGTCGTGAAGCTCGAGCTGCGAAAAGCCGACCAGCGAACCGTCGACTGTCTCTAAAACGCTATCGGCAACTTCATCCGCGCCTTCTCGCTCGCCGCATGCTACGAAGCAACCTGATCGGAATATGCTTCAGATGCATCAGTCAGCATCTTGAGCACGAGATGACCGGGCGCGATTTCGGTGTAGAGAGATGGCGCGGGGACATGGTCGGCGGGGTGGATGGGAGAGTGCAGCACCGGATGACCGGTTATGCTGCGCGCTGGTCGCCGCGCCGGATCGGCGATCGGAACCGCGGCCAGAAGGGCCCGCGTATAGGGGTGCTGCGGGTTTTCGAAGATCGCGGCGCGCGAGCCGATCTCGACGATCCGGCCCAGATACATCACCGCGACCCGATGGCTGATCCGCTCGACGACCGACATGTCGTGGCTGATGAACAGGCACGCGATTCCCAGGTCCGCCTGCAGCTCCATCAGCAGGTTCAGGACCTGTGCCTGCACCGAGACGTCGAGCGCGGATACGGCCTCGTCGGCCACGATCAGCTTCGGCTTGAGGGCAAGTGCACGGGCGATGGCGATGCGCTGGCGCTGGCCGCCCGACAGCTCATGGGGATAAAGGTCGATAAAGGGAGCGGGCAGGCGCACGCGCTCGAACAGCTCCGCCACGCGTCGATGCAGGGCCTGCCCCGACAGCTGGCCGTAGTTGCGCAGCGGCTCCGCCACCTGGTCGAAAAGCCGCATCCGCGGATTGAGGCTCGCATAGGGATCCTGGAAGATCATCTGCATCTTGCGGCGCAACGCGTGCATTCCCTGCGCCGATTGGGCCAGCACGTCCTGCCCATCCAACATCACCTTGCCGGACAGCGGCTGGGTGAGCCGCAGGATCGAGCGGCCGCAGGTCGACTTGCCGCAGCCGGACTCGCCGACGAGGCTGAGCGTCTGGCCGGGGTCGATGGTAAAGCTGACATCCTCGACCGCATGGACATTGGCAATCGTCCGGCGAATCAGCCCTTTCCGGACCGGGAACCGGGTGCATAGGTGGCGCACCTCGAGTAGTGGCCCAGCCTCCGTTCGCGGCGGCGTCGCGATCGGCCCAGCCGCCGCCGGTGCGAGATCGTCGCCGGTCGCAATGCCGCGCATCGGCGCGGGCAGGGTCGTGCCGCGCATCTCGCCGAGCCTGGGCACGGCGGCCAGCAGCGCACGCGTATAGGAGTGCCGAGGGTCGGAGAAGATCGCCTCCACCGGGCCTTCGTCGACCTTGTCACCGCGATACATCACCACGACCCGGTCGGCCATCTGCGCGACCACGGCCATGTCGTGGGTGATGAACAGCACGGCCGTTCCCGTCTCGCGCTTCAACTTGTCGATCAGGGCGAGAATCTCGGCCTGGATCGTGACGTCGAGTGCGGTGGTCGGCTCGTCGCAGATCAGCAGGCGCGGCTCGCAGGCCATCGCCATCGCGATGACGACGCGCTGGCGCATGCCGCCCGACAGCTCGTGCGGATACTGCTTCAGGCGGCGCTCGGGCTCGCTGATCTGCATCTGCGTCAGCAGCTGCAGCGCGCGGGCGCGCGCCGCAGCCACCGGGATGCGCCGATGAGTCAGGATCACCTCGGTGAGCTGACGCTCGATCGTGAAGACCGGGTTCAGCGCCGTCATCGGCTCCTGGAAGACCATACCGATCTGGCCGCCGCGGATCGCGCGCATCGTGGCTTGGTCGGTCTGAACGAGATCGATCAACCGCCCGTCCGCCTGCCGGAAGCGCAGTTCCCCCTCCGCGATCCGGCCGCCACCGAATTCGACGAGCCGCATCAGCGACAGCGCCGAGACCGACTTGCCCGAACCGGATTCGCCGACGACGCAGACGCATTCGCCGGGAGCGATATCGAAGCTGACGTCGCGCACGCCAACGACGGGGCCGGCATGGGTCTCGAACTCGACGCGCAGTCCAGCGATCGAAACGAGCGCATCGGGGCGCTGCAGGCCGGATGCCTGTGTAGCGTGTCGCGTATCTAACATCGAACCTCCCGGGCGCGAGCCCGGCCATCCCATCGGCCTGAAGTAGCGCCACAGCCGGAGTCGAGCATCCGGCGAGGGGCGGACCTGTCTCTGAAAAAGTATTGTTTGTTACATGTTGACTGTCAGACTGCATGTTTGCAATCTATTTTACATAATCCGGCGATCGAGACAGGTACCTCAGGATGGATCAGGACGTCACATGGCGCGCCACCGGCGGCTCTGCCCGCCGGGACCCTGCCGCGCGCAGCTAGGGCCTTCAGATGCTCCATTACACGCTGCGCCGGCTGCTGGTGGCGATCCCCACGCTTTTGCTGATCAGCCTGGTCATCTTCCTGCTGCTCGGCCTCGCGCCCGGGGATCCGATGGCACAGCTGCCGCTGACGATTCCGCCTGAGGTGAAGGAGAAGATGCGCGCGTCCCTCGGCCTCGGCGATCCCCTGCTGCTACGCTATTTCCTGTGGCTCAAGCAATTCTTCTGGGTCGAGCCACTGCATGTCCTCGACACGCTGTTCGGGTTGAACCTGGCCGGCGAGAGCCAGCGCGTAATTTCTTGGCAGTCACGCGCGCCCGTCGCTGACATCATCGCGCAACGACTGCCGCAGACGCTGTGGGTCGTGGGCCTTGCCTATCTGAGCTATGGCGGAAAGTGGGTGATGCTGGATTGAGAAAGGCGGCGTATCGAGGCGGGTGTCGAGCCTGCCAGAACCTCTTCGAGAGAGCGATACGCCATGAACGCATCTACCAATGTTTTACGCCTGCGTCAGCCCAATGAGATTGACGATCCCCTGACGGATATTCTGCGAACCGGTGCCCGCAAGTTGCTGGCTCAAGCCATCGAGATCGAAGCCGAGGCTTATCTCGCCAGCATGCGCGATCTGAAGCTGCCGGATGGACGCGAACGCCTGGTCCGGCACGGCCATGGGCCGGAACGGACCATTCAGACCGGCATCGGCCCGGTGGAGGTCAGCCGCGTCAAGATCCGCGATCGTGGTGCTGAGGGAGAGGACCGCATCCGCTTTTCCTCGGCGATCCTGCCGAAATGGGCGCGCCGCACCAAAAGCCTGGATGCGCTGCTGCCGATCCTCTACCTGCGCGGGCTCTCGACCGGCGACTTCCAGGAGGCGCTCTCAGCCTTGCTCGGCAAGGATGCTCCGAACCTCTCGCCCTCCGCCATTACCCGACTGACGGGCGAATGGCAGGCCGAGTACGAGCATTGGCAGGCGCGGGACCTGTCGGCCCGCCGATACGTCTACGTCTGGGCCGACGGCGTCTATCTCCAGGCCCGGATGGAGGATCAGGCCGAATGCATGCTGGTGCTGATCGGCGCCACGCCGGAGGGCAAGAAGGAACTGGTCGGCTTCCAGGCCGGGGTGCGCGAGAGCGCCCAGAGCTGGCGCGAGCTTCTCGTCGAGATCAAGCGAAGGGGCCTGTCCATCCCACCCCGGATCGCCGTCGGGGATGGGGCACTGGGCTTCTGGAAAGCGCTCGACGAGCTCTTTCCCGGCACGCATCATCAGCGCTGCTGGCTGCACAAGACCGCCAACGTGCTCAACAAGGTGCCGAAATCCGTGCAACCGGGCCTGAAGGCGGCCCTGCGGGAGATCTATCTCGCGCCCACCCGCGCGCAGGCCGAGGTGGCCGTCGATCTGTTTGCCGAGGCCTACCAGGCGCGCTATCCCAAGGCAGTGGAGTGCGTGCGCAAGGACCAGCGGGCGCTGCTGGCGTTCTATGACTGGCCGGCGGAACACTGGATCCATCTGCGCACGACGAACCCAATTGAGAGTGTGTTCGCTACGGTCCGACACCGTACGGTGCGTACCAAGGGCTCGCTGTCGCCGACCACCGCCCGGCTGATGGTGTTCAAGCTGGTGATGGCGGCCGCGAAGAGCTGGCGGAGATTGATGGGCGAAAACCAGTTGCCCAAGGTGATCGCCGGTGTCAGGTTTAAGGACGGCAGCGAGGTCATTCCGATGCCGACAAACAGCGCCGCCTGATCGGCCCGTCACCCAATATCCATCATAGCTCTGCCTATCTGGTGGGGACCGTCATCGCGCTGCCGATCGGCATCCTGTCGGCCTATCGGCAGCATAGCTGGTTCGACCAGATCGGCACTTTCCTGTCGATGATCGGGTTTTCGGTGCCGACCTTCTTTACCGGGGTGCTGCTGATCGTGATCTTCTCGGTCGAGCTCGGCTGGTTTCCCTCGCTCTATGACACGACGCTGAGGGTGACGAACTGGGACAGTTTCCTGGCGCAGTTGCGGCAGATGGTCCTGCCGGTCATGGTGCTCGCCCTCTACAATGCCAGCCAGATCAGCCGGTTCATGCGAGCCTCGATGCTCGACAACCTGCGTCAGGACTATGTGCGCACCGCCCGTGCCAACGGCCTGAGCGAACGGGTGGTGGTGCTGGTCCATGTGCTGCGCAACTCGATGATTCCAGTTGTGACCGTCATCGCGATGGGCGTGCCGCAGATCTTCGGCGGCGCCATCATCACCGAGCAGGTCTTCAAGGTGAACGGGATCGGCGAACTGCTGATCTCGTCGATCCAGGCCAACGACGTGCCGATGGTCCAGACCCTGACCTTCATCTTCGCGGTGCTGATCGTGCTGTTCAACCTGATGGCCGACATCCTGTACGGCATTCTCGATCCGAGGATCCGCTATGACTGAGATCGTCGCGACCGCTCCCCGCCGGCGCTCGAGCCAAGCACGTGATGTCTGGTGCCAGTTCCGCAGCCATCGTGGCGCGATGATCGGCGTGGTGATCCTCGGCGTGATCCTGCTGGCCGTCATCGCAGGTCCTTGGCTTTGGCATCTCGATCCAACCGCCATCGCTATGCGGATGCGCAACAGAGGGCCCTCCCTGGAGCATCCACTCGGCACCGACCATCTCGGGCGCGACATGCTGGCGCGATTGATCGCGGGCGGACGGGTTTCGCTGACGGTCGGCATGACGGCGATGGGGCTTTCGCTGATGCTGGGTACGCTGGTGGGCGTCTGCGCGGGATTCCTGCGCGGGCTCGACGGGATACTGATGCGGCTGACCGACCTGTTCCTCGCGCTCCCGCTGCTGCCGCTGCTGCTGGTCATGTCGATGCTGTTCCGCGAGCCGCTGTCGCAATGGCTCGGCGCCGAGACCGGGGTCTTTCTGCTGATCGTCGCGGCCATCGGGGGAACGAGCTGGATGCATACGGCGCGCCTCGTCCGCGGCGAGGTTCTGACACTGAAGGAACGTGAATTCGTCCTTGCCGCCCGGTCGGTCGGCACGCGTAACGGCAAGATGATCCTGCGCCACATCCTGCCCAACGTGCTGTCGCCGATCCTCATTTCGGCCACGCTCGGGATCGCCAGCGCGATCATCACCGAAAGCTCGCTGTCGTTTCTCGGGCTCGGCTTTCCGCCGGATTTCCCGACCTGGGGTCGACTGCTCTACGACGCTGTTGACCAGATCCAGCTCTATCCGATGCGGGTAATCCTGCCGGGCATCGCGATCTCGCTGACGGTGCTGTCGGTCAACTATATCGGCGATGGCTTGCGCGACGCGATGGATCCGCGGGCACGGGCGCGCTGAGCGAGGCTAGAGCATGTCCGCGTTTCCCGCGAAGCGCGGAGATGCTCCATCTCTTCGTCTAACGCATTTTCTTCACGCGAGCCGGTATCCACTTCACTCGAAAAGCTCCAGGCCGGAGTGGGCGTTCAGCCCTCGATCCGGTCCCGCAACTGATTGAACGGGCCGCGGCACAGCTGCACCATCCGTCCCAGCAACGCGCCGGCGACGACCCGCGGCGGTTGGCGCTGGGGCCACCAGTCGAGCCCCGCGGCGGGGTCTTCCAGGGTTCGGGCGAAGGCAATGGACAGAGCCGCCGAGGTCGGAACCCCTCGACCCGACCAGCCCGAAAGCGCCCAGAGCCCCTCGTCGAGCCGCTGTATCGAGGGCGTCTGGTCGAGAGCCATGCTGACGATGCCGGTCCACATGAATTCCCAGTCCAGATCCTCGAGCACTGGCCAGATCCGCGCCAGCCGGCGGGTCATGAAGCCAGCCGTATAGTCGAAGCGGCTACCCCGGCCTGGCTCCTGCAGGCCGCCAGTGATGACCCGTCCAGATGCATCGATGCGGAAAAACATTGGGTCGTGATGGGTGTCGCCGAAATTCATGCCCGAGGGCATGACGCTCGCGCGCTCCTCGGCCGTCAGCGGCCGGCTCGCGACGGCGTAGCTCGTCAGCGGGAAGAAGCCCTGTGTCACAGCGCCGGGGATCGTGGCGGTCGAATAGGCGTCAGTCGTCAGCCCAACGGTCTTGGCGCGGATTTCCCCTTCCGGTGTGCGGATGCACCAGCGGCCGTCGCGACGCGAGAACGCGGTCATCGGACTGTCGGTGAAGACCTCGACCCCTAGCGACAGCGCGAGCCGCGCCAGTTCGCGGGCATAGCCGAGCGGATTGACATGGCCGCCCTCGCGGTGGACCCAGCCGCCCAGAAAGGCATGGGTGCCGGTGAGTTCTGCGACCTCCCCGGCGGAGAGATAGCGCTCGGTCTTGCCATAGCCGGCGTATTTCGCCTGCGCCGCCCGGGTCGCTGTCAGGGTCCGGTCGTTATAGGCCGCGCTGAGCGTGCCCTTCTGGACCGCTTCGCAGCGCAGGCCGTGGCGCGCGATCCGGTCGAAGACGCGTGCTCCGGCTTCAGCGAGGAGACCAACGCCTTTTCTGGGCAGGATCGCGGGATCGAGATAGCGGAAAACGGGAATGCACTGGCCGTGATTACGCCCGGAGCCGCCGGCGCCGATGCCGCGCGCCTCGATCACCGCGACGCGCGCGCCGGCCTCGGCCAGTTCGATCGCGGTCAGCAGGCCACCATAGCCGCCGCCGACCAGGAGCATGTCGACCTCGCGCGCGCCGGCGAGGCGCCCCGTCTCCGGGGCGGCGACGGCGGTCAGCTCATAGGGCGGCTCGGAGGAGAACGGGGTCATGCGGCGACTCCCTCGTCGATGGCGGCCGTCAATGCGCCGGCCAGGCGGTTGGCCCAGCGGGCGCGGTCCTGCCCGGTCTCCAGAAGGTCGTTCGTCACCTCGAAGCCGCAGGCCGGAAGGCCCGTGCCATAGCTGTGCCAATCAACCGTGTAGACACCGTTCCGACCGGAATAGGGCTGGTTGTCCCCCAGGACGAGACCCTTTTCCGTGCCGAGATGATCGAGCAGATGGCGCGACAGCGTGTCGTCGTCATGCCAGATCGTGCCGCCGTCCCAGGGGCGGTGCTGGCCTTCGAAAACGCGGGTGCAGCTGTGCAGCGCGAAGAAGAAGGGCCGTGGATGGCGCGCGGTCTGGCGCGCCCAGATCTCCCCCAGCAGCCGGTGATAGGGCCAGAAGACGGCGTCCTGCCGGGCTTCCCGCTCGGCTGCCGACAACGCCTCATTGGCCGCGATCGACGTGCCTTCCAGTGCCCGGGGGATCGAACGGGGGTCATCGACCCAGCGGTTCACATCGATGACGAGACGGCTGACGTCGCAGAGCACGATCGGCACATCGATCCGTGCGGCGAGATCATGGGCGAGCTCCGCCACGCCGAGATCGCAGAAATAATGGCTCTCATGCCAGGCGGTGGCGAGCCCGAGATCGCCGAGCCCCGGTGGAATCGAGCGGCCGGCGTGATCGACCGCGATCAACCCGGGCAAGCGACCTTGCGGGTTCAGCACGATCGGCGAATTGGCATGCATGGAAGGTCAGCTTTCCTTGGCGGGCTGCTCGGCCGCGCCGAGGTTGCGCAGCTCCTCGATGCGGGCGAGCCGGTCGCGGCTCCAGTCGCGGCAGCGCTGGCTGACCGCCGCGACGATCGCCTCGATCTGGGCGGTGGCGACGACGCGGGAGCCGAAGGGCGAGGTCGAAGCGTCGGGTGAGGTCAGCACGGCGTCGGCATATTCCGCGATGGGCGAACGCCAGATGTCAGTGAACAGGCAAATACGGGCGCCGCTTCGTCGCGCGCCACGCGCGAAGGTCAGAAGCTCGCTCTGGTAGCGGCGGTAGTCGAAGATGACGAAGACGTCCTGCGGGCCGGCGTCGACCAGCGTGTCATAGACGAAGCCCAGCATGAGCGGGGTGAAGGACACGCCTGGCCGCAGCTGGCCAAGCTGGATCGCCAGGCGCTGCGCGAGGTTCTGGCTGTAGCGCCCGCCCAGCAGCTTGATCGTCGCCCGTGGAGACACCAGCAGGTCGACGATCGCGTCGAATTCCGCCGGCATCGCCTGCGCGGCCGCGACCTGCAGCGCCTCGGCCTGCATCAGCAGGGTGCGCTGGTAGACATGCTCGGGCGGTTCTGCTGACGCTTCGGACCGGATGTTGTTCAGCGGCGAACCGAGCTGGCGCTCGACATCGGCGATCGCGGCAGCCTGGAAATCGGCGAAGCGCGAGAAGCCGATCTTGGCGAGGAAGCGCAGCACGGTCGGCGCACTGACCGAGGCCTGTTTCGCCAGCACCTCGACCGTCGCGAGGGCGCGTGTCGGATAGCCTTCGAGCAGGATCGAGGCGACCTTTCGCTCGGCCGTCGAGCGAGCTTCGCTGCGGATCCTGTCGAAAAGGGGCGGCGCGGACATTCCTGTATTCTTTGTTACATATTGACTCAATCCAAGTATCTTGCACAGTATGTTACAACAATCAATGCATCCTCCACCCGGTAGCTCAGCCAAGCGAACCGGGGGCTGCGACAGGAGATGACGGAATGAGCATGGCCAAGTTCCTGACCACGGCCGCGCTTGCGCTGCTGCCCTTCGCCGCGCATGCCGAGCGGGGCTCGGATGGGGATCTCAAGATCCTCTACTGGCAGGCCGCTTCCACGCTGAACCCCTACCTGTCCGGGATCGGCAAGGAGGTCGATGCGGCGGCGCTCATCGTCGAGCCGCTCGCGCGGTTCGATCCGCAGGGCACGCTGGTGCCGCTGCTGGCGGCGGAGATCCCGACGAGGGAGAATAACGGCATCTCGGCCGACACGACGATGATCACCTGGAAGCTGCGCCCGGGTGTCAAATGGGCCGATGGCAGCGCCTTCACGGCGAAGGATGTGGTCTTCACCTGGAAATATTGCACCGCGCCGGGCGCGGGCTGCGCCGCCTCGAATTCCTTCGACGGCATCAAGGACATCCTGGCCAAGGATGACCTGACAATCGAGATCCGGTTCGCGCAGCCGACGCCCTACCCCTATGTGCCTTTCGTCAGCTCGACCACACCGGTGCTGCAGGAAGCGCAGTTCAAGGACTGCGTGGGCGCCAAGATCGCCTCCTGCACCGCGCAGAACTTCGCGCCGATCGGCACCGGTCCCTACAAGGTCAAGGAGTTCAAGCCGAACGACGTCGTTATCTACACGATGAACACCGCCTATCGCGAGGCCGGCAAGCCGCATTTCTCCGGCGTAACGATCAAGGGGGGCGGCGACCCGATGTCCGCCGCTCGGGCCGTCTTCGAGACGGGCGAAACCGATTATGCCTGGAATCTGATGCTGGCGCCCGACGTCATGGCGAAGCTGACCTCGACGGGCAAGGCACAACCGGTCACGGCTTTCGGCTCGATGGTCGAATACCTGTTCCTGAACCTGACTGATCCGTCCTCGGATCTGGGCGACAAGCGTTCGACCGTGGCGGGCGGCCCGAACAAGATCCTGAGCGACATCCGCGTGCGCAAGGCGCTCTCCCTCGCCATCGATCGGGCCGAGATCGCGGAAGTCCTATATGGCGATCAGGGCAAGTCGACCTGCAATGTCGTGCCGGCGCCCGCCCAATATGTCTCGACGGCCAATGACGGCTGTCTGAAGCCGAATATTGCGGCGGCCAAGGCCTTGCTGGACGAGGCGGGCTGGAAGCCCGGCGCCGACGGCATCCGCGAGAAAGGCGGGCAGAAGCTGAGGCTCTCCTTCCTGACGTCGACCAGCGGGGTCCGGCAGGATACTCAGGCCATGCTGAAGGAATACTGGAAGGTGCTTGGCGTCAGCGTTGATCTTCGCAATGTCAGCGGCTCGGTCTTTTTCGGCGGCGATCCCGGTAATCCGGACACGCGACAGAAATTCTACGCCGATATCGAGATGTACACGGACAATTCGAAAGGTCTCGACCAGGAATCCTACCTGAATAAGTGGACCTGCGCGGCGATCCCGTCCCCGGCCACGCAATGGCAGGGCAGCAACATGCCGCGCTACTGCTCGCAGGATTACGACGCCTTGTCGCAGACCTTGCGCAAAACCGACGGGATCGCGGCGCGAGCCGAACTCGCCCGCAAGATGAACGACATGCTGGTGCAATCCTACACTGTCATCCCGCTCGTGCATCGTGGCAATATCTCAGGAGCGGCAAAGTCGCTTGCCGGAGTTTCGATGAACCCCTGGGACAGCGAGCTCTGGGACGTAGGCAATTGGTCGCGAGCCAAATAAGGGGGGAGCCACTCAGGCTCTGCCGCAAGTTTTATTTTGGGCCAGACCGAAGCCTGGTGATGACGGTCTTCAGGCGGCGATCGCCTCGAACTGTTCTTTCAGCGTCGGAGCCGGATTGAAGGCGAAGCGGTCTTGTCGTTTGCGCATCATCTGAACCATCGCGAGGCCGGCCAGCGTGATCGCGGCTGAGCCAAACGATTTGAACCCCATCATCGGCCTGATGCGGCGCTTGATCCGCCGGTGATCCTGTTCGATCCGGTTGGCGAGGTATCGGCTCTGCCGGATGCGGATCCGTTTCAGCGGTCGTCGGGACAGATCCCGCAGCCGGTGTTCGGTGTCGCGGGCGATGATCGTTTCCCGGTTGGTCTGGCCGCCGTCAATCCCAATGCGATCCGGCCGGCCATGGCGCGCGAGCGCCTTCCGCAGAAAGTGTTTGGCCGCCGGCAGGTCGCGATGTTCGCTCAACCCGAACGCGACTGTGTCGCTGGTGCCGGCGCGATCCAGATACAGCCATTGGCCGCGGACCTTGATGGAGGTCTCATCCATAGGCCACTTGCCCGTGACAGGGGGCTTGGGTCGGTCGAAGCGCTCCTCGAGCACGGGCGTGAAACGCACGATCCAGCGATGGATCGTCGAATGATCGACCATGCCCCCGCGCCCGGCCAGCATCTCTTCCAGATCGCGCGGGCCGCGGGCTGCAGGCCAGCTACCATCTTACGCAAAGCAAGATGACGGACCGATCGAAATGGCGGCCTTTGAACACCCAATCCCTCCGTCCGGACAGCAACTCATCATGCCGCTCCGCCCGGTCCTGAAGCGTTTGCGACAGAACCTTTCGCAACCGTCCGGATCATGCCTGACGACAGCCAGCTCATCGATGGGGTGAACCGGCTTGCCAGTGGGGCAATCTGCAGCTGCCGCTCAGGAGGAAGAGCCGCTCAATCCAGGCGTTTCACAGGCGGCGGCGCCCAGGCGCCGTTCGTGGCCTCCGCCTTGGGCCAGTAGAGCCGAAGGTTCATTGTGAACGATCCACTCTTGGGAGCGGGCAGCCAATTGGCCTCCTTGTCCTTGCCCGGAGATTCGCTCTGTATGTAGAGGTCGAGCGAGCCGTCGGTATTGAAGGTGAGCTTGTCACGGTCGCCGATTGCATAACGATTGATCGGGTTTTCTGTGAAAAGCTGGCGCTCGTCATACATGGTCAGCGACCAGAAGGCGCGGACCGGCGGGATCTGGCCTTTGGCGAAATGCAGGACATAGCGCCTATCGCTACTGAAGGGCTGGCCGTCGGCGTCGGCGAAGGCCGTCGGATAGAGCGCATCCTCGATGACGTTCGCGCCATAACCTCCATAGGCGACGCCGGCTCGGTGTAGATAATCGGTCCCATAGGTACCAATGGCGGTCATGTTGGTCCGCCAGCCATTCGCCAACGTGCCAGCCTTGCTCCATGCGCTTTTGATCTGCGGAAGCGCCTCCGCCGGGGCGGCGTTCAACGCGTCCTGCACCTCTTTTGGAGCAGAGGCGAGAGTGAAGCTCTTGCCGGGTTCGATGCCGATCCGCTTCATCTGGTCGACGATTGGATAGTCGTTGGCATGAGGTGGGTTCGCCTTCATCGCTTCCGCGAAGAAGCCAAAGAAGGTAGTCGCGCTCATTTTATCGATCTGATCGGCCGGCGCGCTCATATCCTGGTTCGGGTTCACCGTACCTTTCGGCGGCGTATAGGGCTTGCCATAGGCGCTCAAGGGCACGGCTTTCATGCCGTTCTGGAATTCGCGTACGGCCTCGTAGTCGGCCTTGCCGTTGGTCTGCGTGCGCCCGATCAGGAGGCCTCGTCCGGTCGGACTTCGATATTCCGTGATACCCGCCGGGAGCTGGCCTTGCCAGTTTGGACCAACGATGGCGAAGGTCTGCGCGCCGTTCCCGGACGTCCGGGTGCCGGGGACGGTGAATATGTCCGACCACATGTCGAGCCAGGGCAGCAGATAGTAGCGGCCATCCGAGGCGGGAACGCTGATGACCAGTGGCTCTTTGGAAACGTCGTAGCCGAGCGACGAGTACAATGTGTCGGCATTGGGCCGAACCACGATGGTGAACGAAGGATCGGGAAACTCGCGCATATGGCCGAACTGATTGATGGGCGCGCTGGTGCCAGTTGGCTCCAGAACGTTTTTCCCAACCAGTTGCGTGATTTCCGACAGAACCAGTGGATAAGCATAGATGAAGGTCTCGCGTGCGATTGCGCGAGCTTCCTCTGCTGATGCCGCCTGCTGGGCGTGAGCGGCTGCTCCCCCCAGCAATAGAGCTCCGGCGCATATCGCCGCCATGAATGAAGTCTTCATCGTTCGCTCTCTTGTAAACAGCCTGCTGAAGGGTATCCTTGACGAGACACCGGCATTTGCTTCCTTCGTGTTGGTTTCGTCAGTTCATTTTCCTGAAAGGTGGTGGAGCCCAGGAGCTGTCGAGAACTTCGGCGCGTGGCGAGTAGATCCGCATGGTTGGTTGGAACTGCGCTTTCGGTGCAGGCAGCCAATTGGCTTCCTTGTCCTTGCCCGGAGAGGTCGCCTGAACATAGACATCCAGCGATCCGTCGGCATTCATGGTCAGCTTGTCGTGGCTGCTGATCGCGAAGCGGCTGATGGGATTCGGCACCTGGAAACCGTCCATATCGTACATGGTGATCGACCAGAACGCATCGGCGGGCGGCAGTTTGCCTTTCTCGAAATGCAGGATGTAGCTGCTGTCGCCGGACAGCGCTTTGCCGTCTCCGTCAAAGGCAGCGGTTGGGTACACGGCGTCCTCAGGCAGATTGGCGCCGAGGCCGCCCTTCGCAACGAGGGCTCGCTTCAGGTAGGACGTGCCGTACGTCCCGATATTGTCGTTCTGCAGGGTCCAGCCGTTGACCACCTTACCGCTTCTCTCCCAGGCAGCCTGTAGGCCCTCGAAGGTTTCCTTAGCCGCCTTGTTGATGACAGACACGGTTTGCGGGTCAAGCCTTGATGTATCAAACGGCTTGCCGGGCTCGATACCGAGAGCACGTAGTCGGAACAGAATCGGGTAATCGTTGGGGTGGGGAGGATATTTGCTCAGGAGAGCGGCTAGCCTAGTCAGCATGGTGGTGCCATCGAGACGGTCGACTTGGATGAGCGGCGGCGTCGTGCTGTCGATCGAAGCGTCCGTCGCCACGCCGTTCGGTGGCGTATAGGCCTTGCCCCACTGCGACAGTGGCGTCAGCTTATAGCGGTCTTGCACCTTGTGGACATTGGCATAATCGGCCGGACCATCGGTCTTGGTACGGCCGAGGATCCAGATCGTCGAGGTGGGCGCGACGATCTGGACGATACCATCCGGCAGGGTCCCGCTCCAGCCAGGAGGAACAATGGCGTAGTTGCCAGCGTTCGTGCCGGTCGTGCGGCTGCCGACGACGGAGAACACGTCCGTCCACATGTCCAGCATCGGCAGAAGGTAATAGCGGCCCTCGGTATCCGGCACTGACAGGATCACTGGCTCGCGGGCAAGATCGAGCCAGGCAAAGGAATAAAGCGTGTCGAAGTTGAACCGTACCACGTCCTTTTCGTCGGCCCTGGGATAGGCTCGCGCGTGGGCGAATTGATTGGCCGGCGCGCGCATGGTGATGGTGGCTGAGTCCGGCACATTCGTTGCTTGTTGCATGGTCGCATCCATGCTGACGATCGGATACGCGTAAAGATAGGCTTCGCGTGCGAGGGCATAGGTCTGTTCGACAGTCAGAGAAGTGGGCTGCACATTCTGAGCCTTGGCAAATCCCTGAAGACCCAAGATGGGCCCAAACACGATCAGCGCGCTCTGGCAAGCCGTTTTTATGGCGGACTGCATTATCATTGTTCCTCCAAAAGCCGCAGATTACTTATCCGCACTTGATCATTACCCCGCCGCGCGCCAGATGCCGAACACCGTTTGCCTTGGATGAGGCTCAGAACAACGGTGTCGAAATACTGTGGTCACTAGCATAGCCCCTTCAGAGAGCGTATTTGTCCGAAATCGGACAAAGTTAGGTTTTTTCATGAGGCAGATCAGTAGGGCTGAAGCCGAGCAGATCATGAGCGGGTGCGGTTGGCTGCCGCTATTGCCGGAGGCGTTCCGCTCGGAAGTCCTGCGGCGCTCAACCCTGATGCATTTTGGTCCCGGCGAGTCGGTGTTTCGCCTCGACGACCCTGCGGGCGGGATCTATGGGCTTGTGACGGGCACTGTCAGCGTGAGTCTTGCTCCGGCCGGCGCTACACCTCGCCTGATCCTGCTGGGGGTTCCGGGTCATTGGACCGGTGAAGGCTGCTTTCTCACTCGAAAGCCGCGGCGCGGCGAGCTCAGGGCCGTCGTGGAAACGACGATGCTGCACCTTCCTCTCGATGCCATGGACCAGATGGCGTCACGGAATCCGGAAGTGGTGCACCATGTTGCGCTCATGCTGATGATGAGCGTCGAGTTCCTGTTCCGCGTGATTCATGATCTGCAAAAACCCGAAGCGGACCGACGGATCGCCTCGGTGCTTCAGCGCACAACGTGGATCGGGGAGGTGCCAATCCCGCTGACGCAGAATGAGGTGGGCATCATGGCTAACGCCTCACGCAAACAGGTGAACGCCGCCATAAGGCGCTTCGCCGAGGCCGGATGGGTGACGAATACCTACCGCTCGATCACCATCACCGACCCGGGAGCGCTCCGCCGCTTCGCAGAGGAAGACGGAACGGATTGATCGCGAACGTGCATTGCCCGACGCCGGGCACCGGGGCGAGACATTTGCGGTTCTGTCGCAAACGCTTCAGGACCGGGCGGAGCGGCATGATGAGTTGCTGTCCGGACGGAGGGATTGGGTGTTCAAAGGCCGCCATTTCGATCGGTCCGTCATCTTGCTTTGCGTAAGATGGTAGCTGGCCTGCAGCCCGCGGCCCGCGCGATCTGGAAGAGATGCTGGCCGGGCGCGGGGGCATGGTCGATCATTCGACGATCCATCGCTGGATCGTGCGTTTCACGCCCGTGCTCGAGGAGCGCTTCGACCGACCCAAGCCCCCTGTCACGGGCAAGTGGCCTATGGATGAGACCTCCATCAAGGTCCGCGGCCAATGGCTGTATCTGGATCGCGCCGGCACCAGCGACACAGTCGCGTTCGGGTTGAGCGAACATCGCGACCTGCCGGCGGCCAAACACTTTCTGCGGAAGGCGCTCGCGCGCCATGGCCGGCCGGATCGCATTGGGATTGACGGCGGCCAGACCAACCGGGAAACGATCATCGCCCGCGACACCGAACACCGGCTGCGGGATCTGTCCCGACGACCGCTGAAACGGATCCGCATCCGGCAGAGCCGATACCTCGCCAACCGGATCGAACAGGATCACCGGCGGATCAAGCGCCGCATCAGGCCGATGATGGGGTTCAAATCGTTTGGCTCAGCCGCGATCACGCTGGCCGGCCTCGCGATGGTTCAGATGATGCGCAAACGACAAGACCGCTTCGCCTTCAATCCGGCTCCGACGCTGAAAGAACAGTTCGAGGCGATCGCCGCCTGAAGACCGTCATCACCAGGCTTCGGTCTGGCCCAAAATAAAACTTGCGACAGAACCCGGCGTGCTCGTATCGATTCGAGCACGCCGCCCTGATCACACGGGATAGCGAAGCAACGCGGCCAGTTCGCCTCCCCCCGGCACGTCCGCACGTCGCGCCGCGACCACGCGCCCGCCCGCTTGAAGAACGCGTCGCGTGATCTCGTCCACCACGCCATAATTAATGGCGTTGGCATGTTCATCGAACGTTACCGTTCCATCTTCATCCGATACCGTGCCCGAAACCACTGAATGCATGTCCACTATCAGCGTGTCGACTGCGCCGAAGGTTGCGGCTCGCGCTGCTTGTGCGACATCGGTCGTGGCGCGGCCATGGGCCTCGCGCGCGGAATAGAGTTCGCTTAGAGCCTGAATTTGCTCCACATATACCTGATCCAGAACACCGCGGGCGGCGCTGGCGAGCACATGGTCGGTCGCGTCATCTGCACTGCCCGCTATTACCTGATGGGGAATATGCGGGTAGCTACTCACCGCCCGGAATATCGTAGCCAATGGTTCCGACGCCGCGATAATCAGCGGCCGGTCATGTCCCGCAAGGACGGGGCGAAGCGCTTGATCGACCGCGCGCGAATAGCGCGTCAGCATTGCATGTTCGCTGGTCGCTTCGCCGCTGCGCATGTCACCATCACGCTCTATGTGGCTGCGCTTTCCGAGTGCATGTCCAAAGTCGCGGGGAAGGCCCGGCACCGAGACGACATGAGGAGGCAGGTCGGCGGAGACCTCGACAAGTCGGACGGCTCCGATGCCGATTGCCAGGACATAAGCATGGTGGGGAAACGTCACTGAGCGCAAAAGCGGCTTAAGGTGGAAACGGTCGGAGACCTCCGCAACATTGGTGAGTTTGTTTGGAAGGCGGAAGGTCTGGATGCCCGCCGCGGACACGAAGATAGCCAGGCTATTAGCCTGTTCGGCCCAAAAATCGTCGTCTTCGATCAGCGCCTCGACACTCTCTTGGATCGGCCAGATGTTGCGCTTGGGCGTCTCAGCCTCTTCCAACTCCCCTACCGCGGCTTTGAGAAGGTTCTTAAGCTCGATGCGGTCCGCTTTCGCATCTTGTGTCAACGGTGTGGTTCGCAAATAGATGGAAACGGCGGGGCTGCCGCGATAACCCGCAAGTTTGTCGATCTGTGCTCGGGTTGGAAGATCCACATGTAGCATCGCTAATTTTCTCCGATAGTGACTAGGATTTACGAGGCAGAATGTTCACCGGGCCTCGGTGCAGATTGTCCTGGCCAATCAGGCCTGCGATGCGTGACGGTGATTGCAATTGTCCGCCCTTCCTATGTGAAGGGTGATGTGGCCGTATCAGCGCAATGGCATCCCCTTGGGCGGGCGCGTTCTGTCGATGTCCGGTATTGTCCGTGTCGAGGCTTTATTCGTCCCGCCGCCGCGGGGCCGGATTGGGGATTTCGCCCGGGACATAGTTGGGCAGGCGGCTTGCCGGGATGATCGCCAGCATGGCGACGCCGGCCATGATGATGAGGCCGATCTTCAGGGCGCGCAGCCGCGCCTCGGTGTTGACGCGCAGCGCCTCCACCTTCTGCTCCGGGGTGGCGGTGGTCGCTTGCAGCGCCGTCTGCAGCCGGTCGTTGCTGACGAAGTTGATGCTGTCGAGATCGACCTGCGCCTGCAGTTCCGGCGGCAGCTTCGGGTTTGTGGCAACGCCGCCGATGATGATGGCGCTCAACAGGCCGACGAGCAGCGCGCCGGCAACGGCCGTGCCGACGGCGGCGGCGAGGTTGTTGGTCGTGCCGCGCAGCGAACCGACGTCGCCCGCCAGTTCCTTGGGCGAGGCGGTGACCAGTACGTTGAACAGCAAGGTCACCAGCGAGCCCTGGCCGAGACCGAAGAGCACGAGGCCGATCAGCACCGGGCCGGCGCTCCAGTCGTTGCGGACCACGAAAGCCAGCCACAGCAGCGCCAGCGTGCACAGCGCGAAGCCGTAGCGGCCGATCTTGCGCGGCGTCAGCCGATCGTAGAATTTCACGATCAGCAGGGCCGAGAAGAACACCGTGAGGTTGAACGGCATCATGGCGATCGCTGTGGCCAGTGCCGAACGTCCCTGCACGATCTGGATGTAGAGCGGTACCGAGAAGTTCAACATGGCTTCGAGCGCCACCACGCAGAACATGGCGTAGACGGCGGCGCGCTCCTGCGGCGAGGCAATCACGGCCAGCGCCAGCAATGGCGTTTGGCCGCTTTCTTCCCGCTTGTAGGTCCAGCGAATGAAGGCGTAGCCGAGCATGATGCCGATGACGATCAGCACCGGGGCCGGCGAAAAACCTGCGAGGTCGAAGGGCGCATTGGGGGTGGCGACCGCCAGGCCCCAGCGGTTCAGGTTATTGAAGCCGAAGCTGATGGAGACAATGGCTGCGGCCGCCAGCACCACACCGACGAGGTCGATCTTTACCTCCGGGCGCGGCGCATCGGGCTTCAGGCGGAAGCTCAGCATGAAGACGATGGCGGAGAGCACGATCAGGATGCCGAAGGCCGGACGCCAGCCGATGGAGGCGCCGAGAACGCCGCCGATGAGGAAGGCGGCGACGCCCGCGCCGGCGCGGGCCGAACCCAGCGCGCCGAGCGCCGTGGACTGCTGGGCGCCGCGGTAGTTCTCGGCGATCAGCGCCACCAGCGACGGCACCAGGGCGGCACCGGCGGCGCCGGAGAGGCCTTGCGCCGTTATCATGATGGTGGCGTTGGGACTGAAGGTCATCAGTACTTGGGCCGCGCCGAACAACAGCACGACCGCGCGAAACACGCGCACAGCACCGAACCGCTGGTTGAGCTTGGCGCCGAGCATGACGAAGCCGGCGACCAGCATCGAATACATGACGATGCCGGTGGCGATGGTCGTCGGCGGAACATTGAAGCTCTCCACCATGCCGCCCAGGGCGACAGGCAGCGACGCCACGTTGAACGACATCAGGACCTGGCCGAGGGCGATGGCGATCATCGGCACCCAGGATTCTTTGGCCTCGCTCTCTGCGGGATGGGTGGTGAGGGGCGCTGTTGTCATGTTCAAGTCCTCGACCCTGTGGCGAGATCCAAAAGAAGTGTTGTTGTCGGTTCGTCGTGAGCGGGCACGGACGGGAGCGCTCAGGCTTCCGGCTTGGAGACGAACAGGTCCATTCCCAGGCGCTGGGACAGATATTTGGCGACGAGCTGGCCCTTGACGCTGTTGCCGGCCGCATCCAGCGGCGGTGCGAACGTACCGAGGCCGCCCTTGCCCGGCGACACGGTGACGATGCCGCCGCCGATGCCGCTCTTGCCCGGCAGGCCGATGTCGTAGAGCCAGTCGCCCGAGGTCTCGTAGAGGCCGGCGGTGGTCATCACGGCGAGCGCGTAGTGGCAGACCTCGGCCGAGACCACCCGCTCGCGGGTGATGGGGTTGACGCCGCCGTCGGCGAGGGTCGCCCCCATCACGGCCAAGTCGCGCGCGCTGACATTCAGCGAGCACTGGCGCGTGTAGAGGTCGGTGGCCTCCATGGGGTCGCAGTAGATCCGGCCCAGGCTCTGCAGCAGCCGGGCGATGCTGCGGTTGCGGAAATTGGTGTCCGAGGCGGACTGGTAGACTTCCTCATTGAGCGGCAGCCGGCGCCCGGCGAACTTCGACAGGCCATCGTGGATGAAGGTCCATTTGTCATCCTTGGTCTGTCCGGGCACCAGGCTCGTCGTGGCGATCGCGCCGGCGTTGACCATCGGATTGGTGAGGCCGTCGGGGCTGAGCTCGACAGCCGCCAGCGAGTTGAAAGGCCGGCCGGTGCTGTTGGCGCCGAGCTTCGCCCGCGCCTCGGCCGGGCCGATGAGTTCGCAGACCAGCGCGAAGATGAACGGCTTTGAGACGCTCATGATCGAGAATTCGTGGTCCGTCTCGCCAACGGAATACACGTTGCCGCTGGTACCGACCACGCATATGCCGAACAGGTCGCGCGCAACCCGCGCCAGTGCCGGGTAGACTTGGGAGTTTTCACCGTCTGTATTGGATTTGTACCGCTGGTGCGCCTCCATGAGGATACGCTGCACGGTTTCGCCAGACGGTAGATGCCCGGTGGAGATATAGTCGGGCTCGTCCAGTTCGTCATTCGGCAGCATGGGCATGGTTTACTCCCGATTGTCTGAGCGGCTTCTTTACAGCTTGAGATGCCGAGGCTAACGTTTGACTGGACGGGACCATAGACTAGGATTACTCGGCGCGGATGAGCTAGGTGTCCCATATCTATGCGAAGCGTCTCGAAGCTCGCGCTTTGGTGCGCAACGTCGGTCGTTCAGGACTGCAATGTGAATCCTTTGGAACCGCCGGGCGAGGAGGGCAGGGCTGTCGCGCAGGTGTGGCGGTGAAACTCACGCAAGCGCGACACGCGCTTCCCGAGGCTATCCGTAGCGTCTAAGTTGCGCCGGGAGCGTTTGGCGGGACACCTCCGCGGGCGTTGCATCACGCCAACGTTCGCGCAGCTCCCGATCATGTCCGTTCGACAGTCAGCACACTGGTATCGTTCCTGGCTGATGAAAAGCGAAGGCCGCTCCAGCCGAAGCCGCCCGGCAATCTGCCCGATGACCAACCATGGATCAGCCATTCAATCACCGCTTGGCGCAGGACCACAAACCGCGCCAGCTTGCGCCGCCGGGCGCGAGGGGAGGGCTGACGAGCAAGAAGGGCCCGGTTTTCTTCATCTCACAGCATTGCGCGATAGGAGTGATAGTTCTTGATTGTCTCGTGGGTGCAATGGCTGGCCATTGCCGCGCCATCATAAGTAGTGGTCGCCGGGATCGATCCCAAAGACTGCTCTCGGCATCGCACGAAACGATCGCCTCGTGTTGGTCGGCTTGCGACGGTGCTACGGAGGCGCCATGCCTGTGAGTCAAGGCGCAATTTGCCCCGTCGCAGACGTGTATCGTTGATGCCAGATCGATTACTTGCTCTTGTTGGACGGGGGTGAATATCGAATTTCTATATAAATAATAGCCCCATTCTTATTGCGAAAGACGTATGTTGGGCAGTCAGTAAATATAAGAAATATAGGGAGCGACTGCGTTATAGGAGAAAGGGCAAGAGTTCCTTTTCCAGGCGGGTCGCCTCAGTCTTCAGTCTTGCAACAATTGCGCTCCGTCGCTCGCCCTGAAGCCGGGGTGATACAGCCGCTACGCTAAGCGCCGCAACGGGCTTGCCGTGCTTACCATATATCGGGACGCCGATGCCGCTCATGCCCGGCATGACTTGGCCATCGATCGCGGAATAGCCGCTTGCCTGTGCTGTCAGCATCAGTTCGCGGAGCGACTCCCCATCAATTTGAAGAGTGGAAAACCTGGCACGATGCGTCGTGATGATCCGGTCGATTTCATCGTCCCCCAAGAAGGCCAAAATGGCTATCCCGCCGGTGTTCGTCCCCAGCAGCCTGCGTTCGCCGACGCTCAGCGTAAGCGTCTTGATAGGGTAGCTCCCTTCAGCGCGCGCAAAGCACACCGCCTCATCTCCTCGGCGAACCATGAAATAGACCGTATCTTCGGTTTCGTCAGCGACTCGCTGCGCATAGGGCTTCACGCGTTGGGCGAGTTCGAAGCGCGCGCTCGCTGCAGTCGACCACGCGAGGATGCGGTCGCCCAGAAAAAAGCGCGCTGAATCGCCATCGAACGCAGCGAGCCCCTGTGCCGTCAGGCCTGCGAGGCAGCGATGTGTAACCGTCTTGCTGAGGCCTGTGCGCCGTACGACGTCGACAAGACGGGCCCCTTCGGCAGCCGCCTCCGCGAGCACGTCCAGCACCAGAGTCATTCGCTCGATGTTCTGATGGTGCTTCGGGTCTCCCGAGGCAGCCTTCTCGTCGGCGTCGAAAGGTCCCGAGGCTGGGCGAGTTCGTTTCATCGTCACCGCGTCCTTGGCAACCATGCCGATCGTCTTGGCCATCTTGGATGCCTTTGCAGTCTGCCGGCGAAAGCTTGACATCGCCGAGCAAGCTCTGCAATGTTCCGATTAACATAACATTAGTTCCGTTTATCGGAACTTTATGGAGGAGTCAAGTGGGCGTGCCTGGTATCGTCATTGCCGACACCGTGACCAAGCTCGGAGCGGATGCTGCCGGGCAGGTCGCAATAGCAGCGTCTCATGCCGGGATCTATGCCGCGCATGTCGCGCTCGAGGCTAAGGTGGCTGGCGTGGTGCTCAACGACGCCGGCATCGGCCTCGACGAGGCGGGTATCGCCGGTCTCGGCTACCTGGACACCTTCAGCGTGCCGGCCGCGGCGATCGACTTTCGCAGCGCGCGCATTGGTGACGGAGATGACAGCGCAGCGCGCGGCATCATCTCCAGGCACAATGCGGCGGCAGCCGAGCTCGGTGTGCGCGTCGGCATGACCGCGAGGCAAGCTGCGGAGCATATGCGCGCCGCGCCGCGTCGATCCCGCGTGTTGTCGGCCCATCCGGAGGAGGCTCGGCTCGCGCTGACTGTGGCCGGTGCACAGCGCCCCGTGTGGCTTCTCGATTCAGCCTCTTTGATCGCCGAGGGCGATGTCGGCGCTGTCGTCGTCACGGGCTCCCACGGCGGCCTGCTTGGCGGCAAAGCGGCCACGGCCGCAAAAGTGGACGTTTTTGCCGCCGTGTACAACGATGCCGGCATTGGGGCAGACCGAGCTGGTGTATCGCGCCTGCCCGCCCTCGATGCTCGCGGCATTGCCGCCGCCACGGTCGCGGCCAGCTCGGCCCGCATCGGCGATGCCCGCTCGGCCTACGAGACCGGGCGTCTCTCCTTAGTCAACGCAACTGCCGCAAGGCTCGGCGCGCAATCCGGAATGACCACGCGCGCTTTCGTCGAACTCGTCTCCCGTATCCCGTCACAAGAGGCCTGACCATGTCCGAGAACGCCGGCGCCGCGCCGTCGAACACCAAGATCGAGATGTCCGGGGGCGAAGCTATCGCCCGTATCTTTCAGGCTTTCAAAGCCGGTCCGATCTTCGGCATGGGCGGATTCCAGACACTGCCGTTCTACGATGCCACCCGCCGTCTCGGCATGCCGCACCACCTGATCAACGACGAGCGCGCTGCGGTTTTCGTCGCGGACGCCTATTCCAAGGCCTCCGGTGGGCGTGTCGGCCTCGCCGACGCGACCCTCGGCCCGGGTGCGACCAACCTGGTGACGGGCCTTGTCGAGGCGCTCAACGCCGGCACGCCTATGGTTGTCATCGTCGGCGACACCAACCGCGACCATTCCTGGAAGAACATGACCCAGGAAAGCCGCCAGATCGATATCCTGCGCCCGGCCTGCAAGGAGATCATCCGTGTCGAGCGCATTCACCGCATTCCGGAACTGCTGCGCCGCGCCTTCGCGGTGGCGACCACAGGGCGACCGGGGCCGGTCGTGGTGGACGTGCCGGAAGACATCACCCACGACACCTACGCGTTCGATGCCGCGGACTTCGTGGTCAATCCGGCGCATGAGAGCGCCCCGGCCCTGCGCTGCCGCCCCGATGCGGACGATCTCGCCAAGGCAGCTGCGCTACTCGCCGGCGCCCGCCGTCCTCTGATCCTGGCCGGCGGCGGCGTCCACCTGTCCGGCGCCAACGCGGCGCTCGCCGCCTTCGCCCAGGCCTTCAACATCCCCGTCGCGCATACCTTGACCGGCAAGGGCGCCATCGCCTGCACCGATCCGTTGAGCGCCGGCCTCTTCGGCCGCTATGACCGCATTGCCAACACCTTGATCGACGAGGCCGACGTGCTTCTCGTCGTCGGCTGCAAGCTCGGCGAAATCGCGACCAAGCGCTACACCGTGCCTGGCCCTGGCAAGGTTATCATCCACCTCGATAACGTCGCCGAGGAATTCGGCCGTACGCTGTCGCCGGACCTGGCCCTGTGGGGCGACGCGCGCGCCGGCATCCTCGATCTGCACGCGGCGCTGGCCGCGCAGGCGGCCGACATACACGACCGCCTCGCGGCCTACGCGGCCGAAGTTCCCGCGCGCATGGCCCGCTGGCGCGAGGAGGTGAAGGAACGGCTCTATTCGCAGGAGACGCCGATCAACATGGCGCGGCTCCTGACTGAGATCAACGCCGTCCTGCCCGCCGACGGCTTCCTGATGGCCGACGGTGGCTTCGCGGCCCACTGGGGCGGCCTTCTGTTCGACACCAAGCAGCCGGGGCGCAGCTTCGTGCCGGACCGCGGCTTTGCCTCGATCGGCTACGGGCTGCCCGGCGCCATGGGCGCGGCCCTCGCGGCTCCCGGCCGCGCGGTCCTCAGCCTCACCGGTGACGGTGGCTTCAACATGATGCTGGGCGAACTCGAAACAGCCCGACGCCTCAACCTCAAGTTCACGGTCATTATCGTGAACAACGCCGCGTCCGGCTACATCAAGGCCCTGCAGCATCTCGTCTACGGCCCCGGGGGCTATCAGGCGTCCGATCTGGCCGAGACCAACTACGCTAAAGTGGCCGAGGCCATGGGCTGCAACGGAATTCGTGTGGAGCAGCCCGACGACATGGCGGCAGCTCTGAAACAGGCTCTCGCCAACGATGGCCCGACGGTGCTCGACGTCGTCGTTACGCGCGATCCAGCCAAGATGCTGCCCGGCGTCGACAACCGCGCCGCCAAGTTCAAAAAGGGCGACCGCGTCGCCTGACAGATTGTTGAGCCGGCTGTCCCTCCGCACCGTGGCGGGGGACAGCTGAATGGCAAGTAACAGAAAAATCTCAGGGAGTATCCAACGCCATGTCCAGCAAGTTTATCGGTCCCATCCTCCACCGCCGTGCGATTCTCGGCGGCGCTCTGGCGGGGGCTGCCGGCCTCATCGCGATGCCTCACGTCGCCCGCGCCCAGAGCTACAAGGCTGAATACAAGATGTCCGTGGTTGGCAATCGTCCGCTCGGCACATCGGAAGCAGCCTTCCGCTGGGCCGAACTCGTCGGCGAGCGCACGCAGGGCCGCGTCAATATCAAGGTCTATCCGGGATCCCAGCTCGTCGGCGGCGACCAGACGCGCGAACTCATCGCCATGCGCCAGGGCATCATCGACTGCACGGTGTCCTCGACCATCAATGTCGCAGCGCAGATCAAGGAGATGAATCTCTTCTCGCTGCCGTTCCTGATGCCGGATTCGGCCGCGTTCGACGCCCTCACTCAGTCCGGTGATGTGCGCACAGCCCTCGATGCGGTCTTTCTGCGGCGCGATTCCGTGGCTCTCGCGTGGAGCGAGAACGGCTTCCGGCAGTTGTCCAACGCCCGTCGTGACGTGCGCAAGCCCGCCGACATGCACGGCCTCAAGATCCGCTACGCAGCGGGGCCGATCTTCGCCGACATCTTCACGGCGCTGGGCGCCAACCCCCTGCAGATGAGCTGGGCAGACCTTCAGCCGGCGCTCGCGACGGGCGCGGTCGACGGGCAGGAGACGCCCATCAACGTCTTCCTCCAGAGCAAGCTCGACGCCCTCGCGCAACGTCACCTCAGCGTTTGGAACTATGTGGCGGATGCCAATGTGTTCCAGTTCGGCAAGGCCGCCTTCGAGGGCTTCACGCCGGCCGATCGCGAGATCATTCGTGCGGCTGCCGCGCAGGCGGCCAGCGAGCACACCGCGTCGAGCCGTGCCGGTCTTGGCAATAACGGCGATCGCGCGTCGTTCGACGAGCTGGCCAAGCGCAACGTGACGGTTGCCGAACTGACCGAGAGCGAGAAGGCCGCGTTCCAGACAGCGACGCGTGCCGTGTTCGAGAAATGGTCGCCGCAAGTCGGCACGGATCTTGTTGCCAAGGCGGAAGCCGCGGTGGCGAAGCGGAACGGGTGATCCTGTGGCGGTGGATGTCGATCCCACGGAAGAGCGGACCTTGCCCAAGGCCCGCATTCCACTGAAGCTGGAAGAGATGGCGATGGCGGCGGGAATGGCGGCGATCGCCATGATCACCGGCATGAACGTGCTGACGCGCTACCTCACCGACATATCGCTCGCCTTTACCGAGGAATATTCCGTCCTGCTCATGGTGGTCGTCACCCTGATCGGCGCCGGCTACGCCGCGGCCAGAGGCAGCCATATCAGGATCACCTTCGTAACCGATCGGCTATCCGAGAACGGCCGGCGCATGGCCGAGATCGTCTCGACCAGCCTCCTCCTGGTCGTGTTCGTGCTGCTCGTCGTATATGGCGCGCAGCTCGCCTGGGATGACTACATCTTCGAAATCGAGACTCCGGGCCTCGGCCATCCGCAGTGGATCTACACCGCCTGCCTGCCGCTCTTCTCACTTGGCGTTGTGGCGCGGGCGGCCGGCCGGATCATCCGCCTGTACCGGGGAGAGAGCGCATGACAGCGAGCATCCTGTTCACGACGTTCATCGTCATGCTGCTCGCCTCCGTGCCGATTGGCGTGGCGCTCGGCCTCGCCGGCACGATCGCCGTACTGTTCGCAGGGCAGGGCCTCTTATCCCTGCCCACGAACGTCTATACTGGTATCGCCAAATATCCGCTGATCGCCTTGCCTATGTTCGTGCTCGTTGGCTCGGTCTTCGACCGGACGGGCGTTGCGCTGCGGCTCGTCAACTTCGCCACGGCGCTTGTCGGTGCCGGGCGGGGCGCGCTCGCCTCGGTCTCGGTGCTGGTCGCCATGGTTATGGGCGGCATTTCGGGATCGAGCGCGGCGACTTCGGCGGCAGTCGGCCAGGTCGTGACCAAAAGCATGGTGCGCGATGGCTATCCGCGTCCCTTCATCGCCTCGACGGTGGCCGCCGCTGCGGCGACGGACATCCTCATCCCGCCATCGATCGCCTTCATCGTTTATGCCGTGCTTGTCCCGGGAGTTTCGGTTCCCGCGATCTTTGCGGCAGGCATGTTTCCCGGCATCCTTGCCGGACTTGCGATCATCGTGCCGATCGTGGCCATTTCCTTCATCCGCAACTACGGCGGCAAATCGCGAGGCGATGCGCGTCCAAGCGTCTGGCAGACCTTCAAGGAAGCGTTCTGGGGACTGATGGCGCCGGTTGTCATCCTCGGCGGCATGCGCGTCGGGGCCTTCACGCCAACGGAGGCGGCCGTCGTCGCGGTATTCTATGGTCTGTTCATCGGCTTCTTCATCCATCGCACGCTGACCCTGAGGGATGTGTACGAGATGCTGGTGGAAGCCGGCGAACTCTCGGCGATCATCATGATCGTCGTCGCACTGGCGTCGATGTTCGCCTGGTCGACGGCGACGCTCGGGATCGTCGAGCCGATCGCGCAGGGCATCGTCAATTTCGGCCTCGGCGAACATGGCACGCTGGCACTGCTGATCGTTGCGATGATCATCATCGGGATGTTCATCGACGGTGTCTCGATCTACCTCATCCTGGTGCCGATCCTCATCCCCATCGCCAATGCGTTCGGCTGGGACCTGGTGTGGTTCGGCGTCATCATGACGATGAAGGTGGCTATCGGGCAGTTCACGCCGCCCCTGGCCGTCAACCTGATGGTCTCGTCGAAGATCGCCGGCGTACGCATGGAAGACACGATCCCGCATGTGGTGTGGATGATCCTCGCGATGTTCGTGTCGCTGTGCTGCGTCGTCGCATTCCCCGACATCGCTTTGTGGCTGCCGCGCGTGCTCGGCTACTGAGGTATCTGTTGCGATGAAACGCTGGAAGAACCGGCCCGAAGGGTCGAACTGGGGTGATTTCGGTGAGGATGACCAACGCGGCCGCCTCAATCTGATCACCGCCGAGAAGGTGAGACAGGGTGCGGCGGAGGTGCGCGAGGGTCGCACCTTCTGTCTCAGCCTTCCGCTGGACTATCCCGGCGGCAATGCTTTGGCGCCGCACCGCCAGCCGCCGCGAATCCAGCCCACCCAACGCCAAGACAGGCGCTTCTTCAACTACAGCTTCGCCAATGAAGGGCCCTATTGCGACTGCGGCAGCGATGACGCGGTGCTGATCTACACGCAATATTCCACGCAATGGGACAGCCTTGCTCATATCGGCCAGCATTTCGACGCCGATGGCGATGGCGTCGCGGAAGCGGTCTATTACAATGGCTTCCGGGCCGGAGAAGACGTGGTCGATCCCGACGCACGCGACACCGGCAGAACCTCGGCCCTTGGCGTCGATGCCATGGCGGCGGCCTGTGTCCAGGGGCGCGGCGTGCTGGTCGATCTCCGGCGGCATTTCGGTGACCAGCGCATCCTCGTTGGCTACGACACGCTGATGCGCGTGCTCGACATCGATGGTGTGACCGTCGAGACGGGTGACATGCTATGCCTGCACACAGGACTTGCCGCGCTCGTTCTCGCCATGAATCGCCAGCCCGACCCGGGGGTCCTGCACAACGCCTGCGCGGCGCTGGACGGCAGCGACCAGCGGCTTCTGCGCTGGATCACCGACAGCGGCATCGCGGCGCTCGTTGCCGACAACTATGCGGTAGAGGCTCTGCCCAAGCGTGTCTGCGACGATGGTGTGCGGCCGTTCGTGCCGCTGCACAATCATTGCCTTTTCAAGCTCGGCTTACCGCTGGGCGAGCTCTGGTACCTCAGCGAACTCGCTGCCTGGCTCGCTGCGAACGGACGCTCGCGCTTTCTCCTCACGGCCCCGCCATTGCGTCTGCCCGGCGCGGTAGGCTCGCCCGTCACGCCCATCGCGACGGTCTGATCATCGGAGAAACATGACTATGACAGGTTCAACGTCGCAGGACGGCGACAAAGCTGCCGCGGCCGCCATTCCAGAGGGACCGGCAGGCCGCGGGCGACTGAAAGACAAGGTGGCGCTGGTCTTCGGCGCCGGATCGTCCGGCCCGGGCTGGGGCAACGGCAAGGCGGCTGCGGCGCTCTACGCGCGCGAAGGTGCCGTGGTCGTGGCCGTGGATATCAACGGCGACGCCGCTCGAGAAACAGCCGATATCATCATCGCCGAAGGTGGCCGTTGCGAGGCTATGACAGCTGACGTGCGTCAGGCAGACAGCGTCGAGGCCGCAGTAGCACGCACCCAGGAGATATTCGGCCGGATCGATGTCCTGCACAATAATGTCGGCATCACGGAGATGAGCGATCTCGCGGAGACGACCGAGGAAAGCTGGCGCCGTGTCATCGATATCAATCTCACCGGCATATTTCTAACATGCCGCGCGGTCATACCGGCAATGGCCGCGCAGAAGTCCGGCGCTATCATCAATATTTCCTCGCTCGCGTCGATACAGGTGAACCAGTATCCGTATTTCTCCTATATGGCCGCGAAGTCCGGTGTGAACCAGTTCACACGTGGTCTTGCCGTCCAATACGCGTCGCAGGGCATCCGGGCCAATGCCATTCTGCCCGGTGTGATGGATACTCCGCTGATCTACAAGCAGATCGCCGGGAATTTTGCCGACCGTGAGGAGATGTTGCGCCGCCGGAACGCCGCCAGTCCGATGGGTCGTATGGGTGACGCATGGGATGTGGCGCAAGCGGCCGTGTTCCTTGCCTCGGACGAGGCAGACTACATTACGGGCGTATGTCTGCCCGTCGATGGTGGGAAAAGCTGTGCTGGCCGTTGATGATGCGCGGCGTGCTCAGTTCAAAGGGTGCCATTTCGATCGCTCGGTCATCCTTCCGTGTATGCGGTGGTATCCGAGCCGTTCGAGGTTCACGCCGCAGAACAATTGTCGGGTAGGGGCTCATCAGTCTCCAGGGCGAATTTGAGATACAATCGCGCCGCGATATGATGAAGCCCATGCTCCCTATGATGGTGTAGCGCCCTTTCGCGCGCCGGTGTCTTGGGGCCGGTCGCGCTTCCGCCGTCAGCCCGGCAGGGGGAGCAACGCGGCAACGGGCCCGGTCGCTTGAATGCCGTGCGCCCACCGTGCGAGCGTCGGATAGGCAGCGCCGATGTCGGCGGCCTTCCAGTGGCTCACGATGACGGGGTAGAGGGCGATGTCGGCGATGCTCAGCTCGTCCGCCAGATAGGAGCTGGTGGCGAGCCGTGCCTCGCATACCGCGAGGAAGCGCGCCAGCCGCTCACGGAAAAAGCCACGTCCGGCGTCGTCGAGACCCGGCACGATGCCCTGGCGCGCCATGAAGCCGAGAGAGGCGGCGGCATTCACATCGGTCATCACCTGCATCAGCCAGTGCAGCGTCTCGTAGCGCTGCGGCCCCGCCTCGGGCAGGAAGCGCCCGGATTTCTCCGCCAAATAAAGCAGGATCGCGCCGGATTGGGCCAGCACCATTGGTGGCGATGCGCCGTGGTCGATGATGGCCGGAACGGCCGCGGCCGGGTTGATCGCCAGAAAGGCTGCAGATTTCTGCTCGCCGGCAGCCCGGTCGACGGGATGTACGCGGTAGGGCAATTCCATCAATGCAGCCGCCAGCAGCACGCGCTGGCAATTGGCGGTGGGAGAGAAAAAAATCTCGATCATGCTTCAATTGCCCCGAGGTCCGGCCTATAGATATTGTAGACAGAACACGAGCAAAATTCCATGCAAAATGCGTTTCAGACCGAGTACACAAGTGCTGAGGCCGTGTTTGTCACGGCAGCAGCGGCGGCCGGCGCAGCGATCGATCGCACCAGCCACACACTTCAAGGGCCACGGGGCGAGCGACTGGGCACGTTATGCGCATGGATCGGCCCCCGTGACGCCGCGCGGGTGTTCGTCACCATCAGTGGTGCGCATGGCGCGGAAGGCTATGCGGGCTCAGGCATGCAGGTGTCGTGGCTGCGCCAGATGGGCGAGCCGGCTCTGCCGCAGGACACGGCCGCGCTGTTCATCCACGGTATCAACCCGTTCGGCTTCGCCTGGCTTCGCCGCACCACCGAAGAAGGTGTGGACCTGAACCGGAATTTCGTCGATTTCAGCCAGAGCTTGCCGGACAACCCCGGATATCGCGAACTGGCCGATGCCTTTGTAACGCAAGCGATCGATGAGGCGAGCCTCGCCGCCGCCGAAGCGCGCTTCGCCGATTACAGAGCCCGCCATGGCGAGGCCGCCTATCTCGCCGCCCGCGGCGCCGGCCAATACTCCAATCCCGAGGGACTGTTCTATGGCGGCAACGGCCCGACCTGGGCACGGCGCACAAGCGAGTCGATCATCGACGCCTACGCGCTTGCCGGGCGCAAGGTCGCTGTGGTCGATCTGCACACCGGCCTCGGCCCTTATGGCTACGGCGAATTGATCGCCGGCGCCGACCCGATGACGGAGACGGCGCAGCGGCTGGTGGACTGGTATGGGCCTACCTTGACGCAGCCGGCACTGGGCGGGTCGGTGATCGTGCCGCAGCTCGGCATGGCCCATCTCGGCTGGCGTGCCCGGATTGGTGATGGCCTCACCTTTGCCTATCTGGAATTCGGCACACGCGTTCCCTTCTTCATGCAGCGCGCCCTGTGCCGCGACCACTGGCTACATGCCCAGGGCACGCCGGATTGGGACGATCCGCTGACGCGTGGGATCAAGGCCGACATGCTGCACGCCTATATGCCGGCCCGGCCCGACTGGCACGAGATGGTCGCCTTCCGCGCCTCGCAGGTGTTCGACCAGGCGCTTGCCGGTCTCGCTGCCCAGTGATGGGGTGAGGGGCGCGGCCTTGATCAGACCCGGGCGAAGACGCTGCCGAAACCTTCGAGCGGCGTCTCGATGCCGCAAAGCCTGAGTGCTCGCCAATAGAGCGCGGCATTGATCGACAGGCAGGGCTTGCCGAGCCAGCGCTCGCCTTCGTCCATCAGCTGCGCGGTGGCGAGATTCGTGCCGACTTGCAGCACGGCATCGCAATGGCTTGCTGCAACATTTTTGATCGCGGCGATGATGCCGTCCTCAGGCAGGTCGGCGATGCTGAGGCCTGACTCGGCGTTCGTCGAATGGACCATGTCGACCGTGAAGCCCGCTTCGGTGAAGAAGCCGCGAATGCGCTCGTTCGCCGCTGGCTGAAACGGGGTGATCAGGCCGAGGCGGCGGACATCGGGAAGATGGCTGAGCGCCGCCAGCATGGCATCGTCGGCGGTGACGAAGGGTACGCTGCATTGCTGCTGTAGCTCTTCGCGCAGTGCCCGCCCGCCCGCGACGCCCCGCCAGAAGCTCCCGATGGAAATGCCGAGGATGATGGCATTTGGGGCGACCGCCGACAGCCGCCGGATGGCAGCCGGCAGATCCGGCCCGATCTGTGCCACCACCTCGGCCTGGTTGGCATCGGAGGTCAGCGGTGTGTTCGGCATGTCGATCCGCGCGACATGATTGCTGACCCCCCGTACGCGCATTGCCTCCATTTCGGGCTGTGCGCTCGAATTAAAGGCAGGAACCAGAATGCCGATGCGCGCAGCAGCGGCGGGGAAACGAGCCATCGGAGACCTCTCTGCGGATTGTTTTATCTATGCGCATGAAAAACAACGACAAATTTTGTATCGTATTTTTGTATGCGAATTGGCACGGGAAATGTATCGTATTCGCGGCAGGAGGCCAGCCCAAAGGCTAGGCGAATGAGCTGATCCAGGGGAACCGATGATGAAAAGCCTTATCGCAGTCGCTTTCGCAGCCGCGCTGTCCAGTGTGCTGCCATTGCAAGCCGCCCGTGCGCAGGACAATGCTCCAATCCTGATCGCGTCGACCCTGCCTCTCAGCGGCAATGTCGCAAGTTTCGGCGAAATGGCGCGCTGGGGAGCGGAGCTTGCGGTCGCGCAGGCGAATGCCGCCGGTGGTATCCGTGGCCGCAAAGTGCAGTTCGATGTGCAGGACAATCGCTGCAACCCTGCCGAGGCCGTCAAGGTAACCACGCAGATGCTGTCGAACCCGGCCTATGTCGCGCTGTTCGATGGCCTGTGCAGTTCCGTAGTCCTGTCGGTCATGCCGGTAGTCGAGCGTGAGCGTATTCCGCTCGTGGTCGCAACAGCCTCAGCCACATCGATCTCCGACAAGTCCGGCGTCGGGGGCAACCCCTGGACCTTCAAGTTCAACCCGAGCGACGCCACTTTGGCGGTCGCCATGGTCGATTGGCTGAAGAAGCAGGGCCTTGCCGACAAGATCGCTTTTCTGGGCGAGGATACCGACTTCGGGCGTTCGGGCGCGGGCGGCTTCGAAACTGCTTTGAAGACGAGCGGCGGCAAACTCGCGGCTTCCGATTTCTACCAGCAGGGCACGGCTGATTTCTCGGCAGTCCTCACCAAGTTGCGCAGCTTGCAGCCCAGTGTTCTCGCGCTTTACGCACTGGCGGGCGACCAGCGCAACATCGTCAGCCAGTTCATGACATCGGGCCTGAAGATGCCGCTGACCGGCCGCCTGATCACCGACGTCATCCCGGCTGAAATCATCAAGTCCGGTGTGATCGACGGCTCGACCTCCGTTCAGCCCTATTCTTTCGAGATCGACACGCCGGAGAACAAGGCATTCGTCGCGGCGTTCAAAGCCGCCCATGGCCGTGAGCCGAACGCCATCGCCTATTCGGCCTACGACGCCATGCGCACCCTGCTGGATGCGATCGCCCGCGCTCCGTCGGTCGATCGCACAGCTATCCGCGATGCCTTGAAAGCCACCCGCATGCAGTCGCTGATCGGTGGCGAGATCGTCTTCGACGAGAACAATCTCGCCCACAACTATGCCGTCATCCTGCAGATCAAGGACGGCAAGGTGTCGATCGTCGGTCTCAGCAAGACCTGACCACTCAAAGCGAATAATCGGATACCGCGATGGATACTGCTTTCGCGCTGCAACTGCTGGTCAACGGCCTGATGATCGGGGCGGTCTACGCCCTGATCGCTTCCGGCCTGTCGCTGACATTCGGCGTGATCGGCATCGTCAACTTCGCCCATGGCGAGCTTTACATGGTCTTCGCCATGCTCGCCTATTTCGTCGCCGGCTATCTGGAGACACCGTTCAGCCTGTCCATCGCGCTCGTCGTGCTGACCGCGCTCTGCGTCGGCGCCGTGCTCTACGAGGTGCTTCTGCGCCGCCTCGCGGGCAAGGATTTCGAGCGCAGCGTGCTCGGCACCATGGGTCTTGCCATGGTACTGCAGAACGGGGCGATCTTTCTGTTCACCACGACGCCGCGCATGGTGCCCCATACGCTATCCTATAGCGCCTATACGCTCGGTAGTGTGGCGGTGCCAGTGCTCAAGCTGGTTGCCGCCTCCCTCGCCACCGTGGCGCTCGGCCTCGTCTGGTGGATGTTGCATCACACCCAGCTCGGGCGTGCCATGCGCGGGCTTTCGCAAAGCCATGATGCGGCGATGATGGTCGGGATCGATGTGCGCGCCGTCAGCCGGCTTGCCGTCGCTGTTGGCGTCGGCCTTGCGGGTCTTGCCGGCGCCGCGCTGGCGCCGGTCTATTCCATCCATCCCACCATGGGATTCGCGTTCATCTTCAAAGCCTTCGCTATCGTCACCATCGGTGGGCTCGGCAATTTCGGCGGCACGATCGTGGCCGCGCTCATGATCGGCATGCTTGAGAGTTTCGCCGGAACGCTCGGCTCGCTCGTCATGGCCGACACGCTGAGCTTCGCCTTCATGATCCTCATTCTCCTGTTCAAGCCGGAAGGCCTGTTCGGGCGGGGAGTACGCATATGAACGGGCGCCTTCTTGCCGCCGTCCTGATTGTGGCCGGCGTGGCTGTCGGCCTCTTCGGGAGCACCTATGTGCTCACTGTGGGCATCTCGGCAGCGATCTTCGCCACGGTCGCCACCGCCTTCAACATGGTCTACGGCTACACTGGCCTGTTGTGCCTCGGGCAGGTCGCCTTTCTCGGCATCGGCGCTTATGGTTCGGCGGTGCTGTCGAAGGACTACGGCTGGTCATTCTGGCTGTCGGCGCCTGCGGGCGCTGCCCTTGCCAGCCTGTTTGGGCTCGCCATCGGCTACTCGTCATTGCGCCTGTCCCGCCACTCCTTCGGCATCGCCACGCTCACCGCCTCGCTGTTGTGCGTCATCCTGGCGCGCAACTGGGTGGAGGTGACCCGTGGCTCGATGGGACTGCCCGGCTTGCCGGCGCCGCATCTCGGCAGCCTGAGCATCGAGCATCCGCGCGATTTCTTCTGGCTGGCCTTCGCCTTCGCCGTGATCTCGATCGCCATCATGGCGGCCATTCTGTCGAGCCGGATAGGCCGCGGCTTTCTGGCGGTGAAGGGCAACGAGGCGCTTGCGCGCACCCAGGGGCTCAATACCTTGGGCTACAAGCTGCTATCGCTGGCGATCTCGGCGTTCTTCACCGGACTTGGTGGAGCGCTCCTCGTGACGCATCTCACCATCGTTGATCCATCGATATTTGACTTTTACTACACCGAGACTCTGCTCATCATGGTCGTCATCGGTGGGCTCGGCCATTTCTGGGCGGTTATCCTGTCGGCCATCGCCTTCACCGTCATTCCGGATCTGCTCTTGTTCTCCAAGGACCTGCGCATGATCCTCTACGGCTTCGTGCTCATCGCCGCGGTGTTGAGCTTCCCCAAGGGGATCGCCGGGCTGGCGCGCCAGCGGGCGGTCGACGGATGGCGCAAGCGCCTTGCCGCCCAGGCACGCCAGGCCGCGCCGGTCACGTCAGGAGGCCCCAGCCATGGCTGAGCCACTGCTGCGAGTCGAGGGTCTCGTCAAAAGCTACTACGGCACCAAGGCGGTGGACGGCCTCAGCTTCACCGTTGCCGGCGGGACCATCACCGGTGTCATCGGGCCCAACGGTTCGGGCAAGAGCACGACCATCGACTGCATATCGGGGGTGCAGAAGGCCAATGGCGGCAACTGGTTTCTGGCCGGCGCGCGCCTGACGGGGCTTTCTCCGGAAGCGCATTCCCGGGCCGGGCTGGTTCGTACATTCCAGATGGTTCGTTGCTATGACGATCTCACCGTGCTCGACAATCTGCTGGTGGCCATTCAGGAGCATCAGAACGTCGGTTGGTTCGCCGCGCTGATGCGCACCGGACGGTTCAGGACGGCGGAACGCGAGGCCCGGGAGGCGGCGCTCGCGGCGCTTGGCAAGGTCAATCTCTCCGCCTATGCCGAAGCGCCCGCGCAGGTGTTGTCCTACGGTCAGCGCAAGCTTCTCGCCATCGCGGCGCTGATCGTCGCCCGACCCAAGCTCGCTATTCTCGATGAGCCCGTGTCCGGCATCAATCCCACCATGATCGCCGAGGTTGAGAAAGCCCTGCGCGAGTTGCGGGCGCTCGGAACGACCCTGCTGGTCGTCGAGCACAACATGGATTTCCTGATGGGGCTCAGCGATCACGTCATTGTTCTCGTCGGCGGCCAATTGCTGACGCAAGGGCGGCCAGACGACGTGCAATCCGATCCGCGCGTGCTTGATGCCTATCTCGGAACGGCCATTCCGGAGATCGCGGCATGAGCGGGCCTATCATGAACGGGCCTATCCTGTCCCTGCGCAATCTCTCGGCAGGCTACGGTGACGAGCCGATTGTCGAGAATGTTTCCCTCGATATCGAGGCGCGAACGGTCACCACCATCGTCGGCTCGAACGGTGCCGGCAAGTCGACGCTCCTCAAAGCACTGTACGGCCTTAATCGCCGGTTCACCGGCACCATCGCGCTTGAAGGCCAGGCCATCGAGGATCTGTCGCCGATCCGCCGCCTTGAGCAGGGCCTCGCCTTCGTCCCGCAGGGGCGCTGCAATTTCCCGCTGATGAGCGTGCGCGAGAACTTGTCGCTCGGCGCCTACGGGCTGGCGCGTGAGGTGGCCGCACAGAGGCTGGATGGAATCTTCGCGCTATTCCCGGTGCTGGCAGCCAAGCCCCATGTGGCCGCCGGCAATCTCAGCGGTGGCGAGCAGCAGATCCTCGAGATGGCCATGGTGCTGGTCAAGGAGCCGCGGGTCCTGCTTCTCGACGAGCCATCGATCGGGCTGTCGCCCAAGAATCTCGGCATCGTGCTGCAGGTCGTCCGCGACATCCAGAACGCCGGTACCACCATCATCATGGTGGAGCAGAACGTAAAGGGCGCGCTCTCGATCTCCGACACCGCCGTGGTGATGGAACTCGGCCGGGTCATCGCCGTCGACACGCCGGCCCGGATCATCGGCGATCCGACCATTTCCCGCGCCTATCTCGGCCGCCGCGCCACGGCGTCCGATGCGTGACCCCAAGCCAAGCTCATCGAGTGTGCGATATGACCGCTGAATCCCTTTCCGGCGATCTCGCCGATCTGGCGCAGGCCCCGACGGCGGCGTTCGATTTCGCGACCCTCAGCGGGCGCGACAAGTACAAGCTGCTGATCGGCGCCGTCGTGCCGCGCCCCATCGCGTGGGTCACGACGATCGATGGCGAGGGGCGGGTCAATGCCGCGCCTTTCAGCTTCTTCAATTGCCTGTCCGCGGATCCCGCCATCCTGGCGATCGGTGTCGAGTATCGCCCCAGCGGCGCGCAGAAGGACACCGGGCGCAACATCAAGGATACGCAGGTATTCACGGTCAACATCGCCTCCAGCCGGCTGCTCGAGGCGATGAATGTCACGGCCGTTCCCTTCGACGCCGGCATCGATGAACTGGAGCGCGCCGGCCTCCACGCGCGGCCTGGCGTGAAGGTGGCGTGCCCGGCCATAGCCGAGGCGCCGGTCGCCTTCGAGTGCCGCCACCATGTCACGCTGTCGATCGGCAATTCGCGCGAAATTGTCCTCGGAGAGGTCGTCTACGCGCATCTGCATGCCGACATTGTCAACGAGCGCCTGCATGTCGATCCGCAGGCTTTGGATGCAGTCGGCCGCATGGGCGGGCAGGGTTATGCATCGACACGCGATTATTTCGACCTCGCGACCATGAGCGAGGCCGAATGGGCGAACGGTCTCATCCCGACACGCATCCGCTGAGAAGGCCGGCCGTCAATCTGTGGTCGCCTGTGACGCTTCACGCGCCAACTGACTTGCAGTGGCTGGCGCGGGCGATTAGCCTTCGGCATGCCGTACAAATCGCTGCACGAATCGTATGCGATTTTCGGCGTTGCAAGGCCAGGACCAGACATGACGAAAGACAAGGCGGCGGCGGGGGGGCGCTCCCCCGCGGTACATAGGGCGCTCAAGCGGGCGATCCTCGACCAGGCGCTGCCGCCCGGTACCAAGCTGCCGGAGGATTCCATCGGCGAGCGGCTCGGTGTGAGCCGTACACTGGTGCGCGAGGCCCTGCTGCGGCTCAGCGAGGAAGGGCTCGTCGAGCTCAGGCCCAATCGCGGTGCCGCCGTGGCGCGCCCCAGCCTCGAGGAAGGCTACGATCTGTTCGTCACGCGTTTTGCGCTTGAGAAGCTCGTCGTCGAATTACTGGCCGGCAAGCTGACCAAGGCCCAGCAGGATGCTCTGTCGCAGCACATCGACAGCGAGGACGAGGCGCGCCGCCATGGCGACGCGCGATCCATTCGCCTCGCGGGCGAATTCCATACGCTGCTCGCCTCAATGACCGGCAACGCAACGCTCGTCCGTTACGTCAACGAGCTGGTGGCCCGAAGCTCCCTCATCCTGGCCCTCTATGGCCGGCCGCATTCGTCCGAATGCGCGATTTCGGAGCACCGGCAGTTACTGGAAGCATTGAAGGCGGGTGATGCCGCCACGGCCACGCAGCTGATGACCCACCACCTCGAATCGGTGACGACCCGGGCCTTGCTGACCCGTGACAAGGTCGAGGACATCCGTGACGTCCTCGCGAGCTACGCCGCCGCGGAAGGCCTCTGACCGCCGCGATCGGCGGTCCAGCCACCGACGGTCGTGTGCATCTGGTCGCCCTGCAAGGGCGATTTCTCGTCGATGCGCCGGTTGCCTTGGCCGGCACTGTCGAGACGCTTCTTGTTGCAAACTTCCCGGTAAGTTTGCAGGTCTTCGAGAAATACCACCGTGTTGTGATAGACGTCGATCAAACCCCGGGTCAGCTTTGCCCACGCGATTGATCGATACGTTCTCTCGGGACAAGGCGGGAACCGCCGCTACGTCGCGAGTATGCCATCGATTTCTAGCTGTTTAGTCCCGGCATGTGATGGATCGGGCAGAGCCTGAAGCGTTCGGGTTCGGTTGTCCATGATTTGCAGACGAACTCATAGAGCTGTGAGGCCGCGCAGCCTCTTCAGCCGGCGGCCGAAGTTGCAGGCCGCGTCGTGCGGCTTAAATCGTGTCGTGCAGGGGGCGCCACATAACGGGGCGCGCTCAACGGGTCGGTCCAGATATGGACGGGCAACGATCCCGAGGACCTGAGTTAAGAGCGTCATTCTCGCTCGTGAACGGAAGCAAGTCTCACCCCGGTAGATGCTACCTGTCCAGAGGTTGCTTCGTTGTTCAGAGCTAATTCTTGGGTGCCATCTTACGCATGACGTCATCCAAATTGAAGCTTGCCGGTTTCTGCCGGATCGGGAACTCCTTGAAGCTCTCAAGCCATTTTCCAACTACGGCTTGCGTTGGCACTACAATGAACGAGCGATCGAAGAACCATTTCTCGTATTCCATGGAGCTATCCCCACGCTCGAATGGGTCAGCCCGGAGGTTGAAGAGCTTGGGCGCGCGAAGGTTGGTAAACTCCCTCCGCCAGACGTCGATGCCCTCGTGCTCCTGGGCTTTGAACACAACCTTCCAATCCGCAATGCGGACGGCCACCAGCTCGCCGTCATCATTCCAATACAGAAAATCGCGACGGGGCGATTCCTTTGCGCTTCCGGTGAGGAATGGCATGAGATTGTAGCCGTCGAGATGAACTTTGAAATTCTTGCCGTTGGCTTGATGCCCTCGAAGGCATTTAGCGACTATGTCAGGATCGCCGGCGGCGGCGCACAACGTCGGAATAAGATCATAGTGCGAAAATACCTCGTTGTAGATCGTGCCAGGCTTGATGACGCCAGGCCACCGCATGCATGTGGGGACGCGGTATCCACCCTCCCAGTTCGTTGCCTTCTCGCCGCGGAAGGGGGTTGAACCACCGTCTGGCCAGGTCATGACTTCGGCGCCATTGTCGGTCGTGTAGACGACGATGGTGTTCTGCGTGATCCCAAGATCGTCCAGCTTCTTCAGCAGCAGGCCAACATGACCGTCGTGCTCGACCATTCCGTCCGGATAGACACCTTTGCCGGTCTTGCCGTCCGATTCTGGCTTGAGATGGGTGTTGACGTGCATGCGTGTCGAGTTGAAGTAGCAGAACCACGGCTTCTGGGCTTTATTCTGCCGGTCGATGAAATCGATCGCGGCTGCTGCGGTTTCGTCGTCGATCGTTTCCATCCGCTTTCGGGTCAGTGGGCCGGTATCCTCGATCTTTCCATCCGCTGATGAGCGGATAACGCCCCGTGGTCCAAAGCGCTTCCTGAAATCCGGATCCTTCGGATAGTCGGGATTTTCCGGCTCCTCCTCGGCATTGAGGTGATAGAGGTTGCCGAAGAACTCATCAAAGCCGTGGTTGGTGGGCAGAAACTCGTCTTTGTCGCCGAGATGGTTTTTGCCGAACTGTCCACTGACATAGCCGAGAGGCTTCAACAGTTCCGCGATGGAAGGATCCTCTGGCTGGAGGCCGACATCCGCTCCCGGCAAGCCGACTTTCGTGAGACCGGTGCGAATGGGAGATTGCCCGGTAATGAATGCGGCCCGACCTGCCGTACAGCTTTGCTCACCGTACCAGTCAGTGAACATAGCCCCCTCATTGCCGATCCGATCGATATTGGGAGTGCGATAGCCCATCATACCGCGGTTATAAATGCTGGGGTTGAACCAGCCGATATCGTCACCCATGATCACGAGGATGTTCGGCTGGCGATCAGTCCTCGGGGATGCCGCTGTCTGTTGGGCCTGAGCAGTCTTCACCAGCGAGGCGGGGGTCATGCTCACGGCTGCGATAGCCGAGGTCCCGAGAAGAATGCTCCTACGATTCGGATAGGATCGATCGGTTGCCATGAAATCCCTCCCTAGGCTATTTAGCTACCAGGTTAGATCCGCATCAGGGCGAAAGCCAAGGCGTTTTCATAAGCTACTTCATGCGGAACTCGTAGGCCAAATCAGGGACCTCGTTTTGTTCTCCGGCTAATTCATGGACGCGCTTGGGTTTCGGCCGATAAGGCGTCGTATGAGGCTCGCCGAATGTCTGGCGCGGCCCCATGCGCGGACGCGATCAGATGATGCCGAGCCGATCACACGGCTTGCGGTCCGATCCTCGCTATCGAGGCACCCTCCCTTCCGTGCGACGAGCCTAGACACTGGTCTGGGCTTGACGATGGTATCCCTGTGCCCGGCGAAAGTGCGTCTTTCACCACAGTCGCAGCATCAACGGCGATCTGGATGGTTGTGGTGCGGTGGCTTTCATCTGGTCCCAGCCGATATCCAACTGGGCGACTGGCACGAATTGGGTTGGTGTCCATAGCGACGAGACCTGTGTCCGAGGCACGGGCCACGGCTTTTTGGCCTGGGCTCCAGCGACCATGCTCGTGGTTCCAGTCCTTGGGTCTGTGTACACCTCGGGAGGCAACACTTACAGGCTAGCAGAGAGATCATCGTCATGATAGTTTTTTGTTGGAGGCAATTAATATATACAGATTCTATAATGTATATAGACCTATCGGGCGATTTGATATTGTGATATAATACGAGTCAACCAAAACAATACATCTAAATATAGATAAATTATTATTCAATTTTGGATTTTTGCTGTCGGATGATTGCGCGTAGGCCGGGCGCCGTGTCCGTTTAACCTGCTTGAGCGTTGCGCGCTCTGTGCCGGGGGTGCTGGATGCAGCATCATGAATTTAGCGCAAAATCCAGCAGTTGAACCTCGCCAAGTATATCTGGTAAGTTTGAATGGCGCCAGCATGCGGTAATTTTATTCTATAACAATTGATCTGAAGACCATCGTCGCAGATTTGCCTGCGCGCTTGGTTATTTCTGCAGGGAATGCTTGCTCTTAGCGATCCTGCGCTCAAGGTTACGGTTGGCCGGTGCGGTCTGGATGGCGGGACGGCTGCTATCAGCTTCTTGGCTTCCCCTCCGAGGCACAGTCGCCAGCATCATCCCGCACTGAATGAGGGGGCCATCGTGGATATAGGTCCGCAACCAACCGGCCTTCGTTCTGCCCTGGCCGGGTTGCAGCGTCGGAACTGGCGTGTCATCGCCACGCAGACGGCAGTCCGCCCGCAAACACATGCTCGCGCAATTTGATGAACGGCTCAAGCAACCCGCTCGTTTTGCCCCTCGCATTGGCCGGGGCTAAATCAGCAGGATTGATGTCCAGAATTTTTTGTGTAATTGTGTTTTTAACAGAATTCTTTTGTAAAAGAGTATGGATATGCCCCAAGGTTTAATCGTGCCACCCAATAGGTCGGCTGTCAAAACTGTCCTCACCCTCGGTAGGGCCGCGCTTGTATTCCTTTTTCTTGGGTCGGCGGGATGGGCTCAATCGCAGGGCGGGCGGGTGACTTGGGCGCTCATCAACGAGGATGCTACTCTTAACCCCATCAATAGTACCGCCACCGGACCTGCCATCATAGGTCCCAAGATTTTTGAGGGCTTGGTCCGCTACGACGAAAAGCTGGATCCTCAGCCCGAGCTGGCAACCCAATGGTCTGTCAGCGAGGACGGGCTGACCTACACATTCACGCTCCGGCCCAATGTGAAGTGGCACGACGGCCAGCCATTCACGGCCGAGGACGTGAAGTTCAGCCTCGAGCGCCTCAAAGCCGCCCACCCGCGCGGGCGTGTGACGTTTTCATCCGTTTCTGCGATTGAAACGCCGGATCCCCAAACCGTTGTCGTCAAGCTTTCCAGGCCGGCGCCCTTTCTCCTGACAGCGCTTGCAGCTTCAGAGTCGCCTATCGTTCCCGCACATATCTACAAGGATGTGGACGCGTCGGCCCCGGCGCCAGATAGGGCCATCATTGGCACCGGCCCGTTCATCTTCAAGGAATGGAAGCGGGGAAACAGCGTATTGCTGGCCCGAAATCCCAATTATTGGGATCAGGGAAAGCCCTATCTGGATGAAATTCTCTTCCGCTTCGTGCCTGACGCGGCAGCACGCGCCGCCGCTTTCGAGGCCAAGGAAATCGACATCGGCGGCGACGGCGTGATTGCAGCTGCGGAAATAGCGCGGATCAAGCAGGTGCCGCATCTCTTGATCGACGAGAAGCGCTCCACCTATGAGGGCACTCATCGCATGCTGATTTTTAACTTCGACACGCCGGTCCTGCAGGATAGAAAAGTCCGGCAAGCGTTGTCCCATGCGATTGATCGCAAGGCCGTGAACAATCTCATCTGGTTTGGTCAGGCCGTCGATTCGCCCACCCCGATCAGCCCTTCACTGGCAAAGTTTCATAATCCCAACATTAAGGGCTATGCGTTCGATCCGGCGCTCGCCAACAAACTGCTGGATGAGGCCGGGTATCCTAAAAAGAACGACGGCTACCGCTTCAAACTCAGGATATCCGCCAACAATTCGATCGATCCGCGCATTTCATTCCTGTTCCAGCAGCAGCTTAAGGCGGTCGGCGTGGATTCGGAAATTCAGCGTGGCGATCGGGCCGCCTACCTCAAGCGCATCTACACCGATCGGGATTTCGACCTGACGACGGAGGCCCTCGCCAACGCATTCGACCCCACAATCGGTGTCCAGCGCGTCTATTGGTCAAAGGCTTTCAAGGTCGGTGTGCCCTTTGCCAATCCCGGCCACTATTCCAACCCTGAGGTTGACACGCTGCTGGAGGCGGCAGCGGTCGAGCTGAACGCTGATAAGCGCCGCGAATTGTTCTTGAAGTTCCAGGAGGTCGTTCACAACGACGCGGCTTCGGTCGATCTCGTCGATCCCCCGTCCGCGACAGTCGTCAACCGGCGCGTCAAGAACTACTTTGTGGGTGGCAACGGGCTGTCGCATAACTTCGCTTCCACCTATATTGATAAATGAAGTAAGTATCGTTTCCCTGACAACTGAGCTCGTCGGCCGCACATGATGTCGTGTCATACGGCATCGAAGTCCCCGCGATCGCGCGGGGACTAAATTTTTGGGCGAACCTCCTTTTCTTGGCGGAATAGAAAGCTTGCTTCCTCAGCCTGACTTCACCGGCGATCCGATCCCCGCATATCTTGCCTCCCTGGCAGGACCAGCGCCACTAACCGGTCCACTCGCCGATGATCTTGACACGGATATAGCCATCGTCGGTGCGGGCTTCGCAGGCCTCTCAGCGGCCCTCCATCTCGCAGAAGCGGGAATTCGTGCCACGCTCATTGATGCGCGCGCGATTGGTTGGGGTGCGTCGGGGCGCGCCTTCGGCCAGATGGCGCCGGCGACGAAGCTGTCCCTGCAGGAACTCGAAGGGCTGCTCGGAACGGAGCGCGCGGCGCGCCTTGATGCCGCGGCGGCGCAAGGACCAAGCTTGGTCTTTGATCTTGTGCACCGATATCACATGGCTGCGGCGCCCACGACGAGCGGCACCCTCGTTGCAGCCCATGCGCCCCGCAAGGTTGCCGCCCTTCGTCGCAGTGGCCAGGCCCTGCAGAAACGCGGCTTTCCCGTGCATATCCTGGAAGGCCCGGAGGCGCAGGCGCTCATCGGCAGCGAGGCTTATGAACTGGCGATTCTTGATGAGCGTGGTGGCTCGGTCAACCCCCTCGGCTTCGCGTGGGGGCTGGCGCGGGCGGCCATCGAACACGGCGTCGTAATTCATACCGACACGCCCATTCACGCTCTGCGCCGCAATTCCACGCGCTGGTTGTTGGAGACGCGGCAGGGGCCTATCGTGAGAGCGCGGATGGTGATCGTCACAGCCAACGCATTCGCAGGGCGTCTCCTTCCCGAATTACGGCGAACGATCATTCCGATGCGCGCCTGGCAGGCTGTCAGTGCACCCCTTCCCGCGCGGCTTGCGGCCAGTATCTTGCCGAGCCGGCAGACGCTCAACGATACCCAGCGGATGCCCTCGGGCATCCGTGTGCATGCAGACGGATGCTTGCAGGTCGGCGTCGACGGTCCGCTGTTCTCCCGCGACGGTGCGGTGCATCTGGCAAAACTCAATAAGCGGCTCGCGCGGCTGTTTCCATCGATCGCTCCCCATCTCCAGTGGCGGGAGACCTGGGGCGGTTGGGCCGATATGACAGCTGACAACGTACCCCATCTCCACAAACTGGCGCCTGATTTGTTCGTTGGCGTCGGCTTTGGCGGCAGGGGCGTTGCGATGGCCACATCGATGGGGCGAGATCTGGCTCTTTTGGCGCAAGCGGTCCCGGAGACGGCGCTCGGCTATCCGTTGTCCGAGCCGAAGGCGTTATGGTACCACGCCATCGCGCGGCCTCTGGTGACGGCGCTTGCGATGCGCTACCGGATCGAGGATCAGTGGGATGCGTGGCGCTTCGACCGTCGGCGCGGGAGTATGAGCCATGCCTGACAGGGGGCGGATAGCCCGATACATCATTCTGCGGTTGTTGCAGGCGGTGCCGACGCTCGCGGGGATCGTGGTCCTCAACTTCTTCATACTGAAGCTGGCACCCGGGGACGCGGTGGACGCACTCGCCGCGGATATGGGCGCGGCGACCGCGGAAACCATGGCGGCGATGCGCGCGCGGTTCGGTCTCGACCAAACCGTGCTGCATCAGTTCTGGGTCTATCTTCAGAATCTCATGCATCTGAGCCTTGGCATATCGCCCCGATACGATATTCCAGTATCCACCCTTATAGGTGGGCGGATCACGGCCACGCTCGTCCTGATGCTGAGCGCTCTTATATGGGCGCTCGGCCTTGGCGTTCTATGCGGCGCCCTTATGGCGGCGCGCGTCGGGCGCTGGCAGGATCGGCTGCTCTGGTTCTTCATCCAGATCCTCTATTCCGTCCCATTCTTCTGGGTTGGGTTGCTGCTGATCGTGCTCTTCTCTGTGAAGCTCAACATCCTGCCGAGCGGTGGCATCGGCGGTGAGGGCACCGGATTGCTCGCGCTTCTTGACGATCTGCGTTACCTGATACTGCCCACTGTCACGCTATCCTTGTTCTATATAGCGGTCTATTCGCGCCTGGTCCGCTCAGCGATGCTGGAGGTCAGTGGTCAGGACTACGTACGGACGGCCTATGCGAAGGGCCTCTCACAGCGCGAGGTGTATTGGCGGCATGTCTTGCGCAACGCGCTCATGCCATTGACCACGATCTCCGGGATGCACTTTGGCGGTATTCTCGGCGGTGCGGTCGTCGTGGAGACCGTGTTCAACTGGCCCGGGCTCGGGCGGCTCGCCTATGACGCCATCATGGGGCGGGATTACAATGTTCTGCTCGGCATCCTCCTGATCTCATCGCTCTTGGTTCTCGCGACGAACGTTCTTGTCGATGTAATCCAGGCGTGGCTTGACCCACGGATAGAGCTCGGCAGATGAGCGCTTCCAATGACGTCGCACCATCTTCGGGGATTTCTTCCACAGGCGGCGAGGGACGCGTCTTGCGCGCTTTTCTGCGCAACCCGACGGCGATGGGAGGCCTCATCGTCCTTGTCTTCTTTTGTTTCGCGGCTGCGACGGCTCCGTACCTCTATCCTGAAGACCCCCTCAGCATGGTGGCGACACCATTCCTATGGCCGGGGCAGGATATTGCGTTTCCGCTTGGAACCGACTCACTCGGCAGGGATGTCGCGGCGCAACTCGTACACGGCGCCCGGATATCGCTGCTCATCGGGGCCATCGCCACCAGCATCGGGCTCGCGCTCGGCGTCGTCGTGGGCGGCATTGCGGGTTACTGCGGCGGCCGCGTCGAGACTATGATGCTGAGGCTCATCGAAATTTTTCAAACACTGCCGAGCTTTGTGCTGCTCATCGTTCTTGTCGCGGTTCTGAAGCCATCACTCGTAACCGTTACACTCGCAATCGGGCTCATCAACTGGCCCACGATCGCGCGCCTCACGCGTGCAGAATTCAGATCCCTGCGCGAGCACGACTATGTCCACGCCGCGCGCGCCCTTGGTCTCAGCCATTGGCGCATCATCTTGCGGGTCATGATGCCGAACGCCTTGCCTCCCGTTATCGTCACGGCATCAATGATGGTCGCGTCGGCGATTCTCATGGAGGCTGCACTCTCCTTCATGGGGCTGGGCGATCCTTCCATCGTGAGTTGGGGAAGCATGATCGGGGATGCCCGTGAATTTCTGCGGTCAGCATGGTACCTCGCTGCTTGGCCGGGTCTTGCCGTGTTCCTTGCCATTCTGTCGATCAACCTGGTCGGGGACGGCCTGAACGACGCGTTCAACCCACGGCTGAATCGTACCCGCTGATAAACACCCTTCGAGAGTTCAAGTATGATTGAAATTGCAGTGATCGTGGGCCCGAACATGAATTTGCTCGGCAAGCGCGAACCTGAGAAATACGGCAGTGTCACGCTCGCTGAGATCGAAGCGAACCTTCACCGTCGCGCTGAAGGGCGAGCTACGGTGCTCTTTCGCCAGTCCAATGCAGAAGCTGATCTCATCGACTGGATTCAAGAGGCGGGATTGAAGAGGCAACCGATAATCCTGCATGCTGGCGCCTATACACATACCTCGGTCGCCCTGCGCGACGCGATCCTCGGCAGCGACGCGCAGGTCGTCGAAGTTGGGCTGACCAATGTGCATGGTCGCGAAGCGTTCCGGCAGCAGACCTTCATCAAGGGCGTCTGTGTGGGCTCGATCGGCGGTTTCGGGGCCTTTTCCTACGAACTGGCCCTCGAGGCCGCGATCTGGCTAGCCCATAGAACCTAGCAAGCTTCGCGCGCGCCTTAATCCTGAGAATAAGTAGCTTTGCGCCGGGTGCACGGTACGTTGCTTGCAGCATGACGGCTCGTCGACCTCAGTGAACTGGTCGATGATCGGTGGCGTCTCTTCGACCATCCGGTCATCCTCCGTGTGTGCGCTGGCGCCTGGCCTACGATCCGAGCTGTCGTGATCTTGAAGAGATGATGGCCGGACGCGACATCTACGTTGGCCATTCCGCAATCCACCGTCGGGTCGTTCGGTTCTCGGCGCTTCAGCGCGAGCACGTCACTCACCGAAAACAATTTGCCACAAGCAAAATGTCATGCCGGGGAAAGCCTTGTGAAGGTCGCGCGCGACCGATCCCGGCGCGGTATGCGCGCCTTGTCGTGGATGGGGTGTGAGCATTACCCGTATTAGCCGCCTGTCGGATGGGACGGCAAGGCCGCTTCTGTCCTAGGTCGCGGCTCGTGTGCGGCCTGGCAAAGGGTGGGGTCTCGGTATTAACCTTGTTACGTAGTTTATGATCGCCGCACCGCATGTGCGGCGTCCGAGCGTCGCCCTCGGCGTGCCCTGTTGCACGCGGCGATGGACCCGTCGGCCCCGCCGTCGCAATGACGCGGAATGCTTGGTTCTCCAAGCTTTCGGAGCTTTCCATTCATAGGCGCCGTGCGGACGCAGGCCGGCGTCACCCGAAGCCGTCGGCGCACGAAGCCGCAAACTAGCGAAAAATATCTATCAAATGATAGATATACAGCTTAGAGTGCATGACTATAATACCACCTGGGCAGCGGAAAACTATAGTCTGCTAGCTCCTGTAGCGTCGCGAGGAGTGCACCAAGTGTCGAAGGTCGATTTGAAGCAGCCTGTTGTTGGTAGGATTGGCACCGACAATCCCAGCTCGCCCATCGTCCTCACCGGAACCGTGCCCGCGTGGAATGCGATAGCCCGTGACCTGTCGCTTGTCTCTCGCTTGTCTCTCGTTTGTGCTGGAGTACGGGGTAATCCTTGATCAGGGAGAGCGGATCGCTGATAAGCGAGGCCCCCGGCGATTTGAGGTACAGAATTGTCTTCCGGAAGTTTAAATGATGTCATCAAGTGTATCTATGAAGCGACTCTGGACGAGGGTCAGTGGAGTTCTGCACTTGATGCTACCGCGCGGCTCTCCGGATCCACAGGGGCTGTCCTGTATGCGAAGGGAAAAGCTGGTTGGACTTTCCCCGCGTATTCGGCGTGCGTCGGCGAGGCATTGCAAGCCTATGTGACAGAAGGTTGGTCGCATCAAAATCCCTGGCTTGAAGGCCATCTCGAGGCTGGCTTTCGCGTGGGCGACGTCTATCGCGATCTTGATATCGTGACATCGCGGGAGATGAGGACTAGTCCGTTCTATACAGAGTTCCTGCACAGATTTGACCTCGGCCGGCAGATGGTCGCCATCATCTATTCGGATCTTGGAAGCCCGACCTGCCTCGTTTCGCATAGGGAAATGAGGAAGGGTCCGTTCAAGAAGAACGAGTTGAAGAACCATCTTCTGATCGCGCGGCACGTTGAACAAGCTCTTCGCATCACTTCGAAATTAGTCCGGAAGGAAGCCGAAAGCCGAACTTATTCAGAGATCTTCAACGCCGTCGATTCCGCCATGATCGTCCTTGATCGTGATCAACGGCCCGTGAAGCTGAACCACGCGGCGGAAGCCCTGATCGGGAATTTTTTCGAGTACGAGAAGGGGCATTTGACGCCAGTGATGGATGAAGATGCCCGTGCCTTTGTATCTATTTTCAAGGCAGCGCAGAAGATCAAGCCCTTAGCAAATGATGCGCCTCACCCCATAGCGATTGGTGACAGGAGTGGGAAGGAACGCATTGTGGTTTGGACATCTCCCCTCGTCGGGGCCGCGGCCGACAAGCTGGGATTTGTAGACGCGATGGACATTGTGCTGATGCTGGCCCAACCGCTCCGCCGGAACCGCGTGATCGATCCGACCGTCATTCGGAGTATCTACGGCCTCTCGACCGGGGAGGCTCGGCTGGCGTCGCTGTTGGTGAGCGGCCTCACCGTGAAGGAGGCCGCGAAGGAACTGGATTTGACCGAGGGCACAGCCCGTTTCGTCCTAAACCGCGTCTTTGCAAAGGTGGGGGTGCACCGCCAGTCGGAGCTCGTAGCCCATATGCAGGAATTAGGACGACCTATCCGTGCGCGCGAAAATAAAGCATGAGGTTAAATCGATGGGAAATCCTATATTTTCACTAATCTGAAATATAGGTTTTATATGCCATAGCATGGCGAGCCCAAACAGCTTCCACGGTGCCTTCGCCCGCTGGACGCGCGCGGATAGACGAGCTCGTGTCGAATAATAACAAAATATTCGCAATTCTCGACTGTTAACCGATCCACGAAATATGGGGCAGAATGGTGGCACAAGACAATTCAACCGTAGAGGTCCGCGGCGAACTTCTCGACGATATCTACTCGTCAGAGGATTTGTCCTCGGGTCTTCCTAAATCGGGCTTCCCGGCGGTCGAGCGCGAGCCTCACCACGTCTTCGCTGCGGTGCGCGATGAGTTGATGCTCGACGGCAATTCCCGTCAGAATCTCGCCACGTTCTGCCAGACCTGGGTCGACGACGAGATTCGCGATCTGATGGCGCTGTCGATCGACAAGAACATGATCGACAAGGACGAGTATCCCCAGACGGCGGAGATTGAGCGGCGCTGCGTCGCCATGGTCGCGGATCTGTGGAATGCGCCCGATCCCACAGGCACTCTGGGATGTTCCACTGTCGGTTCGTCTGAAGCGGCGATGCTCGGCGGCCTCGCTCTCAAGTGGCGGTGGCGGAAGAAGCAGCTTGCGGCTGGCAAGCCCGCCGACAAACCGAACCTCATCTGTGGCCCCGTGCAGATCTGCTGGCACAAGTTTGCTCGCTATTTTGATGTCGAACTGCGCGAGATCCCGCTTGAGGGCGACCGCCTCATCATGAATACAGAGGAGGTTCTGAAGCGCGTCGACGAGAACACGATCGGCGTGGTGCCGACCATGGGCGTCACGTTCACCTGTCAGTTCGAGCCGGTGAAAGCGGTCAGCGACGCGCTCGACAAACTGCAGGCGGATACCGGGCTGGACATTCCGATCCATGTCGACGGCGCCTCCGGCGGCTTTCTGGCGCCGTTCTGTGCGCCGGATGTCGTCTGGGACTTCCGCCTGCCGCGCGTGAAGTCGATCAATACCTCCGGCCACAAGTTCGGTCTCGCGCCCCTGGGCGTGGGTTGGGTTGTCTGGCGCGAGAAAACCGACCTCTCCGAGGAACTGGTCTTCAATGTCAACTATCTCGGCGGCAACATGCCCGACTTTGCGCTCAACTTTTCCCGTCCCGGCGGACAGGTGATTGCGCAGTACTACAACTTCATCCGTCTTGGCCGTGAAGGCTACACAAAGATTCAGAACGCTTGCTATGAGACGGCCGAGTACCTCGCCCGCGAAATCGCGGCGATGGGACCGTTCGAGGTCCTCTTCAACGGCGACAAGACCGCCGGTATTCCAGCGCTTTGCTGGAAACTGAAGGATGCGAACGGCATTGGCGGCTACACGCTTTATGACCTTGCTGACCGTCTCCGCAGTCGCGGGTGGCAGGTGCCTGCCTATTCGATGCCGGCCAACCGAGAAGATCTCGTGATTCAGCGCATCCTTGTGCGCCATGGTGTCAGCCGTGACCTCGGCTCGCTGCTGCTCGACGACATGCGTCGCGCGTTGGACTTCTTCGTCAAGCATCCGGTTGTGAAGCCGCTAACGGAAGAAGAAGCCAGCGGCTTCAATCACAACTAACTAAGCCGCCTGCTCTTGAAGCTCTCCGTCTTGGCTCCTTTTCACGGGCGAAGCGGAGGGCGACGAAGGCACGAAAGTTGGCAAAAACGGATCGTCCGCCGCCACGAGATACTCGTGGCGGAACGCGCGTGTTCGTCTTTGCTGAGTGGTTGGAGGATATATTGGCAACAACTGACGCTATCTCAAAGGCGGGACCCGCTCCTGCGCAATCCGGGCAAAAGCTCGGGGCCGGCAAGATCACGATCTTCGGCTTGGCCCTCATGAACGTTACAGCCGTCGTGTCGCTCAACGGCCTACCGTCTGAAGCCGAATACGGCTTGAGTTCCATCTTCTATTATTTGCTGGCAGCGGTGCTCTTTCTGGTCCCGGTGTCCCTTATCGCCGCCGAGTTGGCGACGGGCTGGCCCGAGAAGGGCGGCATGTTCAGGTGGGTGGGGGAGGCCTTCGGCGGACGCGTCGCGTTCACGATCATGATGGTCCTTTTCGTCGAGGTCTGTGTGTTCCTCCCGACAGCACTGACGTTCGGCGCTGTGTCAATCGCCTATATCGATCCAAACGAGCAGGTCGCTTCGACGCTTGCGGGCAACAAGATGTTCGTGCTCGCGCTCGTCCTTGCGGTGTACTGGGTCGCGACCTTCATCGGCTTGCGCGGCGCTGCCGCATTTTCTGCCGTGGCAAAATGGGGCGGCGTCATCGGCGTCTTCATCCCTGCGACCGTTCTGATCGTTTTGGGTTTCCTCTACGTCCTGTTTGGACCGGCGCCGCAGGTCGTAATGGCCTGGGGTGACATCGTCCCCGACTTTACCAACTTCAGTAATGTCGTCCTGGCGGCCAGTATTTTTCTGATGTACGCCGGCATGGAAATGAACGCCGTTCATGTCAAGGAAGTCAATAATCCCACACGAAACTACCCGATCGCGATCATGATCGCTGCGGTGGGCACCGTTCTGATCTTGGTGTTGGCAACGCTCGCCATCGCCTTCGTCGTACCGCGTAAGCAGATCAACCTCACCCAGGCGATCCTGACGGCATACCACGACCTCTTCGCTTGGGCCGGCATCCCCTGGGCGTCGTCGATCATCGCCATCATGCTGGCTATCGGTGTCTTTGCTTGCGTGACGATGTGGGTCGTCGGCCCATCTACGGGCGTTCTCGCTGTGGCGAAAGCTGGTTATCTTCCAAAACTCTGGCAGAAGACCAACAAAAACGGACAGGCGACGTTCATCCTGCTGCTGCAGGCGGTGCTGGTCACGCTCCTCTCGATCCTGTTCGTCGTCCTGCCTTCGGTGCAGGCCGCCTATCAGATCCTCAACCAGCTCGCGAACATCCTGTATCTGGCTGCCTATCTGTGCATGTTTTCAGCGGCTATCTACCTGCGTTACAGCCAACCGAACCGGCCTCGACCCTACACGTTGCCCGGTGGGAATTTCGGTATGTGGATCGTAGGTGGCGTCGGCTTCTTGGCGGCTCTCACCGCGTTCATCTTCAGCTTCATTCCGCCGAGTCAGATCAGCGTCGGCAGCCCCGAGATGTATGTCGGACTGCTCATCGCGCTTGCAGTGCTGTTCTTCGCCATTCCGAGCCTCATCTACGCCGTGCGGAAGCCGTCGTGGAAGGGAGCTGACCCGGACTTCGCTCCCTTCACCTGGGAGGCGCAGGCCATCACGCAGGTTCAAGGGAAGAAAAAGATATGACGATGACGGTCGACAAGGGTCTTTTGGAGAAGGCTGTTTCGCAGGCCTATGCAGACAGCAAGGCGGTGTCTGGCGGCGCAAATGCGAGCTACATCCCGTATCTCGCGTCCGTCCCGTCGGATCTGTTCGGGCTGGCTTTGGTCACCACCAGCGGTGAGGTCTTCACCGCTGGCGACGCGAAATTCGAGTTCGCGATCGAGTCCATCTCGAAGGTCTTCAGCATGGCGTTGGCCATGGAGGAAGTCGGTACCAAGGTCTTTCGGGAAAAGATTGGCGCCGATCCCACAGGTGAAGCGTTCAATTCGGTGATCGCCCTCGAACTGCATGGGGACCGGCCATTAAGCCCCCTCGTCAATGCGGGGGCGATCGCGACGACGAGCCTGGTGACTGCAAAGGATAAGGAGGATCGTTACCAGAAGATCCTTGGCATCCAGAGCGCCTTCGCGGGACGTTCGCTGTCGATGAGCACGGAAGTCAATGACTCCGAGCAGTCAACCAATTTTCACAACCGCGCCCTGGCGTGGCTCATGCAGAACGCCGGGGCCATGTATTCGGAGCCGATGGACGCTGTCGAGGTCTACACGCGGCAGTGCTCCACCCTTATCACAACGGTAGACCTCGCTGTGATGGGCGCAACATTGGCCTCCGGCGGCATCAACCCGCTGAGCGGCGAACGGGTCATCAAGGGCGCGAATGTGGCGCCGATCCTCGCCGAGATGACGATGGAGGGCCTCTATACCGCCTCCGGTGACTGGGCCTATACGGTTGGCCTTCCAGGCAAGAGCGGTGTGGGCGGGGGCATCCTGGCCGTTATGCCCGGCAAGTTCGGGATCGCCGCGTTCTCTCCTCCGCTTGATGCAGTCGGCAACAGTGTCCGCGGTCAAGTCGCGGTGGCAAAGGTCGCGGCGCAGCTCGGACTCAACCTCTTCAAATCTGCCTAAATCGGACGGCGCAATTTTCGCCTTTGATGTGCCCTTGGCGTCCGTTGATCGTGTATCAACGGACGTCTCTGTTCTTGACCCGCACATTCTTTGTTCTTCCACCCTTCTGATCCGAGATGCTCTGGTGGGCAGGCCGACGCCTGCCCACCAGAGCATGTCCGCCAGCATGGCGCGCACATCACCAACGACTCTCGCGGTTCGTTCATGCAATGACCATCGGTCTCGTCGCTCCGAAAACGATGCTTTGAATCATCATGGGTATTCGGGCTAACTAAGGGGAGACGCCATGCGTCTGCGAGTTGTCAGGGCGATCGGGTCGGCCCCTATAGGGAAAGAAGAGACGAATGTGCACATCGCTGAGTTACCGTGACGTTTCCGGGAAGGTCTATTTCGGTCGGACGTTGGAGCTGACCATGGAGCTGCCGTACGAAGTCGTCTGGTTCCCAGTGGGATTTCCCACCATCTCGCAGGTTGAGAGCGCAGCGCCGATCAGCTTCAACGCGCGCCATGGCGTGCTCGCCGTCACCATGCCATGCCGCGTGCCGACCGCGGACAAGCCGATCGACATCGCCGACCTGAAGGTGCTGGAAGGCATGAACGACGTCGGCCTTACCTTCAGCTTGCTCTCCTACCCGGCGGCCGGCGGCGGTCATCGCTCAGTCGCCGTGACACAGAGCGTGCTCGGCGCCTCCGATCTTGGCGCCTGGGTGCTCGGTCAGTTCGCCAGCGTGGCCGATGTGAAGGCGGCCCTCGCCGAACAGCCCGTCATGGTGGAGCCGCTCGCCATTCTTGGAGGGGTAGAATCCCCGTTTCACTATGTGGTGCACGATACGACCGGCGCAGCTCTCGTCATCGAGTTCAACCGCGGCGAGATGTCGGTCTATGACAATCCGGTGGGGGTGATGACCAATGGACCCGATTTTCCCTGGCATCTCACCAACCTCAACAACTACACATTCCTCAGCAATGTCGACACGTCGGTGGCGAAGTTCGGCAGTTACAAGGCCGTACAACCGGACTCCGGCATCGCCACTGCCGGCTTGCCAGCCTCCAACACCTCGGTTGGACGCTTTGTGCGTGCCGCCTACTACGCGCATTACACCGAAAAGGCCGCAACGCCCGATGCCGCGGTGGGAACGCTCGCACATATCCTCAACGCATTCGACCGACCCCGCGGCGTCACTATCGACTATCCAGACGAGGGTGGCAGCCATCTTGAGGTCGAGGGGCTGAAGGAGGAGGCGGCGGCTTCCTATGCGACCGAGTTCACCTCCTGGACCAGCCTGTCGGATCTCGACAGGAAGCTGTTTTTCATCCGCGGTTATGCTGGGCTGAATTTCACGCGCTTCGACCTCACCACCCTCGCCGGACTCGACAAGCCGCGGGTGATCCCGCTCAAGGCGTTGGGTGCCGCGGCGCCGGACGCCACCGCTGATCTGGCTCGGCCTGTTTGACGCGCTTGGGTCTTTTGCTAAGTGCGTCTGGCAACGCCAGTTATCAACGATGTGGCGTTGAGCTTTGGGCGTGGCCAACAAGCCTGTGCCCAAAGCCTTGTGGGGCTGGATCACTCGATTGTCGCCAGCCGACAGGCCTCGCTCGAAGGGTGGGCGACCTTCGCGTCAGGAGCCGTGAGGAAGCGATCGGGATGCTCCTTGCTTTGTGCAGGGCATCCCGTGGGATAGGCTGCCCTTCGAGGTCGCGAGCTGTTCCGGCATGACGTGCTGGCGCAGGCTGCGAACCTGGCGGGACACTGGCCTGTGGGACAGGATCCACGCGCATATGCTTGAACTTCGCGGGCGAGATCGACCCGCCGCGAGCCTCAGTGGGCGCCCCGTCTCTGCCCTCAGGAAGGGGGCGACCCGGCAGGCCGAACCTGATCGAACGCCGCAGTCATGGGCTCCGCAAGCGGCGGCTCTGGATTGAGGTGATATGCCCAATGAGGCTGCTTCCCTGTGCGTTCGTCCCGGTCGAAAGGGCCGCGTCGGATACGATTGAGCTTCCCGCGCCCAGCTTGTATGAATGAGTGATGTTTAGGCCGGTTCACGTGGGGGCATGGCCGTGATGAATTACACGATCGACGTGATTAATGCCGCCGGAGCCGAGCAAGGTCTGCTAGACCTCGTCTTGGCTGATTTTGCAAAAGCTTTTAACACCTGGTCGTCAGTCTTGACGGCGAACGTCACGCTCAGTGTCCGGTTTGAGATATTAGACAAGACAATAAGTGGACGATTTCAGGGTGGCCCGGCGTCTACAGTGAATATTGGAGAAAGAGGTGGAATCCCAGTTTGGGAAAGTGCCGCTTCATTCGAACTGAGAACCGGTCTCAGTTCGGGTATGAAGTATGATCTTCTGGTCCAGGCTGACATCAACCATCTGCGTGATGCACTTTATTTCGCAAACAACGTAGAGCCGAATAAGGTGAGCGCTGTATCCACCATTATCCATGAGCTAGGGCACGGCATCGGCTTCGTCGGTTGGCGCGACTATACGACCGGCGTCCTTCCGGGTGACTACCAATCCCCGTTTGACTCGCATGTCGTGATGAAGGACGGCCTTCCGTACTTTGAGGGCATGAATGCCGCGGGGGTCTACGGAGGCCTCGTTCCACTGACCTATGGGAACATTTTTCATCTTGGGAATTCCGCGCCGAATCCGGGGGCGGACTTAGTGGACGACCTGATGAATGGTGTAGTCTTCAAGTTTGCGACCGACTACGCGATAAGTGACCTTGATCTAGCGATCCTGGCGGACCTCGGAATTGGGACACGCCGCTCCGACATTCTCGATGCTCCTGCGGCCGGACAGACGCTCAACGCGGGAGCAGGGTTTGATACGGTTATCTATGACACGGGTAGCGCCGCTTACACTACCTCTCACAATGCGGGCATCCTCACGGTTAGCCAGGCTAGCACCTCCTATAGCGCAACCATCATTGATGCTGAGAGAATTGCTTTTACCGATCGTACTCTGGCGCTCGATATCGACGGGAATGCCGGCCAAACCTATCGGATATACAAAGCCGCATTAGACCGCGCGCCTGATACGGCTGGCCTGACATACTGGACGATTGCGAGGGACGGTGGGATGAGCCTGACGGACCTCGCTTATTCATTTATTTCATCGCCCGAGTTCGCTGGCCGCTACGGCCAGAATCCCGATAACCACAATTATATTCAACTTCTCTATGAGAACCTCCTAGGCCGCCAGCCAGATCAAGCAGGGTACGATTTTTGGACTGAGGCCATGGACGATGGGCTGACGAGGGAAGATCTTCTCCTTAGCTTCTCCGAGAGTTCAGAAAACAAGGCCAATGTCATTGACGCGATCTCCAACGGCATCTGGCTGGACGTTCAAATGGCTTGATCTCATCCAAAACGGTGCCCTCTCGCTCTGGTTTGCTGACGTAGACTTGTCCCAAAGCTCAAGAACGGAACGACACGGCCTCGCGGTTCTCGGGTTCTCTCATTAGGCCAAGTCCGTTTTTTCCAAGCTGTTCAGATATTCTCCGCCATCGACGCCTGTATCGTTCAGAGCGACGATTCCGAGATGGGATACGTGGCGGATGTCATTGGCCATCACCAGACAATCTTTGCAGAACTGGCGCGGTTGATGCGCCAAACCTTGCCGGCCTCGCGCTGCGACGCTTTTCTGGGCCGAGAATTGCCGGCCCTGGTGCCGGAAAGCGCTCAGGACACTGGATCCGACGCAAACGCGCTTGGCTGACCGGCTGAAGCAAGCCTCCAAGGTTCCAGATGTCGGAAGCGGCCCCGCGCTTCCAGGAGCCACTTCAATGACCGCGAAGGAAGCAATTGGCCGGTGATTTCAACCGGTCACCGCAACACCTTCTGTAGACCATCGGCCATTCACAGCCAATTTGCCAGGAGGCATTCTGCAATGCCGGGTGTGTATTCGCGGCTGACCGTTCGGCCAGGTCAGCCTTGCCGCTTTGCCTTGCCCTTGTGCTTGCGGGCTGGGTCACGATCCGCGGGCGCGGTCTTGCCTCGGTGAGCCGGCTTTGTTGCCGGCTTTCCGCCCTTGCCGAACTTTGGCTTCGCCTGCCGCGCGATTTCCTGCGCCCCTCCGGCCGGCAAGATGACGACCCCTTTCTCGACGGCGCCAGGCCGCTCGATCTGCTTAGCGAAGCTGGCCGCCTTTTCGGAAGAGATCTCGAAGCGGGTTTCCATGTCGTCGATCCTGATTGAGCCGACATCGCGCTTCGTCACGCCGCCTGCTCGGCAGATCATTGGCAGCAGCCACTTGGGGTCGGCCCGCTGCTTGCGGCCGACCGAAAGGGTGAACCAGACGCCACCCTGCATGTCCGGTCCGCGCGGCTCGCGCGCCGGCACCGGGCCGCGCTTGTCCTCGGTCTCTCTGTCGCGCCTGGGCTTTCTGGCCTGCATATCGGCGACCGGCAGCGGAGAAAGATCCTCCGGCACGGGGCGGGCCGCGAGTTGCTGGCGCAGGAAGGCGGCAGCGATGCGCTCCGGAGTTGCCTTCGCCAGCAATTCCATCACGAACGCCGCTTCGGCTTCATCAGGCTCGGCGGCGGAGAGCGCCGTGTCGAGGATCTGCCTGCGATAGCGTGTCTCGATCTCGGCAATACCGGGCGCGGCGCGCGTGATGGCCGTCAGCCTGGCCAGCGTCAGCACGCGCTGCGCTGCGCCGCGCCTGTTCTCGGGAACGATGAGTACGCAGACACCCTTGCGCCCGGCGCGACCCGTCCTGCCGGAGCGGTGGAGCAAGGTCGCGGGGTTGCTCGGCACATCCGCATGGATCACAAGGTCGAGGTTCGGCAGATCGATGCCGCGCGCCGCGACGTCGGTCGCCACGCAGACATGGGCGCGCCCGTCACGCATCGACTGCAGGGCGCTCGAACGCTCCGACTGCGCCATTTCGCCCGAGAGCGAGACGACCGAAAAGCCGCGGTTGGCCAGCCGTGCGGTCAGGTGGCGCACAGCCTCGCGCGTGTGGCAGAACACCAGCGCGCTTGCGCTGTCGGACTCGAGCAGCGTGTTGATGACAGCATGCTCGCGCTCGTCGCGCCGCACCAGCACCAACTGGTATTCAATGTCGGTGTGCTGCTCGGTGGAGGCGGTCGCCGCGATGCGCACCGCGTCCTTCTGGAAGGTCTTGGCCAGTTCCGCGATGCCGCGTGGTACCGTCGCCGAGAACAGCAGTGTCCGGCGCTGCTCCGGCGCCGCGCCAAGGATGAATTCGAGGTCGTCGCGGAAACCGAGGTCCAGCATTTCATCGGCCTCGTCAAGCACGACCACGCGTAGCGCGCTGAGGTCCAGCACGCCCTTTGTGATGTGGTCGCGCAGGCGTCCCGGCGTGCCGACGACAAGATGCGCGCCGCGCTCCAGTGCACGGCGTTCCATGCGCATGTCCATGCCGCCAACGCACGTCGCGGTCCTGATCCGCGTCGACCCGTAGAGCCAGTCGAGTTCACGCTGTACCTGGATCGCGAGTTCGCGCGTCGGTGCGATGATCAGGCCGAGAGGCTGCCCGGCCGGCTCGAAATGGTCGGCGTTTCCAAGCACTGTCGACGCGATCGCGATGCCGAAGGCGACCGTCTTTCCGGATCCGGTCTGTGCCGAAACCAAAAGGTCAGCATTGCCGTGGTCTCCGGTCGCCATCACCATCTGGACCGGCGTCAGCCGGCTGTACCCGCGCGCCTCTAGCGCAGAGGCCAGGGCGGGGTGGATGGTATTGGGCAAGGATGCAGTGTCGTTGGTCGTCGTCATGATGGCGGCCTCTGTGTCGAAGCCGCATACCACAGCAACCCGCTGGCACCTAATGACCGCTCGTTGGCGCAGCCACGACCTGCATATAATCGTCCGGCGATGTCACTTGCGCCAGGATATTCGTCCAGACAGCAGCCGAACGCGAAAATCGACTGAAGAGCTTTCGACATGTCTGCGGGCCTCCATCCGGCAGGCAGCAAGAATCGGCTTCGAGCCGATTTTGGGGCGCCCAGAACAGTTGAATCCAATAGCAATCCGCTTCAGGCGGGCCGTCGCCCGAAGACAACGTAATTGTCGAATTGCTGCCAGGCTGTGCCAACCTCCGCGAAACCAGCATGGCGCATGGCGGCCAGATGGAAATCCACGGAACAATCCTCGCCGCTGGTGGCGCGCTTGGGCCGCCGCGAAGCATAGAAGGCATCGCGCTTATCCTTGAGAGCGGCAAGGCGGGGAATAGCGCCGGCACGTGCCCACCAGGTCGCCCAGTCATCCTCACCATTGGCAACCGCCTCGCGCTCGATGCGCTGGCGGATTGTCGCCGCCGCCCTGCCGAGGGTGGGCCAGCGGCTATCAAATCGCATATGGTCGCCGTTCATGACAATTCCGCCCGGCGGGAGCAATTCCCCCGCTGCGCCGTAGAACTCGGCCAGCGCGCCGGGGGATAGCCAATGCAGGGCCGTGGTCGAGACGAGGGCCGCCGGCCGGTCCGCCTTCATCGACTCGGCCGCCTGAAGGACCCGCTCGCACCAGGCGGGCTCGGCCAGATCCGCCTCGACAACGCGCACTCTGGCACCGTCCGGGGCCAGCGCGACCCTCGCCATTTCAAGTAGCATGACGTCCGCATCGACGGCAATCACCCTGGACTTGGGAAAACGGTCGAGCAGCCGTCGGCTCAGCGATCCCGGTCCGCATGCGGCGTCGATGACGGTGAAGGCGTTACCAAGCGCCGACTGCAGCACCTCGAACATGGCCTCGAAACGCTCTTCGCGCTGCTTGATGTAGCCCTCCTGCTGGCGATCCCACCGCGCTAGCAGAGCCATGATTTCATCGTCGGCTGACATTCTTCGTCCTTCCAAGTCGTTCTGATCCGCTGCCTGACAGTTATGGCTTGGACTTTCTGTCTCCGCCGCATGTCTCAGGAATGCGGCGAAGTCCAACGTGCCAATTCCACATCGAAATGCGGCGGTCCATGGGGTGCTATCTGCACGAACTGTCCCTTCACGCGAAAGACCTTCTCGATCAGGCCTGTGGCGGCCAGATCCCTTGGGTCCCCGTCGAAGGCCAGTTTGCCGTGCTCCAGAAGAGAGATCCGATCGCAGACGGACATCGCCTGGTTGAGGTCGTGAATCGCCATGACAATGCTCACGCCCCTTTCCCGGCTCAGACGGTGGACCAGGTCGAGCACCTCGATCTGAAAACCGATATCGAGAAATGAGGTCGGCTCGTCGAGCAGCAATGTCTGCGCTTCCTGGGCGAGTGCCGCGGAAATCCAGGCGCGTTGGCGCTCGCCACCGGATAGCTCGTGTAGGCCCCGGTCGGCGAAATCTGACAGGCCCGTGCTCTCAAGCGCCCAGGCGATCGCAGCCTCGTCCTGCAGCCCATAGCTGCGAAACAGGCCAACATGGGCGAACCGTCCCTGCCGGACCAGTTGTCCCACGGTCATCTCGTCAGGCGCTGACGGCTGTTGGGGAAGAAACGCCAACCGTCTCGCGATGTCTCGTCGAGACATCGCGGAGATGGGGACGCCGTCAATGTGCGTGTGTCCCTCGGTCGGCCTGATCAGGCCCGCCAGCGTCTGCAATGCCGTGCTCTTTCCCGAGCCGTTCGGCCCGATCAGCGCGCGCACCTCGCCCGGTTCGAGAAACAGATTGAAATTGTTGAGAGCCTTGCGAGAGCCGTAGGTCACGGAAAGACCGGAGCACGAGAGTGACATAGGGGGACCTCAGGGAGCCCTGCGAAGAAGCACGATCAGGACAGGAACGCCGAAGATTGCGGTGATGACCCCGATCGGAACTTCTTCCGCCTGACCCAGCAGCCGCCCGGCCAGATCACCCAGCGTGACGACGACAATGCCCAGCGCGATCGTCAACGGCAGCACCAGGGAGAAATGCCGGCCGGCGAGAAGACGCGCCAGATGGGGAACGATCAGGCCGACGAAGACGATCGGCCCGACGACGCCGACCGCGCTTGCCGCAAGGCCACAGGAAAGGGCCAGCGCGAGGGAGAAATGGGATCGGTAGCCGAGCCCGAAGGAACGCGCGACGGGTGCGTCGAAGCGCAGGAGGTCGAGCGAGCGGCGCAACGGGGGCAGGGCGGCCAAGCCAGCGACAGTGAAGGGCAGGAGGAATACAGCATGCCGCCAGCTTCGGGCGTAGAGTGAGCCGGAGAGCCATTCGAGCAGGATTTCGATTCGCGCCGATCCCCAGCCGGCGATCAGGCCAATCGCGACCGCATGCAGGACCGCTCCCACTGCGATGCCACAGATGGTAATGCGCAGCGGCCCGAGATCCCGGCGGAAGGCCAGCAGATAGATGGCCGCACCCGCTGCCAATCCTCCGATGGCCCCGACGGCTGGCAACCATTCGACCGGAAGCTCGGCCAGGGTATTCGAACCGGGATTGTCGATGTAGACGGTGAGGAGCAGGAACACCGACACGGCCAGCGTCGCGCCCTGCGACACGCCCATGATCGAAGGATCCGCCAATGGGTTACGCGTGATCGTCTGGAGCATCAGGCCCGCGACTGCGAAATGGATGCCGGCCAGCATTCCCGTGACGATGCGGGGAAGGCGTATATCCAGGATGATCGACCGCGCCTCGATGGAGCCATGGCCGCCGAGAGCGGCCAGAATATCCGAAGGCGGTATGTCGACCACGCCGATGAACACCGCCAGGATGACCGACAGGATGGCAAGAAGGACGGATGTCGGCACAAACCAGACGGGTGCACGCGAGATGGTCTGCACGATGCCGCTCATCGCTTCCCTCCAGATTTCAAGGAGAAGTTGCGGGCCTGCACCAGATAAATGAACACGGGACCACCGATGAGGGCCGTGACAATGCTGACCGGGAGTTCTCGCGGCGTTGCAATCGAACGGGCGACGATGTCGGCGGCGGTAACCATCAACCCACCAAGAGCCGCCGCCAAGGCAACCGTCCAGCCTTGACCATCTGGCTTCAAGAGCCGAGCGATATGCGGCGTCGCCAGTCCTACGAAAGCCACCGGCCCTGCCACAGGAACGACCCCTGCGACGGGCAGGACAGCAAGGAACAGGAGGAGCGGCTTCCAAAGCTTGAGCTGCAGGCCCATGCCGGCGGCGGCATCCTCGCTCAGCGCCAAAAGAGCAAGGACGCGATGCGCCATCAGAGCACCGACGAGGCCAAGAACGACCCACGGTGCCATATAGGCCAGCTGGATCCACGTGCGGCCTTGAAACCCGCCCGAGAGCCAGAACAGGATCGATTGGACCTGGGAACCGCTCAGAAGGAGGATGTAGGTGGTGACGGCGCCCAGCAGCAGAGACACGCTGATGCCGCCGAGTGCCAGATGCAGCGGACGACCGGCGCTGCCGCGCGCGATCCAGAAGGTGACCAGCGCGGCCCCGAGACCTCCCGCCATGCCGATCAGCGGGTAGAAGAGCGATGACAGCCACGGCAGGAAGGCGAAGCAGAATACGATCGCAGCCACCGCGCCGGATGTTACGCCGGTCAATCCCGGTCCAGCGAGCGGATTCCGCGTCAGGGTCTGCAGCAGATAGCCGGAGACGCTCAAGCCGGCGCCGCCGAGAAAGGCGGCCAGGCTGCGCGGCAAGCGAAGTACCCAGACGATGATGGAATCGGTTTTCCCATCTGGCCAGAACAGAGCCGAAACGAGCGCCTGCGGCGCGAGTGGCCTTGCTCCCACAAGCAATCCGCCGACAATCATGAATGCGGCGGTGACGACAACGACGGTTGTCATCACCACAGATCGCAGAGCATGTCCGCGCCGTTCGCAGGACGGGCTTCTGGTCACTTCCGCAAGTCGGCAGGGATCAGTTTCGCCGCTTCAGCCTTCACGTCGACCGCCGGAAAGACGTCCGGATACAGATAGTGGGCGGCCTCGCGCAGCACGATTTCGCGTGCGATTGGTCCGTTCGTTTCCGCCCATTGGTCAAAGACATAATGGACACGGCCATTTTTTACGGCGGATAGTTGTTGCCAGATCGGATTCTTTTCGTGGGAGCGGTCCGGGTAATAGTCGATGATGAAAATCACCTCGGGATCTTTTTCGAGGATGGTCTCAAGGCTGAGATTGAGGCCAAAGCGTCCGTTCTGCGTCATCGCGCCGGCGACGTTGTCGCCACCGAGCGCGGCGACGATCGAGGCGGCCGTGTTCTCGGTGTGGAAGGCAAAGGGATCATCGCCACCAAAGGTGATCAGGAAGCGCGGATGCTTGCCGTTCGGGGCCTTCTGGCTGAATTCCGCAAGATGCTGCTTGAAGCTGTCGTTAAGTTGCTGGCCGCGCTCAGGCTTGCCAAGTATCTTGGCGAGTTCCGCGACTTCCTTGTAGCTCTCGCCGAGCAGTTCCATGTTGTAAGCAACATAGGGTGCGATGGCCTGGAAGCGGTCGGCATTGCCCACCGTGTAGCGCCGCATGGCGACAATGACGTCGGGTTTTGTTTCCGAGAGCAGTTCGAGATTGGGTTTGGCCCTTTGTCCGATCTGCTTCATGTCCTTGGTCAAGCCCAGGAGGAAGTCCGGCTCGCGCCCGGCCACCATGTAGGTGGTGGCAACGGGTTTGATACCCAGCGCGAGGGCCACATCCGCCGCCAGATAGGAAATACCGGCGACCCGGGTCGGATTGGCGGGAATCTCCACCTTGACGCCGCGATCATCCACGATCGACTGGGTCTTGGCATCCTGCGCCAGAGCGGCTGCTCCCGCGACAGTAGCGAACAGTCCGGCAGCAAATGATCTCAAGATGGATTTCATGATCTGGTCGCTCTCGCGATGATGTATTCGCCAAATCCTTATCCCTAAGGTATGGCATTTTCAATAACGATTATTCGTTCTCTATTGGGAGAATGGATGTGTAAATTTTAATTAGTAAAATAATACGACGAATGGTGCCGCGATGGCGGCTGGATTCGGGAATAAAGTATTTAATTATTCTAATCTAAGGATCTGTCCGTTGATTTTGCGCATTTCCGGGCGTGAAAGTTTTCGCGCTCTACTGGAAAGCTCTGGGTGGCCCCAGACGGCGGCCCGGCATCGGCGCGGTCGCCGCGCGAGGATAGCCTCTCTTCGTGCCTCGTCCGGACGCCGGCGCAGGGTACGCGGCGCCCCCGGACCGCTCCATCAGAGTTCCTTGGCTGGGCCGAAAGCAGGTCCGTCTGTTGCGCGGACCTTTTCCACTTCAAAAAGGTGGCTCGCCAAATCAAAGTCGGATTTGCTCTAGGAAGAAATGCGTCGCGCCGGGAGGGGGCTGCGATCCAAGGGCACCCCCGCCATTGGATTGTAACGGATTTCGATTTTGGTTGACCCGGTTCTGTGGGTAACCGCGGAGACCGCGAAGCGGTTGGCAAGGACCGCCCCCGCATCGTGCGGGTGGGGTCAGCGCTTGGTCCGCACTGGAGGCGGCGGGATCTGTCGCCGGCTGGCCGCGTCACCGACGGCAAATCGCCCGGCTTGGTCGTAGAGCCCGGTCAGAAGGCGCAATATCCTACCAGCATGGTTGATCTCGGCGCGATCCTCGCGAAGATGGCGCAGGCTGGCCAGCAGGTACTCCTCGCGAATCTTCAGGTAGCCCCGGCATGCGGCTTCGCCGGTCTCCGTCGGCACATAGCCCTGATGACGCCCCTCGCGCACGGGCATGACCAGTCCGGCGGCCAGCAGCTTCTTGATCGAATATGTCACGAGATGCATGTCGTCGATGTTCAGCGTCGCGGCGATTTCGTTCGGGGAGAGGCCACGCGCCCGCGAATGCGTGGCATGCATGACAAGAATGTCCAGCGCCTTCAGGCCGCGCACGTCGGCCGAGTTCATGCACATCTCCACCCAGCGGGAAAAACCGTAGAAGAATGTGATCATCGTGAACTCAAATTCACTGAGCTCGGTGCTGCTGATGTTGTCGCTCCCGCGATCAGGCCCACTACCATCGCTCATCAAGTATCCCTTCGGGTCATTCGGTCTAGGCAAGGCGACGCCACCGTGCCCTGACGGCTGGCCGAGCCTCGCGTCCAAGGTCGCGCAAAGTCGGAACCGCTGTAAAGGGCCGCGATTCACACATGTCGCATAACCGCAAGAGTGAGATCGGTCAGCAAATTATCGGGCAATCTGCATGTTTGCGCGGTCCTGGGGGCATAGCTAAGCTTTTCCCAATAACGAGGGGAAAACGACATGAAAAGATTGGCTTTCAGTCTGCTGTGCACAGTGTGCTCGTTCGTTGGCGCAAGCGCGACGGCGATGGCGCAGGACAAGGTCGAGTGGCGCTACTTCAGCTACTTCCCGGTCAACGACAACGCGGTAAAGCTGACCCGCCAGTTTGCCGAGGATGTCGGCGTGGCAACAAATGGCCGCCTGAAAATCAATGTCTTCGGTGCGGGCGAGTTGCCCTACAAGGCTCCCGATGTCCTGAGAGCGGTTGCGACCAACCAGGTCCAGATGGGCGACATGGCGGTGGGCTTCGCGTCGGGCGACGTGCCCGAGCTGAACGTGCTGTCGCTGCCTTTCCTTTGCACGTCCTTCGACGCCTTCAAGAAGGCGATCGTCGATGTCGGCCCGGTTGTCGATCAGGTCATCGGCGACAGATTCAAAGTCGATGTGGCGATGAACTGGACGATGCCGGCGCAGAATTTCTGGTTCAACCGTCCGATCACGAAATCTTCGGAGGTCAAGGGCCTCAAGATACGCACATGGAATCCCGAGCAGGTGAACATGGTCCAGCTGCTCGGCGGGTCTCCGGTGTCGATTTCCTCGGCCGAAGTTATCCCGGCGCTCGAGCGCAAGGTCATCGACGGCGCCATCACCTCGGCGCTCTCGGCTAATGAATGGCGCGCCTATGAGATCATCGACACCGGTTTCATGGCCAATTTCGCCATGGGCCACCAGGTGACGATGATCAACAAGGCGGAACTGGCGAAGCTGCCCGAAGATCTGCGCACCGTCTTGCTGCGCAAGGTTGCCGAGTGGGAGCCGAAATATGTCGAGATGGCTGCCAAGGGCGACGGCGAGGCAAGATCCAACCTGGCCGCGAACGGCGTCACACTTGTCGATCCGACGACGGAAGACTACGCCCGCGTTCGCGAGGCAATGCTGCCCATGTGGAACGAGTGGGCCCGTAAGCACGGCGAAACAGGCAAGAAGCTTTTAGATCTGGCTCGCGCGGGCTGTATCGCTTCCAACTAATGGCGTCATGACGCGTCCGGCTTTGTTCGGCGCGCGCAAGACCCGTCCCGGGAACCGTCCGAACCGTAAGACGGGGCCGCCGCATGGATTCCCGTGAGCATGCGCCACGGGGCCTGCCTCGCCATCTGAAGGCCGCTCCATGCCTGACACCGGACCCGTTTCGGCAATTATCGACATGCGAAGCGACTTGTTGTCGCCGCCGTCCCCGGTCGTCTCCGAAGCCATGCAGGCTGCGCTTGCCACAGCGCCGGAGTTCGAGCTTCGCGGCGGCAACTATGAAAGCGCTCTGGAGCGGAAGACTGCTGCACTTCTCGGCAAGGAAGATGCTCTGTTCTTCCCGACTTGCACGATGGCAAACCTCTGCGCGGCGGTCCTCGCGGGGCGGTCGGGAGGCTTGTTGCTGGTGCCTGAGGGATGCCATGTGCTGACCTCGGAGGAAGGTGGCGCTTCGTTGCTGGCGGGCCTGACGCCCGTCGTGCTGCGGGACGGGACGGCGGATCCGATGATATGGGCCGAGGCGCTGGCGCCGGGCGATGTATCGCGTCCTGTTCCGGCACTGGTCTGGCTCGAGAACACGCACAATCGTCAGGGTGGTTTGCCCCTGCCGGCGGACCGAACCCTGGCGATCGTCGAGATGGCGCGGGACCGTGGCGTGCGCTCCCACCTCGACGGCGCACGGCTCTTCAACGCGGCCGTCGCCCTCCGCCTGCGCCCTGACGAGATCGCCGCCGGTTTCGACACGGTGTCGATCAGCCTGAACAAGGGTCTGGGCGCGCCGGTGGGCGCTATGCTCGCAGGCAGCCGCGCGTTGATTGGCCGGGCCGTCGCGGTGCGCCAGCGGCTCGGCGGCGGCATGCGGCCGAGCGCGACGCTGTGCGCTCCGGCACTGGCCGTGCTGGACGACTGGCCGGCAATCGCCCGCGATCACGCGCTCGCCCGTCTCCTTTGGCGCGAGATCGGCGGCGGTCCCGAAATCGCCGAGCCGTTGACCAACGTCGTGATGATCCGCCTTGCCGCGGAGGGAGCAGCCGAGATGTTGCGCGGCCAGCTCGCCGCAAACGGCGTGCTGGCCCTGTGCCTGGAGCCGCAGGTGCTGCGTCTCGTCACCCATCGGGGCTTGACGGAAGCCGGGATACGCCGCGCCGCGGCGCTGATCCGCTCCATCCTCAATTCCTTTCGAGAAACAGAGACAAGACAGTGACCCAGCATTTCCGTATCGGTGTGGATATCGGTGGCACCTTCACCGATTTCACGCTGTTCGACGACGGCGAGCGCATCGCCCGGACCCACAAGCGCCTGACAACGCCGGACGATCCATCGCGGGCGGTCATTGACGGGACCGGTTCGATTACCGCAGAGGCAGGTCTCTCCCCGGCTGATGTCGGCACCATCGTCCACGGCACGACCCTAGTCACCAATGCGGTGATCGAACGGCGCGGCGTATCGACCGCCATGCTGGTCACGAAGGGATTTCGCGACCTGCTCGATATCGGCGCCGAACGGCGCTACGACCTGTTCGACCTGACGATCGCCTTTCCCAAGCCGGTGGTGCCGCGCGCCCTGCGTATCGAGGTGCCGGGACGCCTCCGCTATGATGGCTCGGAAGTGGAGGCTCTTGACCTGAGCGGGGTCGAGGACGCGCTGAGACATCTGGTCGACGAGCATGGCGTCAGGTCGGTCGCGATATGCTTCCTGCACTCGCACGTCGACGTTCGCCACGAAGCAGAGGCGGCCGAATTCGTCGCGGCTCGATTCCCGCAACTCTCCGTCTCCACCTCGTCGGATATCTTTCCCTTCGTACGTGAGCTGGGCCGTTGGACCACGACAACGCTCAACGCGTATGTCCAGCCGGTTGTCGACCGCTACCTCGACCGGCTCGAGGGTGGTCTGCGCCAGGCTGGCTTTGCCGGCAAGCTGCTGGTGATGAGCTCGAGTGGCGGCACGCTCACACCGGCGATGGCGCGGCGCTATCCCGTCCGCCTCTTGGAATCCGGCCCTGCCGCAGGGGCGCTGATGTCGGCGCGTCACGGTGCCGAGCTCGGGCTCGACAGCGTGCTGTCCTTCGACATGGGCGGCACCACGGCCAAGGGCTGCTTCGTGCGCAACGGCCGCCCGCTGAAGCGATACGATCTCGAAGTGGCACGGGTACACGAATTCCGCCAGGGCAGTGGACTGACTGTCAAGATTCCAGTGCTCGACATGATCGAGATTGGTGTCGGCGGCGGCAGTATCGCGCAGGTGGACGAGCGCGGGCTGATCGCCGTCGGACCGGTCAGCGCCGGCGCCGAACCCGGCCCGGCCTGCTACATGCGCGGCGGTGCCAGCGCAACCCTCACCGATGCCAACCTGTTACTCGGCTACCTGGATGCCGGATCGTTTCTGGGCGGCAGCATGAGGCTGGATCCCGAAGCAGCCCGCGTCGCTATGGAGAAGGACCTCGCCGGCCCGATGGGCGTCGAGGTCATGCGTGCGGCCTTTGGCGTGCGCGAGGTGGGCTGCGAGAGTGTGGCGCGCGCGTTTCGGACGCACGCCGCAGAACAAGGCGTGGACATGCGCAAGTCGGTCATGGTGGCGTTCGGCGGGTCCGGCCCGCTGCACGGGGCTCGCGTGGCGCGCAAGCTGGGCGTTCGGCGGCTGGTATGCCCCAACGGTTCCGGTGTCATGTCGGCCTTCGGCCTCTTGTCGAGCCCGCTTGCCTATGAGGTTGTGCGTGCCCGCCGGCTGTCCCTGGACGGGGCGGGGCTGGACATCCTGCGCGCGGAACTGGCCGCGATGATGGAGGACACGACCGCGGTGCTGGTTGCCGCCGGCGCGCCGGCCGAATCGATCGGCCATGTCTTCCGTCTCGACATGCGCTATCGCGGACAGGGCTACGAAGTGGAAGTCGAACTGGCCGGCCTCGACGCCTGTGCGCCTGAGACCCTGGAGCAGGCCTTCGCGGTTGTCTACGCTCGCACCTTCGGGCTGGCTTTTCCCGGGCAGCCGGCCGAAATCGTCAATTGGAAGGTCGAGGCGATCGGCCCTGCCCCTGGCGATGGCACGCATTATCGGCTGTCGGTTCAAGGCGCTTCGGCATCGGCCCTGAAAGGGCATCGACCCGCCTGGTCGGCAGAGGCTGAAGCCATCGTGCCGCACGCTGTCTACGATCGGTATGCACTCGCGCCCGGTACGCAGATCGAAGGCCCGGCTCTGATTGAGGAGCGTGAATCGACCTGCGTTCTGGCTTCCGGCGACCGGCTGAGCGTCGATCCGAACCTGAATCTCATCATCGACATCGGAGCCTGAGCGATGACCTACGACCCGATCACACTCGGCATCTTCTGGGACAGGCTGGTTTCCATCGCAGACGAGGTCGTGACCGCCCTGGTGCGCTCGTCCTTCTCGACCAATGTGCGCGAAAGCTATGACCTGTCCTGCGTGATCTTCGACGCCGAGGGCCGCGCCCTGACGCAGGGAACCTACAGCGTGCCGTCCTTCACCGGCACCGCTCAGGCCACGCTGGCCCATCTGCTGCGTGTCTTCCCGCCCGAGACGCTGCAGCCTGGCGACGTGATCATGACCAATGACCCCTGGATCGGTACGGGGCACATGTTCGACATCAATGTCATGCAGCCCATATTCCGCCATGGCCGGCTGATCGGCTACGTCATGAGTATATCGCATCTGCCCGATGTCGGCGGCGTCGGCTATTCCGCGGTTGGCCGCGAGATCTACGAGGAAGGACTGCGCCTGCCTCCTGTGCGGTTCGTGCGCGACGGGGTCGTCGATCCGGTGCTGCGGGCAATCATCGCGTGCAATGTCAGGGTGCCCGAGCAGACGCTCGGCGACATCATGGCCAATGTCGCAAGCACCACCGTGGGCGGCCGGCGCATCAACGAGCTGATGGACGAATACGGGATCGAGGACATCCAGCCGCTGTCCAACGCCATCATCGATTTTTCCGACCGCAGCCTGCGCGCCCAGATTGCGCGTCTCCCGGAGGGAACGTGGCGACATTCGATCATGGTCGAGGGAATCGGTGAAGCCCTTCGACTTTCGGCCGAGGTCACCATCCGGGGCGGCGAGGTCTACGCCGATTTCTCCGGCACCTCACCCTCGATCAAGGCGGCGATCAACGTTCCGCTCTGCTACACGAGGGCCATGACCTTCCATGCGATCAAGTGCCTGACGACGCCGCGCATTCCCAACAATGCCGGGTCCACGCTCGCCATTCACGTCTCGGCTCCTGCGGGCTGCCTGCTCAATGCACTGCCGCCGAGCCCGACAGGCGGGCGGCACGTCATCGGCCATTTCGTGCAGCCACTATTGTTCGGCGCGCTTGCGCCTGCGCTGCCTGAGCAGGTGCAGGCTGACAGCGGCATGCTGAACGTCATCAATGTTCAGGGAAAAAACCGCGAAGGGGAGGGGGTGTCGAGCATCTTCTTCGCCTCGGGCGGCTTTGGCGCTCTGGCGGGGATCGACGGTGCCGATACCACGCCAAGTCCGTCGAACATGACCGGCACGCCGGTCGAGGTGTGGGAAGAGATCTCGGGCACGCTGGTGGTCTCAAAGGCCCTGGCTCCAGATAGCGGTGGCGCCGGCCGCTTCCGCGGGGGGCTTGGCCAACGCATCGAGCTCGTGAACGACGGCGAGGAGGCTTTGACCATCTCCTGCCTCGCGGGCCGCACCGAATTTCCCCCGGCAGGCGTACTTGGGGGCAGCCCCGGCCGGGCCAGGCGCATCGAAATTGACGGCACCGCCGTCCATCCGAAGGGCCGTTACCTGCTGGAACCCGGCCAGATGCTCGTCACCCATGAGGCGGGCGGTGGTGGCTATGGCGATCCGGCCGATCGAGCTCCGGGCGCTCTTCTCCACGACGTGGAGGAGGGCAGGGTCTCGCAGGAAGGCGCGATCCGTGACTACGGCCTCGACCCCGCCGCGTTTGTGGAGGCTGCCCAGTGATCGGTCCTTTGCAAAGGCTCGCGTTGGGCCTGGGCGCGGTGCTCCGTCCGCTCGAGCGGACCGCCATCGGCATCGCGATCGTCGTGCTGCTGGCTCTGCTGGCGCTGACCAATATCGAGATAGCGGGGCGCTACTTTCTGGGCTTCTCCACGCTCATAGCCGACGAATACGGCGGCTATGCCTACTGTTGGCTCGTGCTCCTGGGTGCGGTGCACCTTCTCCGCTCCGACAGCTATCTGACGATTACGCTGATCATCGACAGGCTGCCGCGTCTGCGCACCGCGATGGGCGTGGTCGCCGGTGTCCTGGGTCTCATCACCAGCTTGATTCTGCTGTGGTCGTGCTGGCAGACCTTCCACCTATCCTGGCTGTTCGGCACGAGATCCATCCAGCCTTCGCAGACGCCGCTCTACCTGCCGCAGGTGATCATGCCTGTCGGTTTCCTGATGCTGGTGCTCGCCTATCTGGAGGACATCCTCCGGCGCCTGTCGGGCTTGCCGCCACGCCGGCAGGACGACGATACAGCCACCTGGGGCGAAGGGGACGTGGTATGAGCTGGGGGTCAAGCCTTCTCATTTACGTCGCCTTGCTCGGGGTGATGATCTCCATCGGCGTACCGATGGCGCTCGCCATGGGCTTGACGGGTATTATCGGCCTCACGCTCCTGCATGGCACGACGCTCTGGCCGAGCCTTGGCGACGTGGTGTGGAATTCCACCAATTCCTTCACGCTGGTCGCCGTGCCGCTGTTCGTGCTGATGGGCGAGGTGCTGCTAAAGAGCGGGGCCGCCGAGCGGTTCTATTCCGGCCTCAGCGTGCTGATGGGCCGCATTCCCGGCGGCCTGGCGCAGTCCAACATCCTGGGCAGCGCGCTGTTTTCGGCCATTAGCGGCTCGTCCACCGCGACGACCCTGACGATCGGAACAGTCGCGATCCCGCAGATGCGCAAACGCGGCTACAACGATCACCTCACCTTCGGCACACTGACAGGCGGCGGCGCGCTGGGAAACCTTATCCCGCCGAGCATCTTCCTTCTCATCTATGCATCGGTCGTACAGGCTTCCGCGGTCGAGCTGTTTGTCGCGACCATCGTGCCCGGCCTCATCGCCGTCGCGATGTTCATGATCTATGTCGCGATCAAGGCGCGGGCCAATCCCACCTGGGTTCCGCCGCGCGGCAACCCCGCCACCCCGCGTGACATCGGCCGCGCGCTGGTCGACTGCGTACCGATATCCGTACTGATTATCTCGATCATTGGCGGCATGTACGGCGGCATCATGACGCCCACCGAGGCTGCCGGCTTCGGTTGTCTGTTGGCCTTCGTGATCGCTGGTATGAACCGCCGGCTCGGCCTCGCCGCCATCCGCAGCGCCTGCGTGAACAGCATCTCGATTACCTGCGTGCTCTCGCTGATCATCATCAACGGCCAGATCCTCGGCTTAGCCGTCACTCACGCCGGCATCGGCGTTGGCGTGTCACGGGCGCTCACCGAGATGGGCCTTTCTCCGTTCGTCTTTTTTACTTTTCTGTTCGTCCTATACCTCATTCTGGGCGCCATGCTCGAAGGCGTTTCCATGATGCTGCTCACGGTGCCGGTGCTCTATCCGACGCTCAAGGCAATGGGCTTCGACGACATCTGGTTCGGCGTGTTCCTCGTCATCCAGGCAGAGCTGGCGCAACTTTCACCTCCCATAGGCCTGAACCTCATCGCCGTTCAGTCTGTGGCGCGCGACGCCAAGCTGGGGCTCATCATGAAGGCGACCCTGCCCTATGCCATCATGCTCAGCGCCTTGTGTTTTCTCCTCTACATGCTGCCAGACCTCGCGCTATGGCTCCCTGAACAGATGCGACGAAGATGACACCATGCGTGCTCCGGCGGCGGTAACCGCTCTATCGGTCCAGATGATCGCGGCACCGAGTATGCGGAGATCGAACGCATAGTCCTGCGCCAAAAACGGATGCTGGTCTGCCGCCGCGAGCGCAAGCCCCCACAATCGAGGAGGTCGAAGGCATTGCAGCCTGCGACCTCTTCGTGCCCGGTCGACTGCCGAGACCCAGGTCAACTCCGGGAATTCAGGTCAGTTCACCAGCCGCTCGATCCGTGACTGCATTGAGGCCGCCGCATCCTTCGGCGCCTTCAAGCCGAGCACCGCGGCCTGCGATTCCTCGCGGAAAATCGCTGCGACTTCGATCGAGCGGTCGAAGTTGGAAGGCACGATCTGCGCAATCTTAAGCGCTTCGGCTTCCGCCTTTGTGTAAGGCAGTTTCTCCTGCAGGCGTATATCCGAATAAGCCGTGGGATCGACGGGGCCGTTACCATTGAGCGCTATGCGAATAGTGGCTTCCTTCCCGGATAGCGCGCGCATGAGGGAGTATGACAGATCTTTGTTCTTCGCATTGCGTGGTATCGCCATCGACCAGATCTCGGTGATCGCGGTACCCTCGGGATTGACGGCGGATGGTGTCACCACGACGTCAATCTCCCCGGGAAATTTGGAGCTCTTGGGATTGTTGTAGACGGCATAGCGCGCAAAGGGGTCGATCGCCATCGCTGCCTGCCCGTTCTGCACAGCGGTGATGACGTCGTCGATGGTCATCGTCGCGTAATTCTGCGAGAGCACGCCCTCCTTGTAGAGCTCCGCCATGGTTGACAGACCCTTGATCATTTCAGGGCTGTTGGCGATGACTTTGCCCTTGTCGTCGAATAGGCGCGCACCGAACGCGGACAACAGGGTTAGCACCGCGACATGTTCGTCACCCGAATTCATGACGAGGCCCGCGACGCGCGTGCCATCGGGGCGGGTGTAGCTCATCTTGCGGGCGTATTCGAGCAACTCGTCAAGCGTCCGCGGGGCGTGATTCAATCCCCGTTCGGCGAACAGTGCCTTGTTCCAGTGCAAGCCAGTCGTCGCGTGGCGGAACGGGATGGCCGTCAACTTGCCCTCGTAGGTGAGCGCCTTCTTCAATTGCTCCGGGATGGCATCGATGATCTCGATCGGCGCGGCCTGCATGCGGCCGTCCAGCGGCTCGAGCAGGGCCGCGATGCGTGGCGTGTGGAACTTGTTGATGACAAAGGCGAGATCGACCGAGCTTTCGCGCAGTGACAACTCGCGGCCGAGACGGTCATGGATCGGATCGATATTGCCGGTGATCCAGTTCAGAGTCGCCTTGTTGGCCCCCGCCCATTCGCCGGCGACGTCGCCCCCCGTCGTGCCGGCAACGAGGCCGCGGGCCACGTTCTCGTGCACCTTGTGCGACAGGATAGTCACCGGGGTCTGGGCGGCAGCCGGTAGCGTGGCGCAAAGACCGAGCGCCACCCCGGCCGCGAACGCGGCCCGCTTCACGAAATCCATGGTCTTCTCTCCCCATTGCTTATGATTGGATCCAGTGCATTGGATCCAATCAGGAAATTGTGGGAAGGTCAACTGCCGCTGAGCGGCCGGGCCGTTTCCGCCGGAGACGGCGTGTCGCGGCCCGGAGAACGCGCGGAGTTCCCAAGATTCAAGGGCTCCCCGACCAGGGGGCCTGCGGCATGTCGAGGAACTATTGTCAGCGGAGGAGCGAGGCCGGCGAGAAATCGTCATGGAAACCGTCGCCTGCAAGGCCCGCCTCGCCATCGCCGTGGCTGAACGGCCCCGACGTTCGCGCCGGAGGACGGGGCAAGCTCCTTGCCCGCGAGAGGACGTGTGGACGCGCCTTGCGGAGCCTTCGGTGAGACGACGTTTCGGGATGAGAAATGGCCGGTACGGGATAACACCCAGGCACTTCTGGACAAAGCGCGTCTCGGCACCTAGGCTTTTGGATCCATAAGCCGGATGACCGTAGTCGGCGGCCAAAACCGGAGATCTGTCGTGGAACGGGCAATTCGATTCAAGAGTACCGCGGATTACGCCACCTCCGAGATCCAGCGCATGATTCTGGCCGGCGAGCTGGCGGCCGGCGAGCGGCTGGACCAAGTGCGCCTAGCAGAGCAGCTCGACGTCAGCCGGCATCCTATCAGGCAAGCGATCGAGCGCCTGGCCGAGCGCGGTTTCGTGCTGCTCAGCCCGCATCGCAGCGCGGTCGTTTCGGCGCACTCGATCGCTGATCTGGTCGAGCTCTATTCATTGCGCGAAAGCCTGGAGGACATGGCCTTGCGCGCCAGCTGGCCCAGCCTGATGGCCGGGGGACGCGATCATGTGACGGCCATTTACAAACGCTTGACCGCGCAGGATCCGCAAGCCGATCTCGAGCGATACATGCATGAGAATCGTGCGTTTCATCTGGCCTTCTACCGGGATTGCGGCAATCGTCATCTCCTGCGCACGACCACGACACTCTTCGACCTATCCGAGCGCTATCAGAGGACGGCATTGACCTCCGCGCACCGCCAGAATCAGTCGAGCGACGAGCATGCTGGGATGATGGACGCGCTGCACGCTGGCGATCTCGAGCGTCTGAGCGAACGCCTGAAAGCGCATAATCGCGGCACGCTGGAGCAGGTGCGAACCCTGCTCTCCGCCTCGGAAGCCGCGACCGGGAAAGCCTGAGCCGCGGGTTCCCATCTATCGGCGCGCGCTCGCATCAGCGGGTGCCATCAAGGACCGCGCCCTGTTCTTTCAGGATGTGGCGCAGGCGGGCCACGGGAATGTCGCGCAGCCGCGCGTGATTGCTCTGTGTGAGCGCCATCGCGGTGAGGCAGCCGGCGGCCTGCCCCATCGCCATGCAGCTTCCCATGACGCGCGCCGAGCCCTGCGCCTCCCGGCTCGCCGACAGACAGCGCCCTGCGACCACGACATTCTCGAGCCCCTTAGGCAAAAGGCTTGTCACGGGAATATCGTATGATCCGCCATCGTTGACGGGGATGCGGATCTGTCCCGTTCCATCCTGGTGGATATCGACATGGTGGCAACCCTTGGCGATGCCGTCGCTGCGCTTCTTCGCCTGGAGCACATCCTCCTCTGTGAGGATGTAATCGCCGAGGACACGTCGCGTCTCGCGAATCCCGATGCGCGGCGACATGCCGGATATGCTGGCATCACTGAAACCCGGCACGGATTTGCGCAGAAATTCTGCGCATTGGAACACTTGCGCGGGTAGAACCCTCAATGCGGTTGCCATGTTGTCCGACCGGTTCGGCTCGTCGAGTGTGATGCGCGTCGCGTTGATGCAGACCTCGCGCCGCTTCTCGGACGTTGGCTGGATCATTATCAGCGCCGTGGCGAACATGTCCCCGCGCTGGATCGCACTGCCGAGAAGCGGGCCGTCGCCTTTGAAGAAAACACAGGGCTGCCCCTGCCGGAAGATCTCCTCGGTAATCTCCCGGTCCGTGCGGCCTTCGCGGATCGCGTCGCTCTCGCCAACGGCAACGCATTCAGGATGGTCGCGCACATAGGATAGCAGCGCGCCTGTATCGACCCCGGCCATACGAAACATCATCGACATCGGCTGGGGCTTCTCGCCGCTCTCGACGCTGAGCATCTCGCCCCCTGCCATCGCGCATAGATCGCCGTCTCCCGAGGCATCGACGAAGGCGCGCGCGGTCAGCAATTGCCGCCCACCCTTGCCGAGCACGACGAGGCCGGTGATCCTGCCGCCATCCTGGACCGTTTCCTCGGCGAATGTCTGGAGATGGACCGTCACGCCGGCCTCGAAGACGAGGCGCGGGATGGCGATCTTCATGATCTCCGGATCATAGGCAATGTAGCGGATCAGTCGCCAGTCATTGAGTTTGGCGACGAAACCGCCCATGTCGCGGCATAGCTGGAGCAGATCGGTGAGGACCCCGCCGACGGTATCCTCGCCACGGCCATTGATCGCGCCATCGATGGTCATGCCAGTAAGGAGCTCACCGCCCAGCATCGGGCCGGCTTCAACCAACGCTGTTCGAGCGCCGTTGCGCGCCGCCGCGACCGCCGCCGCGATACCGGCGCTGCCACCCCCCAATACGATCACATCGTAGTCCTGGCTGTTCACAACCGATCTCCCTCGCTCAAGCGTTGAAACCGTTATTGCCTTTTTGGATCCATGATGCAATATGCGAGATGCAATTTGTGACGAGGAGATCCGAATGCAATGGGGGAGGCTCAGCCTTGCCGGCGCGGTAGCGCCGGCGGGAGAAGGCATGATGGCCGGTTGGCTGCGCGTGGACGATCCGGCGACTGGCCAACCGGTCGGGCAAGTGCGCGCATTCTCCGCTGATGAGACCCGCGGCGCCGTCGCATCGGCCCATGCGGCGTTTGCAGCCTGGTCCGGAGAACCGCATCAGGCGCGGGGCGCGATCCTAAGCCGCCTCGCGCATCTCATTATGGAACACGCTGAGGATCTCGCCGGCCTGCTAACCTCTGAACAGGGCAAGCCGCTCGCCGAGTCCCGCGCCGAGGTCACCTCCGCTGCTGGATATTTCGGCTTCTTCGCCGAAGAGGCCCGGCGCCTGAATGGAGAGATTGTCGCCTCCCCGCGCGCCGACAGCCGCATCCTCGTCCATCACAAGCCCATCGGTGTCGTCGCGGCGATCACGCCTTGGAACTTCCCAGTCTCGATGGTGGCGCGCAAGCTCGCACCGGCGCTGGCGGCCGGCTGCGCAGTCGTGCTCAAGCCGGCTCCACAGACGCCGCTCTGCGCCCTGGCGCTGGCCGCTCTGTGCCGGGAGGCGGGCTTGCCCGCGGGTGCTCTGGAGGTGACCACCGGCGACGCGGCGACCATCGGCGCCGTGCTGACGCAAGACCCGCGCATCGCCTTCCTGAGCTTCACCGGCTCGACCGCGACGGGCAGGCTTCTCTACGGTCAATGTGCCGGCACCATCAAGAAGCTGGGGCTCGAACTCGGCGGGCATGCGCCTTTCATCGTTCTGCCGGATGCCGATCTCGACAAGGCGGCGGCGCTTGCCGCCGCCGCCAAGTTCCGCAACTCCGGTCAGACCTGCGTCTGTCCTAACCGCTTCTTCGTCCATGACGCGGTCTATGATGATTTCCTCGCCCGATTTCTTGTACTGGTCGATGCTCTCGTTCCCGGCGACGGTCGCGATCCCACCAGTACCCTCGCGCCGCTCATCGACGGCGCAGCTCTGGCCAAGGTCGAGCGCCACGTCGCCGATGCTGTCGCCAAGGGGGCGCGCCTGACGCGTGGCGGACGGCGCGCCGCCGTAGGCCGCACATGGTACGAGGCGACGGTTCTGGAGGATGTGGGCTCCGACATGCTCGTCTCGTGCGAGGAAACCTTCGGGCCGGTCGCGGCGATCACGCGCTTCACCGACCTCGAGGCGGTGAAGGCGTCCATCAACGCATCGCCCTATGGGCTCGCGGGATATGTCTTCGGACGCGACATTTCACGCGTGCTGCGAACCGCCGAATCGCTCGATCTCGGCATGGTCGGTATCAATGCGATCCATCTTGGTCTGGAAATGGCTCCGATCGGAGGTGTCAAGCAGTCCGGCCTGGGACGGGAGGGCGGGCACGCCAGCATCCTTGAATACTGTGAGCCGCAATACCTGCTGATAGGCATGTGAGACGGCCGCCCTAAGCTTGCCGAGCAGACGACCAACGACGAAATGGAAGTGACATGCACTGTCAGCCGCGCCTGACCACTTGGCTTTATCTATCGCCTCTTCATCTGTTGCTGCTCGCGATCCTGACGATCCCTTCGCTCTATGTGCTCTGGCTGAGCCTGAACCACTCGAGTTATGGCACCAGCCTTACATGGGTGGGGCTCCAGAACTATCACGCCGTCTTCACGGACCCCTATTTCTGGCGCGCATCCCTCAACACCTTCCTCGTGGTCAGCGGCGTCGTCTTTGTCGAGCTCCTGTTCGGCCTCGCTCTGGCAATGCTGTTCGTGACGGGCGTCCCGTTTCGTGGCGTCATGTTCGCCTGTATCCTCATGCCCTATGCGATTTCGGAAGTGGTGGCCGTCCTCGTCTGGAAGATGATGATGGATCCGAATATCGGAGCCATTGCCCGCACCATCGAAGAGATGGGGCTCGGTCGCGTCAACTGGAGCGCCTCGCCGACGACAGGGCTGATCCTCGTCGGCGTCATCAATATCTGGACCCATCTGCCCTTCACCTTCCTGATGATCTATGCGGGCCTTCTGGCGATCGACGGCTCCCTCTACGAGGCCGCGCATATCGATGGCGCGACGCGCTGGCAGCGGTTCCAGCGCATCACGCTGCCACTCCTGGTGCCGACATTGCTGATCACGCTGATCTTCCGGCTGATATTCGCCTTCCGCATGTTCTCGGAGGTCTGGCTACTGACCAAGGGCGGGCCGGTCCGTATGTCAGAGGTTCTGGCCGTTTACCTTTATCAGCATGGCTTCCGCTACGGCGATTTCGGGATCGCCGCAGCCACGGGATGGCTGATGGTCATCGGCTCGCTGCTTCTGGCGTCCGTTTTTCTGTTTGCGATGCAGCGCGGCATGAAGGGCGAATAATGCACCATTCATTCTCTCCTCTCGAACGCCTTGCACGCGGGCTGCTCCTGGCCTTCATGTTGGTGTGGTCGGTCACGCCGATCCTCTTCATCGTCATGTCTTCGTTCAAGCGGCAGGTCGACATTTTCGTCTACCCGCCGAGGCTGATCTTCACGCCGACCATCGACAACTATTTCCAACTGGTGGTCCAATGGCACGGCTATTTCCACGCGATCGGTAACAGTGTGATCGTGGCGTTGGGCGCGACTGTGCTGGCCGGGTTCATCAGCTTCTTCGGCGGCTACGCGTATTCGCGCTATCGCAGCCGGCTCACCGCATGGACCGCCGTCTACATGATCGCAGTACGCGTGCTGCCGCCCATCGTGGTGACGCTGCCGCTGTTCCCGGTGGCCGACATGCTCGGCCTCAGCGACACGCATCTCTTGCTCATTTTGCTTTATGCCGCATTCTGGGTCTCGCTCAACACCATGATCATGAAGAACTTCTTCGACCAGATCCCCTACGAGCTCGATGAGGCGGCCTATGTCGACGGCGCATCGGAATGGCAGTTCGTCACGCGCATCCTTTCGCGACTGACGCTCCAGGGCATGGCGGCGGGGTCCATCTTCGTTTTCGTCTATGCATGGAACGAGTACCTCTTCGCCATGATCTTCACCACTAACCGAGCCAAGACTGCCCCGCTCATCCTGAGCGAGTTGATGGGCGCGGTCGACGGCACCGAATGGGGCGTCCTGTTCGCGGGCGTTACCGTGCAACTCATTCCCGTTGTTCTCCTGGTAACGCTGGCGCGCCGCTACCTGATCGCCGGGCTCACCGCTGGTGCGGTCAAAGGCTGAAGGGATGGAACCGGCGATGGCGAAGACGATGCGTGAACCCGAGACATACGACTATATCGTGGTGGGCGGTGGCTCCGCCGGCTGTGTGCTTGCCTCGCGATTGAGCGAAGACCCCGGCGTGTCGGTCCTGCTGCTGGAAGCCGGGCCGGCCGACCGCAATCCCTGGCTGCACGTGCCGTCCGGCTTCTTCAAGACCATCAACAATCCGCGCTACGACTGGCGCTATCAGACTGAGCCGGAGCCGGAGCTGAAAGGCCGCCGTATCGCCTGGCCGCGTGGCCGCGTTCTCGGGGGATCGAGCGCCATCAACGGGCTGATCTATATTCGGGGGCAGGCCGACGATTTCAACGACTGGGCCCAGCGCGGCAATCCCGGCTGGAGCTGGTCCGACGTGTTGCCCGCGTTCAAGGCCGTAGAGGCGCAGGCGCGCGGCGAGAGCGAATATCACGGTGCGGGCGGCAGCCTCGGCGTCGAGGATCCGGCGGTCGACCTCGAACTCGTCTCCCGCTTTGTGAAAGCTGGACAGCAGGCAGGCCTGCCGCTGAACCCGGACTTCAACGGCCCGGCGCAGGAGGGCGTGGGTCGCTTCCAGCTCACGACCCGGCGCGGGCGCCGCTCCTCCAGCGCGCGCGCGTTCCTCGGCCCCGCGAGGCGCCGTCCCAACCTGCGAATTCTGACCGGCGTCGAGGTGGATCGGCTTGAACTCCAAGGCCGGCAAGTGCGCGGCCTTCATGGCCGACGCTCCGACAAGACGCTCCACCTGCGTTGCCGCCGAGAGATCGTGTTGACCGCAGGGGCGATCGGCTCGGCGCAGATCCTGCAACTGTCCGGCGTCGGCGATCCAGACCGCCTCGCGGCAACGGGCGTCACGCCGCTTCACGCACTCCATGGGGTGGGGCGGCATCTTCAGGATCATCTTCAGTCGCGGCTGATGTTGCAGCTCAACCTGCCGATCAGCCTCAACGACCTCACGCGTGGGCCATGGCGCAAGCTTCTGATCGGGATGAATTACCTGCTGCGCCGCCAAGGCGTGCTCAGTTTCGGCGCGTCCCTGGCCGGCGGGTTCGCCCGTTCGCCGCTTGCCTCAGACCGGCCCGACATCCAGTTCCATTTTCAGCCGCTCAGCCTCGACAGCTACGATGGCGGCCTGCACGCATTCCCTGGCGCAACGATCTCGGCCTGCCAGCTGCGGCCCGAGAGCGAGGGAACGATCTTCATCACATCGCCTGACCCGTCAGCGCGGCCGGAAATCAGGGCGAACTATCTCGCGAGCGATCTCGACCGGCGCATAATGATTGAGGGCTTTCGCTTTGCGCGCCGCATCGCGGCCGCCCCGGCTCTGGGCGAGCTCGTCGCCGCCGAGCACCGGCCAGGAACAGCGGTGCAAAGCGACGACGAGATCCTCGACTACATCCGTATGACCGGCAGCTCGATCTATCACCCCAGCGGAACCTGCCGCATGGGCCCGGATCCCGCACGCGGCGACGTGGTCGACGCCCGCCTGCGCGTGCACGGTCTATCCGGCGTCAGGGTCGCCGATTGCTCGATCATGCCGCGCCTAGTCTCGGGCAATACCAATGCTGCCGCGATCATGATCGGTGAACGCGCCGCCGCGTTCATCCGCGAGGATGCAGCCGTCAACCGCGGACATTGACCGGCGAGCCCTGAGGCTAGGCAGGGCACCTATCGTCGAAATTGGCTTTCGCTGGTTTCGCGGCATCGTTATTATGGAGCCCGCAGACATCAGGTTGAGTTCACCACGTGGGGCGGCAGCGATGTCGGTGGTCAGCGGTGACGACCAAGGGTTGCATCTCCTGGGCGATGATTGCATCCATCGCTGGATGCGGCGGCGAGACTTTGTCGCATCGCTGATATTGGCCTCACTAGGGGCGGGGCCGGCCCGCGCGCAACAAGCCACCATGCCGGTCATCGGTTATCTCGGGCCGGAAACGCCGGAGCGTAGTGCAAGTCGGCTCATCGCTTTTCGGGAAGGGCTGGCCGAGGCTGGATATGTCGACGGACGCAACGTCGCCATCCTGTTTCGATGGGCGGACGGGCAATATTCCAGACTACCGGCGCTCGCGGGCGAGCTCGTCGCGAACGGTGTTACGCTGATGGTCGCTCCCGGCGGTGCGGAAGTTGCGCTCGCAGCCAAATCGGCGGCCGGAAACATTCCGATTGTCTTTGAGCTGGGCGGTGATCCTGTCGCGCTTGGCCTGGTGAGCAGCCTCGCCCGGCCGGGTGGGACGATGACGGGCGTGACAAGCCTGAGCGTCGAAGTCTCGCGAAAACGCCTCGAATTCATGAGTGAACTGTTGCCGGCGGCCAAGCTGTTCGCAATCGCGGCGAACCCGACCAGCCCCACGGTTGGTTCCCAGTTGACGAATCTCGCCGCCGCGGCTGATACACTCGGCCTGCGGCTTCATGTGCTGAATGCGAGCAGCGCGGATGCGTTCGAGGGAATCTTCACGGCGGCGCGTACGATGGGTGCGGGAGGAGTCGTTTTTACCTCTGATCCCTATTTTGCCTATAGAAGCGCACGGCTCGCGGAACTCGCTGCGCGTCTTGCCGTCCCAGCGATCACACAGGCGCGCGATTTTCCAGTGGCCGGGGGGCTGATGAGCTATGGCGGAGATTTCCGACAATCCCATCGACACACCGGAATCTATACTGGGCGGATCCTCAAGGGTGAGAAACCGGCCGATCTTCCGGTCCAGCGCGTTACGAAAGTCGAGTTCTTCATCAATCTCAAGGCCGCGCAAGCGCTGGGACTGACCGTTCCTCCTTCGCTGCTGAGCCGTGCGGATGTTGTGATCGAATAGCCTTTGGGAACAGCCTGCCAGGGAAGGCGATGAACGACCCATGGCGACCGATGCACCGAAGCCAACCCGCAAGTTGCTGTTCGCGAAATATTTCATCGCGGTGTTCGCGGCCGTGGTTGTGCCGCTCCTGGTCGCCGGTGCCAGCGAGGCCTGGCTCGGCTATCGCGACCAGCGCGCCCGGCTGAGCGAGCGGCTCGCTCTCGAGGCGCGCCTCGCAGCGGCGGAAATCCAGAATTTCCTTGAGGGGATCAGTGACCAGCTTACTTGGATGGTCCATTTGCCTTGGTCCCCGGGGGCGGATGAGCGGCGCCGGCTGGACGGGCTGCGCCTGTTGCGCCAAGTTCCGTCGATTATGAGCCTTCGCCTGGTGGATGGCGGTGGCAAGGAACGACTTTTTGTCTCCCGGATCGGGCTCAATCGTGTCGAAAGTGGCGAGGATTTTGCCAGTGACCCTGCCGTAGTGGGTGCGGCAGGGCAGCGGGTATGGCTGGGACCCGTAACCTTTGAGGGCGGCTCGGAGCCGTTCATGACCGTTGCGGTTGCGGGGAACCGGTCTGCGGTCGGCACCGCGATCGCCGAGGTCAATCTGAAGTTCATCTGGGAGGTCATCTCGGCCATCCGGGTCGGACGGACCGGCGAGGCCTACGTCCTCGACCAGCCCGGGAGCCTCGTGGCGCACCCTGACATAAGTCTTGTTCTGCGCGCCGATGAGAGCGCGGTCCTGCCCTTGCAGCTTCTGCGAACCGCCATCAGGGCGCAAGCCGGGCAGGCGATCGCTGGGCGCGATATCGATGGCCATATGGTCATGGCTGCGATGGCGACAATCCCGATGGCCGATTGGAGTGTCATCGCCAAGCAGCCGCTCGCCGAAGCGCTTGGTCCGATCTATGGGGCGCTGTGGCGGACCGGCATTCTCCTCATAGCCGGCGCGATCCTTGCCGGGTTGCTGGCCTACTGGCTGACACAGCGCATGGTCGGACCCATTCGCTTGCTCGAGAACGGCGTTGCCCGCATTGGCGCGGGTGAGTTCGATCACCGCATTCACCTCACCACGGGTGATGAGCTGGAGCGTCTTGCGCAGCGCCTCAACGACATGGCGGGAGAACTCGCCGTTTCACAGGAGCGGTCGGAGCGCATCGGACGGCTCAAGCGCTTTCTGGCGCCTCAGGTCGCGGAACTGGTCGACCGGATCGGCGACGACCGGGTGCTCGATGGACGACGCGTCGAAGTTGTCGCGGTATTTTGCGATCTCCGCGGCTTCACAGCATTCTCGGCCCGGGCAGAGCCTGAAATCATCATCAGCGCGCTCAGCGCCTACTACGATGCGCTGGATAGGGTCATAGCCGCGCATGGGGCGACGCTCATCAGCTTCCTGGGCGACGGCGTCATGGTCCTCGTCAACGCTCCGGTGGCTTGCTCGGACCCAGCCCTGCGCGCCGTCACCATGGCGTGCGAGATGCAAGCCGGCGTCCAACGGCTCCTGGCTGAATGGCGCAAAGCCGGGCATGACCTTGGATTCGGGGTCGGATTGGCCATGGGGCCCGCAACGGTCGGCCGCATAGGGTCCGAGGGCCGCTTCGACTATACCGCGATTGGAAATGTCGTGAATCTCGCTGCGCGCCTCTGCGCGAGTGCGAAAGACGGTGAAATCCTTGTTGATCGCGCGGCAGCTCAAGCTGTTGAAAAGACCGTTGTTCTCGTCGAACAGGAGGCGAGGGCGCTAAAGGGCTTCGACCAGCGCGTTCCGATCTTTGCTGTCGGCACGTCGTCTCGCGATGCGCGCGAATAAACAGGAATATCCAGGCCGCGAGGCAGTAGAAATACATATTCGTTTGTGATCTTTGAGAGGTTATCGCGCCGCCGGCGGGCTTAATATTGCGAATGAATTCAAGAATGACGAGAGTGCCCGGAGGGTGCGGCCGGCGTGGCTACATGGCGCCACAAATCAGCCACTGCAGAAGGCTCCCATAAGCCCTCGCCGAGGGAGAGCCATCCGCGCACGGCCCCCTTATTCCCGGGGGGCATCAAGTATGATCCGTCCTTCCGCCGCCAGGCGAAGGCGGCCTCGACCAGCGCGAACGATCTGTATCGGCGTCTGCTTCTCTTCGAGACGACGGCGCAGCAGCAAGAGCCGGGTTTCGAGATTGTCCTTGATCTCCGGCATCCGGGAACCCGCGGCGAGCCGCATTTCCCGGTTTGTGAACTCACTTCGCCCCTCGTTCAGGTGCCATTCGAGCATCAGGCGCAGCAGCGTGCCCGCGACACCTTTCACGATATAGGTGCCGTCGACGAATATGCTGTCGTCGAAGCGGTGATGGGCGACGCGGATCTCCCGCCCGGCGGTCGCAGGTTCGGATGGAGCTGCCACCTTCCTCGGCTCTGCGGCAGCTGCTTCCAGCTCGCTTGCCCGCAGTGCGCTCGCCGCTTGTCCGGCCAGGATTTCAAGGGCCGCCTCATCTTCTTCACGGAAGGCGAGCCGCTTCTCGCTTTCGATGAAGAGCACGCCCGTTACCGTGCCGCGGACCGCCATGGGAACGGCGATCTGGCTCATCGCCGTGGGCAATTGCGGGAAGGCGACAGTGCGCGTGGTGTTTTCCGCAACCTCTGCCTCGCGACCGATCGCTTCGCCGAACCGGCGCACCCGGCTCATGTCGCTGACCTTGATTGTCTGGCCGCTGGTCACGGCCGCGCCGATAAGCCCGTCGCTGCCGGCAATCTCCGATCCCAGACCCGAGCGCTCGTATCCAATGCTGCCGGTGGTCATCAGACAGCCGCGATGGCTGTCATGGATGAGCACGAGTGCGTTGCTGTATCCAAGCACGCTCTGGACGCCACAGAGCAAACTGTCGATGATCTCTCCTGCCTCCGCCTGCCGCTCGATGAGCTTGGTCGCCTGCGAAAGCGCGGGAAGACCGACGGGCGCGCGGCCAGCAGCAGCCGGCGCCTTTTCCACCGGGCGGGGGACCTTTTCTATCCCGTGCACGCGAAAAACATCGGCGCTTCGCAGCCGCATGACTTCCGACATGCCGACCTGCGCGCTGCTCGCCTTGAGCTGGCGCGCGATCTTGTCGAAGAGCGTGCCGGCGTCGAGGGAACGCACGAAGCCGATGTCGAGCAGAAACTGGTCGCCCGTGAAGCCGTCAACGAGGATCAGCGTGACCTTGGGATTGGCGCGCACATTCGCCGCCGTCTTGGCGAAGAACTGGTTGGAGAGCGCGACGTGGTCTTCGTCAACCCGCACCACATGGGAGAGGTAGGAGATATTCGGCATGCCATCGGCCGAGGCGGTGGCGATGATCGAGGGGATGACACCCTCGAAGCAGGCGGAAAGGTCCGAAAGACGCAGGCTCACTGGGACCTCGCACCGGCCAGCATACCGGCAAGTGGACCGGGCGTCTGGACATAGGTTTCGCGCACTTCGAGCTGGACTACACGGGCCTCGCGGGCGGTCAGCCAGGGAGCGATCAGATGCCGGGGCACGCCGAGCGATTCGAGCTCGTTCGTCGCAGCCGCCATGAAACGGTCGGCGCGATCCAGGTCGGGCGCCTCCGTGTCCCGCATGACGGCGCGGCCCTTGAGCTGGAAACTGACGTAGTCCGAAGGGCTGACAAAGGTAGCCGCAATCCGCCCGGTCTGCCGGATGTCGTCTGCGAGGCGCGGCCATTGCCAGGCGGAGAAGATGATCTCGATCGCTTCGCGATCTTCCGAGAGATGGAAGCCGACGCCGCGTCCCGCGGATGGACGCCCGGCCGCATCAGCCCCGGCGATGATGCACATCAGCGGCCGCCTGAAAAATTCGAGAAGGTTGTCGTCAAGCCGCACGGCCGTCCCCATCGCCAGTCTGAAGCCTGCTTAGCAAAATTTTAGGATATCCGGCACGCCTTGCACATTCATTTAGGAACGCTCGTTTTTCCAGCGCGCTATAGAGGCGCGGCACGGCGGGACGTCGTGGAGACGGATAACGCTCAGTATCGGCGGATGCACCATCCGGGCACACCGATGCCGCACAGTCATCGGCTCCCGCGACAAGCCACTTATACAGCATCCGGAACGCAACAACGATCCATCGAGAGGAGATCGACGCATGACGCATGCACCTTCAAACGAAAATGGAATGCCCCTGAGCGCCGACCAGCTCGACGCCTACCTCACGAGGATCGGCCTGGAGCGGCCCGCTTCCCTCGACGTCCACAGCCTGTCGATACTGCACCGCGCTCATCTCATGACCTTCACCTGGGAGGCGCTGGACGCCTTCATGGGATGGCCGTCCTCGGTCACCCCGGCAGCCGCTTTCACCAAGATGGTGGAAGGCAAGCGTGGCGGCTGGTGTTACGAAATGAACGGGCTTTTCGGTGCGGCGCTCGCCGTACTCGGCTTCCGGGTCACGCGTCTTTGCGGCGGCGTTAACCGGGAAACCCTTGGCGATATCGCCATCGGCAACCATCTGACCCTGCGTGTTGACCTTGACGGTCCTTATCTCGCTGAAGTCGGTGTGGCAGATGCCATCGTCGAACCGATTCCCCTTGTCGTCGGGCCGATCAGGCAGCGCGGGTTCGACTTTGCGATCACGGTAGCAGAAGGCGGCTGGCTGCGTTTCAACAATCATGAGCGTGGCATCGCCAAAAGCTTCGATTTCCGCCCTGATCACAGCGACGAGGCGACCATGGCCGCGACACATGGCTGGCTGATGCAGGATCCCGGCTCGCCGTTCACGAACGCACTCGCGGTTCTGCGCCACACGGCGGACGGCTATATCGCCCTGCAGAACGATAGCCTGCGCCACGTGACGGCGAACGGGATACGCGAGCAGCGCATCACGAGCGCCGACCACCTCGCCGAAACGCTCGAAACCGTTTTCGACCTCGATGTTCCTCAGTCCAACCGCGTCTGGGACAAGATCCAGGCGATCGGTCGCGACAAGGCGGCCTGAACGGCGTCGCTTTCCCACTATGGTTCGAAGGAAATACCCATGCTGCGCATCGCCGCATTCTCCCTCGGTCTTGCATTGAGCACAACCTTCGCCGTCGCCGCCTCGAATGATTCGGCGCCCGGCGGCGCCTACAAGACCGATCCCTCGCATTCGAGCTTCCATTGGTCGTTCAACCACTCGGGACTGTCCCACTACACGGCGCGCTTCACGAAGGTCGATGCGCGGCTCGATTGGCACCCGGAAAGGCCGGAGGCATCCACACTTTCGGTCGTGATCGATCCGCTTTCGGTTCGCACCGATTACCCCTGGCCGGAGCGGGTGGACTTCGACGCGAAGATCGGGGGCGACGAAGCGTTCCTGGCCGCCCGGTCGATCACCTTCCTCTCGAAAACGATCCGGGTGACGGGCGAGAAGACCGGCGTGGTCGAAGGCCTCCTGACTTTCCGTGGCGAGACGCATCCCGCGACCCTCGACATCACTTTCAATGGCTCGATGGCCAAACACCCGATAATGGGCGTCCCGAAGATCGGCTTCTCGGCGACCGGCAGCATCCGGCGCAGCGAATGGGGACTGGACTTCGCGGTCCCCGAACTCGGCGACGCAATAACCTTCGCCATTGAAACGCAGATGGTTCCGGCCAATTATCAGTTCCAGTGAACGGCGAAGGGGGGCTTCCGGTGGTCGCTCGTTCAAGGGGGGATGATCGGCTAACACGCTAAAATGAACGGGCGGAATGGCGGAAAATAAAGAGAAAAGCGAGGGGCTGACGCAAGATAAAGCCCGGAAAATTAATGTCGAAATCGATATGATTAATCTAAATCGCTGAACCGCCCTGTTCGAATGAATTCGATGGAAATGAGCAATAATCTTTCAGAAATATCTACGAATGAGCTTATGAAAGTGGCCGATTATAAGTCAAATCCCAACAAGGATTCGGCTTATAACGCAACTGAAATCCTTTTCAAAAGGTGGCGGTGCGGAGTCGATACGGAATTTCTAGTTGGGCTTCTAGAATCCGAAAAAACCTATGAGCGGCTCCGTGGCGCATACTATCTTGGGGAACTGGGCGGAGCTGTAGAGGGACTGTTGAGCTCAGCCGTAAAGCTTGCAGACGACCCTCTTTCTAGCTGTCGTCGCGCTTTCGTTGGATATATGATTACCTCTCAGGCCTATGATGAGGCGATTGCCCGCGGCTTGGCCAAATGCTTGCTGGATTTCCATCTTCCCGTGCGGCTTGCCGTTATCAAGTGGGCAGTCGGAACCGCTGGTAAGAGACTTGAAAAATTTTCCCAGTTGGTCGAGGTGAGAGCCGGCGCTGTAGAACCCTCGTTTCGAAACCCGTTAAGCGACGAATTCTGGTCCGAATCGAGTCGAAAGAGGGCTATCTGTTGATTTCCACTGAGAGCTGACCCGGCGTTTCCACCGAGAAGTGACCCGCCTTTAGGTATCGTTCGTGTTGGTCGTGGTGGTCAAGTTCCTGCGTTTCTCCTTCGTTGGTTTGGGATCGTGCGCCGAGCTATTCTTGAAGCGGAAGCTGTCGTTTCCGGTTTCCAGGATGTGGCAATGATGGGTGAGCCGATCGAGCAGCGCGGTTGTCATCTTGGCATCGCTGAAGACACTGGCCCATTCGCTGAAGCTCAGGTTGGTCGTGATGATGATGCTGGTGCGCTCGTATAGTTTGCTCAGCAGATGGAAGAGCAGCGCGCCACCTGAAGCGCTGAACGGCAGGTATCCCAGCTCGTCGAGGATCACGAGATCGGAGTGGACGAGGCGATTGGCGATCTGTCCTGAACGGCCCTGTGCTTTTTCCTGCTCCAGCGCATTGACCAACTCGACGGTGGAGAAGAACCGGACCCGTTTGTGATGATGCTGGATGGCCTGGACGCCGATCGCGGTTGCGATATGCGTCTTACCCGTGCCGGGACCGCCGACCAGGACAATGTTATTGGCGTCGTCGAGGAAGTCGCAGCGATGAAGCTGTTGCACGAGCGCCTCGTTGATCTCGCTGCTGGCGAAGTCGAAGCCGTTCAGATCACGGTAGGCCGGGAAGCGTGCCGTCTTGAACTGATATGCGGTCGATCGGACCTCTCGTTCGGCCGTTTCCGCCTTGAGAAGCTGGGACAGGATCGGAATGGCAGCCTCGAATGCCGGCGATCCTTGCTCGGTCAGATCACCGACGGCGTGGGCCATCCCATGCATCTTCAATTGCCGTAGCATGATGACGATCGCGCCGCTTGCCGGGTTATGACGCATGGCGAACCTCCGTCTTTCTCAAGGTATCGTATCGCTCGACATTGGCCTTGGGCTCATTGGTGAGTGTCAGCGCCTGGGGTGCGTCAAGGGTCGGCGGTGTGGAGGATTTGCCGTCGACGAGGCGATGCAGCAGGTTCAGCACATGCATTTTGGTTGGAACGCCGGACTTCAGCGCCATGTCGACGGCCGAGAGCACTGCTTGTTCGTCGTGCTGGAGAACAAGAGCCAGGATGTCGACCATCTCGCGATCGCCGCCCGGCTTTTTGAGCAGATATTGCTGCAAGCTCTTGAATGCCTCCGGCAGCTCGATGAAGGGAGCGCCGTTGCGTAGAGCGCCGGGCTTGCGCTGCACGACCGCCAGATAATGCCGCCAGTCGTAAATGGTCTGGCCCGGCCGGTCATGGGAACGATCAATGACGCGACGATGCTCGCAGACGATCTGACCTTCCGCGGCAACTACGACCCGTTCCGGGTAGACGCGAAGGCTTATCGGTCGATTGGCAAAGGATGCCGGGACGCTGTAGCGGTTGCGCTCCAGATGTACGAGGCAGGTTGGTGTCACGCGCTTGGTATATTCCACAAAGCCGTCGAACGGCCGGGAAACAGGCATAAGGGCTGGCGCCTCCTCAGCCCAGAGGTCGGCAATGGTGCCACGTATCTGACCGTGCGGGGTCTTTGCCCAGAACTCCTTGCATCGAAGCTCAAGCCAGTCATTCAGGGCTTCCAGTGATGGAAAGCGCGGGATGGGTTGAAAGAAGCGATGACGAGCATCCTGAACATTCTTCTCGACCTGTCCCTTCTCCCAGCCGGAAGCAGGATTACAGAATTCCGGCTCGAACACGTAGTGACTGGCCATCGCCATGAAGCGGACATTGACGTCGCGCTCCTTGCCACGACCAACCTTGTCGATCGCCGTGCGCATGTTGTCGTAGATGCCTCGACCGGGAATGCCGCCAAAGACGCGGAACGCATGATTGTGCGCGTCAAATAGCATCTCGTGGGTCTGCAGAAGATAAGCCCGGACGATGAAAGCGCGGCTGTAGCTCAGCTTCGTATGAGCAATCTGCAGCTTCGTGCGCTCATTGCCGATGATCGCCCAGTCCTCCGACCAGTCGAACTGGAAGGCCTCGCCAGGTTCAAACGCCAAGGGCACAAATGTCCCACGGCCCGTCGTCTGCAGTTCCCTCTGCCAATCGTCCCGCCATTCCCGAGCAAATGCCGCCACGCGATTGTAGGAGCCCTCGTAGCCAAGGCTGACCAGATCGACATGCAACTGCTTCATCGTCCGCTTCTGCTTGCGGCCCTTCTTGGATTCCGTCTTCAGCCAGGCCGACAACCGATCCGCAAACGGATCGAGCTTGCTCGGCCGCTCCGGGATGTTGAACTTCGGCTCCACGCCGCCGGCACGCAGGTATTTGCGGATGGTATTCCGGGAAAGGCCGGTCCTGCGGCAAATCTCCCGGATCGATAGATGTTCTCGAAAATGCCAGCGTCGGATCACGCTCAGTAATGCCATGTCGATCACTCCAGAGCCCCCGCTGAAAACATGCGAGGGACGGTTCAAACATGGGTCAATTCTCAATGGAAATATCGCGCTGCGCCGGGTCAGCTCTCAGTGGAAATCAACAGCCAAGGGCACAAATGTCCCACGGCCCGTCGTCTGCAGTTCCCTCTGCCAATCGTCCCGCCATTCCCGAGCAAATGCCGCCACGCGATTGTAGGAGCCCTCGTAGCCAAGGCTGACCAGATCGACATGCAACTGCTTCATCGTCCGCTTCTGCTTGCGGCCCTTCTTGGATTCCGTCTTCAGCCAGGCCGACAACCGATCCGCAAACGGATCGAGCTTGCTCGGCCGCTCCGGGATGTTGAACTTCGGCTCCACGCCGCCGGCACGCAGGTATTTGCGGATGGTATTCCGGGAAAGGCCGGTCCTGCGGCAAATCTCCCGGATCGATAGATGTTCTCGAAAATGCCAGCGTCGGATCACGCTCAGTAATGCCATGTCGATCACTCCAGAGCCCCCGCTGAAAACATGCGAGGGACGGTTCAAACATGGGTCAATTCTCAATGGAAATATCGCGCTGCGCCGGGTCAGCTCTCAGTGGAAATCAACAGCCGCGCTGTCCAATGTGTAGTGGATGAGATTATCGTCAGGCTTAACGCTGGAGGAGGAAGCGGGCAGCTGGCCAGCAAGGCCTTCGCGGGAGCTCACCGATGATAAGTTGCTGGGCGTTTCGAGCTCTAGCGGGTCCCCGATGGTTCGTTCAAATTTACTTAGATTGAGCACTTAGGACCGCCGGGCATCTTGTCGCATATCTCGTGGCAGCGGTGGAGGTTGCCGCCGTGAAACTACCCTTGCAGGTAGATGCAACAGTTTTTTGGTTTCGTAAAGAACCTAGCCTCGGATGATGAGGATAGCGCGGTGAGTTGGGTGCCATCCCCTCAATCTGAGGAGACATGGGCCGGCATCGCCGCCTTGTACGCCTTGTAGATGCACAGGCTGGCCATCATGATTGAGAGGGGAGCCCCACCCCAACGCGCGTTTGCCTGCAAAGTGGCGTACTTGGGCTGGATCGATCGGGCGCGTTACGGTTGCATCCGGCCTCAGCGCGCGCGACCGCTCATCGCTTCACGCGGGGCCATACCGAATTGACGCCGGAAGGCCGTGGCGAAATTGGCCGGATTGGAATAGCCCGCGAGCAAGCTCGCGTCATGCACAGTGCACTCACCTGCCGCGAGGATAGCGAAGGCCCGCTCCAGACGGCGATTGCGCACATATTCGAACAAGCTTTGGTGTTCCGAGAGCCGGAACAGCCGCTGCAAGCCGCTGGCGTTGATTCCGGCTTCCCGGGCAATCACCTCGACGCTCAGGGATCCGGCGAGATTTGCGCCGATGAACTCTTTTGCCCTGGCCAGATGCAGCTTGTCCTTGCGCGTCAGGATCTCGCTGTCGTTCGCACGCGTCTCGCTGTGCATGATCGCCGCCAACGTCTCACTGACGATCTCCACAGCGCGGCCCTCCAGATAGAGGCTGCGCAGTTCCGGTAGGAACACGGAGGGCGAAATGAGTTGTCGGACAAGCTCGGCCACCCGGGGTGGCGGTGACCAGCGATGATCCGTCAGATGGTCCTTGAAAAGGCGGGCCACGTTGCCGCTGTCACTGGTCGCCGCCATCGCATCGAGATTCAGCCATTCAGGCGAGACCGAAACCACGACATGTCGAAGGCGTTGCGGTGTCCGCGAGCTGCGCTCGAAACTCTCGGGACGCGTAGTCATGATGGCAGCGCTGTTGATGACGCCCTGCGGTCCTCCCTGGAACGCGAAGGGGCGGTCACCGATGCGCAGATCAACCGCGCCATCCAGGAAGAAGATGCACGACAGACCCTCTTGCATCCACGACGTGGCTGTAAAAGCGTGCTCTTCGAACACGTCACTGACATGCAGGACAAGCCCGCGTCGTAGCTCCTCGTGCAGGAACTCGCCCGCCAACAGCGTGTCTTCCGGCGATAGCCGGTCGTCGGGACTATCCAGCGTTATCTGGCCGCGCTCCAAAAGGTCACGGACGCGAAGACGCTTGCGGCTTACCTGCGTTGCATGGCCATCGGAACCACGGTCGCGCGCCGTCATGGCAAGCACTCCCGCGATGGGCCAAACAGCCATCCGGCGCGATCACACCGGGAGCTGTGGGAGATAGAGGCGACCGAGAGGGGTTTCATTGGCACGCAAAGATATATATTTCCCTGCCAAAGGCCAGGGCATTGTGATGAACGCAATCCAGCATTTAAAAATACCGCTAATTGATCTGTTTGGTCAAGATTTGAAGGTGTCTAAACAGACTGGAGAGCGATCGTGTGGAGTGTCGGTATCTTACATAGGCGCTTTCTTTCTTTTGAATATTTTCAAAGTGTGCTTGCACTCCGCAATTCTGCGGGGCTTGTCCCCTCCAAGATCCGCTTCTTTCTGCTGACTACGACTGTTCTCGGCGTCGCGACGGTTGTCTTTGGTCCATCCGCCCTTGCGCAGGACGCCGCTTCTGGCCACATCCAGCTCGATCCGCTCATCGTAGAGGGCGACAGGCTCGGCTCCGACGCCGGCATCGTCGCCTTGCGGAACAGGAGCGCCTCCAAGACGGACACGCCGCTTGTCGAAATCCCCCAGGCGGTCAGCGTCGTGACCCGCAAGCAGATGGATGCGCAGGGTGCCGAAACGGTATCGCAGGCACTCCGCTACACGCCCGGCGTCCTTTCGGAGTCCAACGGCTACGACATCCGCTACGACTGGATCTATATCCGTGGGTTCAACACCTACGGCACGATGTGGCTCGACGGCCTGGTGCTCCCCGGCGATCCCAATAACTATGCAACACCGGGCATCAATCCCTATGCGCTGGAGCGCATCGAGGTCATCAAGGGGCCTGCGTCGGTCTTGTATGGCCGCGCGATTCCTGGCGGGCTCATCAACCAGGTGGGCAAGCGCCCGCGGGCCACGCCGCACCGGGAAGTCATGTTCACCGCGTCAGGTTTCGGGGGCGCGCAGGCCTCGTTTGACTTCACCGGCCCGGTGACGAAGGACGGCACGCTGCGGTATCGCCTCATCGGCCAGGCGCGCAACATGAACACCCAGATCGATATGGAGCGGGACAAGCAGTTCATGCTGGCGCCGAGCCTGACCTGGGCGCCGACCGACGCGACATCGCTTACGCTCTACGGCTATCTCCAGCGCGACCGCCCCAATTTCAACCCCCGCTTCTATCCAGCCGTGGGCACATTGCTGCCGAACCAATGGGGCCAGATCCCGCGCGATCTCTTCCTCGGCGATCCCGGTGCAAAGAACTTCTCGCGGGACTTCTACGCGGCCGGCTATGAATTCTCCCACGCGTTCAACGAGACGTGGACGTTTAGGCAAAACTTTCGCTACGGTCGCTCGAGCCAGGACATGTTTCTTGTGCTCGTCAACCCCGCCTTTGCGTATCAATCGAACGGGCATACGCTCAATCGCGCGTCTGCCGTATCCGACGACTGGTTGACGACGCTGAATATCGACAACCAGCTTCAGGCGACGTTCAAGTCGGGCGCGTTCCAGCACACGGCCCTTGTCGGATTTGACTATCTCCGCAGCAAATCCAGCACGAACTTTGGCAACACGACCCAGGCCCAATTTGTGCCGCCGCTCGATATCCTCAACCCGATCTACGGTGGCAGCATCATCCCGATCCCGGCGTATCAGCGTTCCGCCCTCCAGACTCAAGAGCAGCTCGGCGTCTATGCGCAGGACCAGATCCGCTATGGCAGCTGGGTCGGCACATTCGGCCTGCGCTATGACGTCTCCGAGATGGACAGCGTCAACCGGCTCGTCGCGGCATCCCCCACTGTCACGACCAAGGATCAGAAGCTGACGGGCCGTGTAGGCCTCACCTATCTGTTCGACAATGGCGTCGCACCCTATGCCAGCTTCGCCACGTCGTTCCTGCCGACGCTCGGCACCGATCGCTTCGGCATGCCATTCAAGGCCCAATATGCCCAGCAATACGAGGTCGGCGTGAAATACGAGCCGCCGGGCTCGAAGGGCCTCATCACGGTCTCGCTCTATAATCTCACCCTCGACAACGCGCTGACGCCAGACCCGGACAACGCCCTGTTCTCGGTGCAGGGCGGCAAACAGAGGGTCCGGGGCGTCGAGGTAGAGGGCAAATATCAACTGACAACGGAAGTTGATGTCCTCGCCGCCTATGCCTACTCCGATTCGGAGATCATGAAATCCACACGCGCTGTCGAGCTGGGCCGGGAGATGCTGAGGCTGCCGAAGCACCAGGCGAGCCTCTGGGCGCAATACAGGCCCGGCTATATCCCCGGCTTGGCGCTCAGCGTCGGTATTCGCGGTCTCTCTTCCTACCAGACGGACAGCACCTATCTGCCGCAACTCAGGATCCCGGGTCGCGCCCTCGTTGATCTTGGCGCGGAATATGACTTCGAGGCGCTCGGCAACCAGTTCAAAGGCACGAGCCTGCGCGTCAACGTCACCAATCTGTTCGACAAGACCTATCTTTCGCATTGCCTCAATGCGACGGGTGGCAGTTGCAACTATGGCGCCGGGCGCGCCATTACGGCCGCGCTGAAATACACATGGTAGCGTTCAGAAAACTAAGGCGAGGATACGTCCCGGCCGCGGCCCGCCACCGGCTCCATGCCCTCGTTCTGCTGTGCTTTGCTGCCTTCGTGCTGGCTGGCCACGCCGACGCGAAAGCCGACATCGTCCTGCAAGACGCTGCGGGACGCACGGTGCGGTTGAAGGCGCCGGCCCATCGCATTGTTACCAACGAGAGCCTCATCCTGTTATCCCTGGCGCTCATCGATCCTGACCCCGTCAGCCGGTTGGCGGGGTGGGCAGGGCCTCAACGCATAGGGGAAGGAATCCTCGACGCGTTTCGCCAGCGCTTTCCGACGATAGACGCAATACCTGTCGTCGGCGGCGTTTCCCCGTCCAACACATCAGCCGAAGGCATCATCAGCGCCAAGCCCGACCTTTTCCTCATCAATCTGTGGCAGTCGGACTGGACAGCCGTTGCCGAGCTGGTCGAGGCGGCCGGCATACCAGTTATCTTTTTCGACGGTCCCGCCAATGCCGATCGGCCGGTCGGGGAGGCGACGGCTTTCTCGATCGAACTGCTCGGCCGCGCGATCGGACGGGATGACAACGCCAAGGCCTTCGCCGCTTTGGTTCGGTCCCGCTATGCTAATGTCGCCGAACGGCTCGCCAAGGTTCAAACCCGGCCCAGTGTCCTCGTCGATGCCCACGCCGTTGAGGTGTGCTGTTCCACGCCCGGGGCCGGCAATCGCATGACGCAAATGCTGGATCTCGCAGGGGCGCACAATATCGCGGCGAGCCTGGTCGCAGGCTACGATGGTGTCCTCAGCCCGGAGTTCGTGCTGGCGCGGAATCCCGACGTCTATATCGCAACCGGCGGGCCTCATCTGGCGGGCCAGGGCGGGCTTGTGCTCGGTAGCGGGGTCGGAGTCGAGGCTGCACGCGCGTCCCTGCGGAAGATCGTTGCGGGTTCGATACGCAACGTCCTGCCGGCGGTGAGGGAGGGACGGGCCTTCGCTGTCTCGCACCAGCTGGCGATCTCGGCCATGAACGTGGTCGTGTTCGAGCTCTTCGCGAAATGGGCGCACCCCGAAATTTTCAGGGATATCGACCCGCAGAGCACGCTGGATGAGATCAACCGCCGCTTCATGGCCGTCCCGTTGCACGGCGCTTTCTGGGTCAGCCTGTCCACCAATCCATCAGCCGCTCCCTAAATCGGCTTGGAGCGCGCCGGTTGTTGCCTGATGCAACGCGAGCCATCGTTTCACCGCCCCATTCGACCATCGGATCGTGGATCGGGCCTTCTCATCGACCTGATCCACGGGCAGGCAAGATTTCTGGTTTGAGAGTCCGAAGCCAAGACCATGACGCAAACGACACTGTTTCGCGCCCAGACCCAAATCGAACTCTCCGAGCCGGAGGCCATCATTGCTGAGCTCTGCGATCACATGGTGGAGCACGGTGCGGAGGTCGAGGCGCGTGGCGACGAGCGCATCCTGAATGTCCGCGGCGCTTGCGCTCGGTTCTCGGGGCAGGGGCGCGCCACCGTGGTCGGCCTGTCGGCTCCAAGTCTCGAAGGGCTCTATTTTCTGCGCATGGCGGTCGCAGCCCATCTCAAGGAGTTCGCCGGCGCGAGCGCCAGGACGATCCTCTGGACGGGCGATGGCGGTGATCTCGCACGCCCTCCGAACTTCCGGATCCTGCGCCTCCAGGCCATCCGGGACCTCACGCCGCATATGCGACGTCTCACACTCGCCGGCGACGATGTTGCGCGCTTCGCGCCTCTGGACGCGCTGCACGTCAACGTCCTTGTGCAACGTCCCGAACTGTCCGAGCCGCAGTGGCCGCGCGTTGGCCCGGATGGGCTGATCGCATGGTCCGATCCATCCACGCGGCCGGCATTCCGCAAATACACCATCAGTGCTGTTGACTTGCCGGCAGGGACCGTCGCGATTGATTTTGTCCTGCACCCGGATGCCGGGCCAGGGGCCGCATTGGCGGAACGTGCCGTGATTGGCGAGGAGGTCGGCACGATTGGCCCGGGCGGCGGCGGTCTCGTCGCGGCGGACTGGTATCTCCTTGCCGGAGACGAAACCGCGCTGCCGGCCATCGCGCGGATGCTGGCGCACCTGCCGCCAACCGCAAGAGGCCTTGCCTTCATCGAGGTCGCCGATGAGAGGGAAATCCAGCCGCTGGAACACGACACGCAGATTCGTGTCGCCTGGCTGTTCCGCAATGGCGCCATGGCGGGTACCACGCCCCTGCTGATAGACGCCGTGGAAGCTGCGGTATTTCCCACCGACGGCAGCCGTGTCTACGTCTGGGTCGGGTGCGAGTTCGATGCCTTCCGGGCCATTCGGACACATCTGCGCGCAGGGCGCGGACTGCGCAAGGACGAGCATCTCGTGGTCGCCTATTGGCGTCGTGGTGCTATCGGGCCCTGAAAAAAGGCCGGTCGCCCGCCCCTTCAGACGACGGATCCCGCCGGCGTGCTGAGGTGGCGCTGCCCATGATTTTTGTTTCCTGGCACGGCACTCCGCTGGACAGTGTCCCCGGACAGCAAAAAATAATTCGGTAAATTGGTCTTACCAGTTGACAGTTTGACCGTTCTGCCTCTACTTGGATCTCGATAACCAGCAAAGATGATGATCCAGGCGTCCGTGACGTCCTGCGCGATCGCGTGGCTGAAGCCTGGATATGGGGGGACTGCAGTGGCGAGAGGTCCATTTGAGGCTGTCAAGCTCGTGAGACCGAAGCGCCTCTATGAGCAGATCGCCAGCCAGATCGAGCAGATGATCCGCACAGAAGAACTGCCGGCGGGATCGCGATTGCCGGGGGAGCGCGAATTGGCTGACACGCTTGGCGTCAGCCGCCCGTCTCTCCGCGAGGCACTTATTGCCTTGGAAACCGCGGGGCTGGTCGAGGTTCGCGGTGGTGGCGGCACCTTTGTCCGCGCAGCGCAATCATCAGCGGCTATCTTCTCGTTTACTGGAGAGATGGACCTTGGCCCCGGCACTCTTGAGCAATTCGAGGCGCGGCGGGCTATCGAGCCGGCCTGTGCCGAGCTCGCCGCATCTTACGCCACCGCTGAGCAGATCAGCGCGCTTGAGGCCTCCTTACGGAGGATGGCGCGGATCATTCGTGCCGGACGCAATCCCTCTGCTGAACACCAGGCTTTCCACCTGCTGGTCGCGGAAGCGTCTCGAAACTCAATTCTGGCGAGCGCGGTTCGCGAACTGTGGCGCCTGCGCCAGGAGCCGATGTGGAGCATTCTTCGCCTGCGTGTCGAAAACAGGGAGAGCTACGAACTCGGCCTACAGTTCCGTCGTGAACTGATCGACTGCCTGAAGCGCCATGATAGTGCTGCGGCCAGGACGGCGGTCGAGGCGCATTTCATGAGACTTGACGAGATGTACTTCGATCGGAAGGTGTAGATTCGCTAACACAATAATAAAACCCGGAGGGAGCCAAAATGAGACGTGTAATCAGCTTATCTGGAATGGCCTGCTTGTGTTTCGTGGGCGCCTTGTCCACGGCGGCCGCCGATACGACGCTTCGCATGTGGACATTCCTGGATCCTGGGAAGCAGGGCGGTCGAGAGCAGGCGCTGAAGACGATCATCGACGAGTTCGAGGCGGCGAACCCGGGCATCAAGATCAAGGTCGAGCCGCAGGTCTGGACCACACTCGCCGAGAAATTCGTTCTCGGTAGCAACTCGGGCCAGGCGCCGGACATCAGTTGGGTCAACGCGGAAAATCTCGGCCTGGTCCTGAGTTCCGACGTGGCTGCGGACCTGAATGCACGCGTTCTGGCCAAATGGAGTCCGGAGCGCAAGAACGACCTGGTCATGCCGAAGGCTTTTGATGCCGTGACGGTGGATGGGCAGGTGCTGGCCGTGCCCATCATGGCCACGACCTGGGTGATGATGTATCGCAAAGATCTGTTTGCGAAGGCGGGTATCGACGTCAAATCTATCGCCACCTGGGCGGGGGTTACCGAGGCCGCCAAGAAATTGACGAAAGATACCAATGGCGACGGGGTCCCGGATGTCTGGGGTATTGGCCTCGGGCTTGCCCAGGAGCGCTTCTCGGCGACTCCGGCACCGCTCGCCGCCTATGAAGCCCAGGGTGGATTCTTCGGCAAGGATTGCAAGGCCAACATCGCGGGGAAGGGCTCGGAACAGGCGGTCGCCCTCCAGGCGAGCTGGATCACGGAGCACAAGGTCGCTCCGCGCGAGGCGTTATCGATGACTTCGGACGATGCCATCGATCAGTTCTCGGCAGGCCGCTATGCCATGGAAATCGTCGCCAACAGCCGCTTCGAGCAAATCCAGAGAAATGCGGCCGGATGGGACAAGAACGATCTCGGCCAGGCCCCGATACCTGGCTGGACAAAGGACAAGCCGGGGCCGATGCTGGTCAGCGGCTGGTTCGCGGTTGTCTCCAACAAGTCACCCCATGTGGACATTGCGGCGAAGTTCGTTGATTTCATGACCAGCCCGGCTGCAATGGCGCTCTGGAACATCCCCGGCGGACAGGTACCGATGATGAAGTCCGTCGCATCGCGGCCCGAGATGAATGAAGCCAAGAATGCGCCCTTGAAGGATGTCGCAGGCTTCATGGCGACGGCCGGCGAGTTCCCGCCGGGATTGTGCAACTGGGCGCGGACCTTCGCCGATTTCAACCTAGCCACCCAGCAGGTCGTGCTCGGGCAGGAAAGTGTGACGCGTGCCGTGGAGCAGGCCGCCAAGGCGACGCAAGACCGCCAGTAGAGCGGCACGAAACACGGGCGGCGACAGCCTATGTCGCGCCCGTATCGCGATATTCAAGTCAGAGGTATTTCATGCGACGCGCCGATTGGCCCGTGGCCTACCAGATGCTTGTCCCGGCTCTCGTGCTTGAGGGTGCGTTCGTTCTCGCTCCGCTTGCCATCGGATTCTGGTACAGCCTGCACAATGTCCGCTTCTTCCGCATCCGCAGCTTCGTGGGGGTCGACAATTACTGGTCGATCGTCACTTCGCCGCTGGTGCTCAACAGTCTCGTGGTCACGGTCGTCTTTTCGGTGGCGGCGCTTGTCCTGACTTTCGCCATCGGTTTCGGCCTGGCCATATGGCTGCAGCGGGATACGGCCGGGCATGTCGCCATGCGCGCGATCGTGCTTGTGCCTTACATGATCGCTATGCTCGTCGGATCGATGCTGCTTAAATGGATCTTTGCGCAGGAATCGGGGCTGACCCCGCTACTGCTCGGACCCTTCGGCTACGGCGACGTCAGCATCCTGTCCGATCCAAAGACGGCGATGGCGGCGCTCGTCTACAACGCCATGTGGCGTGACAGCGCCTTTGCGATGATCATGCTCCTTGCCGGGCTCAAGAGCCTGCCGATACAGATTTTCCAGGCAGCGCGGGTCGACGGTGCGAGTCCATTCTATATATTTCGGCGCATAACCCTGCCGCTCCTGCGCATTCCCATACTCATCACGCTGGTGCGGTTGTTCATCCACTTCGTCAATACATTGACATTCCCGCTCATCCTGACGGGTGGCGGTCCCGCCAACGCCACGGAAACGGTGGTGCTGCGCATGTTCCGGCTGGGCTTTCAAGATAATGTCCTGGGGCAGGCCAATGCACTCGCCGTGCTCATCTTCGCCGGCAACATCATTTTGGTTGCCGTCCTCCTCCTCCTGTTCCGGCAGGCAAAACGCCTCTAGGAAACTTGAGCCATGTCCTTTGTTCCTGAAGCCCCCGCGAGCACTGCCTGGCGCAGGCGTGTGATGGCGCGACGGCTCGGCCGCCTCGCCGTGAACGGCGCAATCGCCCTGCTCGCGCTGTTCCCGATCCTGTGGGGGCTGTCCTCGTCTCTCAAACCATCCGCGCAGATTGCCGAATATCCGCCGAGCCTGCTGCCACGCACGGTGACTTTCGAGCATTACCTGCGCGTCTTCAGCGATAACGTCGGCCATTACATCTTCAACAGCGCGCTTGTCTCGGCCGGTGCGGTCGCGCTGTGCCTCGTCGTCGGTGCGCTGGGCGGCTATGCCCTGGCCCGCTTCACGTTCCGCGGGCGCGGCGTGATGATGGTGATGACCGTCGCCATCATGAGCATCCCCATCGCGTCGCTCCTCGTGCCGACATTCACGACGCTCAGCACGATCGGGTTGATCGATACGCGGCTGGGACTTATACTTCTTTATGCCGCTTATCAGCTTCCAATCGTCATATGGATGCTGTATGGATACTTCCTGTCGCTGCCTATCGAAATCGAACAGGCAGCACGGATCGACGGTTGTTCTCCTTACCGTACGTTGCGCAAGATCGTCCTCCCGCTTTCGCGGCCAGGGCTCGTCGCCGCAGCGCTCTTCGTTCTCGTGTTCTCATGGAACGACTTCGTCGTGGCCGTGACCATGACCTCGTCCGAGCAGGCCAGGACATTGCCGGTCGCCATCTACTTCTATCTTGGCTTTTACGGCCGCGAATGGGGGCCGTTGCTGGCGGCATCGATCATTTCGATCATCCCGATCATCGGCGTCTTCATCGTGCTGCAGCGCTATTTCATGTCCGGCCTCACGGGCGGGGGAGTCAAGGGTTAGGCAATGGCAGAAGTCAGCTTTCGCTCTGTATCCAAGCGCTACGGCGCCGTGACCGCGCTCGCGGATCTCGATCTCGATATCGCGCCGGGCGAGTTCGTGTCGCTTCTCGGTCCCTCCGGCTCCGGCAAGTCGACCACCCTCAACCTTTTGTCGGGGCTGCAGGATGTCGATGGCGGGCGGATCGTCATCGGCGGGCGCGACGTCACCCATGTGGCGCCCGACAAGCGGGACATTGCTCTCGTCTTCCAGAACTACGCGCTCTATCCGCATCTCACGATCTTCGAGAATATCGCGTTTCCGTTGGAAGCGCGCGGGCTTGGCTCCAAGGCGGATATCGAGAAAAAGGTCAATGCAACCGCCGTTACACTGGGCATAGGTGATTTGCTCGGGCGATATCCCAAGGAGATTTCCGGCGGGCAGCAACAACGTGTCGCCCTTGGCCGGGCCATGGTGCGCGATCCCAAGGTCTTCCTGCTCGATGAACCCCTATCCAACCTTGACGCACGCCTGCGCATCCGCATGCGGCGCGATCTTAAGGCGTTGCACGCCAAGCTTGGTTCGACGATCGTCTATGTCACACACGATCAATCCGAGGCGATGACACTGTCCGATCGGATCGCCATCTTCAACCGCGGTTGTTTGCAGCAATTGGGCACGCCGGACGAGATCTATAATCGACCGGTCAATATATTCGTCGCGAATTTCGTCGGCGATCGCGAGACAAATTTCTTCGACGCGAAGCTGGCCGTGTCCGGCGACGGGCCGCAGTTGTTTGGTGATGGCTTCGTCATCCCGCTGGCCCGCCCGGCCCTGACCGCGCCGGCGAATGGACATGTTAAGGTCGGGATCCGGCCCGAAAGCGTGACCATCGCGCGGTCCGACGGTGAGGGCACAATCCCGGCTGAGGTGAGCGGAACGGAGCTGGCGGGGCCTGATCTCTACGTTTTCGCACGCCTGCCCAGTGGCGAGGAACTGGGCTGCCGATGCGAGCCCGATGTATCCGTCCGCGTGGGGGAGTTGGTGCATTTGCGCCCGGACCCGCGGCGGATCCACCTGTTCGATCCGGCCAGCGAGACCTGCATCAGCCACGGCGCGCCGAATTCATCTCATTGAACTTCAGAAAAAAGAGTCAACTCATGGCACAACAGCTTTATCAGGAAGACTACGATGTTGTCGTGATCGGCGGTGGCTGCGCCGGTGTCGCGGCGGCCGCATCCGCAGCCAAGAACGGCGCGAAAACGCTGTTACTTGAGGCGGGTTCCATGATCGGCGGGGAGCTGATCACGGGACTGCCCGTCGATGGCGCGTTGAATGCACGCGGAGAATGGATTGTCGGAGGGATACTGAAGGAAATACTGGACGAGCACGAGCGGCTCGGCGGCTACATCGGCCCCGTCAAGGACTGGCGCCTGATCTGGTATGTCTGCATCGACCCCGAGATGATGAAGATCGCCGTGTCGAATGTCGTGCGGCGCTACGGCGTCGACACTTGGCTCTACAGTTTCGCCGAGGACGTCGTGGTCCGCGACGGCCGCGTCACGGGCGTGGTGGTCGTCAACAAGCGGCAACGAACGCTTGTCAATGCGAAGGTCGTGATCGACTGCTCCGGTGACGGCGACGTCGCGATGCTGGCGGGCGGCGAGGCGATGATCTCCAATGACGAGGGCGAGTTCCAGCCCTTGACGATGCTGTTTCGCATCGGGGGGATCGATACGGAGAAGTTGCTCCAGTTTTGCGTGGATGCACCCGAGAATCTCGCAGTCGGCGAGAGCGAATGGATGGGCGCGGAGCTCAGCGCGCGCGCCTGCGCCGAAAGGCTTTACGAACAGGGGCAGCCGGCTGTTTTCATCAAGGGCGACGGGCCGCTGATCCAGGACGGCATCGCCAGCGGCGAACTCTATCCAACTGCCCTGATCGGCATCATCCCCGTGTCCAATGAACGCCGCGAAGTGTCGGTGAACACGACGCGCATAGCCAATATCGATGCCACCGATACCAAAGCCTTGTCGCAGGCGTTCGGAGGGCTCGTGGACCAGGCGTGGAGCTGTATCCGCTTCATGCGCAAGCGTATTCCCGGCTTCGAGAAGTCCTACTTCGCCGGGCTGGCTCACCGCATCGGTATCCGCGAGACCCGCAGGATCGTTGGAGACTATGTCCTTACCCGGGACGACGTGTTCTATGCCCGCAAGCGCGACGATGGGATCGGCAAGGGGAGCCATCACATCGACATCCACCAGGATGGCATCAAGCAGGTTCGTATACCCGTGTCGGACGGTGGGTCTTACGACATGCCTTACGACATGCTTGTGGCAAGAGGGCTGACAAACGTCTACGTGGCGGGCCGCTGTATGTCGGCGGATCGGGAGGCGCACGGCTCGGCTCGTGTCATGGGCCCGTGCATGGCGCAGGGCGAGGCGGCCGGCCTCGGCGCGGTGCTTAGTCTGGGCCTGAACGATCCCGGCAATATCCGCGGCGTGCCCGTCCGTACGCTACGCGACGGATTGCAGCGCCAAGGGGCAATTCTCGATGGCACGCACTGACGGGGGCCGTCGTACGGCGGGCGGCTCGTTGCGCTCTTCCATCTGACGATTGTGCAGGCGTCGGAGAACCGGCTTCTGGTCTGCGTCTTCGAGGCGCTCAAGGCGCAGACCCTCGCCGCGCAGGAATTATTGCGCTCCCATCGCACGCAGGCTGCGCATGCGCTTGGTGTGGGGCGGCATCGCGTGGTCTATGAAGCCATTCGCGATCGCGACCCGGTTGAAGCGCGTCTGCGCATGAGCGTGCATTTCAACGCCAATCCGGCAGATCTCGCGCGAAATGCTGCGAAGATACGGCGCTGCCGGAAGTAAACGATGCGCCTGACCGCATTTCTCGTGCCGCGCATGATGCAACTCGTTCAGTTGCTCTTCACGGTGACGTTTCTTATATGCATCCATGATGCAGCTTCTGCCAGGTGATCCAACCTTCGCAAGGCCCGGCGAGTAGGCCGGGCCGCAGGAGCGGGCGGCGTTGGATCGACCTTGTCGTCAGTTTCCCGAGCATGGGCGGTGTCGCGATGTCCTTCTTCTGGATGGGCGCGCTTGTGGGCGACACGTAGCCGGATGGCGGCAGCCAGCCGAGACGCAGCGTGAAGAAACCGATCAGGAGCATACCGGGAAGCCCGAGAGATTGTGCGGCGCCACGGATTCCAATCACTGGAGTTCAAAGCTGGCGTTTTCGAGCCTGCTCTCGAGGTCGAGACATTGCGTGCGTTGCGTGCCGCATTCCCGCTGGCGCCTTTGCGCATCGATCCCGTCGACGCCTGGACAGTCGAGACACCGCTCAAGCTGCCTGGCCGTTGACACTCGATCCGCCACCCATGACACGGGCCTGCTCGTATCGCGCCGGCTTCATCCGCGCTGCGATCTCGGCTGGCGAGCGGTTCCCGATAGGGTCCCGGCAGATAGTCAGGTCGGTCCAGTAACGACAATCCTGGAAGTAATCGGGAAGGTAGCCTTCGCTGGCGATGGAGTCGGAAACCTCTTCTGGTGGGGGATCGGGCCCCGTCTCCAGCGGGCCTATCTGCAGCGCGCGGCGCGCGGACAGGCGACCGACAAGCACACATCCGGCCGATCCGCCTCCGCCGATGAGATAGTCGAACTGCGTGGGGCAATCCAAGATACAAATCCGCCCATGCGAGCGGCAGATTAATTACATCCTTGATCATTAAGTTACAACATTGACATTTTAATCACCGCGCGCATGATGGCTGCCAATGGTCCCTGCCGGGCCGATGGAGCCAGTCCCTGTGCCAGACCTTGCCAATGACGAGGCAACCGGTGATGCAGCCGCCCTCAGCGGCCGTCTTGCCATAGCTGTCTACGAGCAGATCGAGCGGCTTATTCGTCGCGGGGAGTTTCCCAAGGGGGTCAAGTTACCGCCCGAGGCGGAGCTCGCGCGGCGCTTCGGCGTGTCCAGGCCCGTTGTCAGAGAGGCTTTGGCACGGCTGCGGGAGGAGGGGATCGTGCGGTCCCAGCAGGGTTCGGGCACATTCGTGATCCGCGGAATGCTGCCGAGCGCGACTGCCTTGCCCGCAATCCGCACGCTCGCGGATCTCCTGCGCTACTACGAGTATCGTACGGACGTCGAGGCGGCCACCGCGGGGCTTGCGGCCGAGCGCCGGACGACTGATGACATCGCGGTGATCAGCAAGGTTCTTGCCGGGGCGGAGGACATGCTGAAGCAAGGTCAGCTGGAACTGCTTGCCGATGCGAACTTCGCATTCCACCGAGCGGTTGCGCAGGCGACCCGGAATCCATTTTACGTCCGCACGTTGGAAATGATGCCGAATTTCATCGGCCGTCACAAACTCGACCTCGTCGTCTCCAATGACAGCACCTCCGAGGCACATCTGTGGCGGATACACCGCGAGCATGTGGCCATCTTCGAAGCCATTGAAGCTGCTGATCCGGCGCGTGCGCGGACCGAGATGCAGCGCCATATCCTGGCCGCGCGAGACGTGGTGCTGAACCGACAGTCGCTGCTTGAATCCGTGGAGTTCGACATCAGGGAATGAGCGCCCTGCATTCGGCACGGCAAAGCTGGCCGATCATTGATAATAAACGGGAGGAGAACGATGCTCACCAGACGCCATGCCGTGCTTGGCATGACCGGCGCCACCCTGACGGCTGCGTTGCCAGCCCGGGCTGAGGACAAGAAGCTGACCATCGTGGCGCATGCTGTGCATCGCGCGGCAGCGACGACCGGCAAGGGCGGCGATATAACCGCTACGTGGCGGGAAAAAGCCGGCGCTAAGATCGAATGGCTGACATTCGGCGTGGACGCGACCAACGAACGCGCGCTACGCGAGGCAGGGCTTAGCCAGGGTAGCATCGATATCGCTTTCGTGCTGAACGGCTATGTCGGCCCGCAATATGCCCAGCTCTTTGAAGATCTCAAGACATGGCAAGCGCGGGATCCTATCCCCGCTTTCGACGAGATCCCGGACGCGATGTTGGCGACCCATCGCTACGATGGACACTTGGCGGCGCTGCCCTATCGCCACGCGACCCACGGTCTACATTACAACAGCGACCTTTTCGCGGAACGCGGGATAGCCGATCCTCCCGGGACAATTGCCGACTTGATCGCGACGGCCGAGAAGCTGAGCTACGAGCGGCCAGACGGTACACGTGTCTACGGTTTCGTCCTGAGCATGGAGGATCTCGCCTGCGCCTTGGACTGGATACGGGCGTTCGGCGGGGATTTCATCACGCCTGATCTCAAGGTCGTCGTGGATGAGGCGCCGGCGGTGAAGGCAGTCGCGACGTTGCGCGAACTCGTCCAGAAGAATGTGATGCCGCGCAATATCATGAACTTCAAGAACGAGGACGTGATCAACCATATGCAACAGGGCAGGGCGGCCATGACGAACAGCCCGTTCGGCCGCTATGCGACGTTCAATGATCCGAAGGCGAGCAAATTCCCCGGCAAAATTCCTGTCGTGACATTGCCGGATGGCGCTGATGGGAAGCCCATACCCGCGAAGACCTCCGTCTGGGCCATGGCAATCCCGCGCAATACCCCCAACAAGGAACTTGCCTGGAGCCTCATCCGACATCTCAGTACCCCCGAGAGCACAATCCTCGCCACTCTCAACGGCAACGGTCCCGTGCGTCCGTCCGCCTATAATGACAAGCGTGTGCAGGACCTCCTGCCCTATGCGAGCGCCGAGAAAGCCGCGCTCAGCACGGCACGGCTCATCACGCCGAGCTTTGCCAATGCCCCGCGTGCCATGAACGTGCTGATGGAAGAGCTGGGCCTGGCTCTCCTTGGCCGGAAGGAGCCTCAAGCCGCGATGAGCGACGCAAAGGCGCGAGTGGTGCCACTTCTGACGGCCTGAGGTCAGATCCCACGGTTATGGCAGCCTGCCGGGGATAGGTTCTCCGGCAGGCTTCTTCTATGGGCTGAAATGACGGGTGATGCTCGCGAAACAGGCGTCGATCAGGGCCTCGAAGCCTTCGATCGCCGCCCCGGCGATATGCGGCGTAGCCAGAATCCCTGGCGTGTAGCGGATCCTGTCGGCCGGAAGCGGCTCGGTCGCGAAATTGTCGAAGCTCGCTGCTGCCAGATAGCCTTCCCCGACAGCGAGGCGCGCGGCCGCTTCGTCGACAACACCGGCCCGGGAAACCGAGATGAGGACCGCTGAGCGCTTCATCCGGGCGATCTCCGACGCCCCGATCGCGCAAAGGGTCGCTGGATTCAACGGGAGTTGCACGGTGACGATGTCGGAGCTCCCGAGCAGCTCATCCTTTGCGGCGAGACGCGCAGAAACACCTGCAACATCCGCCGCGACGACGTCATGGTAGAGAATAGAAACGTCGAAGGATTGCAGGAGCCTGGCGAGATCGCGCCCTATGGCACCATATCCCATGAGCCCTACAGTTTTGCCCTGAAGCCCGCGCGGCGGCACACCGACCCTTCCTGTCTCCCACCTGCCGCGAGACCAGGAAACGGCTACGTCAGGCAGCTGCCGCAGAAGCGCGAGCATGGCGAGCAGGATGAATTCCGAGACGCTGCGAGCATTGACCCCGGGTAGCTCGGCCGTCGCGATGCCACGGCTCCCCACATAGTCCCGGTTGATATTGTCCAGTCCCGTTCCCCAGCGCTGGACGAGTTTCAGGCGGGGTGCCGCGGCAAGGAGTGCGTTTGCAACCGGCTCCGTGCCAACGACGAGCACGTCCAGCTTCGCGAGCGCGTCGTGGTCGGTCGGTGCCGCGCCCAGAAACGCGATCTCGATCTCAGGGGGACAGCCCTGTTGGATGCGCGCGCGCTGATCAGATGTCCATTCCATCGCGAAGCCCACGACGAGACGTCGCGATGGATCCGAACGAGCCGTTTCGGCAAAGAGCGTCAGAGTTGTGCTCCCTGGACTTTCAGGGCCTGCTGGATGATGCCGATGGGGAGGTGCCGTGCTTCGACACGGCGATCGGCGGCCAAAGCGGCGGCGACCCCCGCGGCCTGGCCGGTGACGATGCATCCGGCCTGCTGGCGAATGGAACCGCAGGCCACACGATCCGCAGAAACGCAACGTCCCGCTACCAGCAGGCCGTCGATCTCCTCGGGGACCAGGATGCGGAACGGGATCTGATAAAGCCTGCCGCCGCGAATCGCGGTCATGCGCGTTTTTTCGCTGCCGTCGATGTTGTGGACATCGACCGTTGCGCCGCAATAGCCGATGCTGTCGGGAAAGCTGCGCGCTTCAAGCACGTCCTCGCCGGTCAACATGTACTCGCCGATGACGCGCCTCGTCTCGCGTATGCCGATGTTGTCGGCGATCTGCAAGACATAGGCGTTTTCGTAGCCGGGGACGTATTTGCGGTAGAACTCGCCGATCTTCAGCGTGAAGTCACGCATCGATCCGATGGCCTCGCTGAGTGTCTTGTTATCCGTGGCGTCAACGCGATAGGCCATGTCCACATTGTGCATGGTGGTATCGTACACGACTTTACCGTTGCGGAAGATCGGACGCAGGATGTTGTTATGCGCCCGTGGGTTAAGGGTCGTTGAACCAAATGCGCCGGGGTAATCGCCAGCCTGCGCGGCCACTTCGCGCAAGCGCGGCAGCCCCGGGATCGTCAGCGGCTTGCCTTCCTCGTAGAGCTCGCGCAGCTTTCTCAGATAGCGCTCCGAGAAATCCTCTCGGCCACTGCATGCATAGTCGATCGTCTTGTCGAGCTCGACGCCGCCCATCAGGAAGTACATGGTGATGGGTTGGACATAGGTGGGGTCGCCATTCTCACCCTGTTCGTAGCGAGCGCCGGCAAGCCAGGCCACATGGCCGTCACCCGTGGCGTCAATCACGCAGTCCGCGATGATTTCGTCGCCGAAGTTGGCCTTTACCCCAGCAACACGCCCGTTCTCCCGCAGCACCGCGGTGACCTTCGTGTGATAGTCGATGGCAACGCCTGCCTCGCGGCACATCTTGTCAATGACCACCTTCATGATCTCGGGGTCGAAGCTGACACGGATCGTCGCATGCCCCGGGGTGCCGTAAGCACCGCCTGCGTCGATAAGCCGATCGATCATCTCCTGGGCGATCCCCTGCACCACCTGATCCCCGGCATGCGATGTCTCCATCTCGACGAGCGTTTCCAGGTCCCGCCACGGTTGGTGCCGCAAGGAGACTATTCCCGGGACAAGGCCACCGGTCATGGTGCCGCCGAGATAGCTTGATTGCTCGAGAAGCGTGACATTCGCACCCGCCCGCGCTGCAGCAATAGCCGCGGCGAAGCCGCTCGTTCCGCCGCCGACCACAACCACTTTCGCCATAACTTCGCTCCCCTTGGATCCGATCGGGCCGCGCCCGATGCCCATTTGTTGAACTTACAAATATGTAATTCAATGTTACATCGTTGACAGAAATGCAAGGGGGGCCTAGACGTCTTCCTGGCTGCTTTCGCAGCTAAGAGCCGGTCAAGAGGGCGAAGGGGAGGGGGAATGCGCGATGCGGCACGCTCGGTGTCCTGATTCACGCCTGCGCGCGTCAGGAAAAACACAATCATGATCGCGCAGATCGCCCGTCGGATCGACATCACGCTGCTGCGGCGCGATGCTTCGATGCGTGATCGCCAGCGGTCTTCTCAGACGCGCCATGGCTTCTACGTCCTGCTGCTTCTGCCGGCGCTGCTGCTTCTGGTCGGCCTGCTGGCAACACCTGCGGTCTACATCGTCTGGCTCAGTTTCCAGAAATCGACCCTGGGCCAGGAGCCGGCCTTCGTGGGCCTCGCCAACTACGCGGCGCTTATTGCCGATAGCGGCTTCTGGCGGGCGGTCTGGAATACGTTCGCTGTCGTCAATGTGATTGTCTATGGTGAGCTCGCATTCGGGCTTGCGGTGGCCGTTCTGCTGAGGCGGGTGGAGACGGGCCGAAAGTTGATCATCGCCGCCATCATAGCTCCCTACGCCATCACTGAGAGCAGCGGCATCGTGATGTGGCGGTTCATGATGGAGCCCGACGTCGGCATCGCGTCACGGCTCCTGGATGGGCTCGGCCTCGTCTTGCCGTGGGACTCGGAGCCTTGGGCAGGGCTCGCGCTTGCCTGCCTCATTGCCATCTGGCACCACATGCCCTTTACGTTTCTCATCCTCTACGCAGCGCTATTGAGCGTTCCAAAGGAGACGCAGGAGGCGGCAGCCATTGACGGCGCCACGGCGTGGCAACGCTTCTGGCGGGTCGAGGTGCCGATCATCATGCCCGCGATCCTGGTCGCGATCCTGTTTCGCTATATCTTCGCCATCAGGCTCTTTGGCGAGGTATGGCTGCTGACGCGCGGCGGCCCGGCCCGGCTGACGGAAGTTCTCGCGATTTATCTCTACCGGGAGACTTTCCAGTATCGGAACTTCGGTTTGGCGTCGGCCGCAGGTGTATGCATGCTTTTGCTGTCGCTGCTGATCGCGCTTCCCTATCTTTACAGGATGGCGAAGGAGGTGCGCCGTGATGCATGACGCCCGCCTGTCAAAACGACTTCTACGCGCGGCCGGCATTCTTGCGGTGCTGACCTGGAGTTTGGCGCCAATCCTGCTCGTCGTGACCTCGGCCTTCAAAGAGCCCCGCCAGATCTTCGAAGTTCCTTTCCGGGCGTTCTTCATACCGACGGCCGAGAACTTCGAAACACTCGCTCGTCTCAATCCGGAGTTTTTCTCCGGTCTGCGAAATAGCCTCATCGTCACAGTATTTACCGTGCTCCTCACCCTCTGCGCGTCTTTCGGTGCTGGCTATGTATATGCAAGGACAAAGGAGACCGCCTACAAGATCTCGGCGGTCTTCATGCTGGTCGTCAGGATGTTGCCGCCAATCGTCGTGACAGTCCCGCTGTTTCCGGTCGTCAACTGGCTAGCGCTGAATGACAGTCACCTCATTCTCATCCTCCTCTATGCGGCATTCTATGTCAGTCTCGGAGCCTGGATGATGCGCTCGTTCGTGGCCCAGATCCCGATCGAGCTCGAGGAGGCCGCCGCGATCGACGGGGCCACCTTCTGGCAGATCCTGCGGCTGGTCGTCCTGCCTCTCGCGGCGCAGGGGCTCGTGGCCCTGACGCTCTTTGTCGTCGTCTTCGCCTGGAATGAATATGTCTTCGCCATGATTTTCACCATGAACAACGCGCGCACCGCGCCTGTGGTGATCGGCGAGATGTTGAGTACCGCCGAAGGCGTGCAATGGGGGGCCGTCTTCGCGGCGGCCACCATCCAGCTCGTTCCCGTCGTGTTGATCGTGCTGGCTCTTCAGCGGTTTCTTATAGCTGGCCTTACCGCCGGTGCGGTCAAGAGCTGAGCCGGGCTGGACTTCTCGCTCGGCCCATTTGCCTTAGCTTGGAAGTTCAACATTCTTCCCTCGCGATAACGAGGCAGAACCTTGGTGGGCGGCCGGCGCCTGGGGCCCACTGCCCGCGTCAGGAGACACTTGACAAAGGATAGCGCCCGATAGGCGCGATGAAATTTCTCCCCCGTGGACCAGCGAATGCATTTTCAAGGATCAGCCGCCAGCCTTCGGCATCGACGCCCAGCTCTTTGGGCGTCCTGGGCACGCCCAGCGCGCTCAGGACATGGCGGAGCTTGCCCGGCGCGTTGTCCTGAGCGCCGAAGATCGCCGTCAATGCTGCATCGCAGGACGGATCGACGCCGGCTGCGGCCGCCATGACTTCGGGCAAGCAGAATGAACAGGCGATGCCATGGGCTACACCGTGGCGCAGGGTGATGGGGTAGGAGATGTTGTGGGCCAGCGCGGTCTTCGTGTTGGAGAAGGCGAGGCCCGCCTGTGTTGCGCCATAGGCGAGGAGCGTGCGGGCCTGGGTATCGCCGAGATCGCGGTGAAGGCGTGGAAGCGCCGTCAGAATTGTGCGCGCGGCCTCCACGGCGAAGGTGCGTGTTACCGGATTTGCATTGACGTTCCAGATACTTTCGAGCGCGTGCGACAGCGCGTCGAGGCTGCTCGCCAGCGTGAGGGCCCAGGGCAGGGAGGCCGTGATCGCCGGGTCGACGAGAGTCGCCTCCGCGAAAAGATCCGGCCGGTTCAGCGAAAGCTTGCGGTCGGTCTCAGGATCCCAGATCGTGGCCCACGGGGTGAGATCGCTTCCCGTGCCCGCGGTGGTCGGGATCGCGATCAGTGGCAGGGGTGACACCGCGATAGCCGTGCCGGTCTCCAGATAATTCCGTACGGGCTCGAATTGCATATGGCCGGCAGCCAGAAACTTCGCGGAATCGATCACCGAGCCACCGCCCAGCGCCACGATGACGTCGATCGCTCTATCCAGTCGTTCGAGCTGCTGGCAGATTTCCCGCATCAGAGTGAGTGAGGGATTCGGCGTAATGGTGTCGATAACGCCCACGGGTTCTCCAGCCCGTGCCGCCACCCTGGCGCGCCAGGGCCATATTGGTGCGTCGGGATGGGTGACGAGGAGATAGCGCCGGCTGGCGACCTCCGTCCCGATCGCGTCGATGATGCCCTCTCCGAAGCGGAGCTTGACCGGGTTGTGGTAGATCCAACCTGTCATGGTTTGCCTCCTGCCAGGAGACTCGCGTTAATGGCCGCGATTACCGGTGTGAGGTCGGCGATCGTGTCTATCGTGAAATGGGCCCCTGCGTCATCGAGGGTCTTGCGGGCTGCCTCGCGTCGTGCCGCTTGTTGCGCCTCGTCGAGCGCCAGCCAGTCTGCCAGCGACAGGCCGACCTCGTTGCCGCTGGCGATGATGCCGACAGCCCACATCCCCGCGGCGCGGGCCGAGACAAGTCCGGTTGGGCTGTCATCGACAACCACGCAGGCGCGGACATCAGGCGCGCCGAGCGCGATGGCGTTGGCCAGCACCATATCGGGATAGGGGCGTCCGCGGTTGACGTCGCTGACGGTCACACAGTGGTCGGGCTCGTAGCCCTGCATCCTGGCGAGCGGCATCAGTCCGTCCATGACGCTGCGCGGATAGCCCGTGGTGCTGCCGATCGCGATGTCCTGCCCGCGCAGGTGAGCGATGGTCTCGAGCGCGCCGGGAATGAGCGCGCTGTAACGGGCGCAGTTGACGGCATCGATCCTGAGAAAGGCGGCATAGAGCCGCTCTACGTCCGCCGCATCGGCGGTATGGCCCTTCTCCGCCTGCCAACGCCGGGATACGTCGGGCTGGGCGAGGATCAGCACGATATGTTCGCGCTTGGCCGCGCCCATCGGCGCGCGCGCTTCGGCCTCCGAGATCGTGAGCCCCTCCTCGGCAAAAGCCTCGCGGAAGGCCGCGACCGGCGCGATGCATCCGAAATCCAGCACGGTGCCCGCCCAGTCGAAGATCACCGTGGAAACAGGACCGCGAAAATCCTTGCCATGTACCTGGTGTCGGGTCTGGTTGTTGGCTGTCGTCATCGTCATTGTCCTCTCCCGACGGTCAGAACCACATGGGATTGGACCAGGCGCAGCGCCCGGCGGCATCGAGAATGGCGAGGCGCCCCCAGCCTTCCGCAAAGCGGGTGAGGGGGAGGCGTGCCTCGGTCATGTCGGAGCCAGAAGCAAAGGACGAGCGCGCGTGGCGGCCCAGCAGCATGATCTGGACGCTGGGGGAGCAGGTGACGACGAGTTCGTCGTCTTCGCGCCGGATGTCGTGAATGTCGGGACCCTGTGTGGAATAGTAGTGGCCCGCCTTCAGTGCGGCGAGCAGCGCCTCGGGCTCATTGGCCTCGGCTTTCACCATGACCCACCCGCCGAAGGCGTCCCGCTCCACATCGCCGGGAATATTGAAATGCGCGTCGTCGCAGGCCAGCGCGTTGATCTTCCGGCCCTCGATCAGCATGTGATCGAGAAAATAGCTGCCGCCGCCACGCGAGCAGTGCACCTGGCTCGTATGGTTATAGACTTCGACCGCATGGGCGTTGGCGATGGTGCGCGCGTCCTCGATCGTCAGGGCGTACCATTCGGGATGGGGAATGGCGACGAAGGCGCCGGCTTGATACGCGCGCTCCGCCAGTTGCGGCCCTGTCTCGTCCGCGCTCGGCGGCGTGAAGTCCGCCGGCAGACCGACTGCGAGGATATGCCAATGGTCCCCGCCGCTTGTCGCGCTGGCGTGCAGTTCAGCACCCAGGATGGTGGTGAATCGGTCTGTCCGGTAGCCCGTCGTGTCGGTCAGCGGAAAGTCGTAGGCCTTGAGGAAGTGATCGGACAGGCAGAGAAAATCATAGCCGCGTTCCCGATAGCGCCGGCAGACCTCTTCGGGCTCCAGCTTGCCGTCGGAGCGTGTCGAGTGGGTATGCAGGTTGCCCTTGAAGAAATGGCCGGGAGCGGTGAAGGCGTCAGACGACATGGGTTTCAATCCGATCGAGATGGGGAACGCGAAGACATCAGTTGGGAAGATCAAGGGTTGGCCGGTCCCGCAGCAGGGCCTGCGTCACGGGGTGGCGCGGCGTGTCGAAGACAGCCTCGACCGGGCCTTCTTCGACAAGTTCGCCGCGATGCATGATGGCGACGCGCTCGCACAATTCGCGCACCACGCCGAGGTCGTGTGAAATGAACACGAGGGTGAGGCCTGTCTCGGCGCGGAGCGCGGCAAGGAGTTCCAGGATCTGCGCCTGGACGGATGTATCGAGCGCGGATACCGGCTCGTCGGCGATGAGAACGGACGGCGCCAGCGCCAGTGCCCGCGCGATGTTGACACGCTGGCGCTGGCCGCCCGACAGCGTATGGGGCAGCCGATACTGGTAGTCTGGCGCGAGCCCGACCTTGCCGAGCAGATCGATGACCCGCGCCCTGCGCTCCGGTGGTGTGCCGATGCGGTGGATATCCAGCCCCTCGCGGATCGACGCCCCCACGGTCTGGCGGGGATTGAGCGAGGCGCCTGAGTCCTGGAAGACGGCCTGGACCTTGCGCCGAAAGACCGAAAGCGCAGCCCTCTCAAGGGTAAAAGGGTTCTGTTCTCCGATCCGGATGTCGCCGCGTGTCGGCGCCAGCATGCGCAACAGCACCCGTCCCAAAGTCGATTTGCCAGAACCGCTTTCGCCAACGATCCCCATGCTGCAACCAGCCGGAATGGAGAGCTGGACGCCGTTGAGAGCCTTGGTCGGTTGCTGGCGCGCGAAGAGACCCGCGGTATAGGTGACGGAGAGGTCGTTCACCTCGATCCTCATGCCGCAGCGCTCCAGCAGCGCACAGCGCGCTGCTCTCCCGCGACGACCGGCGGAGCGTTGACGCAAGCGGGGCCGGCAAACGGGCAGCGCGGACGGAAGGCGCAGCCGTCGGGCACGGCCTTGGGCTCCGGCGCATAACCCTTGAGGCGTGGGTGGGAGCTTTGCGCTCCGGGCACCGAGGCGAGGAGACCGGCGGTATAGGGATGTTGCGGGGATGTCAGAAAATCCCGGACGGTCGCGACCTCGACGATCTGACCGGCGTACATCACGGCGACCCGGTCCGCCACGCGGGCGACAACGCCCAGGTCATGGGTGATGAAGATGACGGCCGCGTTGGTCTTGGCCTGTTCGGCCTTGATCAGCCGCAGGATGCGGGCTTGGACCGTCACATCGAGAGCCGTTGTCGGTTCGTCGGCGATGATGAGGCGCGGATTGCGGGCAACCGCCATGGCGATCATCACGCGCTGGCGTTGCCCGCCGGAGAGCTGGTGCGGGTAGCGCCGTGCGATAGCCTCGGGATCGGGCAAGCCCACCTCATCAAGCAGGTGGCCAACCGCCGCCCGAAGTGCGGTGGCTCCTATCCTCACCCCCGTGGCGCGGAGCGCTTCGCCGACTTGCCGCCCGATGGTGACAACAGGATTGAGGCCTGAGAGCGCGTCCTGCGCGATCATGGCGATGCCTGTCGCGCGCACCCGGCGCATCGTGGCGGCGGAGGCGGTCACCAGATCAAGAGGCCCTGTCGCCTCCGAGAGCACGGCGCGTCCCGTGATGCGTGTGCGTACCGGCGTGAATGGCGCCTGGTTCTGCCGGATCAGTGCCTTGGCGAAGGTCGACTTGCCCGAACCGCTTTCGCCAACGATGGCCACGGTCTCACCGCGGTGGAGCGTCAACTGGGCGCCTCTCACCGCCTCGATGGGACCGGACGCGGTATCAAAGGTCACGTGCAGGCCCTCGATGTCCAGGAGCACATCAGCCATTGTGTAGTTCATCCATTCTATCGCGCAGCGCGTCGCCGGCGATTTGGAAGGCGAGGGTGATAAGGACGACGACCATCGACGGCACGAGTGCGATCCACCAGGCATTGACGAGATGATCGCGGCCGTCGCCGATCATGCGGCCCAGCGAGGCGGTGGGCGGCTGCACGCCGACCCCGAGGAAGGACAATCCCGCCTCCATCAGCAGCACCCCGGGAAAGCTGAGTGTGATCATCACCAGCATCGGCGAGATGAGATTGGGCAGGATGTGGCGCAGGATGATCCACGCCGGACCGCCACCCAGCACCCGGCTTGCCTCGACATAGCCGAGTTCCCGCAGGTAGAGCACCTGTCCGCGCACCAGCCGCGCATAGGCCTCCCAGCGCACAAGGCCGATCATCACCACCAGCACCCATGTGTCGGTGCCGAGAAGGGCGATGCCGCACAGGATCAGCAGCAGGTTGGGCAGGGTGATGAACACATCGACCAGCATCATCGCGAAGCGATCGAACCAGCCTCCCACCACACCGCTGACCACGCCGAGACCGATGCCCAGCACTGCGCTGAAGATCAAGCCGAAAACCGCGATGCCAAAGCTGGTGCGGATGCCCCACATGACGCGCGACAAGAGATCGCGCCCGATCTGGTCGGTGCCGAGCACGTGTTTCCACGTGCCGCCCTCCATCCAGACGGGCGGCACCGCGCGGGCGAGCATGTTGACCCGGTCGGGATCATGCGGCGCCAGAACTGGCGCGAGTATCCCGAGAAGAATTATCGCACCGAGCATCGCCAGGGAGACGGTCAGGCGGTTCAAGCGCGGCCCGGCGCGGCCGCGGCCGATCCCGGGCGCCGCCAAGGCCGAGGCTGCGCCAGGTTTCTCCTCCGCGAGTACCGCCGTGCCCGACGCAATCTTGATGTCGATGGACATGATCAGGCTTCCAGCCGAACGCGCGGGTCCGCGACGGTATAGAGGAGGTCGATGACAAGGGTGATCACGACGATGATCGCGGCATAGGCCAGAACGCCGAACTGCAGCACGGGGTAGTTGCGATCGAGCACCGCGTTGACCAGGACGCGGCCAACACCGGGCAGGGAGAAAACGGTCTCGACGAAGATCGACCCATTCACAAGCCCAGCGATCTCCAACCCCAGCACGGTGAGGAGCGGCACCATCGCGTTGCGCAGGATGTGCGCCTGCGCCAGGCGCCGATCGCCGATGCCCTTGGACAAGGCCGTCATCACATGCGGTTGGGCGATGGCATCGAGCATGGCGGCGCGCATGTAGCGGGCGAGCGCCGCGATCATGGGAATGGCGAGAGTCAATACGGGCAGCACAAAATGTGACGCGCTCTCAAGCCCTGACGTCGGCAACAGATGCCAGTGGAAACCGAATAGAAGCACGAGGCCGATACCGAGCACATAATGCGGAATGGCATAGCCCAGGAATGCGAACCACATGGCAAAACGCGCGCTCGCGCTCTGCCGCCACAGCGCGGCGATGGCGCCGAGGGGGATGCCGGCCAGGATAGCGACGAGGAGAGCAAGGCCCCCGACGGCCAGCGTCGCCGGCAGGCGCTCGGCGTAGATCTGCCAGACACTTTCCCTGGTGAACAGTGACTGCCCGAATTGTCCCGAGGCGAGCGCGCCGAGATAGATCATGAACTGTTGTGTCAGGGGCTTGTCGAGGTTCCACTCCCGCCGCAACGCCTGCTCGTGCTCGACGGTCGTGCCCTCTGGGAACATGCGCTCGAACGGCTCGCCCGAGAAGCGCACGGTCACGAAGGCGATCATCAGGACCAGCGACAGCGCCACCGCGGCGCGCAACAATCGGCCGGACATGAAACGGATCATGGAGGCTCCTGCGCTCGGCAAGGGAGGACGGACGGCGGGCACGGAGCGAGTCCGTCTTTGCGGATTTGCTCTCAGCCGCCATCCGTTTCTGGTGCACGCCCGCGCGTTATTGGCCGATCTTGATCTGACCGGCGCGCAACGGCAGCACGTAGGGGCGATAGGCGATCGGGATATTGAAGGAGATGCTGTCGCGCATCGCGTAGATCTCGTGCGGTTCGTAAAGCAGGATCCAGCCGGCTTCCTGCTGTTCGAGTTCGAGCAGCTTGCGATAAGCGTCCCTGCGGGTTTTCACGTCAGTGCCAAAACGGGCGGCCTCGAAGGTCTTGGCCCATTCCGGATGGGAGGGAACCCAGGTGCCCCGCTTGGCATAGTTGCTGGTGGATGACCAATGCACATCCATCGCCCCCATGGGATCGGGATAGTACATCGGGTTGGACCAGGCTACGATATTGGACTTCTGATAATCGATCTGCTCAACCTGCTGAAGTTTCAGGTTGAGGCCGCATTCCTGCCACTGTTGCTGGATGACCTGCGCGGCGAGATTGCCATAGAGATAGTAGTTCTGAGTGAACTGAGCCGTGATCGGCTCGCCCTTATACCCGGCTTCGGCGAGGAGGCGCTTGGCCTTCGCCACGTCGCGACCACTGTAGTCTATGTCTGCCATATAGAATGGCTCGCCATATTCCTCGAACTGATGCGCGCGCGGAACATGGGCGAGGCCGCCCCACAAGCCCTCGACCAGGGCCTTGTTGTCAGTGCACAGGCGCATGGCTTGACGAACGCGCAGATCATTAGCCGGCTTTGCGACCTGATTAACAACCCAGACGTGGAACATCGGCCATGTCACGCCGAGCGTGCGGATGCCGTCGCGCTTCAGGGCAGGGGCCTGGTCGGGCGGGATATTGGCGATGAGGTCGAACTCGCCGTTGACGAGGCCCGTAATGCGTGACGCGACCTCGGGCACAAGACGGAAGTCCAGCTTGTCCAGCGGCGCCTTCTGATCCCAATAGTCATCGAAGCGTTCCATCACCGCACGCTCGCCGGCGGTCAGTTGCACCACCTTGTAGGGGCCGGTTCCGACCGGGTGAAGCAATGCCTGATCGTAGCCCTTTGCCGCGTAGTGTTCCTTCGAGGTGATGCTGGCAGTGCTGAGCGACATCAGGGACTCGAAAAGAGGCTCTTCGCGCTTGGTATGGATACGCACCGTCAGCGGATCGACGACTTCAACATGGTCGAAGTTGTAGTGAAATGTGCCCCAGGCGGAGGTGTATTCCGGGTCTTTGCCGCTGAAGATTGGATCAAGCGAGAATTTGACATCCTCGGCATCCATCGTCGTGCCGTCGTGCATCTTGACGTTCGGCCGCAGCTTCATCTCCCAGACGGTGGGAGCCACCTGCTTCCATGAGGTGGCGAGGCCGGGCTGGAAGGTGAGGGGCCGGGCGAAAGGATCGCGGGTCACCAGGGTCTCATAGACCTGGTAGAGCATCGGCGCGCCGTCGTTGCCCCAGAAATTGGGCGCGAATTTTGACGGAAAGGTCGGCAGCGCCACGCGCAGCCCCTCGGCTGCTGCTGGGGTGAGCAGCATGCTGCCGGCCAGCAGAGCCGATGTGAGAACGCTCTTGATTGTCATGGCGTAGGTTCCTGGTAGCGCCCGAGGATGGGTCTTGAACAACACGCACAGGGATCCCCTTGCTCGGCGACAGTTCCGTGACATGGCCCCGGCGCCGCCTGATCACCCGCCAATCTTCAACAAAGCGTCACACCAAATCCGTTACTTGGCGGATATCGGGTGGACATGAGGAGACGAGCGAGACAGACGCCATGGTTGTGAGTGAGAACCGCAGGGAAGCGAGACGGATCGCTGACACGCTCGCGGCGCGTATAGCATCGGGAGAACTGAGAACCGGCAACAGGCTGCCAACCCAGGCCGAGCTCGCTACGCAGTTTTCGGTTAATCGCCATACCATCCGGCGCGCCATCGAGTTGCTGGAGCAGCGCGGTCTAGTGCGGGGGCGGCAAGGCAGCGGGGTTTATGTAACCGGATCGTTGATCGACTATTATGTGAGGTCACGCACCCGATACAACGACAATGTGCGCGCGCTGGCCCAGACTTCGCGTATGGAATTGATCGATCTTCAGGATCGCCGCTCCAATCCAGAACTGGCCAGAGATTTGGCGATCCGGCGCGGCGGGCGTGTCTTCGACTTACATATCCTGCGATGGACTGGGCACGATCCCTTGTGTGTGGCGCGGCATCTCTTCTCAGCGGATCGCTATCCTCAGCTTCCGGAGCGCTTCGCGGAAGCCAGTGGGATCACCGATCTCATACAGCGGCTCGGGGTGGAAGATTTCCGGCGGAGCGACACGGCTATTTCGGCGCGCCAGCCGACACCAGCCGAGGTCAGGATGCTGCGCATCCCGCATGATAGCCCTGTCGTGGTGCTGGAAGGGCGCAACGTCGACTTGCACGGCGTGCCGGTGGAAATCAGCACCTCGGTCTGGCCCGCCGCGCGCATCAAGGTGCATGTGTGACGTGAGCCCGCGCCTGTCGATTGCACTGCCAATAAAAGCGCGCGTTTCGGCACGTTCCGGGCGCGCAGGTCGTGAAAAATCCCGATGGTGGCCGCCCCATATAGTCCAAGCTTGCGATACGGCGATCGAGGGCTCCGCTCAAAGGGAGGATCCGCACGATATGCGCTCAACTCAAAGACGACCGCGATGTTATTTCTTCAGCGTTCTGCTCATATCTACGGCTGGCGCATCGCGTAAACATAGGTCATGATCCCGAGGGTCAATTTTTGAGTGGCGTGGCAGGATGATGCGCTCTCTCAGGGACCACATTGACGCGCGATGATCGACCAGCGTCTGGAGAGTGCGCATGCCTTATCTGCTTGCTCTGCTGGTCGGTATCATCGCTGGCCTTCGGGCCATGACCGCACCGGCAGCGATTGCCTGGGCCGCTTATCTCGGTTGGCTGAACCTCTCCGCCACTCCGCTCGCCTTCATGGGTTATACTTGGACGCCTTGGATCTTCACGGTGCTCGCTCTTGTCGAGCTGGTCGCAGATCAATTGCCCTCCACTCCCAGTCGCACCGTGCCGGTGCAGTTCGGCACGCGCATCGTTGTGGGAGCGCTGTGCGGCGCCTGCCTCGGTGCGGCCGCGGGCAATCTCGCCATCGGCGCCATCTGCGGTGCTGTCGGAGCCGTGGTCGGCACGCTCGGCGGACGATCGGTGCGCGGCGGCCTCGCCGCCTCGTTTGGTAAGGACCCGCCCGCCGCGCTCATTGAGGATGCTGTCGCGATCATCGGAGCCTTCCTCATCGTGATGGTGCTGTGATGGCACGCGTGTTCGATGCCATCATCATCGGCGCCGGTCAGGCCGGCCCGTCCATGGCCGGGCGGCTCACCGCCGCCGGTCTGAAAGTCGCGGTGATCGAGCGGCTGCATTTCGGTGGCACCTGCGTGAATACGGGCTGCAAGCCGACCAAGACGCTGGTGGCCAGCGCATATGCGGCCCGCATGGCGCAACGCGCCGCCGAATATGGCGTCGTGCTGAATGGCAGGCCCGGCATCGACATGGCTACGGTGCAGGCGCGCGCAGAGAAGATTATCCAGGATGGGCGGGCCGGCATCGAGAGTTGGCTCGACGGCATGGAAGGCTGCGTCCTTTTTCGGGGCCACGCGAGCTTCATCGGCCCCCACGAAGTGGAGGTCAACGGCGAGACGCTGAGCGCGGCTCGCATCTTCATCAATGTCGGCGGGCGCGCCGCGATACCTAGCATGTCGGGCATCGACCAGGTGCCCTATCTCACCAATAGCGACATGGTCGAGCTGAAAGCCGTGCCCGAGCATCTGGTGATCGTCGGCGGCTCCTATATCGGTCTCGAGTTCGCGCAGATGTTCAGGCGCTTCGGCGCCGATGTCACGGTGATCGAGAAAGGACCGAGGCTCATCGGCCGGGAAGACGAGGACGTCTCGGCGACTATCCGAGAGGTTCTGGAGGCTGAAGGCGTCCATGTCCGCACGGGTGCCGAATGCATTCGCTTCGCCGGCCATGGGCGCGGCGTGGCCGTGAGCGTCGACTGCAACGACGGCGCGCCAGAGATCACTGGCTCGCATGTGCTGATTGCCGTCGGGCGGCAGCCGAATACCGATGATCTTGGCTTGGAAAACGCAAATATCAAGATCGATCCCCGGGGCTATATCGTGGTCGATGACCATCTCGAGACAAACGTGCCGGGCGTTTATGCGCTCGGCGACTGCAACGGCCGTGGCGCCTTCACCCACACCTCATACAACGACTTCGAGATCGTCGCCGCCAATCTGCTCGATGAACAGGACTGGAAGGTCAGTGACCGTGTGCCCGCCTATGCGCTCTATGTCGACCCACCGCTCGGCCGCGTGGGCATGACCGAGGCCCAGGCCCGCGCCACCGGCCGGCCGCTGCTGATTGGCAAGCGGCCGATGACCCGCGTCGGGCGCGCGGTGGAAAAGGGCGAAACCTGGGGTTTCATGAAGGCAGTCGTCGACGCCGAGACCAAGCGCATCCTGGGCGCCGCGATCCTTGGCACAGGGGGAGACGAGGCGATCCACGGCCTGCTTGATATCGTCAATGCCGACGTGCCCTACACCATTTTCCAGCGCGCTGTGCCAATTCATCCGACGGTATCGGAATTGCTTCCGACCCTCTTCGCGGAGATGCACCCGGCGTAATTAAAGCTCCGCCAGGAACGCCGTGCAGGAGACGCCGTGCGGTCAAGAGGCGCCACTGGTGCCAGATCGTATGCCGACTTGGTGGTATGCCGGCAAAGCACCGGTGTAGGCCAGGTCGCGTGTCTTCACTGACAGCTGATCGTCCTATGCCGTGATAAGGCCGCGTTCCATCAGCATGTCCTTCAGACGAAGGCTCGGAGACAACAGCCTCTGATCTCCGCCGATTTCACGGTGCGATGCTACGATCCAGCATTCTGCGGCGCGATTGGATGAGGTGGTGTTCCATCGCTATTCGCGCCGCCTGTGCATCCTGCATGCGAATGGCGCTGACGATCTGGTCATGTTCCGCGATGACGAGCTCACCCCGGCTGATGGAACGAGCGCTTGTGACAGAGACTGAAACGGACAACAGGTCTGAGAGGCCCATCGGTGGGCTTTCAAGACTGCGCGCGTAAAACTCGTTGCCGGACGCCGCCGCGATCTCGAGATGAAGAAGCCTGTCCGATTCCCACCGGAATTCACGGCGGCGAACTTCCTCGACGAAGTTTTGATGTGCGGCCTCGATTCGGGTCATCGCCGCGTGGCTACGCCGCTGTGCGGCAAGCATGGCTGCCGCGCCCTCTATGGTAAGCCGAAATTCCTGGAAGCGTTGGTAGCGTGCGATCCAGTTGACATCGCCCGTGGCGCCAACCTCCTCTGGTGGAATGCGCAGGACGTAACTACCGCTGCCTTTTCTGCTCTCAACGAGACCGTCTCGTTGCAGCCGGGCCATGGCCTCGCGCACGACCGGGCGCGAAACCGCGAATTTCTCGCACAGCGCCGCTTCTGACGGAAGTCGGGTATGAATTGGAAAATGACCACTCAAGATGGCGCGAAAAATCTGGTCGTAGACCTGATCCACAAAGGACGAGGGGCGCAGCCCAAGCGGCTCCCTTTCGTCTACCAGCGAAACAATTCCCATATCGGCGCCCCAGCGACCTGCCTCGTATGCCCGTTACTCGTGTGCCGGCGCCATCGTTGCGGATGCAAATGTTGGCGCCGCTTTTCTCCAACGTTCGGATTGCGCGGGTTGCACAGCTCGGTCATGATCCAAAGGTCGGAAGGTCCTATTAATTTACAGATTTCGGGATATACAGCTTATTCTTGTTAGAATAAAGGACAGCTTTTGGCTGCCGCGGCCATGGCCGGGATCACACGCGCGTGGAGTATGGAATGTCAAGAAAGGTTGCGACGCCGAAAGCAGGGGATCTCGCTGTTTTCCAGCCGGTGGAACAGCCTCGCCTTTATGTGGCTGTGGCAAGGCAGATAGCGCAGCAGATCCATGACATACCCCTGCTGCCGGGCACGCGGTTACCCTCCGAACGCGATCTGGCAGGACAGTTTCAGGTCAGTAGGACCACTCTTCGAGAAGCCATGATCGCGTTGGAAACGATGGACATGATTGAAGTGCGGGTGGGCGATGGGACTTATGTTCGCGGCGTCGCCGCCAAGCCCTTCGGCATCCGGTGGGAACAGGAGGGTGACCCCGGCCCCGGACCCCACGAGCAGTTTAGGGTCAGGGTGCTGGCGGAATGCGCGGCGGCAGAGGACGCTGCTGCGAATATTTCGGTCGAGGAATTGCGGCAGCTGGAGGATCTGATCGCGGCGATGGAAATGGACATCGACGGGCCTGGCGCCGAAGCCAACCGCCGCGCTTTCCATGCGGGTATAGCGGCGGCGTCGAGAAACTCGATCCTGATCGGCTTGATCGGTCAGCTGTGGGAGATGCGCGCAAGCGCGATGTGGCGTAAGATCCGGGACCGTGCTGCGCGGCCCCAACATCACCTCGAAGCCTTGAGCGATCGCCGCGCCATTCTGTTGTCGTTGAAAGACAGAGATGGCGCGGCGGCTTCAGCGGCGATGGCGAGACTCATGGACCGCATTCGCCAACGGTACTTCGGGCAACTCGACGAATAGTGTTTCACGCTTGATTGAGCAGCGGTCTGTAAGAAACCTTCACAGGATGCGCGTTACGGCGGCAGCTCGGCGCTCGCCGACCGGGATCGAGGCACGAGGTTCCTGCCCAATCCGCTCCTGTGGGGCTGTACTCGTGTATCGCGCGCTTCCAAAGTGTTGATCTAGCTACGCCGTTCGCCCGTTCCCTCTGAGCGCCCGCACGGGGTGCGCTGAATTCGCCGCCAAACCTGTAATTATGATTGACAGATTTTCCTGTGATGTTTAATGGTCCAACCACTGGACGTATCACAAAGGCGCTCCGGTTACGTTGAATTGAAAGGCTACCGTCAAGCCAATGGCGGTCAAATAAGGAGGGGAAACACGTGAAGGGACTTCGGCTCGGTTTCTTGACCCTTGCCCTGTCATTGGGCGCGGGCGGTGCGCTGGCTGATACGGTGACCGTCTGGACCTTTCTCGATCCAAACAAGGCCACCGGTCGCGATCAGGCTCTGAAGCAGATCATCGAAAAGTTCGAGAAGAAAAATCCGGGAACGACCGTCAAGGTCGAATCTCAGGTGTTTTCGGAGCTTGGACCAAAGTTCTTGATGGCTGCCCAGATCGGCAGCGCGCCTGATGTGGTTTTCATCAACATTGAAAACCTGGGGGCGCTGGTCAAATCGGGCGCGGCCGCCGATCTGCAATCGGAACTCGTCGCTGCCTGGCCCAAGGGCGCGGACGATGACTTCTATATGCGCGCGGCGTGGGATGCGGCAAAGTCCGGCGACGCACGTTATGCAGTTCCCTTGTTTCCCGGCACCGCCACCTTGTTCTATCGCAAGGACCTGTTCAAGGCTGCCGGCATCGACCCAGCCTCTCTGAGATCCTGGGACGATCTGACAGAAGCTGCCCGCAAACTGACAAAGGACACGGACGGGAACGGCACGCCTGATATCTGGGGGTTATCCATTCCGCTATCGGCGGAGCGGACGGGAGGTGTGACCGCAATGCTTCCCATGATCCAGGACGGCCAGAAATATGTCTGGCAGGATTGCAAGGCCAGCTACGACACCGAGACGGGCCGACGCGCGCTCCAGACGCATGTGGATTGGATCCAGAAAGATAAGGTCATGTCGCAGGAGGCCTTTGCCTCCAATAGCGACGACACGATGGAGCAGTTCATCGCAGGCAGGTCCGCGATGGCGGTCGGGCCATTCGCGCGTTTCGATGCCACGGCCAAGGCGGCTGCATGGGATGGTCCCGCAAATCTGGGGGTCCTTGCCTGGCCGACCTGGGAGGGGAAGGGCACCGGACCGCAGAGCGTGACGGGCTGGTTTCTTGCCGCATCGAAGGCTTCCGTCAGGAAAAAGTCTGCAATCGCCCTGATAGACTATATGATCGGTCCGGAAGCGGGGCGTATCTGGTCCACTATTGGCGGGCAAGTACCTATCCGCACGTCCGTTTTCGCTGATCCACACTTCCAGACGCAGCAATATGAATACATGCGGACCATGCAGCAGGCGTGGTCGAACTGGAGCATCGTTGTTCCGACGGAATGTAACAACGCTCGCATAGACGCGGATCTCAATACAGCAATTCAGCGGGTGACACTCGGCTCCGCTAATGCCTCTGCTGCGCTTAAGGAAGCAGAGAAATCCTACCTGGAGCGGCAATAGCCGCTTCCTCCCTTCCACACTTCAGCGGACGGAAGTGATGTTCAGGCAAGACAAAGGTGCCTGGGGCCTCGTGCTGCCCTTTCTGGCGATTGAATTCATCTTCGTCGCGGTGCCGCTTGGCATCGGAGGCTGGATGAGTCTTCACCGCGTCGATTTCTTGAAAGTCAAAAATTTTGTGGGCTTGCAGAATTACTGGGATGTGATCAATTCGCCAGTCGTATTAAACAGTCTGTGGCTGACAACGTATTTTACGTTTTTTGCGCTGTTCTTCACTTTCATAGTGGGATTCTCCCTTGCGCTTTTTCTTGAGCGCGACGGGCGTCTGCAAGTCTTCGGGCGTGCGGTCGTACTGGTGCCGTTCACAATCTCCATGCTGATCGGCTCAATGCTTCTGAAGTGGATATTCTCACGCGAAGGTGGGTTGCTACCACTCGCACTTCAGCCCCTGGGGATGGCGGACGCAAGCATTCTCGCCGATCCCTCGAACGCGATGGGGGCGTTGGTGTTCAATGCGATGTGGCGGGACGCGGCCCATGCGATGATCCTGCTCATGGCGGGCCTGAAAAGCGTGCCGCTTCAGCTCTACGATGCGGCCCGCGTTGATGGGGCCGGCCCGGTCCGGCGGTTTGTCAGGATAACGCTGCCGATGATGCGGCTGCCCATCCTGATTACCTGCGTCCGGCTCATTCTCCACTTCGCCAACATTCTGACCTTTCCGCTGATCCTGACGGGTGGCGGTCCAAATGACGCGACCAACATCATTGGCCTGCAACTCTACCGGACCGGCTTCCAGGACTTCCGGCTTGGCATCGCCAACGCCTTCGCCTTGATTGTCTTCGTCGTGAACATCGCGCTGATCATGGTCGTCATCCGCCTGTTCAGGGCAAAAGAGGAAAGCCAGGCATGAACTATCAGGGTCGCATCCTGATCCGCCGCGGCGTTGACATCGTCGTAACCGTGGTGATCGCTATCATCTGCCTGTTCCCGATCTTATGGGGATTGTCGACATCGTTGAAACCGACTCGCGACATCATGGCCTATCCACCGAAACTGATCCCTGAGACGATCAGCTTCGAGCATTACCGGACGCTGTGGGACCAGAACATCCTGCACTACGTCATGAACAGTGCACTCGTCTCCGTGTTCACGATCATGGCCTGCCTCTTCATAGGTTCACTGGCTGCGTATGCGTTGGCGCGGTTCCAGTTCAAAGGCAAGGGCTTCGTGATGGTCGTCATCGTGGCGGTGATGAGCGTTCCGATTTCCTCGCTGCTGGTGCCGACATTCAGCTTCATGGCCAATGTTCAGCTGCTGAACACGCGTCTCGGCCTGGTGTTGCTTTACACGGCCTATGAGCTACCGATGGCGGTCTGGCTGCTGTCGGCATTCTTCCAGACTATTCCGGTCGAATTGGAACGCGCGGCAATGATTGATGGCTATTCACGCCTTCAGACAATCCGTCACGTCGTTCTTCCCCTCTCGCGGACGGGGCTGGTTGCGGCTGGGCTCTTCGTTCTGACTTTTACCTGGAATGATTTCGTCGTGGCGCTGGTGATGACCACTAATGACAGCGTCCGCACCTTGCCGATCGCGATTTATAACTTCCTCGGCTACTACGGCCGAGAATGGGGGCCGCTGACCGCCGGCGCTATGGTTTCGATTATCCCCCTTATCGTCATCTTCGTGCTTTTCCAGCGGTACTTCCTGTCGGGGATGACCGGCGGCAGCGTGAAAGGATAATCATGTCGCATGTCACTTGTAGCTCGGTCACGAAGCGTTTCGGCAAAGTCCTGGCGCTGGACGATCTGAACCTTGAGATCGAGGAAGGGGAGTTTGTCTCCCTCCTTGGCCCGTCCGGTTCGGGAAAGACCACGACGCTTAATCTGCTGGCAGGCTTGCTTCCGATCGACGAGGGGAAAATCTCGATAGATGGCAAGGTCGTGAACGATCTGACGCCGGACAAGCGCGACATCGCCATGGTCTTTCAGAACTACGCGCTCTACCCGCATATGACGATCTTCGAGAATATTGCCTTTCCTCTCAAATCAAGGGGACGGAAACTCTCTGCGGCAGAGATCGAGCAGAAGGTCGAACGCATCGCCGAAATGCTTGGGGTGCGGGAGATGTTGGCGAGGTACCCCAAGGAGTTGTCGGGCGGTCAACAGCAACGGGTCGCGCTCGGCCGGGCGATGGTCCGTGACCCCAAGGTTTTCCTGCTCGACGAGCCCTTATCCAATCTGGACGCGCGGCTGCGCATTCGCATGCGGCAGGACATCAAGGCGCTGCACGCCCGCATCGGTTCGACGATCATCTATGTAACCCACGATCAGGCAGAAGCCATGTCGATGTCGAGCCGCATCGCGGTTTTCGCCCGCGGCAAGCTGCAACAATTCGCAAGCCCGTTCGATATCTATAACCGCCCTGCCAATCTCTTCGTGGCAGGTTTTGTGGGCGAGCGTGAAATCAATCAGTTCAACGGGCGGCTGGTACGCGGCGATGGACAATTGCTGCTCGAGGCGGGAGGGCTGGTTTTCTCGATGGGGCCAGCGGAAGACCTGCGCGCTGCGGTGGATAGCAACGCGACGGTGGGCGTCCGCGCAGAAAGCCTCGAGCCTCGAACAGAGCCAGGGCCAGGCCTCATTCCAGCGCGCGTGATCATGTCGGAACTGATCGGCCCCGACCTGATCCTTCAGGTCAAGGCGGGAGAACTGACGTTTGATTGCCGCGCCGATCCACGCCTTCGCTTCGGAGACACGGTGCATCTGAAACCCCGCACCGAGGATTTCCATCTCTTCGATAACGACACCACCAACAATCTTCGCGTCTGCGTCTGACGCTCACGCCGAAAGGAAAGCCGATGGAACAGCGTCTGAAACAAGTAGACTACGACGTGGTCGTGGTCGGAGGCGGTGCCGCCGGAGTCGCCGCAGCAGTGTCCGCCGCGAAAAATGGATCGCGGACTTTGTTGATCGAAGCCGGACCCCTGATCGGTGGTGAGATGCTGAGCGGACTGCCGATCGACGGATGTCTGTCGACGCGGGGCGAATGGGTCGTCGGGGGCGTGGCGCGCGAGATCTTCGAAGAATGCGATCGGCTGGGCGGTTATGTCGGACATTTCTATGATTGGCGAACGATCTGGGTCGTCTCCGTCGATCCCGAGATCATGAAGCTTGCGGTCGTCAATGTGGTGCGGCGCGCCGGGGTCGATATGCTGCTGTACACCTTTGCCGAGGAGGTGGTCGTCCAAGACGGCAGCGTTAAGGGGGTCATCGTTCTCAACAAGAACCAGCGGACGCTGATCAGCGCAAAAGTATTCATCGATTGCTCGGGCGACGGTGATCTGGCGCAACTTGCGGGAGCACCATTCGAATCGGGCGGCGGCAACGGGGAGTTTCAGCCGGTCAGCCTCGTGTTTCGTATGTCGGGCGTCGATTTCGGGCGGCTGATGAGCTTCGTCGGAGAAAATTCCGAGAACGTGGCGGTGGCCGAGAACCCCTACTATGCCGACATCAGCCGAGAGGAGCAGGTCCGTCGTCTGGTGGCGCAGGGCTATCCCAAAGTGTTCTTCGTCGCCAACGGGCCGTTGATCAAGCAGGCGATCGCCGATGGCGACCTGCATGCCACGGCGCTGATCGGCATTGGGCCGGTCTCAATGAAGCGGCGCGAGGTCTATTGCAATACAACCCGCATCGCGGATGTCGATGCAACGCGTACTGATCAACTCACCAAGGCCTTGCCAGATCTTATGGACCAGGTCTGGAGCTGCGCCGGCTTCCTGTCCCGCCGGGTCCCGGGCTTTGAAGACGCCCATTTCTCCGGGATCGCTCCGCGCATCGGAATCCGCGAAACGCGCCGCATTATGGGCGACTATGTCCTCACCGCAGAGGATGTGCTGGAGGCCCGCAAACGAGACGACGGCGTCGCAAAGGGCGCGCATCACATCGATGTGCACGGTTCAGGCACCAAGCAACTGCGTCAGCCCATAAAAGGTGGAGGATCCTACGACATACCCTATGGCAGCCTCATTCCCCGTAACTTGACGAATGTGTTGCTCGCGGGTCGGTGCTTTTCCGCAACACGTGAGGCCCATGGCTCGGCTCGTGTGATGGGCACTTGTATGGCGATGGGACAGGCGGTCGGCACCGCCGCAGCCATGGTCTCCAAATCCAACCACCTTGATGTCCGCCAGGTGCCTGTCGACGCTTTGCGCTCGCGGTTGAAAGCCCAAGGCGCGGTTATCGACGGAACGCACTGATGTCTTGGGTCAGTCTGGATCAAAGCGAGGCTGTCATGGTGTCGGCGCTTGTGCGCCGTATCTGGCCGGCTGATGCCTCCGGGGAAGATGGCGCCGATCTGGGGGTGGTCACCTACATCGACAGGGCGCTCGGTGGGCATGAGCGCGCGCACTGGTCAGATTACCGTTCGGCACTCGCGGCGCTGAACACCATGGCGCAGCAGCGCTTTGGCCTCGAGTTCAGGAATTGCAGCGTCGCGCAGCAGGATGCCCTGATTACCGCAATGGAGGAAGGACGCATCGCAGGCCTGCCCAAGGGCTTCTTTGCTCTCCTGCGCCGCCACGTCATCGAAGGCCTTTTTGCCGATCCTGCTTATGGCGGAAATCGCGACACCGGGGGCTGGGCGTCCATCGGCTTCCCGGGTGTGGTTGCCGCGCACACAGTCGATGAGAATCTGGGCGCTCCGGTGGACCTGCGGGGTGGACGGCGGGCCACCATGGGCGATGCAGAACGCCGGCTGGATCCGAGCCCTTCAGCCCCGGCACTGGTACAGTCCGGTGACACCGCGGATGTGATTGTGGTGGGGGCGGGCGGCGTCGGCGCACTCGTAGCCCCATGGCTGGCCATGACCGGGCTCAAGGTTGTTGCTTTCGAGGCGGGAGGTGCACGTGAGGCGGCTTCGAGCCGGCCCGACGAATTGCGCAACGCTTACTATTGCCGTGCGGGGTTCGGTGAGAAGTTCAACGAAGAGGTGCCAAGCTGGCGGGAGCAACCGGGTTTCGAAACAAGCCCGATGACGTTCTCGCTTGGCCGGATGTGCAATGGTGTCGGTGGATCGCTCATCCACTACGGCGCCCGGTTGCGCCGACAACATCCGCACCAGTTTTCCATGCGTAGCACGCTGTCCGATCTCGGCTTGCTGGAGGGCCTCGATCCCTCCTGCACGGTGGCTGACTGGCCGCTCGGCTATGATGATCTGGCGGAGCACTATGAGGCTCTGGAATGGATGGTCGGGATCGCGGGGCCTGATGAGCACCCGTTCATTCCTCGCCGCAAGGGGCTGCCAATGCCTCCCGCCCGCGCATTTGCTGCCGGCGAGAAGTTCGGAGCGATAGCGCGATCTCTTGGCCTTCATCCGGAGCCGGTACCGGTCGGCATCAACACCGTGCCGTGGAATGGCAGGCCGGCGATGGACTACTCGCCATGGGGCGAGGGGATGGGGTCGCCCACGCGTGCCCGGTGGATGCCTGATGACGATCTTATTCCGACCGCGCTCGCAACCGGTAATCTGGAGATCCGAACGCATACGCGGGTCCTGCGCGTGCTGACGGACAGCTCAGGCCGCGCTTCCGGTGTGGCCTATGTCGACCAGCAAGGCCAAGGGTGCGAAATGCGCGCGCGGGCAGTGATCCTGTCCGCCTACACATTCGAAAATATCCGCTTGATGTTCCTGTCGGGCGACACGGAGCGGCCCGCGGGGCTCGGCAATTCGAATGGTCAACTCGGGCAGCATTTCATGACCAAGCAGTTTCCATCGGTCTATGGCTGGTACCCGGGTCAAAGCTTCAACCGGCATACCGGGCCCGGCGCGCAAGGGCTGGTCGTAGAGGATATGCTCACCCCTGCTTTCATGGCGCGAGAGCGGCTGCCAGGCGGCGGCACGTTGTCGACGGAGAACCAGCTTCTGCCCATCCAGATCGCGCGGGAACCGTTGCCCGCGGATGTTCCCTTATGGGGCGAGGCGTGGAAGCGGCATGTCCACGGTTGGAATGAACGGCTGGCCATTCGTATCCAAACCGATACGCTGCCCTATGCGGAGAACCGTCTCGATCTCGATCCGCTGCGTCGTGATCGCAGCGGGCTGGGGCTGCCAGTCGTCCGTGTCACCTATGGCATCCGCGATCATGAGATGTTGCTTTATCGGCGCATGATCGCCGAGGCCGAAGCGTTGCATCGCGCTATGGGCGCGGAAAAGATCTGGGCGGGGCCGATTTTCACGGGCATCGGCAGTTGTCATGATCTTGGCGGCTGCCGGATGGGGGACGATCCGTCCCATTCCGTTGTGTCACCTGACCTAGAGGTGCATGACACGCCCGGACTCTATGTCATGGGTGGAGCGGTATTCCCGTCCTGCCATGCCGTGAACCCGACCCTCACGATCTGGGCGCTGTGTCGCCGCGCTACGCATGCTCTGATTGGAAAGCTGCAATGATGCTTGAGCGAGCAATTGAAGCCGTGGCTTCGGTGGTTTTGACGCACCGCATCGGCGGACGCAAAGTCGGTGCCGGTTCAGACCGGGCGCTGATCGATCCGGGCCGGGCGTTGGCCTTCGCCTCCGCGCCCGACGGTGGGCTGGCTGATGTCGACGCGGCGGTGGCGGCGGCCCGCAGTGCGTTTGCAGGTCCTTGGCGCGGGATGAAGCCGGCCGATAGGGGACGGCTGCTCATGGCTGCATCGCAGCGCTTGATTGCGGAGCTAGATCGCTTCGCGCTCGTCGAAACGCTGAACGTGGGCAAGCCTCTGCGGCAGGCCCGCGCCGACGTCGCCACGGCGGCGCGGTTTTTTGAATACTATGCCGGGATGGCCGACAAGCTGGAAGGCGAGACGATTCCGCTTGGGCCCGGCATGATGGCATGGACCGAGCGCGAGCCGGTGGGCATCGTCGCGCAGATCGTGCCATGGAATGCGCCGCTTGCGATGCTCTCCCGCGGGCTTGCTCCAGCTCTTGCGGCCGGGTGCACGGTCGTCGCCAAACCAGCCGAGACAACGCCTCTAACTGCTCTCATGCTGGCGGATCTACTACAAGAGGTCGGCTTGCCGGATGGTGTGCTGAATGTTGTGCTAGGTGCCGGTCATACCGCAGGCGCTGCCCTTGCTGCCCATACAGAAGTGAATCACATCACATTTACGGGGTCGGTCGCGACCGGCAGAGCCGTGATGGTTGCCGCTGCCGCCCATCTTGCCACCGTAACGCTGGAACTCGGCGGCAAGTCGCCGGTCGTGGTGCTGGACGACGCCGATCTCCATGCGGCGGCGGAAGGTATTACGCGAGGCATATTTACCAATGCAGGACAGGTCTGTTCGGCGGCAGCGCGATTGGTGGTGGACCGGCGCATCTCCGATGCGCTGCTGGAGGATCTCGTTCGTCGAGCCGGCGCGCTGGATCTGGGCCATGGGCTGCATGATCCCGATCTTGGGCCACTGGCTTCCGAAATTCAGCTGAAGAGGGTGAATGATAGGGTGCAGGAGGCTAAAGCGGCGGGCGACACTGTCCTTACGGGCGGTATTCAGGCATCAGGCCCCGGCTATTTCTTTCAACCGACGATTATGGCGACCAGTCCCGACAGTCCACTTGCGCAGGAGGAAATCTTCGGGCCGGTTCTGACCGTCCTGGAGGTTGACGATCCGGCCGAGGCGCTGCGCGTCTCCAATAACTCACGCTTCGGCCTTGTCGCGGGTATATACAGCCGGAATATCGACCGCGCGCTCGCCTTTGCCCGTTCGGTTGAAGCTGGGCAGGTCTTTATCAACCGTTTCCTGGCGGGGGGTGTCGAAACGCCGGTCGGCGGCGTGAAGGACAGCGGCATCGGGCGTGAAAAGGGCCTGCGAGGGCTCGAGGCATACCTTCGCGTCAAGTGTACCACGGTGGCGTATGATGCATCCTGAACCACATCGCGTTCTCTGTTTCGGCGATAGTCTCACCTGGGGCCTCGATCCCCTGCAGGGGCGCCGCCATGGTGAGGCGGCACGCTGGCCCTTGGTCATGGAGCGTGCTTTCGGCCCCGGCTTGCGTGTCATCGAAGATGGGCAGGGCGGTCGCACAACCGTTTTCGAGGATCCGTCATCACAGGTCAGCAGGAATGGCGCAATGGTGTTGCCGGTCCTGCTGTCCACGCATCAGCCGCTTGACCTTGTCATTATCATGCTTGGCACGAACGATCTGAAGCCCGCCATATGCGGATCGGCCGAGGGAGCTGCCGACGGCATCGGCCATCTGGTCGAACTGATCCAGACGCATCCTTGGCACGCCTCATGCCGCATGCCAGGTATCATGATCGTCAGCCCCCCGCATTTCCGGCGGACCGTCGAGGGGGAAGGACCTCGGCTGGGACGCGAGATTTCGGAATCGCTCCGCTTACAGCCGGCCTATCGTGCAGTTGCTGCAGCGCGGGGCTGCCATTTCTTTGACGCAGCATCGGTCGCGGAAGCGTCGGCGGTTGATGGTGTGCATCTTGAGGCGGAAGCGACACGCGCGATCGGTCTGGCAATCGCCCGGGTCCTGCAGGACCATGTCTTCCCTGCAGTAAAGGATGACAGCCATGGCCGGTGAAGGGGGGGCTCGGCTTCGCAGTGCCCGTTGGTTCGCCCCCGACGACCTCCGGTCGATGGGCCACCGTTCACGGTTGATGCAGCTTGGCTATTCCGAGGACGATTTCATGGGCAAGCCGATTATCGGTGTGCTCAATACATGGTCGGAACTCAATGCCTGCCACGGGCATTTTCGCGACCGCGCGCAGGACGTCAAGCGCGGGGTCGCGCAAGCCGGCGGTTTCGCGGTTGAACTGCCGGCTCTTTCGGTTGACGAAAGCTTCAACAAGCCGACTTCGATGCTCTACCGCAACCTGCTGGCCATGGAGACCGAAGAGCAGATTCGGGCTCATCCGCTAGATGGGGTGGTGCTCATGGGCGGCTGTGACAAGACCACACCCGGTCTCGTGATGGGCGCCCTTACCGCTGGTATTCCGATGATCTTCCTGCCCGCCGGCCCGATGCTGAGCGGCAACTATGCGGGTCAGGTCCTTGGCTCGGGATCGGACGCCTGGAAATACTGGGATGAACGCCGCGCGGGGAATGTGCCTGATGCGGAATGGCTTGGCATCCAGGGTGGCATAGCGCGTTCGGCCGGCACGTGCATGACCATGGGCACCGCCGCGACCATGATGGCCATCACCGAGGCGATGGGCCTGACCCTACCCGGCGCATCTTCAATTCCTGCGGTCGATTCCGGCCATCAACGCATGTCGGCCGACTGCGGGAGGCGCATTGTTGCGATGGTGCATGAGGATTTGACGCCGGATCGGATCGTTACGGAGCGCGCTGTGCGGAACGCCGTCGTTGTCGCCATGGCGACCGGGTGTTCGACGAACGCAGTAATTCACCTGATTGCAATTGCTCGACGCGCCGGCGTGCAGCTGACGCTCGACGATTTCGACGCACTGGGACGCACGACGCCACTTATCGCAAATGTCCGTCCGGCGGGCAAAGAGTATCTGATGGAGGATTTCTATTACGCAGGTGGCCTGCGGGGGCTGATGCATCAACTTGGCAACCGGCTTGATCTCTCGGCGGTTACGGTTACCGGACAAGCCCTTGGCCAAACACTTGAGCACGCGCAGGTCTATAACGACGAGGTGATCCGACCGCTGTCCAATCCCGTCTATCACGAGGGTTCGCTGGCAGTCCTGCGCGGCAACCTCTGCCCCGATGGCGCGGTCATCAAACCTGCTGCCTGCGATCCGAAGTTCCACGTTCATGAGGGCCCAGCGCTGGTATTTGACAGCTACCCGGAAATGAAGGCGGCCATCGACGATGAAAATCTCGATGTGACGCCCGATCATGTGCTGGTGCTGCGCAATGCCGGCCCGCTCGGAGGCCCCGGTTTCCCCGAATGGGGAATGCTCCCGATCCCGAAAGCCCTGATCCGACAGGGCCACCGCGATATGCTGCGAATCTCGGATGCACGTATGTCGGGCACATCCTACGGCGCATGTGTGCTGCATATCGCCCCTGAAGCCTATATCGGCGGCCCGCTTGCGCTGTTGCGCACGGGCGACATCCTGCGCATGGACCTGCCGAGCCGCAGGCTCGACATGCTGGTGGACGATGCCGAACTGGAACGCCGCCGTGCCGCATGGCAAGCGTCCGAACCCCGCTATGAACGCGGGTGGGGCTGGCTGTTCTCGCGCCATGTCACGCAGGCCGACAAGGGCTGTGATTTCGACTTTCTCGAACGCGGCTTCGGAAAGGCCGCGGGCGAACCGGATATTTTCTGAGGGATATCGATGACAAACTCACTCGACCGAGCCCTGACCGGGATCTCGGGAATTCTGGTCACGCCCTATGATGATGGAGGCCGGGTCGCTCCTGAGCGTCTTGCGCCAATCCTTGATCGGGCTCTTGGTGCGGGCTTGCATATTCCCGTCATCAATGGAAACACGAGCGAATTCTACGCCCTGACCACTGACGAAGCCTGCACCATGGTGCGTGAGGTCGTCGATCTGGTGGCCGACCGGGCGCCTGTTCTGGCGGGTGTCGGCCGAGCGATAGGAGATGCCTGCCGCCTTGCCCGGGCATCTGCAGAGGCAGGCGCTGCTGGGCTGATGATCCACCAGCCGCCCGATCCGTTCGTGGCCCCGCGCGGGATCGTCGAATATCTGAAGGCGGTTGCCGATGCATCGGGCGGGCTGCCGATGATGTTATATCTGCGCAACGACACCATCGGTACGGCCGCTATCGCCGATCTCTGTGCCGTTCCAGGCGTGCGGGGCGTCAAGTGGGCAACACCAAACCCGCTTCGTCTTGCCGAGGCCAAGGCCGCGTGCGACCCGTCCATCGTATGGGTCGGCGGGCTTGCCGAAATATGGGCGCCCACTTTCTATGCCGTTGGTGCGCGGGGTTTCACCTCCGGCTTGATCAACGTTTGGCCTGAACGCTCCCTCGCAATTCATGCCGCGCTGGAAGCGGGAAAATATCCAGAAGCAAATGCACTGATTGCTGGCATGAAGGCCTTTGAAGATATCCGGGCCGAAGAAATGAATGGTACCAATGTGACTGTCGTCAAAGCTGCACTTCAGTCGTCGGGGCGAGATTGTGGGCCGACGCGACCACCTTCCGCCTGGCCATTGAACCCGCCACAACAAGCAAAGCTTCACGCCTTTCTAAAAGCCAACGGGCTGGACGGCTAGCCAAATCTCACAGAGTTTCCAAGGTAGAAAACGGTCGGGTGATAATATATCCCGAATTCGCGTATGCTTACCCCGCGCGTTGGCGGGAGGCCTGAGCCTTGAACGCCGAAGGCGCGCGGGGATGCGCTCCGCGCAACTCTTGATCTCTGAAGTTTTCTTCGGTGGATTCCGGGGAAAAATAGAGATGTAATATTGCCGATTGGGGTAAAATACCCTGCGGGCGTAGCAAAAATCACCAACCCCATTAATCGAAAAAGTCCATGTCCTCGGGAGCGAGATATCGACGTGCTGCCTCTGGAATGAATTCAACGCCAAGGCCGGGGCGATCGGGAACGGCGATCAGCCCATTCTTCACCGGAATTCCTTCAAAACCTTCTGTTATGTCATACCAGAACGGCTCAAACCGCGCCGGATATTCAAACGCAATGAGGTTGTCTGGCAGCGTGGCGCAGACCTGAATCAAGGCAGCCAGTCCGAAAATGCCATTGCCCGTGCCATGCGGGGCGATGGCGATGCCATGTATGTCGGCATATTCCGCAACCCACTTGAGCTCGGCCAAGCCGCCAACGTCGGCCGGATCGGGACCGATAACATTAACCGCGTGTGTTTCGATGAGGTTCTTGAAGTTCTGACGAAGATAAATCTGTTCGCCCGTATGAATAGGCGTGGTGGTGTTATGGGTCACATCACGATAGACGTCGGCATTGACATAGGGCGTGTAGTCGCCGGTAATCATATCCTCGACCCACAAAAGATGCAGTCGCTCAAGAGCTTTGGCGAAGCGCAATGCGTCATGCGGCAGAAAGCCGGGACCGGCATCAACTGCCAGACCGATTCCGCCCCCCAGGCGCTCCTTGGCGGCCGTGATGCAATCAACCAGATAATTGAACCCCCGCTCGCTCATGAGGCCCTTGTGCGGATAGGGGAGCGGCGAATTCCGCTGGACCTCGCCGTAGTAGAAGCCCTCGACATCCTGCACAAACGCGGAATGGAAAGCCGTCGGAAGCTTGAACATGGTGAAGTCACCCGCCAGGTTCAATCCCGCCTCCGCCCATCTCACATAGCCCTCCGGGGAGTGCTCGGCCGTCATTTCGTGATGGTAAAGCGTGCGGTAGGCGCGCACGCAATCGCGCACCTTTCCGCCGAGCAATCGATAGACGGGCACGCCCAGCGCCTTGCCCGCGATATCCCACAGCGCCGTCTCTATGGCGCTGACGGCCGCCCCCCATGGCTTGAACGCGCCACGCGACCTGATGCGGCGGACAACACGTTCGACGTTGACCGGATCCTCGCCGATAATATAGTTCTTAAGCTGCATAACAGCAGGTTTCATATAGGGCTTCGGCGTCTCGATTTGCGACCAGCCTGTGATGCCCTCATCGGTCGTAACGCGAATGACCGGACTATTGGAGATAACGGCGCATTTGATATCTGTAATCTTCATCGCCGCCTCACTCGTGGTCTGGTCTTGATTGACGTGCCTGCCAGCGCGCGAATTCCTCCTCCGCTTCGGGAGCGAGTGGATAATAGCGCCTGAGGTCGCCACCGCGCGCCAGCTGTTCTCGCGAGAAATCCTCCCAATCCGCGTGTTGGCTCCCGTGCCGGAGCACTTCCTCCGCCAGGGCGATCGGCACCACGACAGCGCCGTCGTCGTCGGCAATGATGATGTCGCCAGGCACCACATAGGCGCCTCCGCAGGCGATCGGGATATTCACCGCGTGCGGCATGAGCACGGTCTGGGTATGGAAATTCGGCGTGGTGCCGCGGAGCCAAAGCCCCAGGTCGAGATTAAAGGCTTTCGCAGAATCGCGGATGCAGCCATCGATCACCATGCCGGCGCCGCCCTTTCCGGCAAAATAGGTCAGCATCATTTCGCCGAAAATGCCGCTGTCCATGTCCCCACGGGCATCCACGACAACGATATCGCCGGGCTCAGCCTGATAGAGAGCGTGACGATGAAGTTGCTTCTCCCGATCAGTGTACTCGCTTTCGCCGTATAGGTCTTCGCGCTTCGGCATGAACTGAAGAGTGATAGCTGGGCCAGCAATCCTCTTTCCCTTGGTGTGAGGCGCTGGACCACGCATGAAAGGGTTGCGAATTCCCAATTTGTACAATTCGCTGCTGGCGGTTGCGGATCCGATATTCGCAAGCCCCTCGACAAGGGCGCGGGGCGGGCGGCTGATTTGCGGCACCGGTATCATTTCCTCTCCGATCCTGTTCGGCTCTCGATTTACGAATTATCTATTCTTAATTTCAGCATTGTTTGGGGATCGTGTATTTCTCACGAGGGGCGCTTTGGTATCCACGGCGGAGCCTGTGCCTGTCCCGATGACCGCGCGCCTGATGTTTCCTGCATCCGCAGATCAGGCAACGTCGCACTCCAACAGGGCTTCATAGTCGCATGGCCATGAGCCTATCGGAAATGTTTCAAAAGGGCATCGACCATGCCCTGGCCCATTCTGGCGCGGGTCTCATGGGTGGCGCTGCCGATGTGTGGGAGAAGGGTCGAACGGTCACTCTGCAACAGACCTGCGGGAACCTCCGGCTCATGAGCGAACACATCTAGCCCAGCGCCGAAGATCATGCCGTCGCTCAGGGCCGCAACCAACGCATCTTCATCAATCACGGTGCCGCGCGAGATATTGACCACGATGCCCGAGGGCCCGAGGGCATTGAGAACCGCCTGGCCGACCAAATGCCGGGTCTCCTCATTGCCTGGACAACTGACGACGAGACAGTCGCTCCAGGCCGCGAGCTCATCCGCCGTCTTAAAATAGGGAAAGGCAACGCCAGCTTGCTGCTGTCGACCGCTATAGGCAATGGACGCGCCCATGACGCCGAGGCGACAAGCGATCGCTTTCCCGATATGGCCGAGGCCAAGAATGCCGACTTTCATACCCGCCACAGAACGACCAAGAGGATAGTTCCCCTTCAGCCAGTGCCCGGCCCTCACAAAGCTGTCGGCTGGAACCAGGTTCCGCGCCACCGAAACAAGCAGCCACAGCGCGAGATCTGCAACTTCATTGGCCAATATAGTCGACGTATTTGCGATCTTGATGCCGCGTGCCTCAGCGGCCGCTACGTCAATGCCATCAAGTCCTGCAGATGTTACCGAGATAATTTCGAGATTGGGAAGCGCCTCGAGGACAGCTTTGGTGACCGCACTTTTGCCTGTTCCCGCCACACCTTTGATCTTTCCGCCGTGGACTTGCAGAAAGCGGGTCTGTTCCTGAGGGGCCGAGGGATAGCGGAGCACATCGAAAGCCTCGCGAAGCGTCGCCGCTACCTGCTCGGGCAAATCTGTCATCTGCAGGACAACGCGGTCTTGCACGGGCGTTTCCATGAGCACCTCTTAGATGCGCGCCAGACGGCTACGGTCATTGCTAATAATGTCGACGAACGGCCACAGAACATCGAAATGCTGGCGCATGGCGATGGCCGCGGCAGGGCCATCACCGGCCATCACCGCGTCCAGCACCAATTCGTGACGACGCAGTGTCACGCGCGCGTCGCGCAAATCGCTCTGTAGGCCGAGAACGCGCATTGTATAGCGGAGTACACCGCTCAGCCCATGCAGTGTATGGCGCATGATTGAATTGCCTGACGCATCAGCCAAGGCCATGTGGAATGCGAAGTCGCCTTCAAGCCATGGCTCAAGTGAATCAACATTCCGCTGCATCTTCAGGAACGCGGCATGGAGAGGTGCCAGTGTTTCCGCCGTGCCGCGCCTGGCCGCGAGCTCCGCGAGGTCTACTTCAACCGCGCGGCGCAGCTCGACGGCCTCACGAAACCCATTGTCGCTCGAGCGTATGGCGAGGCGAAAAAAGCCTTCCAGTGCCGAGGAATCCAACGCGCGGATACGCGCTACACGCCCCTGCCGGAGTTCAACAACGCCAAAAACCGCGAGCTGCTTGAGCGCCTCGCGAACCACGGGCTTGCTGACCCCGAACCGTTCGGCGAGATCGGACTCGGCAGGCAATGGATCGCCCACGCCGAACTCCTTCAGCGCGATGAGCTCGATGAGGCGATCAGCAATGCCGCTTGAGAGATAGCTTCGATCTGAGACCAAAAGGCGCTCCTTTCGCGCCAAACTTATTTAATAAGTTGGATAGCTGTCAATCCAAGAAAGTTTCTATCATACTGATTTTTCGTATTTAATTATTATTGACGCCGGTGTGACCTATTTGTTATGTTCGCCATCTCTTCGCGGTGCCGCGGCGCCGGCGAATGAGCGGGGAGGGGTATGGCGGCAACAATATCCGCGATTTCGGTCGAGTGATTTGGCCGACATCGCGCTGTCTGCGCGCCGATATATTCGATCTGGATCGCGATCTCCTCGTTTCGTCAATCGCTTGTAAAAGATCATATGTGGCTGACCGCTTGACAAGACGATGGATTATAATTTCCGATTCGAGCCGATACTTGAACGTTTTCCGGAGCTCCTGTTCGGGGCTTGGATGACTATTCAATTGTCGGCAACGGCAATGGTGATTGGCTTGGCTTTAGCTGTGCCATGTGCCATTATTCGCACGTCCGGTCCCGGGCTGCCGGCGCTCATCGTCTCCGCCTATGTCGAAATTGTTCGCAATACACCATTTCTGGTACAGATATTTATTGTCTTCTTCGGCCTGCCGTCGTTAGGCATTCGCTTTTCGCCCGACATCGCGGCGCTCATAGCTATGGCCCTGAATGTCGGCGCTTACGTTACCGAAATCTTGCGATCCGGGATCGAGGCCGTTCCGCGCGGGCAGGTCGAGGCGGGCAAGGCTCTGGGTCTCGGCAAGGTTCAGGTCTTCTTCTATGTCGTGCTTCGGCCGGCCATTCGCGCGGTGTATCCGGCGCTGACCAGTCAATATGTTCTTCTCATGCTGCAGTCGAGCGTCATCTCCGCTATATCGGCGGAGGAATTGACCTCGGTCGCGAACGATGTTGCCTCGCAGACATTCTCTAATTTCGAGGTTTATATCATCGTCACCGCTATATACTTCGCCATGGGCGTTGGCTTTGCGTGGCTTTTTCACCTCGCGTCAAAGCTTCTGTTCGCCTATCCCGAAAAGTAGGCTCGACAATGATACGCCCCTTTGGCTTCGCTGAATTCACAACCCTCATCCTTGCCACTCAGTTCACGCTTCTCTTGTCGCTGATCGCGCTGATATGCGGGGGTATCGGTGGAATGGCGATAGCTTTGCTCCGGACGGGGAACTGGTCCATAGGTCGGCGCCTGGCCGCGAGCTATATCGTGGTATTCCAGGGCACGCCGCTGCTGATGCAGCTCGCTCTCGTGTTCTTCGGGGCGAACGTATTGGGGTACGACATTAATGTCTGGCTGGCGGCGGCGCTGGGTTTGACGCTGCATGCGAGCGCCTACCTCGGCGGCATCTGGCGGGGCAGCATCGAAGCGGTTCCCAGAGGTCAGGTAGAGGCTTCGAAGGCATTGGGCCTGACCTATGTGACATTGATGACTTACGTGGTGCTGCCCCAGGCCTTCAAGATCGCTTTGCCGCCAACTGTTGGCTTTGTCGTGCAGTTAATCAAATCGACATCGGTGACAGCACTGATCGGGTTTGTTGAGCTCACGAGAACAGGCCAAATCATCAACAATGCTACATTCAGGCCATTTTTGGTATTCGGCATTGTTTCTTGCATTTATTTCATGCTCTGCTGGCCGCTCTCGCTGCTGAGCGCCCGCCTGGAGCGGAGGCTATCCCCGACGGCCGGTTGATGGCTGGCCCAATCAAACAATACGATATCTGAACGAGGAGGATAACATGATCGGCTTTATGGGGAGGGTCGCACGCTTTGCCGTGGCGGTTCTGGGGCTTTCGCTGGCGACCACGGCTTTGGCGCAGCAACCGAGTAACCTGCAGGAACTCAAGGCCGCGGGCGAGCTCAAGGTGGGTGTTCTCGTTGATTTTCCGCCATTCGGAATCATGAACCAGAAAAACGAGCCCGATGGGTTCGACATCGACGTTGCGAAGGCGCTTGCCAAGCGGATGGGGCTCAAGCTCAAGCTGGTGCCGATTACCGGCCCTAACCGCATTCCCTTCCTGCAGACCGGCAAGGTGGATATGCTGGTCGCGTCCTTGGCCATCACCAAGGAACGGGCGGAGCAGGTTCTGTTCTCTCAACCCTACGCGGCGATTCAGGGCGTGCTTTACGCGCGCAAGGATCTTCCCATCAAAAGCTACGCTGACCTCGGCGGATTGTCCGTCGGCGTGGCACGCGGCAGCCCGCAGGACACGCAGGTCACCAAGAATGCCCCGGCCAATACCAAGATTCAGCGGTTTGATGAGATCACCGCGGTCTATCAGGCTGTTCTGGCCGGGCAGGTGGACGCGGCCGTGGTCAGTTCTCTCGTGGCGCTCGAGTTGGCGAAGCAACTCGCGGCGACCTACGAAACGAAATTTACTCTTTATCAGCAGGTGCAAGGTGTCGCAATGCGCAAGGGTAGTGACGCGCTGGCCGGGGAGGTTAACGGTCAGATCAGCGACATGCTGGCCTCCGGCGAGCTCAATGACATTAACCGCAAGTGGTTGCATAGCGATCTGCCAAAGCTGACGAGTGACCTTTAGGCGGAACGGCTTGAACATGATTGCTGCCATGGATATTTCACCCGTCGGCACCCCCGACACCCTGATCTCGCTGAAGGGCGTGAACAAATGGTTCGGCAAATTTCAGGCGCTGAATGATGTCGACCTGACGGTCCGGCGCGGCGAGAAAATTGTTGTCTGTGGTCCTTCTGGTTCCGGCAAATCGACGCTCATTCGCTGCATCAATCAACTCGAGAGCCATCAGAGCGGCGAGATTCGTTTCGACGGGTCGGATGTGTCCGAGAAAATGCCGAACATCGAGAATATTCGGCGTGAAATCGGAATGGTTTTCCAGCAGTTCAATCTTTTCCCGCATCTGACCGTGCTGGAGAATTGTATGTTGGCGCCGGTGAAAACGGGAAGGGCGAGCCGTAGCGAAGCCCGCGCGAAGGCGATAACCTTGCTTGAGCGCGTCCGCATTCGTGATCAGGCGGACAAATATCCGGCCCAACTATCCGGCGGCCAACAGCAGCGCGTCGCGATCGCGCGTGCCCTGTCCATGGGCCCCAAGGTGATGCTCTTCGACGAACCAACCTCCGCGCTTGATCCCGAAATGGTCAAGGAAGTGCTCGATACCATGATTGATCTGGCGCGCGATGGCATGACCATGATCTGTGTCACCCACGAAATGGGCTTTGCGCGTGCCGTGGCTGACAGGGTGGTATTCATGGATGCCGGCCGCATAGTTGAAGTCGCGCCGCCAGATCAGTTTTTCAGCACGGCGCGCAACCCACGCACCAGGGAGTTCCTCTCGCAGATCTTAAGCCATTGAGCCGTGTCGAGGTGTTGCTCCCTGGCCGAAACTGACGTGCGTCCCTAGCGCCGCCCCAATTGAACGTCCCGGATGCCCTTCGCAATCATTATGGGAAATAATGTGAGCGGTTGCCTCAGAAGGTGCGTAAAGGCTACAGAACCGTAAAGCACTTTTCGCCCCATCGAGGGCGTAAGGGCGGATATTCGGTCGAGCGGTCGCTAGCTGAGGGGTTTACGGTGACGGGCGAGCAGGTGGAGCTCACGCATATCGGCGACTTCTCGATGAATGGCCTGTGCACGGCCATTCTCGAACAGCATCAGAGCACGATCCGCACGCGTAAGCCGCATGTTGCTGTGGCCAAGCTCGCCCAGATCGTCGACACGATTCTGAAGCTATCGAATAAGCAGGGCTTTCACGCGACCTCGTTGCGCGAGATTTCGACCGTCTCGGGTGTCAGCATGGGCGGGCTCTATTCCTATTTCGACAGCAAGGACACGCTGTTGATGATGATCCTAGGGCAGGTTTCGTCATCGGTCACGGCGGTGCTTGAAAGTGCCCCCGCTTCCGTTGCGGGCGACCCGGCCGCCCATCTGCGCTGGCTCATCAATGCCCATGTCGCGTTGACCGAAACCATGCTGCCCTGGTTCGTCTTCTCATTCATGGAGGCCAAGTCCTTCCCGCCGGTCGGCCGCAAAATGGCGGTGAGAAGCGAGGAGTGGACAGAACGGGTGTTCTCGGACGTCCTGAGCCGGGGCGTTGCTGCTGGCGTTTTCGCGGTCGACCATCCGGAGCTCACTGCTTCCCTCATCAAGCCGATGTTGCAAGACTGGTACGTGAAACGATCGAAATGGCGGCGCCGGAGTATTTCTGCTCTGGAATATTCGGACATGGTCTGCGCGTTCATCGAGGCGGCCATTGGCGCCAAGCCCGTGAGCCGCGCGTCGGGAGCAATGCGGTCGAAGGCTTAGGCTCGGCCGATCGACGACGAAACATGCCATTTTCTCCAGACGCTGGTGCGCAAAGGCGCTTGCATTGCTCCACGCTTCAGATATATAGCGAGCACTCGCTCGAAAAAAACGGTCAGAACAATGACACTGAGGGGAAACACGGCGCTGGTGACTGGCGCGTCATCAGGCCTAGGGCAGCATTTCGCACGGCTTCTCGCCGCGCAAGGCGCCGAAGTGATCCTGGCTGCACGGCGTCGCGAGGCTTTGGACCGCTTGTGCGCGGACATCGCGGAGACAGCTGGTGCTGTTGTAGGCCTGCCGCTTGACGTCACTGACGCCGACGCAGTCAAAGCGGCGATCGCCGGGTTGCCGCGACCTCCGGACATTCTGATCAATGCTGCTGGGATCAGCGCTGCGAAACCGGCGCTTGAACTCTCCTGCGCGGAATGGGACTGCACGCACGACACCAATCTTCGCGGTGCTTTCCTCGTGGCGCGCGCCGTCGCGGAGCGGCTTGTCGCCGATGGGCGAGGCGGCACGATCGTCAATGTTGCCTCGATCCTCGGCCATCGCGTTGCCGGCAACCTCGCGGCCTATGCGGCCAGCAAGGCCGGGCTTGTGCGGCTGACGGAGGTGCTGGCGGTGGAATGGGCGCGGCATGGCATCCGCGTCAACACTTTGTGCCCCGGCTATATCGAAACGGACCTCAACCGTGAATTCTTCCAAAGCCAAGCAGGGCAAGCGCTGATCAAGCGGATCCCGCAACGGCGACTGGGCCGTCCCGAGGATTTGGACGGCGCACTGCTGCTTTTGGTGTCCGCGGCCGGCAGCTTCATGACGGGAACGTCCCTTGTGGTGGATGGCGGGCATCTTGTCTCGCCGCTCTAGAATCGAATTTTCAGGGAAGCGCAATGGACTACAGGATTTCCCGGCAGATCGACCGCTACCGCGCCCGGATCTCTGCCTTCGTGGAGACACATCTCATACCGCTGGAGGGAGATCCGGCGAGCTACGACGCCCATGAGAACATTCGGCTGGACCTCGCCGAAGAACTTCGGGCAAAGGCGCGCGCCGAGGGATTGTGGTGCCTGCAACTGCGGCCAGAGAATGGCGGCCAGGGGGTCGGGCGGGTCGGCATGGCGGTGTGTTACGAGGCGATGAATCGCTCGCTCTTCGGGCCGGTGATATTCAACTCGGCCGCCCCCGATGACGGCAACATGATGCTGCTGGAGGCGGTGGGGACGCCCGCACAACGCGCGCGCTGGCTCGAGCCGATCGCCTCGGGCCGGGTGCGTTCGTCTTTCGCGATGACTGAGCCAATGCCAGGCGGTGGCTCGGATCCCTCGATGATCCGCACAACGGCGGAGCGCCGGGGCAACACCTACGTGATCACCGGCCGCAAGTGGTTCATCACCGGGGCTGGCGAGGCGCAGCACTTCATCCTGGTGGCGCGCACCTCGGACGATCCGCGTGGCGGACTGACAGCCTTCGTTTTCGACCGGGCCGACCCCGGCTGGCGCATTGAGCGGCGCATTCCGATCATGGGCCCGGAGGAGCACGGCGGCCATTGCGAGCTCGTCTTCGAGGGTCTGGAAATACCTGTCGAGAACAGGCTGCTCGATGAGGGGGATGGACTTAAGGTCACCCAGATCCGCCTCGGCACGGCACGTCTGACCCATTGCATGCGTTGGTTGGGGCTTGCGAAGCGCTGCCTGGAAATCGCGCGCGGCTATGCCGCCGAACGATCAGCCTTCGGCATACGGCTTGCCGACCGCGAGTCGATCCAGATGTTGCTCGGCCGCCTGGCGATGGACATCGAGATTGGGCGGCTTCTGGTGATGAAGGCCGCTTGGGCGCTGGACCAGGGGTCCTTCGCGCGCAAAGAGACCTCGATGGCCAAAATCCACGTGGCAAACGTGCTGCACAACGCCGCCGACGGCGCCATTCAGGTGAACGGCGCGCGGGGCTACTCCAAGGATACCGTCGCTGAATGGATCTACCGCTATGCACGCCAGGCCCGCCTGGTTGATGGAGCGGACGAGGTTCATATGATGGTGCTGAACAACCTGCTCAATAAAGAGGGACTCGACTTCTGGTCATGGCCAGTCGACGAGTAGAAGCCGTGGGGGGAGAACGTGCGCTTTGACCATTGTCTGCAGCCACGAGCTGCGAACCATGTGCCGCTGACACCCGTGGAGTTCCTCGTTCGCGCCATCGAGGTCTGGCCCGATCGGCCGGCCGTTGTCTGGCGCGACCGGCGGTGGACCTATGCGCAATTCGGCGGGATCGTTGTCAGCCTTGCTGAGGCGTTGCGTGCCCACGGCGTCGGTGGCGGCGATGTCGTCTCCATTCTGGCGACCAACCGTCCCGAAATGCTGGCGGCGCACTACGCGGTGCCGATGATCGGCGCGGTGTTGAACGCCATCAATACAAGGCTCGATGCTGAAACCGTTGCCTCCATCGTCCAGCATGCCGAGAGCAGGCTCGTCATTGCCGACGCGGCGAGCGCGCCACTCGGGATCGCAACGGGCGCTGAATACTTGGTGCTGGCCGACGATGCGGGGCAGGACGGGCTTGACCTCCTCAATGGTAACGACAAGGTCGATCGGCTCGAATACACTGGGGTGACCGACGAATGGCAGCCAATCTGCTTGAACTATACGTCGGGTACCACCGGCCAGCCAAAGGGCGTCGTCTATCATCATCGGGGCGCCTATCTGAACGCCCTTGGCAATGTCATGGCGTTGGGCCTGACACAGGAGACGGCCTATCTCTGGACCCTGCCGATGTTCCATTGCAACGGCTGGTGCCACACTTGGGCGGTAACGGCGGCGGGCGGGCTCCATGTCTGCATTGACCGTCCTGATCCGGCGCTGATCTTTCCGGCCATGGAAGACCATCGGGTCACCCACATGGCCTGCGCGCCGGTGGTTCTCTACATGATGCTCAATCATCCTGCGAAGACGGGAAGGGATACTGACCGCCGCGTTGTCGTTGCCACTGGCGGTGCCTCGCCGACGGAGGCGTTGATCGCCGAACTGAGCGCCTTGGGTTTCGAACTCGTCCACCTCTACGGCCTGACGGAATCCTACGGACCGGCGACATTGCGGACATTGACGGCGCTTGAGCGCTCGGCCGCGCCGGCTGAAGTTGCCACGGCCCTGGCCCGGCAAGGATTTCGCCATGTGACGGCCGGGCGGGCAAGGGTTCTCAACCCTGAGGGCGCCGACGTTCCCGCAGATGGCACGACGATGGGAGAGATCGCGCTGTGCGGCAACACGCTGATGGCCGGTTACTATCGTGATGCCGAAGCGACCGAACAGGCCTTTGCTGGCAATCACTTTCGCACTGGCGATCTCGCAGTCCGCCACGCCGACGGCACCATCGAGATCCGCGACAGGTCGAAGGACATCATCATTTCGGGTGGCGAGAATATCTCAAGCCTTGAAATCGAGAGCGTCCTTCACAGGCATCCGGCGGTCCTCATGGCCGCGGTGGTGGCGATGCCCCACGGGAAATGGGGGGAGACCCCCGCAGCCTTCATCGAACTGCGCCCGGGCGCGCGTTTCGACGCGGGCGAACTGCGCAGCTTCTGCCGGAATCGTCTGGCGCACTACAAGATTCCCAGCCTTTTCGTGGAAGCCGACTTGCCGAAAACCGCCACCGGCAAGATCCAGAAATTCCTGTTGCGCGACAGGGTCCTGCAGTTGGTGACGAGAGATGGTTGAACCGCCTGTGGCAACCAGCTTCAACCTCGACAGGCTGCGTGACCATCTTGACGCGCGTTTCGGGGTGGCGCAGCTGCGTTTGGAACGGATCGGCGGCGGTCAGTCCAATCCGACCTATTTCGTCGATCACGGCGACCGGCACATGGTGTTGCGCAAGAAGCCCGATGGTACGCTTCTACCCGGCGCCCATGCCATCGAACGCGAATTCCGGGTGCTAAAGGCGCTGCGGCAGACGTCGGTGCCAGTACCCGAGACCATCCTGTTCTGCGCCGACGATGCGGTGATCGGCACGCCCTTCTACCTGATGGAGCGTGTCGAGGGACGGGTATTCCATGATGGCGCATTGGCGGAGGCCGCGCCTGCCGAACGGCGGCCTCTCTACCTTGCCGCGGCCGAGGCGCTGGCAAGGCTGCATGCCGTGCGCCCGGACGCGGTGGGCCTCGGCGATTTCGGCCGGTCCGGTGATTATTTCCGCCGCCAGTTTGCCCGCTGGACCCGGCAATACACCCAGTCTCCCAGCGCGCGGATCGCCGAACTTGACCACCTCATTGCGTGGCTGGAGCAGGCTATGCCACCGGATGACGGGGTGTTGTCGATCGCCCACGGCGACTATCGTCTCGGTAATCTCATGTTCCATCCGACTGCACCACGGGTCGTTGCCATTCTCGACTGGGAACTCTCGACGCTCGGCCACCCGATGGCCGATCTCGGCTATGCCGCGATGCCCTGGCATACGGCGCCGGACGAATATGGTGGCATACTTGGGTTGGATAGGCGCGAACTCGGCTTGCCCGAGCAGGCGGAATTGATCGACTGCTATCACGCTGTCGCGGGGACGGGACCAACGCTGACGCCGTTTCATGTCGCCTTTGCGTTGTTCCGCTTCGCGGTCATTTTCATCGGTATTACGGACCGGGCCCGCGCTGGCAATGCGGCCTCCCGGGATGCTGTGCGGGTGGGGCCGCTCGCGCGCCAGTTCGCCCGTCGTGGGCTAGCCGCAGCGGGGGCGGACTGAACGAGGGTGGGTCAATAATAAAGCGAGCGTTCGTTCGTTTTATTATTGACCTCTACAGATTGCCGGTGAAGAATGCCGGCTGCCGGGCAAGCGAAGGGAGGGCGCGCCATGAGCGAAGGACAGGTGGTTGCCATTACTGGCGGAACCAGCGGAATCGGGCTTGCCATCGCCCAGCGGCATCTGGCTCAGGGAGACCGTGTGGTGATCGGCAGCATCGATGCTGACACTACGTCAGTTGAAGCACTGAAGCTTGATCCTGCACGCAGCAGGTTGATGCGAACCGATGTCGCTCAGGAGGAAGACGTGGTCGCCCTGGTTGCCGCGGCGATCGAGAACTTCGGCCAGCTCGACGTCATGGTGAACAACGCCGGCATCGGCGACGGCGGCGGCGGGGTGGAGAATTTCGACGCCGAACGCCTGCCGCACACGGTCGGGGTGCTGTTCAACGGCGTGGTATTCGGGATCAAGCATGCCGCACGGGCCATGCTGCCGCGCGGTTCTGGCTCGATCGTCAGCATCGCCAGCATCGCGGGCATCTCAACCCACATTAATTCGGGCCACATCTACAGCGCCGCCAAGGCCGCCGTGGTTCACCTCACGAAGACTTCGGCGCTGGAACTCGGGCGCCGGGGCGTGCGAGTCAACTGTATCTGCCCGGGCTATATCGCCACGCCGCTGTTCGGCCGCGGGATGGGACTGGCGGGCGCGGACTTGAGCGCCTCAGTCGAGGCCGCGAGCGCCGCCTTCGTCGATCTGCAGCCTCTGCGCCGCGCCGGACGACCCGAGGACATAGCGGCCGCTGCGGCGTGGCTTTCCTCGCCGGATGCCAGCTTCGTCACCGGTCACGCTCTGGTCGTCGATGGCGGCGCCAGCGTCGGCGGGGACTGGGACCCATCCAAGAGCCGGGGCCGCGCGGTGCGACAGGCGCTGGAAACACGCGAAGCGACGCGCTGAAGCATCTATTGGCGAAGGCAGGGAGATCGTCGGTGACAGTTGGTCTGATTACGGGAGCTGGCGCGGGAATTGGTCGCGCGATTGCGTTAAGTCTTGCCGAGGACGGCATGGATCTGGCGCTCATCGACATCAATGCAGACGCCGCCGCCGAGACGGCGGAGCTCATCAGGGCGGCCGGCCGGCGCGCGCTATCAATTGGCGCGGATGTCTCGCGCGCCGATGCCGTGGAGCGCGCTGTGGCGCGTGTTGAAAGCGATTTCGGGCCCATCGAGGCGTTTGTCGCCAATGCGGGAATCGAAGGTATCGTTGGGCCCATCTGGGAGTATGGCGACGACATCTTCGAGAAGGTTTGGTCGGTCAACACCCGAGGTGTTTTCCTCGGGATCAAATATGTCAGCCAGCGAATGATCCCTCGCAACAACGGTGCCATGGTGGTGATGGCCTCGACCTCAGCCATCCGCGGTCGCCCCGCGAATGCTGGCTACGTAAGTTCAAAACACGCGGCATTGGGGCTCGCGCGAGTGGCCGCTCTTGATCTTGCCCCATATAACATCCGGGTGAACGCGGTCCTGCCGGGGCCTATCGAGACAAGGATGATCCGGTCGCTATTCGCTCAGCATGAGCAGCGCGGCAGGACCTCCCCGCCCAAGAGCGCCCGCAAGCTCGGGCAGCCTGATGACGTCGCGGGTGTGGTGGCATTTCTGCTGTCGGACGCGGCCCGACATGTAAACGGCGCGGCATGGGTGATCGACGGCGGGAATACGATTGATTGAGAGGGCAGTACATTTCTGGCGCTGGAAAATACCATGAACAGAAATGTATCACTATTATATATCCATATCCTTAGGTGCGTATAAAAATTAAAAAGAAAAGAGCGGTCTGCTAGATAAGATCCATACGTCGAATAGATTGAATAAGATGCACGGCCTTAAAGGCCGGCTTGGTCGAAAACGGGAGGACGCTATGAACATTTTGGCTTTCAAGCCACTCCGAACCATAGGCCGCGGACTCCTTATGGTGTCCGCCATGGCCGGCTTGATAGGTGGAACCATGGCCTTGCCGGCCAAGGCTGACGATACGCCACAGAGAGGCGGGACACTCAACCTTTCAGTCCAGTTGACGACGGCCAGTCTCGACCCGCTTTACGGAAATGCCGCGGGTGCTGACAGGACTTTTCTGAACCTCTTCGCGGAGCAGCTCGTATTTCAGAACAGTAAATACGATTTCGAGCCATGGCTCGCTGAGAGCTGGGAGTTCGAGAACGATGGCAAGTCGATCCTGTTTCGCCTGCGCCAGGGCGTCCAGTTTCACGACGGCACGCCCTTCAATGCGCAGGCGGTGAAATTCAACTTCGAACGTTTGATGAATCCGGCGATAGAGCATAGAAAGCGCGCCGCTGCCGACATGTTCCAGTCGGTCGATGTGGTCGATGACTATACCGTGCGGGTGAACTTCAAGGTACGCAGCGCCCTGGCTTTGGTGCGTATCGCCAGCGCCGAGGGCTCGATCTGCTCACCGAAGGCGATCAGGGAACTGGGTGAGGATTTTGGACGCCGGCCGGCCTGTACGGGACCGTTCAAGATTGCATCCTGGTCCGGCAATCAGTTCATCGCCAAACGGAATCCGGACTACTGGCGGATGGGCTCGGATGGGAAGCCGCTGCCCTATCTGGATGAAATACAGGTCACGGTCCAGCCAAACTCAGCCGTGCGTCTCGTTGAACTGCGGTCCGGCAATGTCCAGTTCATCGACTACCTCCTGCCCAAGGATTTTGATCAGATTACCAAAAGTACCGATCTCGCCTTGCTCGACACCGGCAAAGGAATTTTGGAGTATATCGCATTCAATGTGTCCAAGCCTCCCTTCAACAACCGGGACCTGCGCGAGGCAGTGTCTCTCGCAATCAATAGGGAAGCGCTGGTCAAGGTCGTCGCGCCCGCGGTTGGCAGCGTCCTCAAATATGTCGAGTCGCCGCACGAGATGTGGGTCTATGACCCCTCGGTGGTCGGCCACACCTATGATCTCGCCCGTGCCCGTGAAGCCTTCCAGAAGTCGGGCTTCAAAGGCGAGGCCTCATTGATGGTGATCCAGCGTGATCCCGACATCCAGATCGCGCAGCTCGTACAGGGGATGTTCGCCGCTATCGGCTTGAAGATAAAGATTGAGGTGGTGGAGCGCCAAGGGTTCCTCGACAAGATGAACGCCCTTCAGCACGATTTCCTCATTGCCCGGATGGAGCATAATGTCGATCCGGATAGTCTCTACACGCAATTCTTCGACAAGAGCGGTGTCTTCAACGTCACCGGCGTTGACAGAACCGAAACGACGAAGCTGGTCCAGCAAGCACGGGGCGAGTTGGACCGGGAGATCCGCCGCAAGCTCTATCGCGAAGTGGCGGAGAACGTGACCAACGATTATATTTTTAGCTGGCTAATCAGGATACCTTCTCAGGCCGCCGTGTCGAAGCGTTTGCATAACATCCGCCTCGATGCGACCCAGGCCATGACGTACGATAATCTCTGGCTCAAGAAGTGATTGCAGGAGAACGCGCGGGTGGCGTTCCGCCGTCCGCGCGTCCTTCCAGTCAAAACCGGCGGCACCTCTGTATGCAGATGGAATCTTCAACCGGACGTGTGGCGGGCGTGGCGCATCACCCGGATGCACAAGAAGTCGATGGCGCCATCCTGAGGCTCGAGAGGCTGAGCATTCGCCTTGGCAAGGGCGACTGCGCGCGGACCGTGGTCGACGAGGTTTCGCTGACCATTCGCGCGGGGGAATGCACGGCACTCGTGGGTGAATCCGGTTCCGGAAAGTCCCTCACAAGCCTTGCGATCATGCGGCTTCTCCCGTCAACCATGCATGTTTCCGGCAACATTCTCTTGCGCCGGCAATCTGGCACGCTGGTCGATGTCTCCTCCCTGCCTCGGTCGGAGCTCACGTCCATTCGCGGCATGGAGATCGGAATGATCTTTCAGGAGCCGATGACCAGCCTGAATCCGCTGCTGACCGTTGGTGAGCAGATTTCAGAAATGTTCATGGTACACCGTGGGGAAAGCCGTCCGGATGCCAGGAAACACGCCGAGGACATGCTTGTCCGTGTCGGCATTCCAGAGGCTCGTGCGCGACTCGCTGCCATGCCGCACGAGTTGTCCGGCGGCATGCGTCAGCGCGTGATGATCGCCATGGCGATCGCCTGCGACCCAAGCATCGTCATCGCTGACGAGCCCACGACTGCGCTTGATGTAACTATCCAGGCGCAGATTCTCGATACGTTGCGCAGGCTTCAGGAGCGATCGCGGGGCATGCTGTTCGTGAGCCATGACCTCGGCGTGATCGCTGAAGTCGCTGATCGGGTGCACGTGATGTACGCGGGGCAGGTGGTCGAGTCCGGCAGTGTCGAGGCGATTCTGATGCGCGCGCGCCATCCCTACACCCTCGGTCTCGTCGCCTCGGTGCCGCGCATCGATCGGCCGCAGCCGCGGGGCGTTGCGCTCTATTCCATCCCCGGGCGGGTTCCCGACCCCGCGCGGATGCCGGCGGGTTGCCGCTTTCACCCGCGTTGCGCGCATGCTCTCGCGGGGCTTTGCGACAAGGTGGAGCCGCGGATCGAGACAACCGAGGACGGCGGCGAGGTGCGTTGCCTGCGCTGGAGGGAGATTGACCAGGCGGATCCCTTGTCAGCCAGCCGGAGAGGATCAGTCCTATGACGCTGGTCGAGGTGCGCGATTTACACAAGCAGTTCGTGCTGAAGGGGGGCATATTCGGCAAGGTTGCGCGGGTCAACGCGGTCAATGCCGTGAACCTGAGCGTGGAGCAAGGCGAGGTCCTGGCCCTTGTGGGGGAATCAGGCTCGGGCAAGAGCACGCTCGGGCGGCTGGTCGCGCGACTGGATACGCCGACAGCGGGTGACATTCTGTACAACGGCAATAACGTGGCCCGCCTGAACGCGCGGCAACTTTTCGCCTTCCGGCGCCAGGTGCAGATGATCTTCCAGGATCCATTCGCCTCGCTCAACCCGCACATGCGGGTTCGGGATATGCTGGCGGAGCCCTTGCATATCCACGGCCTCGCGCGGGGGCGAGATGGGGTCAATGCACGCATCGATCAGCTCATGGGGGCCGTCGGCCTCTCGTCCACGCTGGCCAGCCGCTTCCCGCATGAGTTTTCCGGTGGTCAGCGGCAGCGATTGAGCATCGCGCGCGCCCTGGCTGTCGAACCCGAATTCATCGTCGCGGACGAAGCGGTGTCGGCGCTCGACGTGTCGACCCAGGCGCAGGTGGTGAACCTGCTCAGCGACCTGAAACGCGAACTCAAGCTGACCGTGCTTTTCATCAGCCACAATCTGGCGATCGTGCAGAACGTCGCTGACAGGGTGGCCGTGCTATACCTCGGGCGGATCCTTGAAGTGGCGCCAACCGCGGACCTGTTTCAGCAAGCCCGGCATCCCTATACCCAGGCGCTTCTTGGAGCTATCCCCATCCCCGATCCGACCGCGCGGCGTAAGCGCATCGTGCTGCAGGGCGAAATTCCAAGCCCGATGCGCCCCCCGTCGGGATGCGTCTTCCGGACCCGGTGCCCACATGCGCTCCCCGATTGTGCCGCCGCGGTTCCGCCGTTGCGCTCGGTGGGCACAGGCCGCCTGGCCGCCTGCATTCGCGACGATCTGGTGTCTGCCTCCGCGCCTCAGGGCATCGCGACGACAACCTCCCTCCGAGCACTCTCATGATCCGCTACATCGCCTCTCGTCTGATGCAGATGCTGCCGGTGCTATTTCTGGTCAGCGTCGCCGTCTTCTCCATGACGTTGCTTCTACCCGGTGATCCGACACTGTCGATGTTGGGGGAGAATGCGTCGCTGGCGGACAGAGTTGCCCTGCGCGACCGGCTGGGCCTCGATTTACCCTTGCCGGTGCAATACGCAAGGTGGGCGCAGAATGTGCTGGAGGGCGACTTCGGCCGTTCGCTGCGCAATGGCGAGCCAGTCAGCGACATGCTACTGCAGCGCGTGCCGGCGACGACGCAACTCGCGGTCATGGCGATTATTCTGGCCATCCTGATCGGCGTGCCTTTCGGCATCATTGCCGCACTCAAGCGGAATACATTCGGGGATGTCGCCGCCACGTCAGTCGGAATGTTCGCCATGGCAATGCCCAGCTTCTGGCTCGCCATGCTTCTTGTTATGATGTTCTCTATTCATCTGCGCTGGCTGCCGCCTTCCGGCTACGTACCGTTTCTTCGCGATCCGATGGACAGCTTACGACTGATGCTGTTGCCTGCGGTCACGCTGGGAACCATTCTGGCCGGGCTCATCCTACGGCAAACGAGAACCTCGATGCTGTCTGTTCTGTCCGCCGACTATGTGCGGACCGCGCGCGCGAAGGGTATGAGCGAGCGGCGTACGATCCTGCGCCATGCACTCCGCAACGCGCTCATCCCGATCGTGACGGTTGTCGGGCTACAAATGGGCGCGCTGCTCGGCGGGGCGGCGATCACGGAGTCCATTTTCTCGATACCAGGGCTCGGGCAGATGGTCGTGGACGGTATTTTCAACCGCGACTTTCCCGCTGTTCAGGGCGCTATTCTCGTTATCGTTACCTCTATTCTTTTCCTCAACCTAGCGATCGACATCGCTTATTCATGGATCGACAAGAGGGTGTTGCGATGACAGGAGGGCACTCTCAGTCTGCTGGCATCGTGGCGGAGAACGCTCGCGTGGACGCTGCGATGCCCCCAGAGGCTGCGCTGCGGACGGAACCATCCGGCTCAGCTCCGCGATGGCGCCTAGCGCTGAATTCTCTGCTCCATCACCGGCTTGGTGCCCTCGGGCTCTGTGTCTGCGCGTTCGTTGTCTTGATGGCGCTCGTTGCGCCCTGGATCGCGCCCTATGATCCGAGCGTCAGCGATTATGATGCGATCCTGTCGCCGCCGTCGTCAGCGCATTGGCTTGGTACAGACGATCTGGGTCGCGATATCCTGTCGCGCATCATCTGGGGTTCGCAGGTTTCTCTGCAGGTGAGCCTCATTGCGGTCTCCGGCGCCATTGTCGTTGGCAGCATCGTCGGTATGATCTCGGGCTACGCAGGAGGATGGGTCGATGATGTGATCATGCGCGTGATCGACGCGATGCTCGCCTTCCCAACGCTGATCCTGGCGCTTGGCATCGTCGCGGTCCTCGGCCCAACGCTGGTCAACGCCATGATCGCGATCACCATCGTCAATATCCCGAACTTTGCCCGTCTGGTGCGGGCGCAGGTACTGTCGATCCGACACATGGATTTTGTGTCAGCGGCGCGCGGGCTTGGCGCCAGCCGGGCTCGGATCATGTTCCGCCACATCTGGCCGAGTGTAATCGGCAATGTGCTGGTCTATGGGTCGCTCACCGCCTCGACCGCGCTGATCACGGAATCCTCGCTCTCCTTTCTTGGCCTCGGCGCCCAACCTCCAACGCCGAGCTGGGGATCGATGCTTTCGTCCGGCATGCAGTATTGGGATGCCTGGTGGATGAGCGTATTCCCCGGTTTCGCACTCTTTGCCGTGGTGCTCGCGCTCAACTTCGTCGGCGATGGTCTACGCGATGTCCTGGATTCACGAATTACAGAATAGAAGATGATATGTAAGTTGAAATCGGGAGATATAAGGGATCTGCGTGGATATATGGGCTGGTTTCACAGTTTGTTGGGGTTGTTCGGCGTGAATGCGCAATAATAAACGCGAATATCCATCTGTCTCAATTCAATGAAATCGAGATAAATTTTGCTTCAAAGGAGGAATGAAATGGCGCTCGCCGGTGACGGAATCCTGGGTCTGTGGTTCGACATTGCCCCGGAAAAATTGGATGATTTCTACGAGTGGCACAACCGCGAGCACATGCCCGAGCGGCTCGGAAATGCCGGCTTTCGCTCCGGGCGTCGCTTCGTCGCTGTGCGCGCGCCGAAGCAGTTCTTTGTTCTCTACGAGACGAAGAGCCCCGACACGATCTCAGGTCCAGAGTATATGAATAATGTACGCTTCAACAGCACCTGGTCGCGGCGGCAGGAGTTGCTCAACAACAGCCGCGCCATTTTCCGCATTCTTTTCTCGCTCGGCAGCGGGCAGGGGGGATCGATACTTGCCCTGCGCTTCCGGGTCACGCCGGGGCGCGAAGAGGAACAGCGCCGCCTGCTCGCGCACAACCTCCTGCCCCGGCTCGTGGACGAGCCCGGCATCGCGAGTTGCCATCTCGGGCGCATCGATGATCGCGCCATGCATGCATCCGTCAATCAGGGCATCCAGTTCAAGGTGAACCCGGGGCAGGATATCGGACCGGACTGGTTGATCCTCATCGAGGGCAGCCGTGATGCCGAGACACTTGAGCGCGTGGCGCGCGCGCTGCTGAGCGATGAGGCGCTGGCCGCGGCAGGGGCGGAAGGGCCGATCCAATCAGGCCTCTATGACCTTGAATATGGCCTCTTCCGCATAGCCGCGTGAGGACCGCACGGAGCCGCTCCTGTGTTGGGCAGCGGCGGCCTGGCTGGGAGACACAATGAGTGCCCTTTCCCCGAGTGGCCTCTCTCATGACGAGATGATGGCCGTTAAGATTGCTCGTCCGGGCCCGCCGGAGGTGCTGACACCGGTATCATGCCGGCGTCCCCACCCCGGCGAGGGCGAGGTTCTCATCCGCGTGCATGCCGCCGGGGTCAATCGCCCGGATGTCTTGCAGCGGATGGGACGCTATCCCGCCCCGCCCGGCGCCTCCGAGTTGCCTGGCTTGGAGGTCGCCGGCGAGGTTGTTTCCTGCGGCCCAGGCGTGGAATGGCCGCCACCAGGCGAGCGGGTCTCGGCGCTGGTGAATGGCGGCGGCTATGCCGAATTCGCTCTCGCTCCCGCGCCGCAGTGCTTGCCGATCCCGCGAGGCCTGAGCATGGCTGAGGCGGCGGCATTGCCCGAGACCTTCTTCACCGTCTGGGCCAATGTGTTCGATCGCTGCGCGCTCAAGCCCGGCGAGACCTTTCTGGTCCATGGCGGGGCGAGCGGCATCGGCACCACCGCCATCCAGCTCTGTGCGGCGCTGGGCGCAGAGGTCTTTGCCACGGCTGGCACGTCCGCTAAATGCGACGCCTGCGTCAGACTGGGCGCCAAGTATGCGGTGAATTACCGGGAAGCGGATTTCGTCGAGGAGATCCGATCACGGACAAATCGGGCGGGCGTCGACGTGATCCTCGACATGGTCGGCGGGGACTACACCGCCCGCAACCTGAAGCTTCTGCGCCAGAGGGGGCGCATCGCGCAAATCTACTTCCTGCGTGGCAGTGAGGCGACAATCGATCTCGCCGATATCATGACCAAACAACTGGTCTTGACCGGCGGAACGTTGCGGCCGCGCACCACGGCCGAGAAGGGCGCGTTGGCCCAGGCATTGAAAGCCCGTGTGTGGCCGCTGATCGAAACCGGCGCGGTGCGACCGGTTATCCATACTGTATTGCCGCTGGCCAAGGCGGCCGAAGCGCACCGGCTGATGGAAGCGGATGCGCATATAGGAAAAATCGTCCTGTCTGCCATCTAGCGCCGCCCATCCGCATTCCTCTCCGCGAAAGCCTGGCACCGGCCCGCGGCGCTTCGCCATTCACGTCAAGCGAACGAGGCGACGTCGCGATATTTTCCCCAAGGGAGGATGGCGAGCGCGGGGCTTTCGCGGTTTGGGCGTGATGCCGAGCCAGCTTTCTTTCTGCCGATCTGCAGCGGATCGTAACAGCGATCGTTATGGAACTTGGAGCGGTGCTCAGCAGACTGGCCATATCGTCCTTGACCGCCACGCGCCGAGGTCGAGGGGAGATCAAATCCGTATGCTCGCTCGGCCCAGTTGTCGACTTGTCTGATAGGACGCTGGTCGCCCTCTCAGTTTATGGCCGCGATTAACGGTAGACGTGCGTGTTGGCGTCGCATTTTTGTTTGACAAATATACAAGTGGTCCTAGCATGGCTTGGCATGCCCGTCAGAATGGCGTGCCGCGACGAGGTCGTTTGCGTGGTTTCGTCATGCTCATAACTAACACGAGGGGATCATTGATATGCGTCGTTTCAAGGCTTGGCTCGCCATAGCCGCGCTTGTCGCGACGACAAGCGCTGTCGCCGCAGCCGATCTGACCATCTGGTGGACGAAAGGCACAAATCCGCAAGAGGACGACGCGCTGAAAAGCGTGGTTGCATTGTGGGAAAAGCAAACCGGCAAGACTGCCGAGGTCAGCTTCTACACGACCGGTGATACGGAAGCGAAGGTGGTGACGGCGCTCAAGGCCGGAAGCCCGCCAGATCTGACGTTTGATTTCGGCTATGATCTCGCGTACACGCCGACCTGGGCCTATGACGGCCTTTTAGCGGATATGAGCGACGTGCTGGAGCCGATCTCCGATCAGTTCCAAAAGGGGCCGTTGCAATCCGCCTATCTCTTGAATGGCAAGACCAACAAGCGCGCTTACTACGCAGTGCCTTGGGTGCAGATGACGCCTCACGTGCATTACTGGAAAGATCTTCTTGAAAAGGCCGGGTTTGCTGAAGCCGACGTGCCCAAGCAGTGGCAGCCGTTCTTCGATTTCTGGTGTGAGAAGGTCCAACCGGCCCTGCGCGCCAAGGGCGACCGCATTTATGGTGTCGGCCAGGGATCTTCCACCAGTTCCAATGACCCCTTCTTCAATATTCACCTCGCGCTGAACGCCTTCGGTGCGCAGGTTGTCAATCCCGACGGCCAGCTGCAGATCTCCGATCCGGAGGTGCGCAAGCGCGTCATCGCGGCGCTCGACAGCTATGCCAAGCCGATCTTGTCCAAGTGTTCGCCGCCTGACGCGGTGAACTGGAACGGTGTCGATGACAATGTATCCTTCCTGAACAAGAAGAACGTCGTTGTCATGAACCCGACCTTGTCGATCCCGTTGTCCCTCCAGGCCAAGAGCCCGGACGTCTACCGCAACGAGATCCGCACCGTGCCGTGGCCGGATGGTCCGGATGGCAAGCCCACCCCGGCGATGATCTCGGTCAAGCAGGTGCTGGTGTTCCGGGATTCGCCGCATATCGACAATGCGAAATCCTTCCTCAAGCTGCTTCTGCAGCCCGAGAACATCGGTCCCATGCTCAAGGCCACCGGCGGGCGGTGGATGCCGGTGATGCCGAAGCTGATCGAGGATCCGTTCTACGCGCAGACGGACGATCCGCACCGCGCCGCCATGGTGCGCCAGTTCACCCAGGTGCAGAATGTCCCCTATCCACAGGCCTACAACCGTCTCTATGCCAAGGTCATGCAGGAGCAGCTGTGGCAGAAGGCCATCGGCCGCATCGTCATCGACGGCTGGACGACCGACAAAGCGGTGGATGAACTCAGCGAGCGCATGAAAGTTCTGCTCGGGAGCTGAACGATGACCTTGAGTGGCGCGGCCTTGCCGGACGTCGATTCATCGCGCCAGTGGCTGGGAAGCGGGCGACCGCTTCTCAGTTTCAAGGAGAAATGGGCGCTCTTCTTTCTGATGCCATTCGCCGCGATGTTCGTGGCTTTCGTCAGCTATCCCATTCTCTACGCGCTCTTTCTTGCGACAGACAGTTCAGCCTACGGCCGCGTGATCGCCGATCCGATCTATGCGCGCACGCTCTGGAATACATTCCTCTTCATTGTTATCGGCGTGATGCTGAAGATGCTGCTGGCCCTTGGCCTGTCCAGCTTCTTCGTGCTGCCCGGGCGCGCCATTCGTATCATCGCCGCCTTGTTCATCTTGCCCTGGGCGGTGCCGCATATCCCCTCGATCTTGTCCATCCGCTGGATGCTGAATTCTGAATGGGGGATGATCAACAATCTTTTGTTTCAGATTTTCGGTGTCGATGGTCCCGCGTGGCTGACCAACCCGAGCTACGGGATGGCGTCGATCATCACGGTCCATATCTGGAAGTATCTGCCATTCTGGACCATGATCCTGGTGGCTGCGCGGCTCGGTATCCCGAAAGAATTGTATGAATCCGCGCGGATCGACGGCGCGGGAAGCGTCCAGCAGTTTCGCTATGTCACATTTCCGGCCATCGCCAACGTCTTCCTGACCAGCACGATGCTGACGACGATCTGGTCCTTGGGCGACTTCAACAGCATCTATCTGCTCACCGGCGGCGGGCCCATGGAGCGCACCAACACGCTCGCCACTATGGGCATCCGCTACGCCTTCCGCCATGCCGATTTCCAGGCGGGTATCGTCACGCTGATGTCGGCCCTGCCGATCCTCGTGCCGCTGGTGATCGTGCTCACTCGACGCCTGCGCAGGAACGCCGATGCGTGAGATCGCCCTCAAGCCGCTTCTCCGGCAGGCCGGACTGATCGTCGTCGGCGTGCTTATCCTGCTATGGACACTGCTGCCGCTCTACCACATGCTGATCCTGTCTCTGACGCCGCTGGGGGAAGGCTTCGCGGGCAAGCTATGGCCCGACGCGCCGACGCTCGACAACTATCGCATCGTGTTGACGCAGGACAATTACTACCTGTCACGCTTCTGGCTGCAACTCGGCAACAGCGTGTTCGTCGCCTTTGCGAGCTGTGTCATCGTCTTTGCCTGCAGCTTGACCGCAAGTTTCGCGATCACCCGGCTGCGGCCGCGCTTCGCGGGCCTGGCGTCGCATCTGGCCCTCATCACCTATCTCGTGCCAGCGACGTTTCTCGCCATTCCCTTCTATCAGGTGATGGGGTCCTACGGCCTGCTCGGCAGCCGCTGGGCGCTGATCATCACCATCGCGACCTTCGCCACGCCCTATGCGATCTGGGTATTGCAGCAGAACGCCGGCAGCGTGCCGCGTGAACTCGACGAGGCGGCTGAGATCGACGGCGCCAGTCCCTGGCAGGTTTTCCGCCTCGTCTACCTTCCGCTGATGGTGCCGACCATCGTGGCGGTGGGGGCTTTCGCGGTGATGCTGTCATGGAACGAATATCTCTACGCTTTCCTTCTTCTGTCGGATGAGGATCGGATTACCTTGCCGGTCATGCTCGGGCAGTTCCTGAGTGACGATTCCGCGCCATGGCCGCTCCTGATGGTCTCGGGTGTGCTTTATTCGTTGCCGCCAGCGATACTTTACTTCCTGGCGCGCCGTTACATGGCCGCGGGTCTCGCGGCCGGCAGCGTCAAGGGATGAAGGGATGAGCCTCTATCCGCCGCCGTCACCCATCGAAACCACGCTCTTCGCCGATGTCGTGGCCCAACTCGGCCTGAAGCCGCGCAGCTCACCGTGGCTCACCGCGTCCGGACTCGGCGATACGCATTCTTTTCTGGAGGGGCCGAGCTTCGATGCCGATGGCAATCTCTACGTGGTCGACACGCCTTTCGGCCGGATCCTGCGCGTCAGCCCGGGCGGGGAAGTGGCCATCGCCGCGCAGTATGACGGAGCGCCCAATGGCCTGAAGGTCCACCGCGACGGCGACATCTATATCGCCGATCGCATGAACGGCATCATGCATCTCGATCCAGTCAGCGGCCGCATCAGCGCCTATCTCGGGCGCGACCGGCTGGAACCGGGCTTCAAGGGGCCGAACGATCTCGTTTTCGCCCGCAACGGCGACCTCTATTTCACAGACCAGGGCAATACGGGCCTGCAGGACCCGACAGGACGCGTCTTTCGCCTGCGGCGCAGCGGGCAGCTCGATTGTCTGCTCGACAACGTGCCGAGCCCTAATGGCATCGCGCTCAACCCGACGGAGAACCAATTGTTCGTCGCGGTCACCTTCGCGCAGCAGGTCTGGCGCTGTCCACTCCTCGCCGATGGCTCGACACATAAGGTCGGCGTTTATCAATCCTTCTCCGGCGGGTTCAGCGGGCCCGACGGCCTGGCGGTGGATGTGGAGGGTGGGCTCGCGGTCTGCCACAACCGCATGGGCATCGTATGGATGTTCGACGGTCTCGGCATTCCGACTTATCGAATCAATTCATGCCGGGGACGGCTGACAACCAATCTCGCCTATGGCGGCCTTGACCGGCGAACTCTTTTCATCACGGAATCCGAGACAGGCTCCATCCTGAAAGCACAGGTGCCGGTTCCCGGGCTGGATTTACGAGCCGCCACTCATCCGCCTATCCAAATCCGATAATGCCAGCCATGCATCCACGTTTGCGATGGAGTGGCACGCGCAGTAGTGAAGCTGCGCCGAGATAACTCGGCAGGAATTGACAGCATATCTCAATCGGGTATATACCCGCATCGATGTCGATCCCATGTTATTGCATCCATCTGAAGACCGCGACTCGCAAGCTAACGGCGCTGTATGATGCGGCGTTGGAACCGATCGGCATTAATATCTCGCAATTCTCGCTGCTTAGAAACATCGAGCGTCGTCAACCGGTCAGCCTGACCGAACTCGGCAGGGAACTGCATCTCGACCGCTCGACGATGGGCCGCAACATCCGCGTTATCGAGAAGATGGGCCTGGTCGAGATGGGGCGCGGGGACGACCAGCGCGAATCGAAGGTAAGCCTCAGCGGGCATGGTGCCGACATGCTGCGGAAGGCCGAGCCGATATGGGACGATTGCCAGGCCGAAGTTGTTCGTCGTATCGGCGAACGGCGCTTGCAGGCGCTTCGTGAGATCAACGCGCTGCTCTAGTTTTTCGCTTGAAACGGGTATGTACCCGTAGATTGGAAAAGACCATGTCATCGCCTGCCTTCGCGGAAGCCTCCGGCCTTCCCGCCATCCTGGCCCGCCGTGGTCTTCACTATGGCTGGGTGGTGGCGAGCGTGACGTTCCTGGCCATGCTGGTGACGGCCGGAGCGGTCGGCGCGCCGGGCGTGTTGATCGGGCCGCTGCAGAAGGAGTTCGGCTGGTCAGCCTCAGAGATCTCCTCGGCCTTTGCTGTGCGTCTCGTCCTGTTCGGCTTGCTCGGCCCGTTTGCTGCGGCCTTCATGAACCGCTTCGGTGTCCGGCGTGTCGCGGCCACCGCGTTGAGCTTGGTCGCAGCTGGAGTGATCGGCTCATTCGCGATGACGACGCTTTGGCAGCTATTCCTCCTCTGGGGCGTGGTCGTCGGCTTCGGAACCGGAATGACCGCTCTGGTGCTGGGCGCGACCGTGGCGACACGCTGGTTCTCGGCCCGTCGCGGCCTGGTGATCGGCCTGTTGACCGCGAGCACGGCGACAGGCCAGCTCGTTTTTTTGCCGCTGCTCGCGAGCCTGACCGAGGCCTTTGGCTGGCGCGCTGCTCTCGGTCTCGTCCTCGGAATGTTGCTTCTCGCTGCCGTTGTCGTTCTGACGCTGATGCGCGACCGACCCTCCGATATCGGGCTCGCCCCCTATGGCGCGGCTGATCCGACACCTATTCCCGCTCCAGCACAGCTATCGTTCGCAGCGATGCTCGCTTCTCCTCTCGTGGCGCTGCGGGACGCATCGCGCTCACGCACCTTCTGGGTGCTGTTCGGGACCTTCTTCATCTGTGGTGCCAGCACGAATGGCCTTGTGCAGACGCATTTTGTGTCGCTGTGCGGCGATTTCGGCATTGTGCCGGTTGCCGCCGCGGGCATGCTCGCCGTCATCGGTGTCTTCGATTTCGCCGGCACGGTCGGTTCGGGGTGGTTGTCCGACCGCTTCGAGAGCCGCAACTTGCTGTTCTGGTATTACGGCCTGCGCGGGCTTTCGCTGATCTACCTGCCATTCACTTCATTCAGCTTCTACGAGCTGTCGATCTTCGCGGTCTTCTACGGGCTCGACTGGGTCGCCACCGTGCCTCCCACCATCAAGCTCACGGCCGACCGGTTCGGAGAGCGGGCAAACCTCGTTTTCGGATGGATCTTCGCCGGTCATCAGCTGGGTGCTGCCTTCGCGGCCTGGGGCGGCGGGTTCAGCCGCACGGCCTATGAGAGCTACCTGCCAGCCTTCCTCATCGCCGGCATCCTCTGCCTCATCGCGGCCATTTCCATCGTCGCCATCAGGGAGCCCCGGCATCCCGCGCTCAAGCCAGCTGCCGCGTAGCGCGAGAGTCCTCGCATCACGCGGTTGCGTACTCCAAGAAGGAACATGCCATGCATAAGGCTGAGATCATCCTCGCTCATCCCGTCCGCACGCCGATCGGCGGCTATAACGGTGCGCTGAAGACGATGCCCGCCACAGCGCTCGGCGCTATTGTGGTGCGCGAGACTCTGAAGCGCGCGGCATTGGATCCCGCAGGTGTCAATGCGGTGGTGTTGGGGAACGTCATCCAGGCCGGAAACCGCATGAATCCCGCGCGGCAGGCTTCGGTGGACGGCGGGGTTCCGGTGACCGTGCCGGCGCTCACCGTCAACCGCGTCTGTGGGTCCGGCGCGCAGGCTATCGTCTCCGCGGCCCAGGAAATCTCGGCGGGGGATGCGGCCCTCGTGGTTGCCGGCGGCATGGAGAACATGGACCGTGCGCCCTATCTGCTGGAAGGCGGACGCTGGGGATATCGGATGGGGCCAGCGACCGTGCTCGACAGCATGATGACCGATGGCCTCAACGACGCCTTTTCGGGGGAGCATTCCGGCTGGCACACCGAGGACCTGGTCGAGAAGCAGCAGATCACCCGAGAGGAGCAGGACGCGTTCTCCGTGCGCTCTCAGCAACGCTTTCACGCCGCGCAGAAGGCCGGTCACTTCAAGGCAGAGATCGTCCCCGTCGATGTGAAGGGGCGCAAAGGGACCGAAGTCTTCGCCACCGACGAGGCGCCGCGGCCTGACACCACCATGGAGGTGCTAGCGAAGCTAAAGCCGGCGTTCCGCCCGAATGGATCGATCACTGCGGGAAATGCACCGGGTCTCAACAGCGCGGCCGCCGCAATGATCGTCGCGGAGCGTCGCCATGCCGAAGGCAGAGGCATCGAACCGATCGGGAAGCTGGTGGCCCATGGTGTCTCAGCGGTCGAACCCGGGTTGTTCGGGCTTGGTCCGGTGCCGGCTGTTCGTAAGGCGCTTGAGAAGGCCGGTTGGTCTCTCGGAGATATCGATCGGATCGAGATCAACGAAGCCTTCGCGGCGGTGCCCATCGCGGTCGCGCGGGAGCTCGGCCTGCCGGCGGATATTGTCAATGTTGAAGGCGGGGCCATCGCCCATGGCCACCCCATCGGAGCGACGGGCGCCATTCTCGTGACGCGCCTTCTTCATGCGATGAAGCGCGACGGCTTGCGCAGAGGCATGGTGACGCTGTGCATCGGCGGCGGCCAGGGTATCGCTCTGGCTCTCGAAGCCGTCTGAGTGCTTCCAACGGCGGGCAGCGTCGAGGCAACCACAAAGGTCGCAGTCACCTGAAACGGTCGCGGAAGAAATGGCGGCTAGAGTAGCCTGTACGATTTGCACGGTAAGGACTTCCTTGCCGGCATGGGGAGAACCTCGGCTAACCCCAGTAGGCGGGGCTGGGTGGCGTATTGAGTGGTTCTGGTACTGCGGTCCAGGCGTAGCCGGTGGATCGTAGGCGTTCGGCTCGCTGGTGCCGTTGGGGGACCGCTTCGTAGGTTTGTCGATCTTATCCAAGACCTGCAGAGATTGAATCAAGATTTCGTCAATAGTGGGGTTGCACTGCAAGGTAAATATCAGGAATCGCCAGAGTCCCAGCAGGTTGAAAAAGCTAAGCGTAAGCTTTGGACGAACCTGGTATCGAACGCGTATGAAATCTATTTCTGGGCCGTCATCGACCTCGGGATTTCAATGTCATGAGGCGTATAGCGTTTCCGAGTCCGCGAGATCAGCGACGTCCGGCCCCCTTTCGCAATCGATGAAGAGGGGCAATCGCGGGGTTTGGCCTTGGCGGCTAATCGATGAAGCGGACGGTTGTACCCGGCTTGACGAGTTGAGCCAGTTCCTGGGCATCCCAGTTCGTGAGTCGGACGCAGCCGTGTGACGAGGTTTTGCCGATGCGTGACGGCTCAGGCGTTCCATGGATACCGAACGTGGGCTTCGAGAGCTCAATCCAGACCGTTCCGACCGGATTGTTCGGGCCCTTGGCAAGCACGAGCCGGCGCTTGTTTCGGCCCTGCTGGAAATTCTTGACGGGGTCGTAGTGGTAACTGGGGTTCCTCACGACGCGCACAACCTGATATTCACCTTCTGGCGAGGGTGTGTCCGTGCTGCCGATGGTGGCGGGATAGCTGGCGATCGTCTCCCCTGCCGCATTCAGAGCGCGAACCAAGCTCATCGCCTTGTCAGCCTCGATGGTCCGTGCGTCATCGGACGGGAGTTTCCGTGCCGCCGAGATGACGTAAAGCATCTCGCCAGGCCTGCGGTAACGGGCTTTGGGATTGAGGGATCGCAGCAGATCCTCGCTCATCTTAAAGCGCTCAGCGAACATTTCGCGCGCGTTCTGGTAGCCGAGGCGCTTCATACGCGCCTGGCGGGCATAATCATGGGGAATGCGCCCGACAAACTTCGATTTCATGTCCTCCTTGGTCACACTGTAGTCGCGGAGGATGTCTTTGCTCGTATCGCCTTGCAGGGCTCGCCATGTGGCCTCGTCCACGACGTCGCCCGCGCCGAGATTGCGTTGGCGCCGGAACTCGGCGATCGCCTTCCTGTAATTGTCGCCGTCCATTCCATCGATCTCACCGGGAGAGATCCCCTGACGCGCCAGCAATGTCTGGGTCTTGACGAGCGATGCGATCGGGCGGTGGCTCTTGGCCTTTGCCGGAAGGGGGCGCCCGGCGTTATTGATCTCATCCACCGAGAGGGCTTGTGCGGCTCCCATTGCCAGCACGAGGAAACACACCGGCAGAGCGGCACCAAGCTTCCGAAACAAGACATGCGTGTATGGAAACATGCAATCCACCTCAGCAGCAGCCTGTGGTGGAAAACGCGACCTTAGTCTCTCAAGTTCCCGTTGAGCCCAAGTCTGGGAATTTCTTGATCTATTTTTTGAACGAAGCCAGTCCGAAATAGACGGACTTGCGCTACGTCTTACCGCCGGAAACCGCGTGCATTGAAGCGCTGGCCCCGCCTTCGGGGCCAGCCGAACCGGCATCACGCGAGGGAGATGGCCTCGCGCTCCCAGCCCGTCTCCCGTGCGCCCTTGTACGCTGTGACCTCGATCTCCACGAGATATTCCTTCGAGGCCAGCGGGCAGGCGGTGATGGTCACGACCGGATCGATGCCACGGAAACGCTCGCCCCAATGGTCCAGCAGCTCCGGGTTGTGGCTGGGATCGGGAATATAGATGCGAGCCCGCACGATGTCCTCAAGATCCGCGCCCGCGGCCTGAAGCGCCTTCTGGATGTTGTAGATGGTCTGCTTGAGCTGGCCGAGCGGCGTGGTCGGCATTTCCTTGGTGGCGTGATTGCGGCCGGCCGTATTGGACACCAGAACCCAGTCGCCGATCACGACGGCACGGCTATAGGAGTATCGCTCTTCATAGGCGGAACCGGATTTGAGCTTCTTGTGCATGGACACTCTTCTTTCGGACATGAACCAGCCTCCCGGACAAGCGGGGAGTAGCGAGCAGGGAATGGGAGGCCGTCCCGCTGGAGCAAGCGGGACGGGAGGCGTCAGCCGGCGATGTAGACGACCTGCGTCTCGGTGAACTCGTAGAGCCCGTGCTTGCCGTCGGCGCCGCCGATGCCGGACTTGCGACGCCCAGCGTGGAAACCCTGCATGGCCTCGAAGTTCTCGCGGTTGATATAGGTTTCGCCGAACTTCAACTCGCGCGAGGCCTTCAGGGCCGCCTGCAGATCGCGCGTGTAGATCGACGAGGTCAGGCCGTAGTCGGAATCATTCGACAGGGCGATGGCTTCGTCCAAGCTGTCGACGATCTGGATCGGAAGCACCGGGCCGAAGGTTTCGCGGCGCATGATGTCCATATCGGCCGTGGCCCCCACGAGCAACGTCGGCTCGTAATGGTAGCCTTGGCCGAGGTCGGCCTTGCGGCCCCCCGTGACGACCTGCGCGCCCTGCTGGCGTGCCAGATCCACCGCCGCGGCGACCTTGTCGAGGCCGGCCTGGTTGATCAGCGGCCCCATATGCAAGTCGTCCTCGGAGGCCGGATTGCCGTAGCGGGTGCCTTCGAACAGCGTCTTCAGCTTTGCGACGAGAGCATCATGGACGTCGCGCTCCACATAGACGCGCTCGGCACAGTTGCACACCTGTCCCGTGTTGATTACGCGGGAGGCGAAGATAGCCTGGGCCGCGAGGTCGAGATCCGCGTCCTTGAGCACGATCGCCGGGGCCTTGCCGCCGAGTTCGAGATTGACGCGCGTCAGGTTCCGCCCGGCGAGCTGCATGATGTGCGATCCGGTGCCGACCGAACCGGTGAAGGTGATGAGGTCGATGCCCGGGTGGGCGGCCAGCGCCTGGCCGGTGCTGGCGCCGCGCCCGCCAACCAGGTTGAATACGCCCTTCGGCAGATCGGTCTGATCCACCAGCTCCGCGAAGATATGGGCGTTGATCGGCGTTTCCTCGCTCGGCTTGATGACGATGGTGTTGCCGGTCACCAGTGCCGGGGAGAGCTTGCGGGCGATGAGGAAGAAGGGGAAGTTCCAGGGCAGGATGCCCGCGACGACACCCACCGGCTTGCGCAGGAGCAGCATGGTTTCGTTGGGGCGGTCGCTGGTGAGCACCTCACCCTCAATGCGGCGCGCCCACTCGGCCATATAGTCGATATAGTCGGCGGTGAAATCCACTTCGACCTGAGCGAGGCCGCGGATCTTGCCCTGTTCCTGGACAAGAATGTCGGCGAGCGCGACCCGGTTCTCGCGAACTTTCGCCGAGATCTGGCGCAGATAGCCAGCGCGCTCGATCGCCGGGAGCTTTTCCCAGCTTGACTGGGCGCGGCGCGCGGCGGCGACGGCGCGATCCACTTCGGCGGTGTCGCTCTCTGGAACACGTCCTATCACCGCGCCGGTTGACGGATTGATCACGTCGATCAGCCCGGCGTGGCTGTCGGAGAACGCGCCGTCGATATAGGTACGATAGGTCCGGTCAAGGCCCAGGAATGCATTGCTGGCCATATTGGCTCCTCTAAGCGGAAAGGGGCTGCCATGGCGGCGTGCCATGGTCGGAACGGGAAAGAGGCGCGGCGGATCAGAAGTTTGGTTCGAGCGTGCAGTTCACGGCGAACTCGGCCACCACCGCCTCGTTGGGAAGATCAAGCAGCAGCGCGGTAATGCGCGCGAGATCCTCGGGCTGGGTCATCTTCTCCGGTGCCATCGCGGTCAGCGAGAACGCCATTTCGGTGGCGACAAAGCCCGGGCAGATCGCAGTCGCACGGATGCCGACGTCGAAGCCCTCCTGGCGGATGGCATGGCTCAGCGCGACGGCCGCGAATTTCGACAGCGCATAGCTGCCGGATGCGGCGCTCTTCACCCGCTTGCCCGACAGTGAGGCCAGAATGATCACCCGCCCCCGGCCGCAGGCGGTCAGCGCCGGCCAGGCGGCCTTGACCAGTCGTCGCGGCGCCAGGACGTTGATCTCCATCATCTGACGGATCTCGTCATCCTCGGCTGCGAGGGCCGATTTGCCGGCTGAGATACCCGCCGAGGCGACGATGGCGTCGATGCGGCCGAAGGCGGCCATCGCGCCCTCGACCCAGACGGCCTCACCGGCGGGATCGGTGGCCTCGTAGGCCTGGCAGTGGACGCGGCCCGGGCCCGCTTCGGCAGCCCAATCGGGCAGGGCACCGCCGCGCAGACCGAGGGACAGGTTCCAGCCCTCGGCCAGCAGTTTCTGCCCGATCGCTGCGCCGATGCCTCGTCGCGCGCCGGAGATCAATGCGACTCTTGCGGTCATGACTTACCCTTTCGCCGCGTATTTCGGGCGCAGGCGGCTGATGTCGAAGACTTTGGCGTCGACTTTCGTCGCGCTGCCGGTGATGAGATCCGCCATCAGTTCGCCCGCGGCCGGGCCGATGCCGAAGCCGTGGCCCGAGAAGCCCGAGGCCAGATAGAAGCCAGGCACGGGGTGGAAGGGGCTGATGACCGGAATGGCGTCCGGCGTTGCATCCATCACGCCGGCCCATTCACGCAGAACCCGCGCCTTGGCGAAGGCGGGGAATTGGCGCGTGATGTTGCGCAGGGCCTTGCGGGTGAAGCCCGGATAGGGCTTGGGGTCCATCACCCGGCAATCCTCGAAGGGCGTGCGATCCTGCCCGCTCCAGCGGCGCTTCGTCATCAATTCCTGCAGGAAGATGCCGTTGAGCTGCACGCTCAACTCGCGCCAAGTGGTCAGATAGGTCGGCACGAAGTCGGCCATCAGCCTGATGTGATCAGGCGTAATCGGCGCGAGGTTCTTGTTGCGCACGGCAATGGTGAAACTTCCATCCAGCCGTTGACGGTAGGCGAAGTCGCCGGCGCCGATCGGCATGTCGGTCACGCCCGTGACATTGTCGACCTGGGCCACCGGGCCGATGACCTTGAGCTGGGGGAAGTCGAAGCCCATGTTGCCGGCGAACAGCCGTGACCAGATTCCGCCGGCCAGAACCACCGCCTGACAGCGGATCGAGCCCCGTTCAGTGACGACCGCGCTGACGGCACCGCCCGACGTCTCGACGGTGCGGACCGCGCAGCCAGTCAGGATCTTGGCGCCTTTTTCGCGGGCGTACTCCGCCATCGCGGGCACGGCGATCCAGGGCTCGGCGCGGCCGTCGCTGGCGGTGTGCAGCACGCCGAGAATATCGCCGCGGTTGCCGGGCAGCTTCTCGGCGATCTCAGCCTTGCTGAGCATCCGCGCGTCGAGATTGTGCCGCTTGCCGATCTCGGCCCATGTCAGCCAGCCCTTCAGATCGCGCTGGTTGTAGGAGAGATAGCTGATGCCGGTGCGGCGCCAGCCGGTGTCGCGGCTGATGCGCTCATTGATTTCCGCCCACATAGCGACCGAGCGGATGCAGAGCGGCAACTCGCGCTCATCGCGACCCATCTGGCGCGTCCAGCCCCAATTGCGGCTCGACTGTTCGCCGGCGATCACGCCCTTTTCACACAGCGCGACGGAGACCCCGCGCTCGGCGAGTTCCAGCGCGGTGGTGACGCCGATGATCCCTCCGCCGATGACGACCACATCGACTGCCTGCGGCAGTTCGGGGTCCCCCTGGAAAGGGGCGACGGGGATGGAGAGGCTGCTCATATTCAGGACTCGCTCAGCTCGTTCTCAGATCTTGGTAGGTATCCCGGACGTTGCGGTTCAGCGCCACTCCTGCCCAGGTTCCTGCATGAAATGGCCCTTGGAGATCTCGATGTAGCGTCGCTTGGGAGTTTGATAATCGCGCGGTCGGATCGGGCTGTTCAGCTCCAGTATCGGCGGTGCGCTGCGCTGGCCGCGCCGTGCGGGATCGGGGACCGGCACCGCGCTCAGGAGGCGTAGCGTGTAGGGATGGCGCGGATTGCCGAAAATCTCGGCGCGGGGGCCGAATTCCACCACCTCGCCCAGATACATGACGGCCACCGTGTGGCTGATCCGCTCAACCACCGCCATATCATGGCTGATGAACAGGAAGCCGAGACCCATCTCCTGCTGCAGATCCATCATCAGATTGACGACCTGGGTCTTCATGGTCACGTCGAGCGCCGATACCGCCTCGTCGGCGACGATGATCTTGGGTTTCATGGACAGGGCTCGCGCCACGCAAATGCGCTGGCGCTGCCCGCCCGAGAATTCATGCGGGAAACGGCTGGCCATTTCCGCTTGCAGGCCGACGCGCAACAACAGACGCTCGGCGATGCGGGCCTCCTCCTCGCGGGTGGCGAGGTCGTGAATACGCAGCGGCTCGGTAATCGCCTCGCCGACCCGCAACCGAGGGTTCAGGCTGGCATAGGGATCCTGGAAGATCATCTGGATGTCGCGGGCGCGCTCAGCCGGATGGATCGTCGTGAGCTCGCGCCCGCCGAGCTTCACGCTGCCTTTGTCATAGGGATAGAGTCCGGTGACCAGGCGGCCGGTGGTAGACTTGCCGCAGCCGGATTCACCGACAATGGACAGGGTCTCACCCCGGCGCAGGGTCAGCGTCACATCCTCGACCGCGTGGACGCGCGCGACGATCCGCTTCAGGAACGGGCTGCGCATGTCGAACCGCTTGGTCACGCTGGTGACGTCAAGCAGCGGCGGGTCCTGCGGGCGCAGGGTGTCGGGTCGCTCCGGCGCGGCGATCATGACACCACGGGCGAGGTCGTAGGTCGGGTAAGGCAACGGAACCGACGAATCGCTCATCGAGCCGAGTTTCGGCACGGCCGAGAGCAGAGCGCGCGTGTAGGTCTCCTTGGGTTCGGCAAAGATCTGGGCGGTGGTCCCCGTCTCGATCACATCGCCCTGGTACATCACGAGGGTGCGGTCCGCGACTTCGGCCACCACGCCCATGTCATGGGTGATGAAGATCACCCCCATGCCGGTGTCGGCCTGCAGTTCCTTGATCAGATCAATGACCTGCGCCTGGATCGTCACGTCCAGCGCGGTCGTGGGCTCATCGGCGATCAGCAGATCGGGCTTGCAGGCCAAAGCCGTCGCGATCATCACGCGCTGCCGCATGCCGCCCGAGAACTGGTGCGGGAAATCGTCATAGCGGCTGCGGGCCGAGGGAATATGCACCCGCTCCATCATGGCCAGCGCCTCGGCGCGCGCCTCGGCGGCGCTGACGGGACGGTGCACGCTGATGGCCTCAGCGATCTGGGCCCCGATGGTCATCACCGGGTTGAGCGAGGTCATAGGCTCCTGGAAGATCATGGAGATCCGGTTGCCGCGCACTTTCTCCATCCGGCGTTCGTCAAGCTGGAGGAGATCCTGGCCGTGCAGCAGAACCCGGCCGGAAATGCGCGCGCTGTCGCGCGGCAGAAGCTGGGTCAGAGCCATTGACGTCACGCTCTTGCCGGAGCCGGATTCCCCGACGATGGCAACCGTTTCCCCGGCGGCGACCGAGAAGTTGACGTCGCGCACCACGTTGCGCCATTGCCCGCCGGAGCGGAAGGACACCGCCAGGTCGCAAACCTGAAGAAGCGCGGGGGCCGGATTGGTCATCTCTCTCATTTCTCCTGCGTGGCCCGCTCAGTTTCCGGTGCTGCGGCGCGGATCGAGCAATTGGCGCAGGTGATCACAGAAGGCATTGAGGAGAAGGATCACCAATGTCAGGAGGATACTGGGCGCCAAGAGAAGCCAGGGCTCGTCGAGAAAGGTGGCGCGCGCGGCGCCAACCATCATCCCGAGCGACGGCGCGGGGGGAAGAACACCGAGGCCGAGATAGGAGAGGCCCGATTCCAGCACAACGGACATCGCCACAACGAAGCTGAACTGCACGAAAAGGGGGCCGGCGATATTGGGCAGGATGGTGCGCCACAGGATTCGGCTGGTGGGAGCGCCCATCAGTTTCACGGCGTCGACATAGTCCAGCGCCCGCACGGTCATCACGCTGGCGTGGGCGACGCGGGTGAAGCTGGGCACGAAGACCAGCGCGAGAACCGGCACCAGCATCTGCGGACCGGCGCCATAGAAGGTCGCGGCCAGCATCGCCAGAAGCAGCGGCGGAAAGCACAGGATCACATCCATGATCCGCAGCGACAGCATTTCGGAGAAGCCGCGCGCATAGCCCGCGGCCACGCCGATGGCGACGCCGATGACCGCGGCGATGAGGGCCGCGCTGCCCGAAATGAGGATGGCTGAGCGCAGCGCGAAAACGAGCCGGGCCAGAAGGTCGCGGCCATACTCGTCCTGGCCGAGCCAATGGCTGGCCGAGGGGCGGGCGAAGCGCGCGCCGACATCCATGGCGAAGGGGTCGTGCAGCGGCAGTATGGGGGCGAACAGCGCACCCAGGACGAAGATCGCGAGTAGAACGGCTGAGGGGCTGGAGAAGATCTTTCTCATTTGCGCACCCTCGGATCGGTCAGGCCGTAGATGATGTCGACGAGCAAGTTGAGGCCAATATAGAAGGCGGCGACTACGACGATGACACCGGTCACGACCGGATAGTCACGGGAATTGACGCCGGCGACCAGCATTCCCGAGAGCCCAGGCCAGTTGAAAACCGTTTCGACCAGCACGGTTCCAGCCAGCAGGCCACCGAGCTGCAAGGCGAACACCGTGATCACCGGCATCAGCGCGTTGCGTAGCGCGTGGCGCACCAGCACCCGGCGGGCGGGCACACCCTTGGCGCGCGCCGTGCGCACGAAATCGAGCGGCAAAACGTCCAGCATCGAAGCGCGGGTAATCCGAAAAACGATGGCGGAGAGGCCGATGGCGATGGTCGTCGCGGGCATGATCAGCAGAATGAGGTGCTTGCCCGGATCGCGTTCGAAGGGAACGAAGCCGCCCGCGGGCAACCAGCCCAGAAGCTGGGCGAAGGCGATTACCAGGAGCGAGCCCAGAATGAAAACCGGGACCGATTGCGCCGTGCCGGCCACGAGCGTGGCGATGCGGCCGAAGAGACCTTTGGGCCGCAGTGCGGCCAGGACGCCGGTCGGGATACCGATGAGGAGGCTGAGCAGCCCCGCGGCGGCAATCAGCTCCAGGGTCCGGGGCAGACGACGCGCGATCTCCGCGCCGACCGAGCTCTCGTCGACGATCGAGGTGCCGAGATTGAAGTGGACGATATCGGCAATTTTCTGGATGTATTGCTCATACAGGGGGCGGTTCAGTCCCAGTTGATCACGCACCATCTCCACCGTCGCCGGGTCAGGCGATGCGCCGTCCTGTGCCAGCAGCAGCTCGACCGGGTCGCCGGGCACGAAATTGATGGACAGGAAGACAAGGGAGACCACGACCCAAAGCATCACAACGCTCTGGGCAATGCGGCGTATGAACCAGCCCATACAGGTGTCCTTCGTTCGTCATAGCGGGCGCGGGGCCCGGCTGCGGCCGGGTCCCGCGTCTCGCGGATCAGCCGAGCGTGATCCGGTCGAAATTGGTTGCCGAGAAGACCGAGATCTGGTCCGGCAGCAGCGGTACGGTCTGCACGGCGGCGCTGGTGGCGTAGCCCTGGGCGCGATAGGCAAGGCCGCAGATCGCCGTGCCCTCAAGCACGAGTTGGTCTGCTTGCTTGTAGATCTCGACGCGCTTGGCCTCATCGAGCTCTTGGACGCCGCGCGCGTAGAGTTCAGGCAGGCCCTCGACCTTGAAGTTGCGGCTGCGCAGATACGTGGGTGACAGGGTCGGGTCGACGATGGAGCGCGCGGTATCGGGGTCGATGATGTCGAGCGCGTTGCCCTGTACGGCGAAATCGCCCACGCCCCTGTTCCCCAAGCTGATGCGGGTCGCCCAGTCGGGCAGCTGCAGGTTCACCTTGATACCGATCTCCGCCAGCTGGCTTTGCACCAGCACGGCGATGTCACGATGCATCGAGTACTGCGAGGTGGCCAGAAGCGTGACCTCGAAGCCCTTCTCCTGGCCTGCTTCTTTCAACAGGGCGCGGGCGCGGGCCGGGTCATAGCCCCAGTAGGTCGCCTGGTCCTGGTGGTAGTACGGCGTGTCGGCGGCCCGCGGCAGACCACGCATCTCGGCGCCGAAGCCGAAGAACACGGACTTCACGAACTCATCGCGACGCAGCCCGAAGGCGACAGCCTGGCGCAGGCGCGGATCCTTGAAAGGGCCGCTGCCATTGAAGCTCAGATACATGAAGGGACCGGCGTCCTTCTTGAACAGCTTCAGCGCCGGATTGGCCTCGATCGCCGCCATGGCCGACCACGGCACGTAGTCCACCAGATCGACGTCGCCAGCGGTCACCGCGGCGACACGGGCGCTCTCGTCGGCATAAGGGGTGACGACAACACCCTTCAGCGGCGGCTTGCCCTTGAAGTAATGCTCGTTCGGCTTGAGCTCTATGCTCACGCCCTTCTCAGCCGCGGTGATGCGGTAGGGCCCGGCGCCGACGCCCTGGGGTTCGGTGGCGGTCGATCCGGCCTTGAGAATGGTGAAATAGGGAAACGCCATCAGCGCTGGAACCGTGGCGACGGGCGCCTCGGTGATCAGGCGGAAGGTCCGCTCATCGACGGTCTCGAAGGTCTTGATGACCTTCAGCGCGTCGAACATGTAGGCGCCGGATTTTTCCTTGGCGATCTCGTCGAAGTTCCACTTCACGTCAGCCGAGGTGACCGGGCTGCCATCGTGGAACTTGGCCTCGCGCAGCTTGAATTCCCAGGTGGTGGGATTGACGGCCGCCCAGCTCTCCACCAGCTCACCCACGAGCTTTCCCTGCTCGTCGTAGTTGATCAGGTTGCGGTTCACCAGCGAGAACAGGAGATGCCCCGACCAGCCGATATTGACCCATGGGCGGAAATGCGGGGGATAGGTCGAGAGACCGATACGGAGAACCTGGGGCTCCTTCGCGGAAGCGAAACGCCCGCCGAGAAGCGAGGCGGCACCCGCCACAGTAGTCAACTGCAATAGACGACGTCTGGAAAGCTGCAAGGCCCGTATCTCCCGTTGATGGTTTGCCGCTTGAGCGTGGAACAGCGCCAGGTGCTGTCAGAGCGCTGGCTGCATGTCCGGTTGATATGTCGTGGCGGCTCTCTGGACGGCCAAACTACGTAGCGAGGCGGGTCTAGGTCAAGCCAATTCCATTTATTGATACAACATAATCTCTTTATTCTGATAATCAGAAATTAAGAATGACGACCTGATGCCTTTGGAGCATGAAGCGACCAGATATGAGCATCATATTCTGATTATAGGAATTCAATAAATTAAATTGTCCCGATATAAAGAATATGATTGACGGAGCGGCTTCAGAGCGCCTTGATGCGCAGTGAGGCGAGCTGCCGGGAGCTGTCCTACAATCGCGGTGGACGTACCCGAATGCCCAACAATTCTCAGGGAAACATAATGGCTTGGCGCATTGGCGTAGATTCTGGCGGAACCTTCACGGACGTCTGCCTCTTCAATGACATCACTGGCGAAGTGACGATCTGGAAGGTTTCATCAACGCCTGACGATCCCTCCCGCGGCATTACCCAAGGGGTCACCGAGGGGCTGGAGCGCGTGGAAGCCTCAGCCGGGGAGCTGAGTTTCCTTGGCCATGGCACGACGGTGGCCACCAATGCCCTGATCCAGGGCCGAGGTGTGAAAACCGGCCTGATCACCACTGATGGCTTCCGCGATCTCCTTGAGATCGGTCGCCAGAAGCGTCCTGATCTCTATGACCTGCAGGCGGACAAGCCTGAGACACTGGTGCCGCGTGATTTGCGCCTGGGCGTACGCGAGCGTCTGACGCAGGACGGCAGCGTCGAAGAAGCGCTGGACGAGGAAGCCTTCCGCGAGGCCGTGCGTGAGTTGAAGGCACAAGGCGTAAAGTCCGTTGCCGTCTCTTTCCTTTACAGCTTCCTCAACGATGCCCATGAGCGTCGCGCGGCAGAGATCATCCGCGACGAGTTCCCCGAGGCCTTCACCGCGATTTCGTCAGCCATCGCACCGGAGTTCCGTGAGTTCGAGCGGCTTTCGACCACCGTGGTGAACGCCTATCTGGGCCCGGTGATGCAGGGCTACGTGCGCGCGCTGAAGCGCAAGCTGGAAGAAATCGGCCTCAAGGTGCCCCCGCAGCTCACGCAGTCGAACGGTGGCGTCATCGCCTTCGATACCGCCGCCGCGAATCCGGTGCGCACCGTGCTTTCCGGCCCCTCCACCGGCGTGGTCGCGGCCCAGGCTATCGGCGCTATGACCGGGATCGCCAACCTCATCACCTTCGACATGGGTGGTACCAGCTCGGACGTGGCGCTCCTCACCAACGGACGCTGCCGCATCGTCAATGAATCGGTCGTGCATGGCTACCCGTTGAAGGTGCCGATGCTCGACATCCACACCGTCGGCGCCGGCGGCGGATCGATCGCCTATGTCGACAACGGCGGCCTGCTCAAGGTTGGCCCGCGTTCGGCCGGCGCGAACCCGGGTCCGGCCTGCTACGGGCTCGGAAACGAGGAGCCGACGGTCACCGATGCCAATGTCGTGCTGCAGACCCAGAATCCGGAGTATCTGCTGAACGGTCGCATGAAGATCGACCGCCAGCTCTCCGTGAACGCGGTGCAGAAGCTCGCCGATCGCCTCGGCCTCGGGATGCTGGAAACCGCCAATGGCATCCTCGACATCGTCGTCGCCAACATGGCCAAGGCGATCCGGGTGATCTCCGTCCAGCGCGGCTATGATCCGCGCGACTACACGCTGGTCGCCTTCGGCGGCGCGGGCCCGGTGCAGGCGGCACGGCTGGCGCGCGAACTCGGCATGACGCGCGTGCTCATCCCCCGCACGCCGGGCGTGCTGTGCGCCATGGGTCTTCTGATGACCGATCTGCGGAGCGATTTCTCGGCCACCAGCCTCACCCGTCTCGATCGGGCGACCACGCAGAATATCGCCGCGATCTATGATGATCTGGCCAAGCGGGCCGGAGAATGGTTCAACACCGAGCGGATCAACGCTGGTGCGCGCGTGCTGGAGCGCAGCGTCGACGTGCGCTATGCCGGCCAGAACTACGAGATCTCGGTTCCGGTGCCGGAGGGCCCGATAACAGCCGAGACGTTCAAGGCGATCGAGGCCGGCTTCGTCGCCGCCCATCGTCAGCTCTATGGCTTCATCGCCGAGGGCGAGCCGATGCAGCTCGTGACTTTCCGTATCGCGGCCAGCGGTCTCGTGACCAAGGCCGAATTCAAGCCGCAGCCCATCGAGGGGGCCGATAGCGCCCATGCCGTCACCGGCGCCCGCCCGGTGTGGATGGTCGAGGTCCGCGATTTCATCGATACCAAGCTCTACGACCGCGCGCTGCTGAAGGCGGGCAACGTGGTGCAAGGGCCGGCAATCATCGACCAGATGGATTCCACCACGGTGGTCCCGCCGGGCCAGACGGCCACAGTCGATGCCTACCTTAATCTCGTTCTGGAGGCGAAGTAATCAACATGAACGCCAATGTGAATGTCGCGGGCAAGTTGAATCCGATCACCGTAGAGGTCATCAGCTCGGCTTTCGCTTCCACTGTCGAGGAAATGGGAGAGGCGCTGGTCCGCGCCTCCTATTCGACAAACATCAAGGAGCGTCGTGACTGCTCGACGGCGCTCTTCGATGCCACCGGGCGCATGCTCTGCCAGGCCGAGCATATCCCGATGCACCTGGGCAGCTTCATCGGGTTCATTCCTTATATTCTCAAGCATTTCGATGCCGCGAGCATCAGGCCCGGCGACATCTTCATGGGCAACGACGCCTATGAGGGCGGCGGTACCCACCTGCCGGACATCGTGCTGGCCGAGCCGATCTTCGTCGAAGGCAAGCTGGTGGCCTGGGCCATCAACACCGCCCACCATTCGGACTTTGCCGACCGCGGCCATGCCCATATCTATCAGGAAGGCTTGCGCATTCCGCCGATCCGCCTCTATCGCGAGGGCGTGTTGCAGGAAGACATCCAGCGCCTGTTCCTCTTGAACTGCCAGGTTCCCCATGAGCGCGTGTCGGACCTGCGCGCCCAGGTGGCTGCGAACCGTCTCGGCGTGCTGCGAATGCAGGAGCTGTGCCGGAAATATGGTGTTGAGACGGTTCTCGCCGCTGGCAACGAGTTGATGGACTATGCCGAACGTAAGATGCGCGCCGGTATTGCCCAAATTCCGGACGGAATCTACACGTTCGCCGATGTCTTCGACAGTGAATCCCTTGAGGTCCCACTTGATCTCTCAGTGACGATCGCGGTGCGGGGCGATGAGATCATCCTTGATTTCGTCAGCCCTCCGCAGGTTCGCGCCGGCCTGAACGTGGTCTATACGGCGTTGCTCGCCACGGTTTACTATGCGGTGAAGACGGTGGTCGATCCGACCGTTCTGCCCAACGCCGGCCTTGCTCGCCCCATCACCGTCAACGCCGAGGAGGGGACTCTCCTGCGCTGCTCTCATCCGGCGGCGGTGGATGGCCGTATCACCGCCTGCCAGCGCGTTGTGGACTTGATCCATGGCGCGTTGGCGAAAGTCGTTCCCGAGCGTTTGACGGCGGCGTCGAACGGCGCTGTCTCGGTGGCGAGCTTCGATGGTCGGCGTGAGGATGGCACGCTGTGGGTCTATCTGGAGACTATTGGTGGCGGCTTTGGGGCGCGCGCCAGCAAGGACGGTCTCGACGGCGTGCATGTCCATATGACCAACACCTCGAACCTTCCCGTCGAGGCCCTCGAAAACGAATATCCCATCACCTTACGTCGCTACGAACTGGTCGACGGCTCCGGCGGTGAGGGTGAGTTCATCGGTGGCATGGGCCTGCGCAGGGTCTACCGCGCTGAGAAGGCCTGTCGCGTGCAGGTTATGGGCGCGCGTCTGACCTCGCAGCCCTGGGGGCTGAAGGGAGGCAAACCCGGCGCCTCGGGATGTTTCATCCTGAATGGCGAGCGGCTTGGCTTCACGCGTAGCGCGGTGGATCTGAAGCCGGGTGATATTCTGGAGATCGTCACCCCGGGCGCCGGAGGCTATGGCGATCCGGCGAAACGCACGGCCGCCGCGCGCGCGCGTGATCGCCGTGAAAAAAGGGTTGCATAAGGCTCTGAGCAGTTGACACTTCTCCGTCCCGAGAGCATCGGGGCGGAGACTTGGTTTTCGGAGCCTTTATCACTTGGCGAGACAATCCTCTTCGAACGCGGGCCGCGCGGCCGAACTGTTGGTGCTGCTGTCCCAGGCCGGTGCCAAGGGGATGACATTGAGCGCGCTCGCGGCGGCAAGCGGCGAAGCCCGATCGAGCGTGCATCGCACGCTGGTGGCGCTGGCCGATCATGGTTTCGTCATTCAGGGGGGGAATCGCGGCAGCTACAAGCTGGGCCCGGGCGCCTACGCGCTGGCTCTGCGTACGCCCTCGATGAACGAGGTGGTTACGACCTATCGCCCGGCTCTGCTCGAGATCACCACCAAGACCCAGCTGTCGTCTTATCTGATGGTGCGGAGCGGGCTCGATACGGTTTGTCTCGATTCCCAAGTCGGACAGATTGTCGCGCAGCCTTTCATCTCGGGAATCGGCGGGCGCATTCCGCTCGGCGTCGGCATCTCCGGTTCCTGTATCCTCGGCATGATGGAGGAGAAGGCGCGCGCACGCTGCATGGAGCTTCTCACCGAGAAATACCGGCAATGGGATGTTCCGACTGAAAAGATCATAGCCGAGATCACGTTCTATCACCGGCATGGTTATATCGCCGGCATCCGTCGCGCCCGCGGCATCGAAACTTTCACGCTGACCGTGCCGGTATTGAATGACAACTGGCGCGGGCTTGAAGTGGCGCTGTCGGTGCTGGCACCGCTGAACATGCTTGATGAGCCCGCACAGGTGGCGATGATAGATCAGATCCGTGAGATCATCGGGCGTGCGGAGGCAGTGGCGAGCGAGGTGGGACAGACGGATCTGCGGCGCCTCTCGGAACCGCCGCAGGCTGCGCAATAGATCGAACGGACGAACGATATTTGACCAAAAGCGGAAAACGCTCCCGTGATTGCCGGCCGACGTTTCCGCCTGAACCTAGGGCGCGATCTTGCCACCCAGGACTCGGACGGGATCCAGCTTCAGCTCTTCGAACGCCTGCTCGGCGGCACCAATAAGTACGTCCTGATCGAGTGCCGCCGGGACGAGCTCAACCGGCTCGACGGCCGCGACCACGGACATTGCGAGTACCTCGCCCAGTAACGATGGCAGGAACTCGCCGATCGGGGCAAGCGCACCGGCGAGAACCACGCGATCGGGAGCGAGCGTATTGATCAGACTGACCAATCCTATCCGCAAGGCACCCATGCAATCCGACGTCTGAAATTTGGCGAGATCGCCGGGGCCGAGCATCATAAGGCGCTGTCGGATTTTGTCTGGAGAGCCGGTTCTCCGCATGCCGAGGGATCTCGATAATGCGCGGCCGTTGACATAGATTTCAAGACAGCCGCGGGATCCGCATGCACATTCAGCCCCGAGCGGATTTACGTTGAGGTGGCCGGCCTGCAAGGTATGGTCGCCGCGCGAATTCAGCCGCTTATGCCGGGATATCATCGCCGAACCAACTCCGTTCGGCTGGGAGGTCAAATAGAGCAGTCGCTTCGCCCCGCGCCCTGCGCCTCGCAGATATTCGGCGAGCGCTCCGAGTGTCGCATCATGCCCCACAGTAATGGGAACCTGTCGCCCCAACGTTTCCTCAATCACCGACCTGATTGGTACGTTGTGCCAATTGAGCGACAGAACAGTGCGCGCAATCGCGCTATCCTGCGTCATGATGCCGGGAATGGCGAGCCCGATACCGCACAGCGGCGACAGATGCGCTGTTTGTGCGATGGTCTTCTTAATCGCGTCGGCAATCTCTAGTAGCGCCTCTCGTGGCAGGTGCTCTCGCACCGCCATCTCGTAACGCTCCTGATGCAGAATGTTGCCTGCAAGATCGATGGCGGCGAGCTCGATCGAGTCGGCGCGGACGTCGACGGCGATCACATGCGCGCCACCCGGCCTCAGCTCGAGATGAGGGGAGGGGCGCCCCGCGACCCCGCTGCGGGTCGCGGCTGGCAGGATGTTGATCAATCCGAGCCGCGCCAGTTCGGCTGCTGCCACTCCGACGGCGCTGCGCGCGAGTTGTGTATCGAGTGTTGCCTCCGCACGGGTCATGGACCCGTGCCGCACGAGGGATTCCAGCAGACGTCCGGTCGCAGTTTGCATAAGAAACCCAAGTGCGTCGGCGTTGTGCCTATCCAAGGAATTGCAGCTTGACACATTTGTTCGTTTGAGAACAAATATTCCAAGAAGCGATTTCAGCTCCAATTGGCCTGATGGAGAAATGCAGGCCTGTCAAGAAAAAGCATGCCTATTTTCCCAGAAAAGAAGTCTCGAAGCGACGCAGGGGAGTTTAGAATGGCACATGGAATGTTTAGACGGGAGGTCCTGGCGCGCACTGCCGGACTTGCAGCCCTGATGCTGGCGTGCGGCGTGTCAACGGGTTTTGCACAGAACGGAACGGTCGACTGGCAGCAAGCAAAAGGAACGACGCTGTTCATCGGGATGAATAAGCACGTCTTTACCGACACGATCCGGCCGCTTATTCCCGAATTCGAGAAGTTGACAGGGATCAAGGTTCAGGTCGAATCCTACTCCCAGGACGAGTACATGAACAAACGTCTCGTGGACCTTTCCTCAGGGGCAGGGACATTCGACGTTGTCATGATGGACCAGGCCATTGTTCAATATAGCAAAGCCGGATGGGTCGAGGGGCTGGATAAATACATCGCCAATCCGAAATATTTTGATAGCGCCTCCTATGACGTCAATGATTTCCTTCCATCCCTGACCAGGAACACCTTCATCAATGGCAAGCGGTTCGCGTTGCCTGTGACAGGCGAGGCGCAGATCCTCTACTATCGCAAGGATGTTCTCGATGCGGCGGGCATGGCCGTCCCAACCACGTTCGATGAACTCTACAAGACCGCTGTTGCGCTGAATCAGCCCGGCAAGATGGCCGGAATGTTGCTGCGCGGCGAAAAAATTCACACCGCCTGGAACAGCAGCGGCTTCATCTGGTCTTATGGCGGCAAGGTCTTCGATAACGCGGAAAGCCCCACCAAGGCGACTTTCGACAGTCCTGAGGCGGTCGCCGCCATCACCATGTATGCCAAGCTTCTTCAGGATGCCGGGCCGGTCGGCGTAGGCAACTATACGTGGTATGAGACGGTGTCAGACTTCCAGCAGGGCAAAGCTGCGATGTATCTCGATGCATCGGTCTTCATGTCGCAAATCGAGGATCCAAAGAAATCGACCGTTTCCGGCAAAGTCGGCTATGCGAGCATGCCGGCAGGACCTGCGGGCGCGATGGCGAATACCGGCGCGTGGATGCTCAGCATCAGCGCATCCTCGAAGAATAAGCCGGGCGCGGCGCTGTTCATGTCCTGGGTCACCAGCAAGGATGTCGGACTGAAAATCGGCGAGGCTGCCGGTATCGGGGCGCGAAAGTCCGTCTTCGAGGCCCCTTCTTTGCGCTCCAAATATCCAGCGGCCTGGGCGGAGGCGACAATCAAATCGATGATGCCCGTCGAGCCGACCCCTGGCCCGCCGCGGATCACGGCAATCGATGAATGGCTGGACATCTATGGTGGCGCGGTGAACGCAACCATCCTCAAGCAGGGAACGGCGCAATCCAATCTCTCATCCGCGGCGGAGAGGATGGACAAGGCGCTGGCGCGCTCAAAATAGGCCACAGCGATAGCGCAGGAGACGATGCATTGCCTCGTTTTTAACGTTCTAAGCAAACCGGTGAGGCGATGTATTCAACACTAGCGAACCTGCGAACGAAGGCGAGAGACTGGCTCCTTCCCGCCAGTTTTCTCGCCCCGGCGCTGCTCGTTCTTATTGTTATCAACGTCATACCTCTATTTTATACGGTTCTGACCAGCTTTCAGAACTACTATCTTCCAAAGAGCTATGATCGCGGCTTCAATGGGCTCGATAACTACCTCGAACTTGCTCTCGATCAGCGATTCTGGGCGGCCGCCGGCCGCACCTTCATCTTCGTGTCCGCTTCACTTGTCATCGAGCTGGTGCTCGGCTTTGCCATCGCGCTGATGCTGTTTCGGCAGCGGTGGGCGGTCGGCACTCTTCGCGGACTGATCCTGTTGCCGATCATTGTCACGCCCATTGCGGTCGCCTTCGTCTGGCGCCTGCTGTTCAGCCCGAGCCTCGGTCTGCTCAATTATCTCCTAGCGTTTGTTGGCCTTGGGCCGTTCGAGTGGATATATAGCCCGAACCAAGCGCTGATCTCGCTGATTATCGTAGAGGTCTGGCAGCACACGCCTGAACTGATGCTTATTATATATACCGGATTGCTCACGCTGCCGGAAGATCTCTCGGATGCGGCCCGCATCGATGGCGCCAATCCCTGGCAGATCTTCAAGAATATCAAGCTGCCGCTCTTGAAGCCGATCCTGATGGTCGGAATCGTTTTCCGTGTCATCGCGCTCCTGAAGACATTTGATGTCTTTTATATCGTGGGGCGTGGGGGCCCGGGAACGTCAACGGAAACATTGGCACTCTATGTGTATGCGTCCGGCTTTAGCTTTCTCAGAATGGGATACGCATCGGCGCTGGCGATGGTACTTTTCCTGATCGTCCTTGCATCCACCATTCTTATCGTCCGCTGGGGAGACGTGAAAATTGGCTAATGCACGCGACCACGACCGTCCGGCCACATTGGGGGATATCCTCAACACCATCGGCCTCGTCATCGTTGCGATCGTCTTTATCATGCCGATCTTCTGGGCGATCCTGATGTCACTCAAGACGCGGGCCGATGCGCTCTCGATGCCGCCGAAGTGGTTGTTCGTGCCAACCTTCGACCATTATCGCACGGTGTGGAACGAAGGCGCGCTCCTTGACTATACGCAGAACAGTCTGATCGTGACCTTGTCTGCCACGGCGATTGGATTGGTGCTCGGCGTGCCAGCTGCTTACATCCTCGCACGGCGCCATTTTCGGGGAAAGCGGGCGCTGCTTCTCGGCATTCTGAGCACACGGATGATCCCGCCTGTCGCTTTCATCATTCCGTTTTTCGTAATATTCACGAATATAGGCCTCAAAGACACCTATACGGCGCTGGTTATCGTCTATCTCACGATCATTCTTGGTTTCGTGATTTGGATGATGAGGAGCTATATCGTGGATCTTCCCATTGAGCTGGAGGAAGCCGCCCGCATTGATGGTTGTGAGCAATGGCAAACATTCCGCTATGTGGTCCTTCCATCTTGCAAGCCGGGCCTGGCGACCTCCGCGATATTCTCATTCATCTATGCTTGGAATGAATTTCTCTACGCCATGGTGCTTACCAATCGTCATGCGAAGACGCTGCCGCTGGGCATCTATAATTGGGTCTCCTACGAGGAAGTGCGGTGGGGCGAGCTCACGGCGGCTGCCGTTCTGGCGATGCTGCCGGTCCTTGTTTTCTACCTCTTCGTTCAACGCGCCCTCGTGAGAGGCCTCACCATGGGCGCGGTCAAAGGTTAACTGTCGGACACACTATAAGTAAGGGCGATGCCGCGATGAGCACTGTCAGCAAGAAGACCGGGTTGGTCACGAAAATCCGGACAGAACATGAGAACATCATTTCCGGCGTTCATGATCTCGGCTTCGACGTATGTCACTTGTCGGCATACAATCCGGGCGCCTTGACGGATGAGATCAAGGAGCATTTTCGCAAGGAAATAAAGCGCCTCAACATGGAGGTGACCGGGTTCTGGGCTGGTTGGCCTGGGCATGTCGTTTGGGATTTCGTCGGTGGTCCGATCACCACCGGGCTTGTCCCACCGCAGCTGCGGGAAGAGCGTATCGCCATTACCAAATATGCATCAGACTTTGCGGCCTCGCTCGGGATCAAGATGGTGATGACGCATATCGGTTTCGTGCCGGAAGATTGCAATGAGCCGACTTACAAGTCACTGGTCCCTGTGGTGCGCGATATCGCTGCCCACTGCAAGTCAAACGGCCAGGAGTTCTGTTTCGAGACAGGACAGGAGACGCCGGTTACGCTGTGCCGTTTGATCGAAGACGTTGGAATGGATAATGTGGGCATCAATTTCGACGCGGCGAATCTGATTGTCTACGGCAAGGCCAATCCAGTTGACGCTGTCGATATTCTGGCTCCCTACATTCGCCAGGTCCACATCAAGGACGGCTGCTATCCCGCCGATACCAAGAAGCTCGGCAAGGAGATGCAGCTAGGCGAAGGGCAAGTCGATCATCCCGCGCTGTTGAAGAAGCTCGTCGGAATTGGCTTCAACGGCCCCTGGATCATTGAGACGGAGTTCACAGGCGAGACGCGCAATGCGGGCATTCTGAAAGCGAAGGCCCAGCTCGAACACTGGTTGTCGACGTTCTGACGGTTCAGCCGCCGGGGAGGTCGAGGGCTCGATCGGCAGTTGCCGTGCGCGGTCGTGGTCAGGGCCTGGAATTACAGGTCTCGCCTCGACGAGCGCGGAGCTGATCTGTCGGCGGCGCTTGGGCTAGCGCGCTGCGCAAGGGAGCGATGCGGATCGCTCCGAAAGAAGAAGATATCATGCCAAAGAAAGTCAAAATCCTCGTCGTCGGCCTCGGCAATATGGGACTGTCACATGCCGAGGCGTATAGGCAGATCGATGGCTTCGAGATCGTGGGTATCATGAGCCGCACGATCAAATCCAAACAATTGCCGCAGGGATACGACATCTATCCCCTTTACGAGGACCTGGATGAAGCGCTGAAGCAGACCAGGCCCGATGCGGTTTCCATCAACTCCTGGCCGAATACCCATGCGAGCTATGCGATAAAGGCGATCGAGGCCGGTTGTCATGTGTTCATGGAAAAGCCGATTGCGACAACAATCGAGGATGCCGAGCGGGTTGTCGCCGCGGCCAAGGCCCGCGAGCGGAAGCTGGTGCTGGGCTATATCCTTCGGGTTCATCCATCGTGGATACGCTTTATCGAGATCGGGACGTCATTGGGCAAGCCACTGGTCATGCGCTTGAATCTCAATCAGCAATCAAGCGGTCCGGCATGGTATTGGCACAAGAATCTCATTGATTCACTGATTCCGATTGTCGATTGCGGTGTGCATTATGTCGATGTCATGTGCCAGCTGACGGGCGCCAAACCCGTTCGGGTCCACGGTATCGGCGCCAAGCTCTGGGCGGATGCCGCGCAGGACAACTATGGGCACCTGCATGTGACCTTCGACGATGGTTCTGTCGGCTGGTACGAGGCCGGATGGGGCCCGATGATGAGCGAGACCGCCTATTTCGTCAAAGATGTCATAGGGCCTAGAGGTTCGGTATCCATCGTCGCCGCGCAGGAGCATAGCGAGGTGGCGGAATTCGACGCAACGTCGGGATCCGCAGATCTCGACCGTCATACTAAAACGGATACAATCAGGATCCATCATTCCGCAGTCGATGAAAACAGGAATTTCCTCAAGCAAGATGCGGTTCTTCACATGGACGACGAGCCGGGGCACCATGAGTTATGCAAGCGCGAGCAGGAATATTTTCTGAGATCTATTCACGAGGACCTTGACTTGTCGCAGTCGATGGCCGCCGCAGTCGACAGCTTGCGTATAGTGCTCGCCGCAGAGCAGAGCATCAAGGAAGGAAGAGCGGTGGATTTGATGTAATCGGCGCGGTAGAGGCGCACCCGGCTTTCGTCCGGGGGCGAAGCCGATGGTTGTCGGCATTCTGCGTGGGCTGCCAGAGATATGGCCCCTATTCGCCCCCCCCCCCCCCGCTTTTAGCCTGTCATGTTCACGACGCCACAGCCGCTGACCGATATCAGCCCGCGGCGTTTATCCTCTCCTGGTCACCGATCAGTTTTCGAGGCGGATCTGTAGCTTAACGTCGGCCGGGCGGGCCTCCGCCGCCCGCTCGAAGGCGGCCACGGCTTCGTCGAATGGGAATGTCGCCGAGACGAGGCGCTTGAGATCGACGCGTCCGGATCCCATCAAGGCCAGAGCCCGATCATACTGGTGCGCATAGCGAAATACCGTCTCGATCCTCAGTTCTTTCGTCGACAACCGGGCGACATCGAGGGGCACGGGATCAACGGGCAAGCCGACGGCCACGATGGTGCCGCAAGGACGGAGCAAGTCCACGATGTCGGACCAGACGGCTCCGGCGCCCGAGCATTCGAAGACGATGTCGGCTCCCCATCCACCCGTGAGTTGCGCGACGTTCTCCCGGAGGTTGCTTTCGCGCACGTTCACAGGGATCACGCCTTCATAGGACGCCGCGATATCAAGTTTTGGCTGGGCGAGATCTGCTACGATGGCGCGGGCGCAACCGCCAGCCAAAGCCGCGATGGCCACCATGATCCCGATCGGCCCAGCGCCGATGACGACCGCCGTGTCACCGGGCTGGATCCCGGCCTTGGCTGCAGCCTGCATCCCGACGGCGAATGGCTCGACCATCGCCGCCTCGGCGAAGCTGACGTGATCCGGTATCCTGAAGGTAAAATTCGCTGGATGCACCACGAACGGCCGAATGACTCCATGGACCGGCGGCGTCGCCCAGAAGGTCACGCTTGGGTCTACATTGTAGATGCCAAGACGTGAGGCCCGCGAGTGCGGGTCAGGGATTCCCGGTTCCATACAGACCCGGTCTCCAGGCTTCAAGCCGATCACATGCTCTCCGATAGCGACGACAGTGCCCGCGGCTTCATGGCCGAGCACCATCGGCGTATCCACGACAAAGGGTCCGATGCGGCCGTGTGTATAGTAATGCACGTCGGAACCGCAGATACCCACGGTGTTCAGCCTGATCTTGACCTCGCCGCGGCCCGCCTCGGCTTCGAGATCGATATCGCGAAGGACCAGTTTGCGCGGGCGTTCGAGAACGAGAGCTTTCATGGATGCGGCTCCAGTGCCCGGGCCTGATTGGCCTCGGGGAATGAAAGAAAACGCGGACCAGCCCCTGGCGCGGGGCAGCGGCCTCAAAATCACGGCTTGGCCCTGATGCAGGCCCGACCTCAGCCTGGGTAATCGATAATCGCATCCTGCTGGCGCAATGCCTGCTTGATACGGCCGGCATCAAGAGCACGCGGTTCCTCGGAGGTTGCTGCGGCGATCGCCGCGGCGACGCCAGCGGCGTGGCCCATTGCGGCGCAGGTCGCACCAACCCGGGCTGAACCAAGCGCCTCTCGGTCGGCTGAGAAGCAGCGTCCCGCTACGAGCAACCCGTTCACGCTGGTTGGCAGCAGGGACCGATATGGAATGCGATAGGGCAGGGGCACGTACATGGCGTGATGGCCGATGGCGTCCGTCGTGGGGTGCACGTCGATCGGCCAGCAGCCGAGTGCGATCCCATCGTCAAAATCCGTGCGGCCAAGAATATCTTCGGCTTTCAGCGTATAGACGCCCTCCAGCCTCCGCGTTTCCCGAATCCCGATCTGCGTGCTCGTCTGGATAAGCCGCCCCGCGGCAAAACCGGGCACGTGCCTTACGAAATAATCGACGATTTCCGCGGTTTCACGACGGCCTGCGAGTTCGGCCCTTGTGAGTTCCGACGCAACGGAGGCATCGCCGGTTATCCGTGTCGCGTTCACCCAGATCACATCCGTGTCGAGGCCGCCAAACCATGGCCCGCCGTATCGCGGCAAGCGCCCCTGTTCGCGTTCGGCACGCATGTGGTCGGCAGCGACCACCACGTCCTGCCGCACGGACGCATATTGGCTGAGCGTGGGTTCACGCAGATAGCCGGGTTCGGGGCCGATAGGCGGAGACACGGGCCTATGGATGTCGTTATCGGTTTCGATCTGGAGATTGCCGATCCTGAATGACATGGTCATCGGCTGCAGGGACTGGCCTTTGGTCCAGCGTGCACCAGCGCGCGCCATGACGTCGCCGTCGCCGGTGCAATCGATCGTGACTTTCGCGCGGATGGCCTGCCGACCCTCGACGTTCTCGATAAACAGGCCTTTTACGACACCGTTCTCAAGGATCGGATCGGCGCCCCAACAATGGAAGAGGAGCTCGACGCCTGCTTCGGTAACGAGATCGTCGGCAACGCGCTTCATGATCTCCGGATCGGAATTCAGGACAAAGCCTGTATGATCCTGACACCCATTCAGCGCGGCCGCCTTGTGGATCCATTCTCCGGCCACCCCTCCGACACAGCGGTGGTAAGGCCGCAGCCATGAGTTGAAGCCCGCGAGTGTCAGAACCATGCCAGCGGTCCACATGCCGCCGAGGAAACCGTGGCGTTCGACGAGGAAAGTGCGCGCGCCCGCACGCGCCGCCCCCACGGCGGCGCATACACCGGCGGGCCCGCCGCCGACGACCAGAACATCGACGTCGGCGATGACCGGTATATTTTTGGCCGCTTCGCGATAGACTGTATCGTTCACCGTCATTCCTCCAGGGCTGGCCGGGTTCGTATCAGCCCTTCACTGCGCCGGATGTCATTCCGCCGACGAGATAGGGTTGCGCAAACCAATAGACTGCAAATACTGGCAAAACGGATAGAACACCCGCCGCCATCAACTGATTCCAGCTTGTCTGCACTTCGCCGATGAGGGAGGCTATCCCGACCGGAACTGTCCAATTCTCAGCTGACAGCAATAGCGTACGCGCGAACAGAAGATCGACCCAGCTTGCCGTTGCGGCGAATGCGACCGTGGCCGCGATCCCGGGTCTCGCGATCGGCAGGATCACGAACCAGAGCGCGGTCATGGCGGAGCACCCGTCAACTTTGGCGGCTTCGTCGAGCTCGCGCGGCACATCATCGAAGTAGTTCTTCATCATGAATGTGGAGAACGGGATGATCATAGATGCGTTGGCGAGGATCACGGCCGTGTGGGTGTCGAGGATGCCCGCCCAGCGAAATAGGACGAAATAAGGGAGGACCAGCAGCGTCCCCGGCAGGACGCGCCCCAGCAGGAGCACGAAGGCGATGCCGCTCGCGGTACGGGACTTGAACCGGGACAGGCTATAGCCTGCCAGCGTGGCGCAGAGCGTGCTGAGCAAGGCCGAGCCGACTGTTATCATCGCCGAATTCAGGAACCACCGGGCGACGGGATATTGCCGGACCAGCGTTTCGAACGCGGACAGGTTGACGTCGGCGAGCGTCGGCAGGAGGTCGGGGCTGCGCGACAGGATCGATGAGGTTGGCAGGATGGACGTCTGAGCCATCCAGTAGATTGGAAACAGCAGGAGCACTGTCAGCAGTCCGGCAAGGAAAAGGCGAAGCGTCGATGCAAGGCGCGATCCGACTTCAGCTGTCATCACCGTTGCTCCACCTTCATCTGCCAGCGGACGAAGCCGAAAACGCAGATTGCGACGAGGACGAACGTCAGAACACCGAGCGCCGAAGCCGCGGCCATGTCGAAGGTTTCAAAAGCCAGGTTATAGATTCTGATCGCGATCGTATCGGTTGCCCCCTGCGGCCCCCCTTTGGTCGATGCATAAATGAAATCGAACTCGCGGAAGACGTACATCGCGTTGAAGACGAGTGCGACAATCGCGTAGCGACGGATACTGGGCCAGGTGATCCATTGGAACTGGCGCCATGCGTTGGCCCCATCGATCGAAGCGGCCTCATAGAGTTCGCGCGGGATCGTCTGTAGGGCAGCCAGCAGCATGATCGTAAAAAAGGGGTAGGTCTTCCAGACCGTTGGAAAAATGACTGCAAGAAGGGCAAGCCGTGAATCGCCAAACCAGTTGATGTCCTGGGTCGCGAGGCCGAGCGTCCGCAGCATGAAATTGAAAACACCAAAGGATGGTTGCAGAATCCACAGGAAGGCGATCGTCGCTGTGATGCCTGGGACCGCCCAGGGCAACAGCATGAGGGTTCGAAATAGCCGCTGCGCGGGAAACTTCTCATTCAGGATGAGCGCTGTCGAGAGGCCCAGGCCGAAAGCGATGATCGAGGATCCCAGGATATAGGCGCCACTGATGGAAAGGCTATGCCATGTCGCTGGATCTGACAGAACTCTGATATAGTTGCCCCAGGTGAGGTCTGCCTTCAGGATCAGAGCGATATTGCCAAGCTTGACGCTCTTGAAGCTGATGATCAGCAGCAGAATGAGCGGCACCAGCAGGAGCGCGCCGATGAGCATGGACGACGGCGCAAGCAGCGCCAGCGCAAAGCCAAATCCCTCGCGTGACGGCGCTCCATGTCGTACTCGCCGAGTGCGCATCAGAGCGGCGGCGCCTGCGGGCGCCGCCGTTTCTGCGACACGTGTCATGGCGTGATGCCCTTGGCGTTCAGCCGTTCCTGGAGCCCCGCAAGGGCTTCCTTCGTGGCGACCTGTCCCTGCAATATGGAGCGCAAGGCGTTGGTCAATTCCGTTGAAAATGCTGCGTAGTTCTTGCGGACGCCATAGTATTCGTTGGGAATCAGGACCTGCGCATTCTCCGCAGATTTGGCGATAACGACGGTATCCCTATCCTTCAGCAGCGCTTCGTCGACCCCCGGCCGCGCCACCGGCGATTTTACAAGCTCCACATAAGATCTCATGAGATCCGGGGAGGCAGCCATTTCGGTGAACGCCCATGCAAGTTTCGCGGTCTCGGCATCGGCTTCCTGGGGGATGGAAAAACCGTGGCTGACATCGCCCGGAACCACCTTGAAGGGCATGGTCGCGAGGTGCAGGTCACCAACGACATCAGGCTTGGCTGCGGCCGCCACATTAGGCCACACAGACGGGTTCTCGATCATCATGGCCACATTGCCATCGTAGAAGGCTTGCCGCTTGGCATTGATGTCGGTGCCGCGTGGCGCATATTTCTGGCCGATTTCACGCCACAGATCGATTGCCTCGACGACCGTAGGATCCGTGAAGTTCCAGGCGCCATCCTTCGTCCACTGGCCGCCAAGGCCGCTAACGAACTCAAGCGCATCGCGCATGAAGTTGACCGTATTATCGTCCGTGATGGCAAAGCCGTACTTGCTGTCTTTGGTGAGCGCCTTGGCCGCAGCAAGCAATTCATCCCTGTTGGTTGGAATGGCTATGCCGGCATCCTTGAACATCTTCTCATTTACGAAGAAGACGTAGCCGTAATGCACGAGCAACACACCGTAGTTAGTGCCCTTCCACGACATGGCCGCCTGATTGGCCGGCCATTTGGTCGCGATGTCGGTCCCAGCAATGCGATCATCGACATCCTTCAGAAAGCCCGCTTCCGCCCAGGCCGGCAGGTTGATGGTCGGCAACGGCACATGCACGATTGATGGCGCACTGCCGGCGACAAATCGGGTGGTCAGGGTGCGAATATAGTCGCCGAAGGCTATATTCTCGATCTTGACGTCGACCCCTGGATTGGCCTTCTCAAACTTCTCCTCAATGACCTTCCACCAATCTTTCAGGCCGGGCGAGGTCGCCGTCCAGGTCGTGACGGTAAGATCCTTCGCCGCCGCGCCCGTTATCAGCGAACCGGCCAGGATGGTGGCGCCGAGCGCCAAGCCGAACCGTCGTGCAAAAGTCGTCGTCATCGTATTGTCCTCCCAGCTTATCTTTGGTCTCGCGGCGAACCGGGACGACTGAGATAACAATACTCGAGTGCCTGTGCGCCAGCATCGGGCTTGCGCAAAACCTATGATTTTTTGCGCAAAGGAGATCAAAAAATCGGTGCGGGACCCACGACGCCTGCAAAATTTTGTAGACGGAGGCGCCGATCATTATTAGTCATGTTCGGAATGGTCATTCGCGCCCGGCGAAAAGGAGCGTCGGATGATCTGATTGGAAGTTGAATCTCGTCCCGCGCGTTTCCTGGTTTTACGGAGCAGGGTCACGGCCGTTCAATCCATCGCGCGCGAAAGTCTGCGGTAGGCGCTCGGCGTCATGCCTCGCTCCTCACGAAAGCTTCGGTTAAAGCTGGAGATGTTTGCATATCCCACGTCGAAGCAGATGTCCGTGATCGGCCTTTGTGTTTCGGCGAGGAGCCTGCTAGCTTTGCCGATTCTCAATTTTCGCATATAGTCGACAAAGTTATGAGCCGTATTTCTTTTGAAAAAACGTGAGAACGAACTGGAGGACATACCGACATGGGTCGCTACGTCCTCCATGCTGACCTCATGCGGAAGCTTGGCGAGGATAAAGCTCATCGCCTTTTCAATATGGTCCGAGGCGGCCCGATCGAGGGTTGGAACATAGCTGGAGGTGGCGAGTGGCGTTCGCTCTTTTGTGGTCGCCAGAAGGTGGAGCAACTCGAGAAAGCGTATCAGCCGGGTCACTCCGGTCGCCGTGCTGATTTCCTCCATCATGGCGGCACCCGCGTGAGCACACTCGTCGTGGAATTGCCAGCTGCGATTGAACACCTCAAGGCTGGGCAAAAAGCTGCGCAACTCCGGAAAGAGGCTGGCTGCCTTTTCGAGAAGGCTGGGATCGAACTGGATGACCAGATCCCGATCGGCCACGACTTCATCGGGATGGAGATCGGTCACCCAATTGTGGGGAACGTTGGAGTTTACAAAGGCCAGATGGCCGGGGCCGAAGGTTCCGATGTAGTCTCCGACGAAGACCCGGCCCGTCGAGCGCCGGATGAGGTGAAGCTCATGTTCGGGATGGTAGTTCCAACGCGCGACCTCGCATGGGAAATCGTGCGAGACACACCGGAAGCTATGTTCGGGGCTTGCTATGATGCGTTCGAGAGCGGGGCTTTTCGTGATCGATCGAGACATGATTTCCGCTCATATGGAGCAACCGCACCAAGGCCGTAGCCACTCCCCCCGGGGAGGCATGCAACGGAGGCTGAAAGCGTGCATATGTTGCCTTATCGTCGACCTAAGCAAACCTCAAAATCGAGACATCAGCTGAATCTGTCCTGCCCTTGAATGAGTAGCCATCATGATCCTTGTCTGCGGCGAGGCCCTCGTCGACTTGTTTGTGTCTGTTGATCCGGTGAACGACGTGGCGACGAAGGCGCTGTTGGGGGGATCTCCCTTCAACGTGGCGGTTGGCCTTTCGCGGCTTGGTACCCGGACGGCATTTTTTGGGGGGATCTCCGCGGATCCGTTTGGTCAAGCGATCGGCAGGAAGCTCGTGCGCGAAGGGGTCGACATGTCCTTCGCCAAGCATAGCGGGCGTCTTTCGACGATCAGCGTCGTCGCGACCGACGAGACCGGCCAGCCGAGCTATGCCTTCCACGGCGAGGACAAGGCCGATCGCGATGTCACGCTCACGGATCTTCCCGGTCCGGATCATGAATTCGAGGCGATCACATTTGGATCTTACACGCTGGCCGTCCCCCCCGTGGCGGGGGCCATGCTGGCGCTTGCCCGGCGGGAGGCAGGACGCGCGACGATATCGCTGGATCCAAACGTCAGGCCCTCGGTCACGTCCGATATGGAGGCTTGGCGTTCGCAGTTTGAAACATTCCTGCCTTACGCCGACATCATCAAGGCGAGCGAGGAAGATCTGCGCATCGGCTACGGGATTGCCTGCGACATCGAGGAATTGGTTACCCAATGGTTGCTGAGGGGGCCACGCCTCGTGGTTCTCACGCGGGGTGCGCATGGAGCCTCAGCCTTTCTGCGCGGGCACTCGGAGATTCGCGTGGACGCACTTCCGGTCGCGGTGTCCGACACCGTCGGTGCTGGTGACAGTTTTCATGCCGCGCTGCTCGCCTACCTCAGTAAGATCAATCGTCTCGCCCGTCCTCGCTTCATGGCACTCGAGGTCGAAGAACTCCGCAAGGCCATGGATTTTGCGATCGCGGCCTCGTCCATCACCTGCTCGCGTCAAGGCGCGGATCTGCCGACCGAAGCTGATGTCCTTGAGGCCATCAGATCACGAATGCCCAGCGGGGGTGATCGGGTCTGACGCTCCCGGCGCGACGGGGAGGCCTGAAGGCACAACCCGTCAGTTCAATCCTAATCGCCGGTATCAGCCGAAAAGCCGGCGGCTTCAATACCTGCGACGGCGCAGATCTCGTCATTGACAGAGGTGTCGCCACTGATGCCCACCGCGCCGACGATGTCATTGTCGGCGTTGCGAATGAGGACGCCGCCAGGCACGGGCACCATGCGTCCGCCCGACATGACAGACAGCGCGTTGAAGAATTGCGGCACGGCATCGGCGCGACGTGCCAGTTCGCGGCCGCCGAAACCCATGCCCAGCGTGCCCCAGGCCTTGCCGACAGCGATCTCGGGACGGAGCAGGGAGGAGCCATCTTCGCGCATGAGACACACGAGCGTGCCGCCAGCGTCGAGTACGGCGATGGTCAGCGGGGCAAGCTTAAGTTCGCGGCCTTTGGCCAATGCAGAGACACTCAGGTTCTGTGCCTGCGCAAGAGAGATGCTCATTGATCGTCCTCCGTCCTTCACAGACCCGCTGGTGCGACGGGTTCGTTACCAAGCCCGTGTTCATTAAAAATCCGCCTGACCAGGCCGGTCATCTTGGCGTTTTCGAGAAAGGCGGTCGCAAGGCGAAGCGCCACGGGCCTGTTCTTGCCAACGGCAATCGAAATGCTGGTTTCCTGGAAGGCTTCCGCCATCACGACGGAGCCCGGATGGTTGGCCTGAACGACGCGCAGATAGTCCTCCGATAGGGCCACGGCGTCGACCGCGCCGGAGGCGAACAGGGCGAGAGCTTCCTCGACGCTGGGCACGTCGACGGCCCGTTCAGCCCCAAAAGTGCGGATCGCGGCGCGCAACGTCGTCGTCCCCGCGATGCCGACAAAGCGTCGCCCGTGCTGCCGGTAGCCGGCGATGGTGGCGACGCCGGCGCCGTCGACCAGAAATGTGCTGCGCAGCAGGTAGTAGGCTGGGCCGAAATCGACCTTGCGTCGGCGCTCGTCGTCGACGGGCATGAACGCGACGTCGAGGCCACCCGCGGCAACCGCGTCGGTACATTCGCCGGAATTCGGGAACACGTTGAAAGTGGCCTCCGCGCCGAGGCTGCGCGCCAGCTCCCGCGCGATATCGACGGTCACGCCACGTGGGCTCATCGGGTCATCGGCACTGACGAAGAACACGCCAGCGGCAGGGGCGCGGACAACGCCGGCCCGCAGCTTGCCGGTTGACAGCAGGGCTTGCCGCGCCTCGGCGTCAGTCGGGATTTCCATGGGGGGAGCACTCATAGGGTTGCCTCTACCTCGCGCACTGCAAATGCGAGCCGTGCCGCCAAAGTCCGTATTTCCACCTCCGTAATGATCAGGGGCGGGCATATGGCGATGATGTCGCCGATGGCGCGAATGAAGAGCCCTTGCTGCTCGGCCGCGGTGGCGATCCGTGGCCCGACCTTCAAGGCCGGGTCCAAGAAGCGCCTGGGCTCCCGGCTCGCCACGAGTTGAACACCCGCCAGAAGGCCTCGCCCGCGAATCTGGCCGATGATGGCGGATCCGGCGAGATGGTCGCGGAGCGCGTCCTGGAGCACGGCCTCCATGGCACGGGCATGTGCCACGACGTCATCGTCTTCATAGATGCGGATGGCCTCGCGGGCGACGGCCGTTCCCACCGGATGGCCCGAGTAGGTCATTGTGAGGCCGAACACCGCGAGCTGGTCGCTCTGCTCGAGCATGGCCTGGTAGACGCGCTCGTTGATGAGCACGGCCGACAGCGGAAAATAGGCGCTGGTGATGCCTTTGGCGCAGACGATCATATCCGGCGTGAGGCCCATGGTCGTTGCGCCGAACATTTCGCCGGTCCGCCCGAAGGCTGTGACAACTTCGTCGGCGACAAGGAGGATGTCGTAGCGCTTCAGGAGCGCTTGCAGGCCCTCCAGATAGCCCTTGGGTGGCACGACGATACCCGCCGATGACATGATCGGCTCGGTATAGAAGGCTGCGATGGTATCGGGGCCTTCCGCTTGAATAAGTGCCTCGATGGTGGCCAGCAGGCGCTTGGAGAACTGCTCCTCGGTTTCTCCGTCCCGTCCGCCGACATAGAAATCCGGACATTCCACATGGAGAAAGCCGGGAAGCGGCAAGCCGAATTGCTCGTGCAAATAGCCCACGCCCGACAGGCTGGCGGTCGCGATCGTATTGCCATGGTAGGAGCGTGTGTGAGCGATGAACTTGCGCCTCTGGGGCTCTCCCCTGGCATGCCAATAATACCAGGCAAGGCGCGCCGCGCAGTCATTGGCCTCCGAGCCTGTGCTCGCGAACCAGACATGGCTCATGGGTACAGGCGCGATTTCGATCAGCTTCGTTGCGAGGTCGATGACCGGGGCATGGGAGCGATGATTGGTCAGGTGGTAGTAGGGAAGCTTCTCCATCTGCCGGCTGGCGGCGTCCACTAGCCGTTGTTCGCCGAAACCCAGTGAAATGCACCAGAGGCCCGACATACCCTCGAGATATTCGTGGCCCTGGGCGTCGCGAACCCAGACACCCTTGCCACTCTCGATCATCAGGGGGCCGCGATCCAGATGCTGGCGCAGGTTGGTCAGCCCGTGCACGACATGGGCCTTATCACGCGCCTCCGGCGAGTTGGGGCGGGGGGAGGCCTCGATCAACGGCGGCATATCGGTCCTTTCATCTGCTCGCCGCTCAAAGAAGCATCAGCGAGAGCTGCGGGAAGATGACGAGCAGGGCGAGCACAAACGTCATGACGAGTACGAAGGGAAAAACCCCGATGAACACGTCTGACAGTGAGATGTCTTTTCGCCCCAACGTGTCGTGGACGACAAAAGCCGCGATCCCCACAGGCGGCGTGATGATGCCGATTTCCACCGCCACGATGATCACGATGCCTACCCAGACGGGATCGGCGCCGAAGTTCATGAGAATAGGAAACATGATTGGCACGGTGATCAGCATGATCGAGGTAGAGTCCAGGATCGCGCCAAGAACGAGCAGCGCTACGATAAAGATCAGGAGCACTGTGTGGAAACCAAAACCGGAGGTTCCGATCCAGGTTGCGAAGAAATTTGGCACGCCGGAAAAGGCGAGCATGCGGGAATAAAGGCTTGCTGCGATCAGGAGGAAGCAGATCGTCGAGGTGACGGTCGCGCTGTCGACCAGCAGGCGCCAGAACGCCGGCCAGGTGAGGCGCCGCATGCCGACCGCGAGGATGAGCGACAGGCCGGCGCCGACGCCGGCCGCCTCCGTTGCCGTGAAATAGCCGCCATAGATGCCCCCCATGACGAGGCCGACCAAGGCGACCACGGGCGCGATCTTGATGACGGCCTCGCCGGGTGTCAGCGTCTCTTGCGCGTCCGCTTCGGTCTTCGCGATCAATTCGGGTTTGAGGTGCACGGCCAACATGATGCCGATGGCGAACGCGATGGCGAGCACGATCCCGGGGACTATGCCGGCGATGAACATCTTGCCGATCGAAACGTCCGTGAGGATGCCATAGAGGATCATCAACACACTGGGTGGGATCAGCATGCCAAGCACGGAGCTGCCCGCAACAATGCCGACCGCAAGGCGCGGATTGTAGCCGAAGCGCAGCATCTCCGGGACGGCGATCCGTGTGAAGACCGAGGCCGACGCAATCGACACGCCGGTGATCGCGGCGAAGCCAGCATTGGCCGCGACGGTTGAGACGCCCAGCCCGCCCTTGAGCCGACGAAACATCCAGTTCGTCACGTCAAACAGATCCCGCCCGTAGTTGGCGGCACTGACGACAAACCCCATGAAGACGAAGAGTGGGATCACGCCGAAATTGTAATCCGCGATGCTATCGGCGACGGAGAGCGCGAGCAGGTTCGACGCCACGTCGAAACTGCCCCTCATGATCCAGACGCTGCCGAACGACAAGACCACCAGCGCGATGCCGACATGCATGCCGATGTAGATCAGGCCCACCATGAGAACGATGGAGATGAGTGCGACGGTCACGCCGAGCGTCATTTTTGGTCTCCACCACCGCGCGCCAGACAAAGGTGGCGCCAAAATCTCAGGATGAACTGGATGGCGATCACGGTGCTGCCGATGATTGTCACAGCCTTGACGGGCCAGACCGGCACGAAGAACCCGGCGACGCCACCGAAATACTGGTTGCTCGTCCAGGCGAACAGGAAATACCGCATCGTTGTATAGACGATGAGAGCGAACACCACGGCACCCGCCAGGGAGAAAATCGCCTCAAGGCCATGCCCGATCGCCGGACGCGTGTGGCAGAGCTTGTCGATGAAGGAACCGTTGCGCGTCAGCCGCTCGGCACGCACCGCGTAGGCGAGCTGCAGGAAGACGATCGAGACCATCGACATGGCGACCAGCTCGGGCACGCCGGGTACGGCATGCCCGAAAATCTCACGACCGATCACGTCGGCGATGATGAGGCCCGCGAGGACAAGGATCAGCACGGTGCCCAGGGAGCCGAGGGCCAAGACACCCCCGGCAAAGATGCGCTCGACAATCCCGGCTTTGGATGTTGCCGTCGTGTCGTGACCGTCAGTCGACATGATCCCCTCCCGCCTGGCGCTCAGCGGTATGCCGCGTCCCAGTCGCGCGCGGGCTTGACGCCGCGCTTGCGCAGCTCGTCCATGTAGAAGACGAGCAATTCACGGCCGGGCATACCTTGATTCTCAAGGCGCTTCACCCAGTCTCCGGCGAGGTCCGGCAGGGCGGCTGCCCACTTGACGCGCTCTTCCTGGGGCAGGACATGGACCGTCACACCGGCAGCTTTCATCGTCTCGACGGCGGCGGTTGCCTCGGCGACCTCGAGGCTGCTGAGCTCTTCCTCATATTTGAGGGCGGCCTTGCGGATGATGTCCTGTACATAAGGCGGCAAGCTGTCCATCTTCGCCGTATTCATCGACAGCGCCACAACGTATTGGGTGCCGAAATTGACGACGTTGAGGTGTTTGGCGACCTCCTGGAGCTTTGCTTGCTGCATGCCGGCCACAGGGCCGGTGGCGCCGTTGTAAACGCCGTTCTGCAGGTCGTTGTAGTATGTCGTGAAGTTGCCATTCACGGCGGTGGCGCCGGTGCCGCTGAAGAAATTGCCGACCACACCGGCCGCGCCAATCTTCTTGCCCTTCACATCTTCAAATTTGTCGATCGGGAAAGTCCCGATGATATTGTGGCTGGCGTAGACGTAATGTGCGATGGGCTGCTGGCCGAAGCGTGCCCACTGCTGCTTCACGGCGGGAAACTTGTCGTAGATCGCTCTGACGATTTCAGTCGTTTGCTTGACGTCATCGGAGCCGAATGGCGCCATATACGTAAACATATTCAGCGGAAGTTCACTGGGGCGGATGACGTTCGGCGACACGACGATGTCGACGAGACCGGTCTGTGCACCCTCCAGCAGGCTCTCGAATTTGACGATCGTGCCGCCAAAACCGGTCGTCCAGTTGATGGTATCGCCCTTGCCTGCTTCCTTCATCGCTTTGTTGACTTCGGGGATGAAGACGGTCTCGATCAACTTGACGAAGGTTTGCGTATTGGGATGGCCGGCGCCCACGATGATATCATAGGTCGCGGCCTTGGACGCGCTCGCGGAAGCGAGCAAACCGGCGGCCGCAAGCCACGCAAGCGTCTTGAGGTACTTAGGCATGCGCATGGTTTTTCTTTCCCTCTAGGAAGTTGGCACAGTGCTTAAAGACCATATCCTTGGCTAGCGGCTTAAAGCCAATGGCCTGTTCGGCCGCAAGCGCCGCGTTCAGCACGCGCTGATCAGCAAATTTCGGGCCGACGATCTGGAGGGCTACCGGCAGGCCATCCGGCGCAACGCCGCAGGGCACGGTCGCCGCCGGTTGCTGGGTCAGGTTGAAGGGATAGCAGAAGGGCGCCCAATCGAACCAATGCGCGTAGAAGGGTGGGGAAAGCTCTTCATCGGCGGGGGGCGCTGTCAAGCCGAGCTGCGGTGTGATGAGGAGGTCATAGGTCTCGTGGAAGTCGACCATGCGTGCGTTGAGCGCGTCGCGCTTCATCATCCCGATCCCCACGTAGTCGTTCGCCGAGATGCCAAGACCCGAAGTGGCGAAGGCGAGATACTTCGGATCCATTACCGCGCGCACATCCTCGGACACGGCAAAGGCCGTGCGGGCGGCGCCGGCCTTGTAGATCATGTCGATCATGTCACGGGTGTCTTCGAAGCCGGGATCGACTTCCTCGATGATCGCCCCGAGATCGGCGAGCGTGTTGACCACGCCGCGGATGATACGGGCGATTGCCGGGTCGACCGCGGCAAAGCCGAGGGTGGGGCTGAAGGCAATCCGGAGACCGGCCAGGGCGGGCGTGAGATCATTGTAGCAACGGATCGCATGCGGCGGGCTTGTCCAGTCGCGACGATCCGAGCCGGACATCACCTGCGCCATCAGTGCGACGTCGGTTACGCTGCGCGCGATGGGGCCGGTATGCACGATGTCGCCCATGTGAGTGGCGCGTGGGTGCTGTGGAATGACGCCATAGGTCGGCTTCAGGCCCGCCAAGCCACAAAAGGCCGCCGGGATCCGCACGGAACCGGAACCGTCGGTACCGAGCGCTAGCGCTCCCATATAGGCGGCGACCCCAGCGGCGGCGCCGCCGCTGCTGCCACCCGGGGTGCGCTCGAGATTCCAGGGGTTGCGGGTGATGCCGAAACGAGGACTATCGGTCAGACCCTTCCACGCGAATTCGGGTTGCGTTGTCTTGCCGAGAAAGACGCCGCCGGCGTCGCGCAGGCGAGCAACGGCCGGGCCATCGAAAGTGTCGGGGGGCGGCGCATCCGGGGTCGTCCGCGAGCCGAGATAGCGCGGCCAGCCCTTCACGGCGGCGAGATCCTTGAGTGTGGTTGGCACACCGTCGATCAGCCCGGCAGGCTCGCCCCGCATCCAGCGCTGTTCGGAGGCGCGGGCCGAGGCCTGCGCACCTTCGGGGTCGAGGAAGGCGAAGGCATTAAGAGCCGGATTGAGGGCATGGATGGTATCAAGCGTCTGCCTGACAACCTCTGTGGGCGAGAAATCCCGTTTGCGATAGCCGCTGACGAGTTCGGTGGCCGTGAGCGTCGTCAGATCCGAATTCATTCCCACTCCCACCTGCGTTCAGCCGCGACACCGCCCGGAGCTGAAAACGTGGCTGCGGGCAAGTTTTACGCATCGCTCATCGAGACAGGCTAGGAGCGGGCATTGAATAGAACAAGCAGATAAGTCATATTGAAGCCATGCCGAAAATCGATAGGTAGCTCTGTGGACGTTCGCCAGTTGGAGTATTTCCGGGAAGTTGCCGAGACCGGCGGCTTTAGCCGCGCGGCAAACCGAATTCGCATCTCCCAATCGGCTCTCAGCCGGCAAATCATGCTGCTGGAGGAGGAACTCGGCGCCAAGCTTCTGGAACGACATGCCAGGGGTGTTCACCTAACCGAGGTGGGCCGGCTGCTCTACGAGCGCGTGGACTTCCTGTTGCGTCACATCGCCAATATGCGCGAGGAGATCATTGATCGGCGCGACTGGCCCACCGGCGCGTTGCATGTCGGCATTCCGCGCTCCATGCGCACCTTGCTGAGCAAACCCGTCATCGCGCGATTCATGCAGGACTATCCCGGCGTCTTCTTCCGTTTTGTGGAGGACACCTCGGCTCTGGTACGTGACAAGCTCCTGCGTGGCGAACTCGATCTTGGTCTTCTGTCGATCCACGAGCCCGCATCGGCGCTGGAAAGCCGTCCGCTGCTGAAGGAGCAAATGTTCCTGGTCGGACCATCCTCAGCCGGCCTGTCTCTCGACAAGGCCGTTCAGTTGCGCGCTTTGGCCGAGCTGAAGCTGGTTGGCCTTTCGCGCCCGGCCAGTCTGCGTGTCGCATTGGAGAAAGCTGCATCGGCGCAGGACGTCGCGTTGAACATTCGTGCTGAAATCAACGCAACGATCGCGCTCGACCTAGTCTCGCAGGGGCTGGGTTATAGTGTCTATTCCTATTGCGGCCTTCATGACCACTTAGAGGCCGGAACAATCTCCGCCGCACCAATCGCCGGTTTCGACATCGAATGGATGCTGGCCTCTTCGAAGGAGCGGCCGCTTACACAGGCGATCAAGGTCTTTGAGGCGATGTTGCGCGAACAAGCCGCTCGCGCCATCGGTTCCGGAGCTTGGCGGACAGCGGTGCTGGTGTAAGCGGTTCTGTTGATGCGCTTCTAATCTGTCATGGGCGAGGAATAGGTCAGCGTGTAGATCCACAACTTCGGCTTCAGTGTCAGGAGATCCGGGTCGTCAGAGCTTATCGCCACATCGCCGACGAAGCGCTCAAGGTGATCGGGTGGCAGCCCCCCTTCGATATCAAAATGCGCGTTGAAGGAGCAGCCACCCGGCAGCTTTTCCAACTTAGTGTCCTCGAAATGTCCGGCGCCCGCGACGTCGAAGCCGAAGCCATTGATTTTGAAAGGCTTTCCCGCGCGTTGCTCGATCTCCTGAATCGTCATGCCGTTCTTGATACCCAGCGGGCCGATCCATCGGTTTGTCTCACCAAACACGGTAATCGTACTTGGCATGCGGCGTTTCTTCTCATCATACCATTCGATCTCCAGTCGCCGATCCGGGTCTTTTGCGAAAAGTACGGAGGCTTTGACGACCTCGCCTTCGGGGCGGTTGACGTCTTCGAAGGTGACGTTCTTTGCGCCATAGCGCTTTACGAGACTGGAGTGGCTGGCCGACCTCGCGAACTGTGCCCCACACTCGATGCTGTATAGCGGCCGGGGAGGGCGCAGATCCTGCGCGAGCGCCGGGAAGCCGAGGAGCAGGAAGGAAGGGATGGCGCGGATGAGCAGCATGGCGATTGATTTCCACCGCCCCCGATGAGAGCGAACGTGCAAGCTTGGTGAGGTATATTGCTCCGATCACATTGTCTGTCGCCTGCGTGTGAGACAAGCGGGATTTTGACTGTCAGTGCCAGAGGAAGCCTATGCGATCACCGGAACAACGACGCGCTCCGGGCCGTCGCCGGCGAGACAAGAGAGCCACTTCTCCCTCGTCCGAAAGTTATTCATGGACAATTCCGTATAAATGATCCGTTAGTATATGTTCTATCCATGTTTACCGTGAATTCATTTCAGCGTCAGACGCAGATTTAAATTTGCGAATATAAGCCATGGCGTCCGCTGCGGATGTATTTTATACGGCGCCAAGAAGGCGAAGCGCATTCTGCCCGGCGATCGCGCGCTTAGCTGCTGCATCGAGACCTGCCGCCGCCAATACCCGCTCCAGGCGGTTGCGGACTTCGCCAGTGCTGACGATAGGCCAGTCACTGCCCGCGACGACGCGGTCCGCCCCCAGGAGATCGACAGCGGCACGGACCGTCACGGGATTGAATCCCATGGTATCGACCAGGACATGGCGGCGCAGGGTCGCAAGAAGACCTCCCGGCGCCTGGCCTTCGTGATGGAACGCCCCGGCGAGGGCGATCCCGCCGAAGGCCAGCTCCGTCACGACCACTTGAAGACGTGGCAGTTCGGCGAAGACACCTCCCTCGGCGAGGGCGATCAGCGCGGCGGCATTCGTCGTGCCACGCGCGAATAGCGTCCCAATGCGGCCATACGGAGCGAGCAGCCGCGTCAGCGGTTGCGGGTTGACGGGGTGAACGAAGACCGGGACGCCGAGATCGGCAGCAGCGGTGAGTGTGGGGCGGGCCTCGGGCGCATCGATGAATTGTTCGCCCCGCGCGCTGTCCACGAAGACGCCGCGATGGCCAAGATCGCGCACCGCGCGTCTGACTTCCTCGGCCCCCGTCTCACCGCTATATGCATCCACAGAGGCAAGGCCATGGAGTTTACCTGGATGCCGCGCGACGACCTCTGCCAGGCGATCGTTGAGGCGTTTGTAGGCGTCGAACGGAAGGGAGCCGTCGGGCTCTGCGATCAACGCTCCCGGTGCGTTGACAATGCGGGCATCGACATCGCCGGCCTCGATATCCGCAAGGAGCAGGGCTTCGTCCGCGAGATCGCGATTGATCGCCTCCCAGCGCGCTTTGGCATCTCCCGAGAGGGAACGGGCGGTTGTCGGCTCAAAGCCCGCCGGCAAGTGGTGGTTGTGAAAGTCGACGATGAATAGCTTCTCGCTCATCCCGGGCATCCTATTCTTGTTTGGAAGGAAGTTCAGCGACGAGCGGCGGCTTGGGCCGCCGGAGGGCGGCGGCTGACGAGATCACGGACGCGCGGAATCACATGCCGGGCAAAGTTCTCCTGCTCCTCCACCAATGGGAAAAATGACAGGAGGAAGGTAATGATGCCGATGTCATGAAAGGCCGCGATGCGTTCCGCGACTTGATCATAGCTGCCGACGAAGCCGGGCAGCGTGCCGCCATTGGCTCCGATCATCCGTGTGCCCGGATAGTTCTGGTTGACCTTGAGGGCCACGACCTTCGGATCGATATTCTTGCGCATGTCGGCAGCGCGCGTGTCATAGAAGCTGTCCTGAATCGCGTAGAGTTCGGCGAGCGCCTTCTGTGCCTCCGCTTCGGTCTCGCGGGTTATGGAAAAGCCCGTAATCCCGAGTTGCAGCGGCGCGCCCTTGCGCGGCTGTGCCCGCGCGGCGTGAACGAGCGGAACGACGTCTTCGATGGGGCGCCCGTTGATGAGCCACGCGTCCGAATGCGCCGCGGCAAGGGCGATGCCTTGTGCCGACTCCCCCCCTGAATAGATGAACGGGCGTTCCCGGTAACGGGAGCTCGGGCGTAACGTGTAGGCATCGACATTGAAGTACTTGTCGCTATGCGACAGCGTCTCGCCCGTGACGAGCGCCTTATAGACGCGAAGCCACTCCTCCCCATAGCGGTAGCGCTCATCATGCTCGGGAAAGCCAATTCCTGATCTCTCGAGTTCTGGAATGAACCAGGCATTGACGAGATTGATGGCAAACCGGCCGTGGCTGATGTCCTCGATGCCGAGCGCCATCTTGGCAAGCACGACGGGATGATAAAGGCGCGGCTTGATCGCGGCGATGATTTCAATGCGCTCGGTCAGCGCCGCCGCTGCTGCGGCCGCTGTCCAGGCCTCCTGGATTTCCTCGGTCTGATCAAGCGGATTGATGGTGTGCTGGGCATAGAGGATCGTATCGAAGCCGGCCTGTTCGGCGCTCAAGGTCACTTCACGCGCCAGGTCCCAGCTCGCCACCAGCCGTTCGCTGCGCGGATCGATGACCCATTGCCCGCGATACGGGGACCAGACGCCGAAGCGCGGCGCTGACTGCTGCTCTGATACTCGCTCTGTCATCGATTGACCCACTGCAGGAGATGCCTTAACAAAAAATACAAAAACTATGGATTTTGTCTACTAATAAGAGGTGCCATGTCATTGACCGACGCCACAGCCGGGCAGGCGGATAGCCCGAAGTCGCAGCCCGTCCACACCATTCGCAGCGATGCAGAAGCGATTGAGGTCGCGACCAAGCTTGCCGCCCAATTTCGCGCGGGCGCCGTCGAGCGTGATCGGCAGCGCATTCTGCCGCGCGCCGAGATCGAGGAACTGACCCGGTTAGGCTTCTTCGGCATTACCGTCCCAAGGGACTACGGCGGTGCCGATGTTTCAGCGCAGACCGTAGCCGAGGTTTTCCGGATCCTGTCGGCCGCGGATCCCAATATTGGCCAAATCCCGCAGAATCATTTCTGCTGGCTGCCGACCGTGGCCGGTGGCACATCGGAACAGGCCGCTTTTTTCTTCGGTCGCTTCCTGGCCGGAGACAGGATCGGCAATGCGCATTCCGAGGACACCCGCAAGCGACCCGGTGATTACCAGCACAAGCTCGACAAGGTGGATCGGGGCTGGCGTATTACGGGACGCAAATACTACTCCACAGGCGCGCTCTTCGCGCAGTGGATCCCCTTTATCGCCCATTTCAATGAGGAGGGAGGGCGCCGTTCGTTCATCTACTTCGTCGATGCGGCGTCGCCTGGAATCTCGCTCGTCGACGATTGGGACGGCATGGGCCAACGCACGACGGCCAGTGGAACCACGATCTTCGAGGACGTATTCGTGCCCGACTTCAACGTTTTCCCGCTACGGCCACCCGCCGGGGACGGCCGCTCCTTTGCGCTCAATGCGAGCCTGATCCACGCGGCCATCGACCTCGGCCTCGCGGAAGAGGTCCTCGCGGAAGCGGGTCGTTATATTCGCGAGAACAATCGCCCCTGGATCAACAACCCCTATGAGGAGCATGCGCAGGAGCCTTTTGTCATCCGCGACTATGGCCGCTTCGGCGTCAAGGCGCGTACGGCGGCGGTCTCGCTCAGAGAGGCTGCCCGACTGATCGACGCGGCACGCGCGACGCAGTCGGAAGAAACGGTGCTGGCCGCACGCCTCGCCATCGCCGATGCGCGCCTTCTCTGCGTGGAAGCCGCGACGACGATTTCCGACGAATTTTTTCTTCTTACCGGCGCGCGTGCGACGCGTAGTCGTCTCGGCCTTGATCGGCACTGGCGTAACGCGCGGACGCATTCGCTCCATGATCCACTGCGCTGGAAGGAGTTTCATCTCGGGAACTACTATCTCAACGGCGCATTGCCACCGCCGAATTCCTATATCTGAAGCGGCGGCAAGCGGTTCTGACGCAGATTCGGAAGGGCAGTCTCAGGCCGAGGATATTGCCGGGTGGTGTGCGGCCACCGAGTCGTGGGGCGCTCATCCCTAAAATATATATTTTCTATAAAATTTGTTGACTAATGAGGGGGGAGGGCTTCTTTTAGCCTCTCCTCCCATTGGAATGACGACAGCATGATCAATCGACGGATTCTGTTAAAGAGCGGCGCAGCGGTTGCGGCGGGTGTCTTCACCCCCAATGTTGCGCGGTCCCAGGACGCGGGCACCACGGTGATCCGCATCGGCACCAGCAATACGTTCGGCTTTGCGTCCACCTTCAAAGCGCACGGCGACGATGTCGTCCCTGGTTTCCGTTTCGAAATCGTCCCATTCACCATCGGCTCTCCGCAGATCATCGCCGCGCTCAACGCGGGTGAACTTGATATTGGCGAGATTGGGGAAGTCGGCCCCGTCGTGGCGCAGGCGGCCAACGTGCCGTTCAAGATTGTCGCCGCAACAGAGCCGTGGGGGCGGGGACAGGGCATCATCGTCAAGGCCGATTCACCGATCAAGACGATTGCGGACCTCCGCGGGAAAAAGGTGTCTTACGTACGCGGCACCAATTCGCACTGGGTTTATCTCAAGGCCTTGGAGAAAGCGGGACTGAAGCCGGATGACGCTACGCCCGTGTTTCTGCCGGCGGGGTCCAATATCCAGGCCGTTCTCGATTCCGGCGGCATTGATGCCGCAGTGTCCATCGATACGCTGTTGACGGCTTTCAAGCGATCCGGCAGTCGCGAAATCGCCAACGGAGCCGATGTCGGCGCCGAAAACCCTCTTTATTACATCGCAAGCGATGACGCGATCAGCAAACGCAAGGCCGGCGTCGCCGCCTTTGTGAAGCAGCTCGCAGGCCATCTTGCCTGGGGGCATGCTCATCCCGAAGAGCGCGCAAAGGCTGTGGCCACCCTGCTGAGCATCGATCCTGAGGTGGCTCTGATCGCCGAGCGCAACCGCCCCCCGCGCCTTCGGCCGATCGACGCAGGGCTCAAAGCCAATAATCAGAGAATTTCCGACGCCTTCCTGGCCCAGGGCATCATCGAGCAGAAACTCGACGCAGCCGCCTCTTTTACTGAGGAATTCAACGCTTACGCACGTTCATGAGACAATGGACCGATATTTACGCATCCTGCGCCGATCGGTTGTTCCGATCGGCCTTCTCATAACCTGGCAGGTTCTTGCCTCCTACGGCGTGATCAACAGACGCTTCATGAGTTCGCCCAGCGATATATTGACGTCGCTCTGGAACCTTACGGCAAGCGGGAAGCTGACAACGCATCTCGGCGTCTCGCTTTGGCGCGCGCTCCTTGGCCTTGTGCTCGGCAGCACGGTCGCGCTGCTCGCCGGCATTCTCGCGGGGCTGTCGAAGCTTGGCGAGGATGCCATCGATTCGACGATCCAGGCTGTCCGCACCCTGCCGTTCCTGGGCCTCGTGCCCCTCTTCATCCTGTGGTTCGGACTCGGTGAAACGCCACGCATTCTGCTCGTGGCGCTGGGGTCATTCTTCCCGGTTTATCTGAATGTCTTCAAAGGCATCCGCGGGGTGGACGAGCAGCTCATCGAACTCGGCAAGAGTTACAGGCTGAGCCGCTGGCGGCTCGTCCGGGACATTATTGTTCCCGCGGCCCTGCCGTCGGCACTTGTCGGGCTGCGCTATGCGATCGGCCTGAGCTGGCTATCCCTCGTGGTCGCGGAGCAGATCAACTCCTCATCCGGGCTCGGCTGGTTGATCGTGCAAGCCAATGAATTGGCCCAAACCTCCGTCATCATGACGGCACTGGCGATTTACGCCGTGATCGGCGTGCTTGCGGATGCGCTGGTGCGGCTCATCGAACGGCGCGCACTGCGCTGGCAGCGTTCTTTCCAGGGAGCATGACAATGGCTGATCGAAAAAACCTGCCGGCGGTCTCTTTGTCCGGTGTCGGGCGATCGTTTGATGGCCGGCCTGTATTGTCTAACATCGACCTGACAGTGAGAAGAGGCGAGTTCATCGTTCTCGTTGGCAAGAGCGGATGCGGGAAATCCACGCTGCTCAAGATCATCGGTGGCCTCGACGATGGCGCCGTAGGCGCGGTCAATGTCGTGCCCAATCACGCAACGGTTTTCCAGGGACCCCGCCTTCTGCCCTGGAAGCCGGTGTGGAAAAATGTGGTGCTGGGCCTCGGTGGGCCGAAGGTGGTGCTGCGCGAACGCGCCCTGACGGCCTTGCGTGAAGTCGACCTGACCGGACGCGCGGACGCCTGGCCCTTGACCCTTTCGGGCGGGGAGGCCCAGCGCGTTGCCTTGGCCCGCGCGCTGGTGCGAACGCCGGATCTGCTCCTGCTTGACGAGCCCTTCGCGGCTCTGGATGCGTTAACGCGTCTCAAGATGCAGCAACTCGTTCTGAAGCTATGGTCAAGCCACAAGGTTGCGACACTATTCGTGACCCACGACGTGGATGAAGCGCTGCTGCTCGCCGACAAGATCGTGCTGATAGACAGCGGGCGCATAGCCGGCTCGTTCGAGATCGGGCTGACGCGGCCACGTCACCGCGAGCATCCGCACTTCGCCGCCCTGCGCAAGGAGCTCCTGGCGGCACTTGGCGTGGCGACGGACGTGGCTTGGAAGGCCGCAGGCTAGTTGCGTCAGGCCTAGGTCGCGACGCGCAACAGGACAATATACCTTGATCGTGTTGCACGGTGCGATGCGAGGATGAATGTCCAGATATCGTGTCCGCGCGTATCGGTTTGCCCGATTTGCATTTCGCAGCCGCCATTTCTGATTTCGAGCCAATGCTCGGCGTCGTCAGCTCACTTTCAGTATAGATATTCTCCAGAATGTCCCGGTCGGAGGCTAGCTGCAACTTCGACAATGCGCTATGCAGGTTCATCGACAGAACGCGCAGCCGGATGGCCAGATTGCCAATGCATGTCGGAATGAAAAATGGCTGGACTTCCGCCATGGAAGTCCCATTTGAGCGACAATTTCACGGGATGAGTCTTAATGTTGCGCGTATTCTGACCGTCGACAATTCCGGATAACCTGCATGGTGATCGCTCGACGTCTCATCCGAGCATTCGGCCGCGGAATAGGGCATGCCGTTCCGACTGTTTTGGGAATTCTGATTGTCAACTTTCTGCTGCTCCAGCTGGCGCCCGGCGATGCCGCCGACGTCATCGCCAGCGAGGCGGGCGCCGCAACCGCGGAAACCATGGCGGCGCTCCGTACCCATTTCGGGCTTGATCAGCCGGTGTTGTACCGGCTTGCCTCCTATATACTTAACCTTGGACAGTTCAGCCTCGGCGTGTCGCCGCGCTACAATGTGCCAGTGGTAGAGCTTATTCTAGCGCGCCTTCCTAATACTCTCAGTCTCATGGGAACTGCACTGGTTGTCTCACTCGGGGCGGGAATTATCCTGGGGAGCCTCATGGCGGCTTTCGCGGGACGCCTGACAGATCGTGTGCTGTCGGTGGTTACCCTGCTGTTCTACTCCATTCCGAGTTTCTGGATCGGGCTTATGCTTGTGGTGGTGTTTTCCGTCAAGCTGGGCCTGTTGCCGAGTGGGGGTGTTGCAAGCATCGCCCGGCCAATGACAGGTATGGATGCGATCGTGGACTGGTTCCGCCATCTTGTGCTGCCCGCTACGGCGCTCGCTCTTTTCTTCATGGCCATCTATGCGCGTTTGACACGCGCCACCATGTTGGAAGTGCGCGATGAAGACTACGTGCGCACAGCGGAGGCGAAGGGGCTGTCGCCTTACACAATCACGCGGTATCACGTATTGCGCAATGCGCTGTTGCCGGTGACGACCATGGCCGGCGTGCATCTCGGGGCGATGCTGGGTGGCGCGATCGTCATCGAGACGGTGTTCAATCGCCCCGGGATGGGGAGACTTGCGTTCGAGTCCGTGTTGAATCGCGATTTCAACGTGCTCCTGGGCGTGCTGCTCTTCTCATCCTTGCTCGTGATCATCGCCAATATCCTTGTCGATCTCCTGCATGCATGGCTCGACCCGCGGATCGAGACCCGCTGATGAGCGCCTCGTTGAAGCAACAGACGGAACTGCGGCGCGGACACGAACCACGCAGCGACAGCGGCTTGGCGCATCCGGACGGGGAAAGCCCCGCGCAGCGGAACCGGGCCTTGCGTTCCTTTCTGGTGAACCCCACAGCCCTATTCGGCCTTGTTGTGCTGGGGCTCATTGTGCTGGTCGCAATTCTCGCCCCCTGGATTTACCCAAATGATCCCCTCGACATGGTGGCGCGTCCGTTCCTCTGGCCAGGCCAGGATCCGCGCTTTCCGCTAGGCACCGATGCGCTTGGCCGCGACGTCGCTGCCGCTCTGGTGCATGGCTCACGGGTTTCGTTACTGGTCGGCTTTGCGGCGACGCTGGTCAGCGTCTTTCTCGGTCTCGTGGTCGGCGCTGCGTCCGGCTACTACGGCGGGCGCGTTGACACCATGCTGGGTCGGCTCGTCGAGCTGTTCCAGACCATGCCATCCTTTGTGCTCATCCTCGTGCTGGTCGCAATCACCGAGCCGTCCATCGCCGTCATCGCGCTGGCCATTGGCCTGGTATCCTGGACCACTGTCGCACGCCTTGTCCGGACGGAATTCAGGGCATTGCGCGAGCGCGAATTCGTCAGCGCGGCACGCAGCCTTGGCTACGGCGATCTCCGGATCGTTGTCAGGCAGATCCTGCCGAATGCGCTGCCACCGGTCATCGTCACGTCGTCGATCATGGTGGCATCGGCCATTCTCAACGAGTCATCCCTGTCCTTCCTCGGCCTTGGCGACCCCAACTTCATGAGCTGGGGTGCCATGATCGGCGCTGGACGCGAGATGCTGCGAACGGAGTGGTTTCTCGTCGCCGTTCCGGGGGCGGCGATCGCCATTACAGTGCTGTCCCTCAATCTCGTCGGCGACGGGCTGAACGACGCTCTCAATCCGCGTGGCCGTCGTCGCAGATAGCTACTCGGCGACAAGCCCTTCCTTGACTACCAGCTCGGTGAGGATCAGCGCGTTGCCATAGGTGCCACGCTCGTGGTTATGGCCAACGGCCACGAAGCTGAGGCCATTGTCGAGGGCTGCCGGGCGGATGCGCCCCACGCTGACGGCCCGGCCGTGATCGGCATTGCGGTCATGGAACGGCTGCGGCCGGTTATCTTCCTTGCGGACGAGGATGGGGGCCTTGGGCGCGAAACGCAAACCCAGTTCCTGCGAGCGGCTGGTGTAGCGGGCGAATACGCCAGCGGCTTCGGCAGGATCGGCGGGGCGATCGAGCGAGACTGTGGCGGCGATGGTATGCCCATCCCGCACCGGCACGCGCGTGCAGGTTGCCGCTAAGACGGCTTCCAGGGGACGAATGCCGTCATCGGTATAGGTTCCGAGGATCTTGGGCAGTTCCGCGTAAAGCTTCTCTTCCTCCTGGCCGATATAGGGAAGGATATTGTCCGTGATGGCAAGGCCGGCAACACCCGTGCGTCCGGCCCCCGACATGGCCTGCAGGGTCGTAAAGATCGCACTGCGCAGGCCGTAGGCGTCAAGCAGCGGTTTGAAGGCTATCGCGGCAATGACCGCGGTGCAAAGCGGCGACGACACGACGAAGCCGGTGTCCCAGCCACGAGCCCGCCGCTGCGCGGATATGAGGCGCAGGTGATCAGCATTGACCTCCGGCACGACGAGAGGAACGTCCGGCTCCTGGCGCAGGCCGATGGACTCGCTGATGACACCAAAGCCTTCGGCCGCGAGTTTGGGGTCGAGTTCCTTGGCAAGCGGGCCGGAGAGCGCGGACAGAACGAGCGTCACACCGGCATCGCGAAGGGAGGCGGCATCGGTGCCGATCATGCGGATCCCCGCCCAATCATCGGGGATAGCCTCGTCGAGCATCCAGCGATCCTGGACGGCTTCCGCGAAGGATTTCCCGACGTCGGCAGGATCATCGGCGATCAACGCGCGAATTTTGAGGAAGGGATGCCCCTCCAGCAGCTGCATCGAGCGTTGTGCAATATAGGCAAAGGATGTTTTGCCCGTGGCGCCGAGAATGCCCACACCCGTCATGAGGATAACCTTTCAGTAATCGGCCGCAACTCGGAAGTGCGACTGAGGTTTATGGTTTCGGCCTGCCGCCCGAATGCCAGATGAGAGACCATCTTCGGTGGGAGAGCAGGGACCTTCTATTCGGCAGCGGAGGAAATCGGCGAAGCATATCGGCTCGCCGGCCGTTCCAGCCCGAGCTTCTCACGCAGCGTATGCCCCTCATAGGCCGTGCGGTAGATGCCACGGCGTTGCAGTTCCGGCACGACGAGATCGACAAACTCTGACAGCGAATTGGGGCCGAGAGGCATCATGTTGAAGCCGTCGGCCGCGTCCTCCATCAGCCAAGTCTCCATGGCGTCGGCGACCTGCTCCGCAGAGCCGATCACGGTAAAATGGCCGCGTCCGGCGGCGACCTTGAGGTAGAGCTGCCGGATGGTGAGGTTCTCGCGCCGGGCCATATCGATCATAATGCGCTGCCGCGTCGTACTGCCGTTGGTCGGTGGAATGTCGGGCAACGGGCCATCGAGAGGATAGGCGGACAAGTCAACATTGCCCACCAGCCCGGAGAGCTGCGCGAGACCGGTGACGGGATGGATCAGCGCCTGAAATTCCTCGAACTTCGCCTGAGCCTCGTCCTGGGTGCGACCGACAACGGGCAGGAACCCCGGCATGATCTTCAACGACCCGGGATCGCGGCCGTAATGCGCAAGACGGCCCTTCACGTCGGCGTAGAAGGCCTTGGCAGAGGCGAGATCCCCTTGGGCGGTAAAGATGACGTCAGCAGTCTCGGCCGCCAACTCCTTGCCGGCTTCTGACGAGCCGGCCTGGAAGATCACCGGATGGCCCTGGGGCGGCCGTTCGACAGTCAATGGACCGCGGACGGTGAAATGGTCGCCCCTGTGATTAAGGACATGCAGCTTGTCCGGATCGAAGTTGATGCCGCTTTGCTTGTCGTGCTGGAAGGCATCGTCGTCCCAGCTATCCCAAAGACCCGTCACGACATCGGCAAATTCGCGCGCCCGTGCGTAACGGACGCCGTGGTCGACGAGGGCATCCCGACCGAAGTTGCGCGCTTCGTCGTCCTGCACAGACGTCACCATGTTCCATCCGGCGCGCCCCTCGCTCAGGTGGTCGAGCATCGCGAATTTGCGGGCCACGTGAAACGGCTCGTTGTACGTTGTCGAGGCCGTGCCGACGAGGCCGATCTCGGAGGTCACACCGGCGAGGGCCGAGAGTAAAGTCAACGGCTCGAAGCGCAAGGCACGGCCGTTATAGCTTAGCACCTTGAGGTCTCCGGTCGGAACAGCAGTAATGTCGGCCAGGAAAATCAGGTCGAAGAGCCCACGCTCGGCTGTGAGCGCCAGGTTTTTGTAGTTGGCTAAATTATACCCGCCGTCGCTCTGAGCAGAAGGATGTCGCCATGCGGCGACGTGGTGTCCGGACGGATGGAGAAAGGCTCCCAGCTTGAGGTCGCGTTTAGCGTATGAATTCATGTCCGGTATCCGCTCTACCATTTGATGAAAGCGCCGCTCATGTGGCCTGAGAGCTTGTCTTGGTGAGACTAGCACTCGTTGCCCGCCGGTCAAAAGCTACGGGATGCAAAAAAGACCCGCTGCGCTCCCTTGCGTCCGTCGCGTATTTACAACACGATAGCGACTTATCAGTTTTCCCGCGCGCAATCACCCCATACCAAAAAAATACTTTTCCTATCGTATTAATAATGTAAGTAGCTCACGCGCGGTGAATTTCAAGATTCCACGCGCATTAATTGTGATTTACGGCTGGGCCGGCGTGCCGTTCGTGCGCTGTTATCGAAGCTGGGAGGTGGATGGTGGCAAGCGTGAAGACGATAGGCCAGATCAATCGCAGGAGCCTGCTGCTCGGTTCTGCCCTGCTGGTCGCAAGCAGTTCGGCCTGGGCCGCGACACAGACGCCGAAGCAAGGCGGAAAGCTGACGATGCTCCTGAACTGGGAGCCGACTGCGCTCGTCTCCTTGACGACTTCGTCCGGCGCTGAAGGTACCGTGAGCCCGAAGGTTCATGAAGGGCTTCTCGCCTACGACTTCGACATCAACCCCCAGCCACAGCTCGCCACAGAATGGTCGGTCAGCCCGGACGGCAAGGAATATATTTTCAAACTGCGTGAAGGCGTCCGTTGGCACGACGGCAAGGATTTCACCTCTGCAGACGTCAAGACATCGCTTGAGATCCTCAAGCAGCGTCACCCGCGCGGCCGTGCGACATTTGCTAATGTCGACGAGATCGTCACGCCGGATGCCCATACTGTGGTCTTGCGGCTGTCCAAGCCCGCGCCGTACTTGCTTTATGCGTTGTCCGCGGCCGAATCCCCAATAGTGGCCCATCACCTCTATGGGGGTGTGGATCCGCAGGCCAATCCCGCGAATGCGAAGCCAATCGGCACCGGCCCGTTCAAGTTCAAGGAATGGTCGCGCGGCAGCTTTATCCGCTATGAACGCAACCCCGATTATTGGGATAAGCCCAAGCCCTATATTGACGAATTGGTCGTGCGGCTCATTCCCGATCCCTCCGCCCGCACCGTCGCCTTCGAGGTGGGCGAAATCGACTTGGGCGGCGAGAACCCGATTCCATTCACCGACGTCGATCGTCTCAAGGCAATGCCGCAGTTCACGGTTGAAACGCAGGGCTATAGCTACAGTCCTGAGCAAATCGTGGTCGAATTTAATCTTGATCGTCCGCAGCTGCAGAACCCGCTTGTGCGCCAGGCCATCGCCCACGCGATTGACCGCCAGATCGTACTGGATGTGGTATGGTCAGGCTACGGCGTGATTGCGCCCTCGCCGATCAGCCCTCATCTCACGCGTTTCTACGCACCGGGCGTCGAGACATATCCCTTCGATCTCAAGAAGGCCGCCGTCCTTCTCGACGAGGCCGGTCTGAAGCCGGGGGCGGGTGGCACGCGCCTATCCCTCACCTTCGACTATCCGACTTCGACGGCGCAATTTGCCGGGCTCGGCAACTATCTCAAGCAATCCTTGCGAAAGATCGGCATCGATCTGACCCTGCGCGGACAAGAACTGTCGGCCTTCTCCAAACGCATCTACACGGATCGCGATTTTGACCTGAGCGGCGTCTCGCTCGGCAACAGCTTCGACCCCACGGTCGGTGTGCAACGCACCTATTGGTCGAAGAATTTCAAGGTTGGCGTGCCGTTCTCCAATGGAACTCACTATAATAGTCCGGAAGTCGACGCGCTGCTGGAGGCGGCCGCCGTCGAGCCGGATGCAGCAAAACGCGTTCAGGAGTTCAAGACATTCCAGGAGATCGTGGCGCGCGATATCCCGGGGATCAACCTGATCACCAAGACGAGGGTGACTGTCGCCAACAAGAAGGTCCGGAACCATACCGTGACTGCGGATGGCCTGCGCGGCAATTTCGCCGACGTCTTTATCGCCGAATGACGTGAGGCCGTTCCCATGACAGCGCCCTGGACCTTCCAACCGCGCCCGCGCCCCGTCCATGGCGTGACGGTCGGTATTCTCATTCTCGATACCGGTTTTCAACGATTTCCCGGCGATATCGGCAATGCGGGCACGTTCCCCTTCCCCGTTCAGTATGCGGTGGTGCGTGGCGCGACACCCAAACGGGTCCTGGGGCCTGATGTCGGCGAACTGCTCAATGATTTCCTGCGAGCGGCAGACGATCTTATCGCCCTTGGGGTGGATGGCATCACGACGAGCTGCGGCTTCCTGGCGGCATTGCATCCGCAGTTCGTCGCCCATTGTGCCGTTCCTGTGGCAACCTCCAGCCTGATGCAGATACCGCTGGTGCAGGCGACATTGCCGCGTGGCAAGCGGGTCGGGGTTTTAACGGCTGATAAGTCAGCGTTGACGACGGCGCATTTTGCAGGGGTGGGAGCCCCGCATGACCTGCCCGTTGCCGGGCTGCCACTCGATGGCATCTTCAAGAGCAACAGCCGCCGGAATGCGACGGTCATCGACTATGCCGACAATGAGCGCGAGGTTCTGGCCATCGCGCAGGACCTGCTCGATGCCAATCCGGATATCGGGGCCATCGTCAGCGAGTGCACGAATTTTGCCCCGTATTCGGCCGCCATCGCCGACAGATTTGGTTTGCCAGTCTACGACATTATCACGCTCGTCGAATGGTTTCACGCTGGCCTCCGGCCGCGCATTCACCACGCTGCGCCCCGCCGATAGCGGCTACGCATCCGTTTTCTTCCGTTGCTCAGGACATACTCATGAAATATCCGGCACGACTTTCGCGGTTGCTTGTTGCGGCCACAGCACTCAGCTTGACGCTGCTGACCAGTGTTTCCGCGCAGGATATAACGGTGGCTGTGGGTGTGGAGCCGACGACGCTGGATCCGCTGATCTCGGAAGATGGCGGGGAGCGTGCAGTCGGCCGCAACATCTTTGACACCGTTTTGGCACGGACAGCCGCCGGCGATATTGTCCCGAACGTGGCCGAGGCACTGCCAAAGCAGCTTGATCCCACCACCTGGGAAATCAAAATCCGGCCGGGCATCACCTTCCATAATGGCGAGCCGCTCGACGCCGCCGCCGTTGCGTTCAGCATCAACCATCTCGTCGATCCCGCCTTCAAATCGCGGCAATTGCTCTATTTCTCGACACTTGCCAGTGCAGAGGCGGTCGACGACCGGACCGTGCGCATCACCACCAAGGCGCCGGACCCGGCGTTGCCAGCTCGCTTGGCGTTCTTATCCGTCGTGCCGCCAAAGGCCGCGGTTGGCGCCGATTTCGCGTCCAAGCCGATCGGCAGTGGCCCGTTCCGCTTCGTCGGCTGGGACCGCGGCAATCAGATCCGGCTGGAGCGCAACGACGGCTACTGGGGCGCTAAGCCCGATTTCGCCAAGGCGACCTTCCGCTTCGTGCAGGAGCCCGGCGTGCGGGTGGCGGGGCTTCAGGCCGGCGAGTTCGATATCGTGACGCAGCTGCCGCCCGAGTCGGTCAAGGACGTCCCGAAGACCGAGTCGGAGTTCGGTGAACTCATGACGGTTTCGCTGAACGCCAAGCTCGGCCTGACGCAGGATCGTCGAGTTCGCCAGGCGCTCAACTATGCCATCGACAAGAAGGCGTTGGCGGAAGACCTTTTCCTCGGCGAGGCGAGGCCGATGACGAGCCAGCTGCTCGGCACCAACTGGTTCGGATTCAATGATCAGCTTGGGGAATGGCCCTACGATCCGGAAAAGGCGCGCAAGCTGCTCGAGGAGGCGGGAGCGATTGGCAAGCCGATCGATCTGGTCGGAACCGCGGGACGCTGGCTGAAGGGACGAGAGATTGTCGATGCCATGGCCGCCTATTGGGAGGCTGTCGGCCTGAAGCCGCAGGTCAAGATTCTCGCTTGGACAGACTATCTGGCGACGCTGCGCAACCGCGCCGCGGATCCGTCCGCCCGTTTCGTCGGTCATTCGAACCTGTTGTTCGATGCAGACCGGACGACGACATCCTATTACGAGCCCGGCGGCGGCTCGAACGCCTTTGACAGCGATGAGCTGAAGAAACTTGTCAACGCGGCACGCTACGAAACGGACCCAGCCAAGCGCCTCGATCTCTACCGCCAGATCACCAAGATCGGCAGTGACGAGGCTCTGTTCATCTTTCTCATCCAGACCGCCGATATCTATGGCTTGAGCAAACGTGTCGAATACAAGCCGCGGGCTGATGGATTGCTGATCTTGCGCGATGCCAAGCTGGTCGGGAACTAATGTGGCAACACAAGTGAGCTTGCCGCTATGGCCCTGACTTATGCTGTCCGGCGCCTCCTCCAGGGCCTCATCGTGATCTTCGGCGCCACGACACTCGTGTTCGTGGTCAGCCGTCTGGTCGGTGATCCGGTTGGCGCCATGCTGCCCATCGATGTGAGCGCCGCGGACCGCGAGCGGCTGACCATCCAGCTTGGCCTCGACAGGCCCGTTCCCGAGCAGTTCGTGAACTATCTCTGGTCACTGATGCGCGGGGACTTCGGCATCAGCCTCTGGCAGGATCGGCCCGTGGCCACCATCATCGCCGAACGATTACCACCCTCGCTGCTGCTCTGCGGCGTGGCGGTATTGCTGGCTGCGGCCATCGGGATACCGGCGGGGCTTGTTGCGGCGTCGCGCCCCAATGGATGGCTTGACCATGGCCTGTCCGTCCTCGGGTTGCTCGGCCTCTCGGTGCCCCAGTTCTGGCTGGCGCTGATCCTCATCATGGTGTTCTCGGTGGGGCTGGGCTGGTTTCCGACATCGGGCAGCGGCTCCGCCCCCCATCTCGTGTTGCCGGCCATCGCCCTGGCCCTGCCGGCCCTTGGGCGCATAGCGACAGTCACCCGCGCCAGCATGCTTGAAGAGCTTGAAAGCCCGCATATCCGGACAGCCCTGTCAAAAGGGGTACCGTTTCGTTCCATCGTGCTCCGCCACGGACTCCGCAATATCGGCGTGGCGGTCGCGACTATTGTCGGGTGGGAGCTCACGCGGGCTCTTGCCGGCTACAATATCGTCGTCGAGACGATCTTCGGCTGGCCGGGCATTGGGCAAGTGGCGCTACAGGCGATCGAGCGATCAGACCTTGTACTCATCCAAGCTGTGGTCTTTGTCATAGCGCTGATCGTCGTGATCCTGAATTTGACGGTTGACCTGCTGCTCAAGCTGATTGACCCGAGGATCGAGTATTGAGCGCCGAAGCCATCCTCCCGACCGGGGCGGTCTCCCCATCCGTATCGCCGGAACGGAAGGTCTGGATTATCTTGGCGATCACGTTCGCGGCGCTCGTCGCGCTGGCGTTCATCCTGCCGCATCTCGCGCCCCACCCGCCGGGACAGATTTCCCTGCGCAATCGCCTGCTGCCGCCCGTGTGGTTTGACAAGGGCCAATGGGCTTATCCGCTCGGAACGGACCATCTGGGACGCTGCGTCCTGTCGCGCCTGCTCTATGGCGCTAAATTGACCTGGTTGATCGCATTCGGTGCCGCGATCGTATCGGCCTTGTTCGGCACCTTCGTCGGCGTGGTCGCTGGTTATGCCGGCGGCAAAACTGAAGCGATCATCATGCGCTGGGTAGAGATGCATGTCGCATTCCCGGGGCTGCTGATGGTGCTGCTGATCCTCACCGTCCTCGGAGCCAATGTCGTCACGCTGATCGGCGTGCTCGCGTTCAATGGTTGGATGGTTTTCGCGGTTGTCACGCGCAACGCGGTGCTGGTCATCCGCAAGCTTCCCTACGTCGAGGTCGCGCAGGCCTTCGGCGCGCCACCGTGGCGTGTGATCGCGAGCCATGTCATACCCAATCTCGTTCCCAGCCTGATCACCCTCGGGGTGCTGGAATACGCGCGGCTCACGCTCGCGGAAGCGGCTATTTCCTTCCTCGGTCTCGGCGTGCAGCCGCCGGATATTTCCTGGGGCTTCGACGTTGCGAACGGCCGAAATTACCTGCTCAATGCGTGGTGGCTCGTGACCTTCCCGGGACTGGCGATTGCCTTCACCGTCCTTGGTTTGAACCTGCTGGCGCGATGGTTACGGCGACAGCTCGACCCCAAGGCGCGGTGAATTCTGATCTCCGTGAAGGAATTAGCGCAGCAAGTCACCCAGTCCAGGCTGAGGTTGCCGCATGGCGGCCGCACGCGTTCGGCGTGACAGATCAGTCCAAGAGGTTCGTGGGAAAAAGACAGTCGGGAATTGGTCTACTCCATGCAGGGAGTAAATTGGACTTGAATGAAATCAGATGAATTCAGTCAAGTCTTTGAATGTACGTTTTTATCCTTAAGCGACGCAGGTCCGAAACGGACGGGCTTTCTCTATCGCGAGTTTGCGACGCAACCCATCGCTCGTCTCGCCATCACGATGACGAGATTGGCGCGGTACTCGGCGCTGGCGTGGAGATCGCTCATCAGACCTTCGGGAGACAAAGTGATCCCGTCGAGGGCGGTGGCGTCAAAACGGGCGGAAAGGGCCTGCTCGATCTCGGCGCAACGGAACACGCCGTCGGCCCCCGCACCTGTCACGCCGACCCGCACACCCGCCTCGCTCCGAGAGATGAACACGCCAGCGAGGGCGTATCGGGAGGCCGGATTGGGAAATTTCATGTATCCCGCATCTAGCGGAGCCGTGAAGCGCACTGCGGTCACCATTTCGTCTTGGTCAAGAGCCGTTTCGAACAGCCCCGTGAAGAAGTCCTCCGCGGCGACCTCCCTCTTGCTGGTCACGATCGTGGCGTCGAGCGCGATCATCGCGGACGGGTAGTCCGCCGCGGGATCGTTGTTGGCTATAGATCCGCCGATCGTTCCCATATGCCGAACATGCGGATCGCCGATATGCGCGGCCAGGTGGCAGATCGCGGGGCATGCTTCCGCCAGTTCGCCATGCGCCGCGACCTCGAAATGGGTCGTCGCCGCGCCGATCGAGACCTGGCGGCCTGACATGGCAATACCAGAAAGCCCGGGGACGTGACGCAGGTCGACGAGATCGGACGGCGCGGCGAGGCGCGTCTTCATGGCGGGAAGCAAGGTCATGCCACCGGAAAGGAACTTGCCCTCCTCGGCGCGTTGAATGATATCGATGGCCTCGGCGATCGAGGACGCGCGGTGATAGCGGGTCTGGTACATGTCTTCAGGCTTGCAGCTTGGCGAGATGGTCCTCGACGGCGTCGTAGACCTTGAGCACCGGCATCACCCCGGCGACGGGAATGGTGACCGCCAGCGTTTCTCTTATCTCGTCTGGCGTGCCACCCGCCGCCAGTATCTTGTCGATATGGGCGATCAGCCCGTCGCCATAGCCGCTGACGGCGGTGCAGGCGAGAAAGATCAACTGCTTGGTCTTTGTATCCAGAGCTCCCGCCTTGGTCACCTCGGTCACCAGCGCCTTGAACGCGGCAGCGCTGTCGGGGTTGTTGTCGATGAAGCGCAGATAGGTCGGATTGGCCATGGTCGTCCCCTGGAGCATTTTCGCGCGAAGTGGAAACTGGTTCGCGCAAAAAAATGCGTAGAAACAGAAGCTTGGAGCATTTCCGGTGAACCGGAGTTCACCGGCCATGCTCTAGATGTGAAGGCCGCCGTTGACGTGCAACGTCTGGCCCGTAACGAAATCCGATGCGGGATCGGCGAAGAAGGCGACCGCATTGGCAATGTCGCTCGGCCTGGCGATGCGACCTAACGGCACCTGTTCGGCCACCCTACGCCAGCCCTCGGGCGTGAACGCCGAATGCGCGCCGGGATCCTTCTCCGTGTAACCCGGGACAACCACGTTGCTCGTCACGCCGAAGGGCGCAAGCTCGATGGCAAGCGAGCGCGCCAGGGCTTCCAGCCCCGCCTTGGCCGCGGCAGTGACCGGGAAAAGCGTCACATCCTTGCGGAAAATATGCGCGACAAAGGAACTGATCGCGACGACGCGTGGGTTCTGCCCCTGTTTGAGATGCGGCGCCGCCGCGCGCGCCAGCTGGAAGAATGCCGTGAGGATCGTGTCCGTGGCGGTGGAAAGATCATCCTCGGGCACGTCGAGCAGCGGCTTCTTGTTGGCTGAACCCGCATTCGACACCAGCACGTCGAGCCCGCCAAAGGTCTCCACCGCGCGCGCCACCAGCCCGGCGGCGGCGCCCGCTTCCCGCAGATCGCACAGATGCGTCTGCGCTACCGCGCCCAGCGCGCGCAACTCATCGGCGACGGCGGCGGCGCCTTCGGCGTTCTTGCGCGCGTGCACCATGAAGGCGGTGCCGGGCACGGCGAGCCGGCGGCAGATCGCGGCGCCGATACCGCTGGCCGATCCCGTGACGAGAATGATGCGGGGACGCTGGCTCATGATTGCTGTTCCGGTCGGGTCTGCGAGGCAATTGCGCGCACGATGCCGGTGTAGCCGGTGCAACGGCAGATATTGCCTTCGAGGTTCTCACGAATGGTGCGTTCGTCTGCATCCGGAATCCGACGGACTAGGTCGATCGCCGCCATGATCATGCCGGGCGTGCAGTAGCCGCATTGCAAGCCGTGATGCTCGCGAAACGCTTGCTGCATCGGGTGAAGTTCCCCATCGGCTGCCATACCCTCGATGGTGACGACCGGGGATCCTTCCGCTTGAACCGCGAGAATGCTGCACGACTTGACCGACTTTCCATCCATGTGAACTGTGCACGCGCCGCATTGGCTGGTGTCGCAGCCGACATGGGTTCCGGTCAGACGCAGGTTCTCGCGCAGGAAAGTGACAAGCAGCGTGCGGTCATCCGCCTCCGCGGTCATCTCGCTGCCGTTCACGTTCAAGGTGATCCGCCGCATGGTCTAGGCCTCGCCGATTTCCGTCACGCCGAACCTGCCGGCAAAAGATGTAGAGAAAGCCGATAGCTTCCCGACATATCCATCGGGTCAGTTTCCTCTCTTCAACAGCGGGCCGCGCTGTGATGGCTCGATCACGAGATCAAGGAGGTAGGGCTTGCCGGCTTCAACCGTGCGGATGGCCCGCTCCAGCGCGTCGGCAAGTTCGCCAACCTCCGAAACCGTCTCCGCGGCCACGCCCTGCACGCGCGCAAGACCCGCGATGTCGACATAGGGTTCGGCAAGACGCATGCCTATCCATTTGTTCTCCACGGGCCGGTTGCGCTCGCGCGCAACAGCTTCCTGATGAACCTCGTCATTGTAGTTGGAGCGGTTGTTGGCGACGATGACGAGAACGGGAATTTCGTAGTGCGCCGCAGTCCACAGCGCGGTCGCGCCCTGCAGGAAATCTCCGTCGCCGACGATGCTCATCGGAATACGGCCCGTGCCCTTGAGTGCCAACCCGACACCGACGGCCATACCCGGTCCCGCGCCAAGCCCGCCACCACCGTCGAAGCCGAGATAGTCCAGCGGATCGCGGAATGGGTAGTGTTCGCTGGAAAAGCCGAGGCCAACGCGCATGATGGTGAACTTGCGGCCTTCACGGCGCTCGTTGAGCAGCCACGCGAGGTCGTCCTGCACGATGGCCCGCTGCGGGTCGCTCAGATCGGGTGGCGAGACTTTCGCGGAAGCCTGGGGTGTGCTCCACGCCGAGGCCGGCCTTTCGGCCTTTTCCAGATAGGGCAGAAGCCCGGCGACAAGCGCGTCGGGTTCCGCCAGCACGCGAACATCCGCCGGTGGGAGCCCCTGATAATCCATGCTCCAACCGTTGTGGACGTAAGAATCCACCGTGCAGTTGATGATCGTGCCGCGAACCTTGCCCTTCTGCTCGATCAGTTGCAGCGCACCGGCCAGATCGATGGAGTCGAGCACGAGAATGACATCGGCCTGGCGCACGAGTTCGGCGGCTTCCGGTGAATAATGGCTGCGCGGGGTTGGCCCGTGCAGCGGGTGCTCGGTGGGGAAGGATGCGCCTGTGCGCAGGTCGGTCAGCACGCGCGCACCGATCGCTTCGGCAAGCCTGATACGCTGCTCCCACGCCTCGGGATCACGTGAGACGCGGCCTGAAAGAATAATCGGGCGCTCGGCCTTCAGCAGGCGGTCAGCGATGTCACGCAATGTTTCCGCTGACGGATGCGGGGAGGGGCCTGGCGCATAGCGCGAAACCTCTGGCAACTCGAAGCCTTCAGCGTCGAAGGGCTCTTCCTGGAGATCGGCTTCAAGGCAGACGTAGGTGGGCCCGCGCGGTGCGGTCCGCGCAATCTGGTTGGCCCGCAGGAAGGATTCCACGGCGGCTACGGCCGAAGTCGGCTGGTCGTCCCATTTGGTATAATTGCGCAGCAGAGCGCCCTGGTCCTTGGCCGTGTGGACCCAGTCGACCCATGGCCGGCGCTTGTCGGCGGCGACCGGCCCGGTCGCACCGACGATCACCATCGGCACCCTGGCGCACCACGCGTTGAACACCTGCATCAACCCGTGCATCAGGCCGACATTGCTGTGCAGGACGCAGCCCATCGGCTCGCCGGTGACACGGGCGTACCCATGCGCGATGGCGACCGCGTGGTCCTCATTCAGAGTCAGCAGCATCTGCGGGTCACGGTTTCCGAGATAGTTGACGAGGCTGTCGTGAAAGCCGCGGTAGCTCGCGCCGGGGTTCATCGCGAGATATTTGAGGTCGAGCCTGCGCACGACCTCGGCCATCAGGTCGCTCGACCATTCGATGCGGGGATTGTTGATGCCGACCGGCTTTTCGATCTCGTTGTCGGGAACGTTCATGCAGAGATCTCCGCGTTGCGAATGGCCCGCCAGACGCGCTCTGGCGTGGCCGGCATGTCGATGTGGCGCACGCCCAGCGGCGAGAGTGCGTCGATGATGGCATTCATGATGGAGGGCAGGGCGCCGATGGTGCCGGCCTCTCCGGCGCCCTTGACGCCGAGCGGGTTGTTGGCGGTCGGAGTGCCTTGCGTCAGCAATTCGCAATCGGGCACATCACTGGCGCGTGGCATGCCGTAGTCCATGAAGGATGCGGTGAGGATCTGCCCATCTTCGTCGTAACGAATGGTTTCCAGGAGCGCTTGGCCAAGCCCCTGCGCCATCCCGCCCTGCACCTGCCCCTCGACCATCTGGTGATCGAGCACATTGCCGACATCGTCGACAACGACATAGCGGTGGAATTCCACCGTTCCTGTATCGGGATCGATCTCGACCTCACAGATATGGCAGGCGTTGGGGTAGGTCGGCGCTGGCGGGGCAAACACAGCGATCGCATCAAGGCCGCCTTCAATCTCGCGGGGCAGGGAGGCGACGCTGAAGCCTGCCTTCATGACCTCGTCGATGGAGAGGGAACCTCCGCCCTCGACCGCGAACCGTCCGCCCGCGAAGACAATGTCGGCTTCCGCCGCCTGCAGCAGGAAGGCGGCGATGCGCCTGCCCTTGTCGATCACCTTGTCGCAGGCCCGATCGAGCGCGCCGCCGCCGCTCATCATCGAGCGCGAGCCGAAGGAGCCGCGCCCGAAGGCCGAGACATCGGTGTCGCCCTGCATGACGGTCACCCGCTGCGGCGCGACGCCGAGGCGCTGACTGACGAGGCGCTGGTAGATCGTCTCGTGGCCTTGCCCGTTCGACATCGTGCCGACAAACACACGTATGCCGCCGGATAGGTCGAAGCGTATCTCCACCCTTTCTTCCCAAGGCGAACCCGCCGGGCCGCCAGCCTGTTCGATGGCATTCGCTATGCCGATGCCACGCAGCTTGCCCGCCTTGCGTGAGACCTCCCGCCGTCCGGCAAAGCCGGCGAGATCCGCCATATCAGCCGCCGACAGCATGTTGCGCTCGAAATTGCCGCTGTCGTACTCGAACAGCAGGTTCGTGCGGTAGGGCAACGCCTCGGCGGGGATGAGGTTCCTGCGCCGCAGTTCGAACGGGTCAATGCCCGTCTCACGGGCAGCCGCATCGATCACCCTCTCCAGCACATAGGTCGCCTCCGGGCGTCCTGCTCCGCGATAGGAGGCGGTTGCGCGCGTGTTGGTGAAAATGCCCTTCACCTCGGCATGAATAGCTGGAGTCGTATACGGACCAGACAGCGAACCGAGATTGTTCACCGGGGGGTGGGCGCCCCGCAGCGCAACGCAGGAGCCAAGATTTGCGAGCGCCCGATAGGAGAGCCCAAGGAAGCGACCATCCGCTGACAAGGCCAGTGTGGCCTCGACATGGTTTTCGCGCGCATGGTCATCGCTGATGAAAGCCTCGCTGCGTTCGCAGAGCCACTTCACCGGCCGCCCAACCCGCCTCGATGCCCACAGCACCAGGATATCCTCGGCGAACATGCCGGCCTTGAGGCCGAAACCGCCACCCACGTCGGGCGCGACGACACGCACCTGGTGTTCGGGCACCTTGAGGATGCGGGTTGCCAGCACATGGCGGATCTGATGCGGCGTCTGTTGGCCGACATGCAGCGTGTAGCGGCCGGAGCGGCGATCATAATCCCCGATGGCGACACGTGGCTCCATCGGGTTAGCGGAGACGCGGTTGATGTCGATGGTCAGCCGGGTGACATGCGCCGCCGCCTCCATGGCCGCGTCAACGCCTGTCCTGTCGCCGATCTCGTAGACGAAGGAGACGTTGCCCGGCGCCTCGTTCCACAATTGGGGGGCATCGGGAGCGACGGCGGCGCGAAGGTCGGTCACGGCTGTCAGCGGTTCGTAGTCGACCTGCACCGCTTCGGCGGCATCCTTGGCGAGCGCGATGCTGTCGGCGATGACGACGGCAACAGCTTCGCCCACCATGCGAACCCGACCCAGCGCCATCGCGCGATGCGGCGGCTCGATGATGGCCTGTGTCGTGAAATCCGCGCGGCGGGGGCGGCTGACACACGGAATCGTGCCGATGCCGTCGGCCTCCATGTCCGCGCCGATCAGCACCGCATGGACGCCGGGCATGGCCAGCGCGGCGGACACATTCAGCGCGGTAACATCAGCATGGCCGTGGGGTGAACGCACGACCGCCATGTAAAGCATGCCGGCAAGATGGATATCGTCGACGTAGCAGCCCTTGCCGGACACCAGCCTTTCGTCCTCGACACGCCCGGTGTGGCCGTGCCCCCCAAACCTATCCATGGTAGCGCACCCCAATGGCATTCATCGCGGTGACGAGGGCCGCGCGTGGCCCCTTGATTTGCGGAATGCTCGCCATGTCTACTGTTGTGCCTTGAGACGCGGATTGAGCGCGTCATTGAGACCTTCGCCGACAAGATTGAGCGCCAGCACGGTGAGCAGGATCAGCACGCCCGGAATGGCGGCGATATACCATGCTGTGCGGATTGCCGGCCGGCCGATGCCGATCATCGTGCCCCAGCTCATCAGATTGGGATCGCCCAGACCGAGGAACGACAATCCCGCCTCGGTCAAGATCGCGCCCGCGACCATGATCGACGACATGACGATGATCGGCGGCAGCGCGTTGGGCAGAATTTGGCGAAAGATGATAGCCGACCGGCTCATGCCCAGCACGATGCAGGATTGCACATATTCTCGTTCGCGCAGGGATAGGAACTCGGCGCGGACGAGGCGCGCGATCGGCGGCCATGTCACGAGGCCGATGGCGAGGATGACGTTGACCAGCGAGGCGCCGAACAGTGCGACCAGTGCGAAGGCGAACAGAAAATTCGGAATGGTCTGGAACACATCGGTGATGCGCATCAGGACGTCTTCGACCCAGCCACGGAAATAGCCGGCAAAGGCGCCGAAGAGAATACCGATCGTGAGGGCTGTTGCCGCAGCTGCGAGGCCGATCGTCAGCGAGACGCGCGCGCCGACCAGGACACCGCGAAGGATATCGCGCCCAAGCGGGTCGGTTCCGAGCGGCGTCGCCAGCGTCTCTCCCGGCCAGATGAACGCCGCGCCGACGGTATCCCAGGGATCCCCCGGCACGAGTATCGGCCCAATGATCGCCAAGGTGACAATGAAACCCAGCATCATGAAGCCGATCACGGCAGAGGCGCGGCGCGTGTAAAGGCGCCAGAACTCTCGAAAATTTCTCATGTCATTTGATCCCGATGCGCGGATCAAGCACCGCATAAATCAGGTCTGTGAAGATGTTAATGACCACGACCAGCGATGAAGCAAACAGCATTGTGCCAAGGAGGAGATTATAATCACGCTGGAAGACAGCATCGAAAGCCAGTCGTCCCAATCCCGGCCAGTTGAAGACGGTCTCGATCATAACCGCACCCCCCAGAAGCGTACCGATCTGGATGCCGACCATCGTGACCATTGGAAGGACAGCGTTGGGCAGGACGTGGCGGAAGGCGATACGGCGCGGCATCACGCCCTTGGATCGCGCCGTGCGGATATAATCGAGGTTGTAGACCTCCAGCATCGAGGCGCGCATCAGCCGCGTATAGATCGCCATGTGATAGAGCGCGAGGGTCATTGCAGGCAGGATAAGGTGACGGCCAACGTCGAAAATGCTTTGGAGCCAGTTAAATCGCCCGCCGATGGTGTACATGCCGCCAGTGGGTAGCCAGCCGAGCTTGACGGAAAACAGCACGATGCCCATCAGGCCGAGCCAGAACAGCGGGGTGGCGTAGAACAGCAGCGCGAGCACGGAGATCACGTCGTCAGCCAGCGTATTGACGCGCCGCGCCGAGACCACTCCGAGGAGAAGACCCGCCGTGAAGGCGACGAGGATTGCCGTGAGCATCAGGATCAGTGTCGCCGGCAGACGCGCCAGGATCAGGTTGAGCACCGGCGTGGAGTTGCGGAACGAATAGCCGAGATCGAGCTGAAGAACGTTCCAGAAATATTGGCCCAATTGAATATAAAGGGGCTGGTCAAGGCCAAATCGAGCGCGAAGATCAGCTAAATACTGCGGATCGGCAGCGCCAAACTCGCCGGCGAGCAGATCGACGGTGTCACCCGGGGCCAGGTGCAGGATGATGAAATTGAGCACGATGATTGCAGCGACGGTGATGACACCGTGCCCCAACCGGCGCAGCACGTAGGGAACGAGCGATTTCATAGGGCTATGGCAGCCTCGGTCCAGGGGGTGCGTCGTCGCGCCCGCGTTGGGCGCGACGGAGTTGGCTCATCGGCAACTGCCCGCCGCATGGGCCGGCGAGGCACGCTTACCTCACTGGTCGATGGAGACGTCGGAGAAGTTCTCGTAGAGCCCCAGCGCTGTCGTGTTCAGGCCCTTGACCTTCTTGTTGTAGATCGAGAACCAGTCGATGTAGACGATCGGGAAAGTCGGCAGGTCGGTCATCGCGATCTGCTGCATTTGCTTGTAGATCTGGCGGCGCTTTTCCGGATCGTTCTCAACCATACCCGCTTCAAGCAGGCGGTCCATTTCCGGGTTGGAGTAGCTCGAGCCGTTCGAATAGGCGACGCCCGGCTGGATCGCTTTGGACCAGTAGAGACGCTGGATGCCGATGACCGGATCCGCGATGTTCGACACTGAATAGGTGTTCAGATCGAAATCATTGTCGGTCCACACACGGCGAACATAGGTCGGTCCGTCTTGCGCGCGAAGCGTCAGGGTGATGCCGATCTTGGCGAGGTTCTGGCGCAGGATTTCGGCTGTCTGGCGGAAGGTGTCACCGCTCGGCGAATAGTCGATTGTGGCGGAGAAGCGTTTGCCGTCGGCCCCTGCCGGGTAGCCTGCCTCGTCGAGAAGCTGAGCTGCCTTTTTGAGGTCGAACTCATATTGCGGCACATCGTTCGTGTAGAAATCGGACTGCTTGATGGTGACCGGGCCGCCCTTCGCCGCCGTGGCGAAGTTATGCCAGATATTCTTGACGATGAAGTCCTTGTCGATGGCATGCGCGATAGCTTGGCGCACGCGGACATCCTGCCATTGCGGCTTGCGCAGGTTGAACTCGAAGTAGTTGACCGAGGTATTGTACTCCCAACCGTCGGTGCTGACCTCAAGCGTCGGGTTCTTGCCCAGCCGCGCGACGTCGGACAGGGGAACCACATACTGGGCGCCATATTGCACCTCGCCGCTCTCAAGCGCGGCGGCGCGCGAGGCACTGTCCGAAATGAAGCGGATGATCAACTGGTCCAGATAGGGTTTGCCTTTATCCCAATAATTCTCGTTGCGTTGCAGCAACAAATGGCTGCCGCGCACGAACTCGCCGAACTTGAACGGACCCGTGCCGACCGGCTTGGTATTGGCCGGATTCCGCATCGGATCGCCGTCTTTGTATATGTGCTTCGGCATGATCGGCGATTCAGCGCCAGCGAGTGCGCGCATCAGGTAAGGCGTCGGAGCCGCCAGCTTGAACACAGCGGTATGTGCGTCCGGCGTCTCGACGGACTGGAGATTGGCGAACGTTCCCTTGCCGCGCGGGTGCAGCTTCTTGAGGATCTCCATGAAGGTGAACTGGACATCTTCGGACGTGAAGGGCTTGCCGTCGTGCCAGGTCACGCCATCGCGCAGCTTGAACTCGATGTTCAGGCCGTCGTCGGAGACCTTCCACGCGGTCGCGAGACGAGGGATCAGATTGAAATTCTTGTCATAGGTGACGAGACCGTCGAACAGCTTCGACGACACCACATAGACCGGCGACGCACTGTTCAGCGCCGAGACGAGGATCGACGGTTCCGGATCAAGGCTCATCGTCATGACCCCGCCCTGCTTGGGCTGGCTCACCGCCGGAGTCGCCATGGGCGCGAGCGCCAGCGCGGCAAACGGAATGAGCGCACTGCGTGCGAACACGCGGCGGGTCAACTTGGATTTCATGAGGTCAAACGATGTCATTTGCGAGCCCTCTGGTTATTGGATCGAATGAAGTTTTCGTTGTTATTTTGGTGTGCCGGCGAACAGGCCGGCGGTTTCAGGTGCGAAGAGCTCGTCAAGGCCGACCGGGCGATGCGAGACGCCCTGCTCCTGGCAGTATTCGAGGAATTTCGTGAGCGTGGTCCGGTTGCGCGCCACGCCGTAGGGCCAGAAATCCTGGCCGAAGAGAGCACGCGCAGCCGCAGCCTGCTCATATATCCACGGAAACGGATAGCGCGAGATCATGCTGTCGGCCATGCGGCGCAGGCTGTCCTGCTTGGCCGCCTCGAACGCCTGGCACAAGTTCGCCGCAAGCCAGCGATTGCTTTCGTAGATATCGGAGCGAATGGCGACGACATGCATGATCGGGAAGATGCCGGTCTGCCGGTAATAATCGGCCTCGTCGGCCATCCCGCCGGGAAAGAGGCGCGTGATCGATGGATTCTCGCCGAGCGCTCCGTCAGGAGTATGTGAAGAGATGATCGCGTCGAGCTCGCCTGCGATCAGCATGTCGTTGAGTGATTTGTCCTTTGCCTTCGTCACTTGCAGACCATCCGGCCATGCAATCGCGATATGCGGCGCGTGGCCGGTGGCGTTGACGCTGCCTTCGACCCACTCGACCGTGTCGAGGGCGACGCCGCATTCGTGCGCGAGAAACCCACGCGCATAGACCCCTGCCGTATGGGACCAGTCCGGAAAACCAATGCGGCCGCCCTTCAGGTCGGACGCGGATTTGACCGAGCCGTTCCGGCGCACGAAGAAGGCCGACTGCCGGAACATGCGTGACGGAAACACCGGAATGGCGGTCAGCGATCGATCTCCCTGCGACAGCAGCGAGACATACATCGCCAGCGACATCTCCGAGATGTCCCATTCGCGGAACCGGGTGAAGCGGGCGAAAATATCCTGAACCGGCAGGTTCTGGATGTTCAGCCGCGCGCCCTTGACCTTCACCGTACCGTTGCACAGCGCCTGGACATGGTCGTATTCGCATATGGCGAGTGACAGGCGAACCGGATCAGTCATCAAACTTTCCTTCCTGTGCCGCAACGGGTCGAACGGCATTCACGGTTTTCCAGCAGCGGGGTTTTGCTCCTTGCCTTCATCGAACTGGCGCAGGCGCACGAGGGTGCTGAGAGCTGCGCAGGCCTGCCCCAGCGATGAGGTGCGACGGTTTGCGGTGACCGCGTTGGGATTGCCGTTGCATTCAAGCTGCGGCTCCGTTTCGGCGGGTGCAAACCATGCCCCTGTCGCCATGACCAGGACGCCTTCGCGCACGCTCTCGGTTACCTTCGCGCGGGCAAGGCAGGCCCCGCGCCCGTTTTCGACGCGGACCGTATCTCCATCGCGGATGCCGCGCTGCCGCGCGTCGGCGGGGTGGATCGCCACGGGCTCCCGGTCGCCAGCCGGCTGCACCTGGAAAAGCTGGCTATGCAGTCGCTTGGGGGGCTGGTTCGTCACCAGGTGCAGCTGGTCCGGGTCCGCATTGCCCAGCCATTCATACGGTTCAAGCCAGGCCGGATGCGCCGGGCAATCCCGGTAGCCGAAACCCTCTATGCGCTTTGAATAGAGTTCTATGAGGCCGGACGGCGTAGGGAGCGGGCGCGAAACCGGATCCTTGCGGAAATCCTCAAGGAGCACTTCCGGCCGTTCCGATGGCGGTACAGCGAAGAAGCCCTTGTTCCAGAACGTGTCGAAATCCGGCACCGGCACATTCTCGCGCTCGCCCCTGGCTTCAGTCTTTCGCCATAGCCGGCGCAGCCAGCCGAACTCATCAAGACCTTCGGAAAAGGCTTCGCCACAATCGAGGCGCTCCGCCAGTTCCCCGAAGATCAGGAAATCGTCGCGTGCCTGCGCGAGCGGGTCAATCAGCCTGGGCATTGCGAAGACGAAGGGATCGCGGGAGGAGCCGCCGAAATCGTTCCGCTCGACGATGGTCGTTGCTGGCAGCACGATATCCGCACGGCGCGCGGTCGGAGTCCACCACGGTTCGTGCACGACGATGGTTTCCGGCCTCTGCCAGGCCTTCTCGAGCGCAAACAAGTCTTGCGCGTGGTGGAACGGGTTGCCGCCAGCCCAGTACACCATGCGGATATCGGGAAAAGTGATCTTGTGTCCGTTGAAATCGATCGTCTCGCCGGGCCGGGCCATGGCGTCGATCAATGTCGCCACTGGAACCGCGCTTTGCGCCGGATTTGCAAGGCCGTCCAGGGCCGGCACATATCCGCGACGGGCCGGCGCGCCGACGCTGTTCATCGAGCCATAGCCGAAGCAGAACCCGCCGCCCGGGAGCCCAATCTGGCCAAGTATCGCGGCCAGCGCGATCAGTGCCCAGAACGGCTGCTCGCCATGATCGGCGCGCTGGAGAGACCATGCGGCCGTCAGCATGACGCGGCCGCGACGGATCAGCCCCCATAGGGCCTCAAGTTCGGTGATGTCGATGCCGGCGATGCCGGAGGCCCAGGCGAAGGTCTTTTCAACGCCGTCCGTATCTCCACGCAGGTAGGCAGCCAGTTGGTCGTGACCGACAACGTGTCTTTCCAGGAAAGGCAGGTCGGCGCGCCCCTCGATGAAGGCGCGGTGAGCCAACGCAAGGATCAGGGCCGTATCGGTGTTCGGCCTTGGCGCAATGTGCAACGCATCAATACCGGACGGGACATCCTCGCTCAGCGGCGAAACAATCACGAACTTGGTGCCACGCCGAGCTGCAGCGCTCGCATAGCGTGCCATGTGGTGGTGGCCGGCGCCGCCCGACGTCACGCGCCAATTCTTGGCGTTGAGGCCGCCAAAGGCGACCAGCACCTCGGTCTCTTCTGCGATGGTGCTCCATTCCGTCGCGGCGAAGGCCACGGCATCGGTTGTGCCGAGGACATGCGGCAGGATAGCGTTCGCGGCGCCCCAGCTGTAGTTGCCCAGCTGATCGGTGAAGCCCCCCGCCGCCGCGAGAAAGCGGCGAACGAGGCTTCGTGCGTGGTGCAGGCGCCCGGCGCTGGACCAGCCGTAGGATCCACCGAGGATCGAAGCCGGACCGTGCAGGTCCCGGACCCGCGCCACTTCCGAGCACACGATATCGAGCGCGGTATCCCAATCGACAGGAACCATGCGGTCCGCGCCACGCCCCTCACCGCCTGCGGCGTGGCGATGGCGCAGGAAGCTCTCGCGCACATAGGGGCGGTCGATCCGCAGGGGCGAATGAACCAGGTCCGGCAGCGCGCCGATCATATCGGGATCGGCCAGTCCATGCGCCCAGGGCCGCGCCGAAACGAGACGGCCACCGGCCACCTCTGCTTCGAATGCGCCCCAATGGCATAGGCTGATGTTGGTCGATCCCTTCATCCAGCTACTCGGCCGCGATTGCGGACGGTTTGATCCTGAAGCCGTAGCGCTCTTCCAGGCCGAGGTCGCGGACGATGTTCAGCCCGATCTGCAGATGATCGGCAGGCACCGCCTGTAGCGGCTTGCGCAGTGGGCCGGCGGGCAGGCCGATGACGCGCATCAGGGATTTGATCGCCACCGGGTTGATTGCCGAATAAGCGAAATGCAGCATCGGCAGGTTGCGCAGCCATGCCTCGCGGCACGCGAATGCATCATCGCCATTCTCCCACTTCTTCGAGATGACCGCCATCTCCTGCGGGATGATGTTGCCGGTCATGTTCGCGGTGCCGTGACCGCCCAGCGCCATCGTCGGAATGACGAGGCCGAGGTTCGGCGAGCAGCAGCACATGATAGCCATGTCGGGCTTGGCCGCGCATACCTGGGCGACCTGGCCGACGCGGGTGGTGGATTCCTTTAGAACCACCATGTTTGGATGCTTGGCCAACTTGAGAATGTTGGTCCAGTGCAGATCCGTCGTAACGCGAGGCGGATTGTTGTAGAAGCCGATGGGAAAATCGACCGCATCACAGACTTCCCACACATAGTCGGTGATCGCAGCGTTGTCGGCGCAGATATAGGCGGGAGCCGCGATGATCGCACCGTCGCCGCCCTCAGCCTTGGCGTAGCGGACATAATCGATGGTGGTCTGCGTGTTGTTGCCGGTGCAGCCGTAATAGAACAGCATCTTGCCGGTCTTCATCTTCGCCGTGCGCGAGATGATCTCGCGGCGCTCTTCCGGCGAAAGCATCGAGACCTCACCAGTCGAACCCATGATGAGGACGGCTTCCGTTCCGTTGCTTTCATGCCACGAAAGCAGCGTCTGAAAACCTTCATAGTCAACCGATCCGTCGGCATTCATCGGCGTAATGAGGGCGACGAATGAACCCTTTGGTTTAATATGTGCCATTCCATGACCTCGCTCTGGACAAAGCTGAGGAAGGAAACGTGGCGCAGCCGACCAAAGCTCTTATCGACTTGGACACGGCTACCGCCTGGGATTCAGGCCAATCACAACCCCACGTCTCATCATCCCGATCTGCCGTCCATGGTGTCGGCTGCCGGCGAAAGATCAAATACAATTTGCTGACGGTGCTATGTGCAATAGTCATGGCCCTAGACGGGTCACCTCGCCGAAATCGGCGAGCACGTCGGACAGGTGCCGGCAAAAGGTTTCCGCTGGGCGGCTGAGCGGAGTATCGGTCGGCTTAAAGATGTGAAAATCGAACGGAATATCGGGCTTGAAAGGTATCAAGCGCAAATTGGTGCGAAACGCGCGCGGGGTCAGCGGGTCGACGATCGCGATACCGACGCCGGCGGCAGCCAGCCCGCATGCCGTGTAGGACGGCTGACTTTCGACTGCGATCTGCGGCTGTACGTTCGCTTCGGCGAAGCTCTGCGTAACATAGCTCGCAACGGCTGTATGGTAAGACAAGGCCACCAGTGGATGGCCCTTCAAATCACGAGGCGTGAGTACGTCGCGTCCGTTGAGAGGATGATCTGGCAGCATCGCGCAAACGCAGCAGGTCCGATAAGAGGCGATCACGTCAATATTGGGCTGCAAACCGAGAAACTGCCCAATGCCGAGATCAATCTGCCGGGTCGATACGAGATCGAGGATCTGCGGCGACCCGTACACATCGTGGGCGATTTTCATGCTGCCGACCTCTGCCAGAAGACGCGCGATCGCCTTTGGCATAATCTCCAGACTGATCATCGGCATGGCCGCCACGTTCAGCACCGCGCGCCTCAGATCCCTGATTTCGCGCGCCACCTGCTCGAGGCGGTCCAGTCCGTAGAACATGCGCGTCACTTCCTGCATGAACTGACGGCCTTCGACCGTGGGCTCGATCTTGCCGCCCTTGCGGAGAAAGACCGGAAACCCGACGCTGTGTTCCAACTCTGAGATGAGACGACTGACGGCTGGTTGAGAGATATTCAGGGCCTGCGATGCGGCGGTTACGGAGCCGTGCTGCATGACGAGCCTGAAAGCTCGTATCTGTCGCTCATTCATTATCTTCGCCCACCAAGCGCGCTACGGATGGTTTCTGCCATGTTGACCTATTCGTCCACATGTTCGCACGCCTCGTCCAGATCTCCGCGAATCAACGTCTATATAATCTATAGAAATTTGGATAGGAGAATTCGAAATTCGCGTGAGGACGCGGCGTGATCATCGGTCCGCCTTAGGCGAGGGGTACATTGAGCGTCGCGCATCGGCAGGCCGTCATGGGCCTGTTCTATTGTCGGCGCGGACCGGAAGATGGTGCACTTCCGATGCTGCCGCCCGCCGGAAACGGAGCTGCGCGGCAGGCGTCCGCAAGATGTGTGCGGGCCGCTTCCGCCTACGCATAGGACGTCGATGACGAAGTTGGTGAAAACGGGGCCTTCCACCGCGACCTGTCATGCCTGCTCGGCGATCACCGCGAGGAAGGCGGAACCGTAGCGTTCCAGCTTGGCTTCGCCGATGCCGGGCACATTCGCCATTTCGGCGCGCGAAGCGGGGCGCGCCGCCGCCAGTTCGATCAAGGTCTTGTCGTGGAAAATCACATAAGGCGGCACGTTCTGCGCGCGCGCCAGTTCCATGCGTTTCTGTCGCAACGCCTGGAACAGGTCGTTGTCTGAATCGGTGACGGCAGGCCGCGAGGCAGCGCCGCGCGCGGCCTTGTCACGCTTGACGCGCGACGCCCCCGGCACCCGCAGCATCAGTGTCGGCTTGTCGCGCAGGAAGTCGCGGCCGGCTGGCGCGATCGAGAGGCCGCCATGGCCGGCGAGATCGACATCGACGAGACGCAGCGCGATCAGCTGGCGCAGGATCGCTCGCCATGTGCGGTTGTCGTGCTCGGTGCCGATGCCGAAGGTGGAGATGCGATCGTGGCCGAACTGCGCGATGCGGTCGTTCTCGATGCCGAGCAGCACGTCGACGATATAGGCCTGCCCGAAGCGCTCGCCGGTGCGATAGATGCACGACAGCGCCTTCTGCGCGGCTATCGTGCCATCGAACAACTTTGGCGGCTCCGCGCAGGTATCGCAATTGCCGCATGGCTCGCCATGGTCGCCGAAATAGGACAGAAGGACCTGCCGGCGGCAGTGCGCCGTCTCGGCCAATCCCAGCAGCGCATCGAGCTTCTGTCGCTCCATGCGCTTGCGCTGGTCGGGCGCCTCCGATTCCTCGATGAAGCGGCTGCGCAGCGCGATGTCCTCGTAGCCGTAGAGCATGAGGGTGTCGGACGGCAGGCCGTCGCGGCCAGCGCGGCCCGTTTCCTGATAATAGGCCTCGATGCTGCCTGGCAGGTCGACGTGGGCAACGAAGCGTACATCCGGCTTGTCGATGCCCATGCCGAAAGCGATGGTGGCGACCATGACGACCGCCTCGCCGTGCTGGAAGCGTATCTGGTTGGCTTCGCGCGCGGCCTTGTCCATGCCCGCGTGATAGGTGAGGGCGTCATAGCCGAGGCTCTGGAGCCAGACGGCGGTTTCCTCCGTCTTGCGCTTCGAAAGGCAATAGATGATGCCACTTTCGCCCTCGTGGCGCTTGAGGAAGCTCCTCAGTTGGGCGCGCGGGTTATCCTTCTCCTCGATGGCGTAGCGGATGTTGGGCCGGTCGAAACCGGCGATGAAGGCGTCAGCTTCCGCGATCTCGAGATGGGACAGAATCTCCGCGCGCGTCGGCTCGTCGGCCGTCGCCGTCAGCGCCATGCGCGGCGTGTCGGGAAATTGCCGGACAAGCACGTCGAGCTGGCGGTAGGAGGGGCGGAAGTCGTGTCCCCACTGCGACAGGCAGTGCGCCTCGTCGATGGCGATCAGCGACAGCTGCGTCTGGCCGAGCCGCTCCAGCACATCCTGGCGCAGCAACGTCTCCGGCGCGACGTAGAGTAGGTCGAGACCGCCGCTGTGAATGTCGCGCCATAGCGCGCGTCGCTCGTCGGCCGGCACGTCCGAGTTGAGGGCGGCTGCCCTCACGCCCGCTTGCCGCAGGGCCGTCACCTGGTCGGCCATCAGCGCCAGGAGCGGCGAAACAACGAGGCCCATGCCCCGCCTTGCGATGGCGGGGATCTGGTAGCAGAGCGATTTGCCACCGCCCGTGGGCATCAGCACAAAGGCGTTGTTGCCGCCAATGACATGCTCGACGATGCGCGCCTGCGGTCCCCTGAACGCATCATAGCCGTAGACGGTCTTGAGGATTTCGAGAGCAGTGGCGGTCATCAGCGTCAACACGAAGAATCAGAGATCGTCCTTCATAGCAGCTTCGCCGCGACAGCGATCGTTGATACGCCTTTTCGTCGCTCTCCCTGCGACAGCCTCCCGACATGCGGTGTGGCTTCAGCCTTGAGGGTCGCCCTTGTGCAGGAGCCACCGTCTGAACGCGAGTCAGCCTGTAATTGACTCGCGGGCGTGGGCGACGTCCATCCCTTGTGTCATTTCCCGCGCCCGCCGTGCCTGTTTGTCGGCATACATAAGCCTGTCAGCTTCCTTGAGCACGGTTTGCGGCGAACTGACGGAGGGATCGACGCTGATAATGCCGAGGCTTGCGCCTGCATAGTCGAAACTATATCCAGCAAAGGTATAAGTGCCGATCAGCAGCGGCGTCAGTCGATTGCGCATCGCCTGGACTGCCTCGTCCGGATCATCGGGCCCAGGCGGCGCCACCAGCCCGATCACGACGAATTCGTCGCCACCGAACCGACCCAGCATATCGCTCGCACGCAGGCCGGCCGACAGGCGCTGTCCCACCTCGAGCAGGAGTCTGTCGCCGACCGCGTGTCCGTAGGTATCGTTAATCGTTTTGAACTCATCCAGATCGATAAACGCCACCAGGACCCATCGCTGCGTCCGTTTCGCTAGCGTGAACAAACGATCGAGCTCCGTCAGCAGCGCGCGGCGGTTCGGCAGGTCGGTCAGTGCGTCATAGTTAGCCGCATATCGTTCATCCTGGCGGCGCATCACCATCTGCCCTGCCGCCTGGCCGGCGAGCAGGATCAGGATGAGGCCGAGCACCGCCACCAGTCCCGCCGTTAAAAAATGCTGCCTGCGCATGGGCGCCATCTGCTCCAGCGAGGCCAGCGTGAACAATTGGTACTGCGTACCCGCCAGCGGCTGACGCCGCAGCAGATAGGGCCTGCCGTCGATGAGCCATTGGTCGGCATGAGCTGAGCCGGCCCTAGCGTGGACGTCCATGGGTTCGCCCGGCTCTTCGTCGTCGTCCGGCGGCTGCACCATGCCTGGCGGCAGAAGCGCTGCCACATTTCGCAACATGAAGGGCTCGGACAAGGTGGTGATCACGCGCCCCTGGCGGTTCACGATCAGTGCAATGTGCCGTCCTGTCAGGTAGAACGCGACATCGGGCGCGTCGAACTTCACCGTGACCGAACCCTGCGGCACGTCGTTCGGGCCATCGATGCGGCTGGCCACGAAATAGGATGGGGTTTTGTTCAGGCGGGCGATGCCGAACGAGGAACCCGTGCCGTTGCGCAACGCGTCGACGAGGTAGGGCCGACCCGAGTAGATCATACCGACAATGCTGTCAGGCTCGGCCCAGTTGCTGGCCGTCACCGTGTCGTCTGACATGTTGTTCATGTAAATGCGGGCATAGCGTAGATCACTGGCCAGCGCGTTCATGAAGTCGCCGACCTTGCGCACCAAGGGGTCGCGTATGAACTCCGTCGCGCGCTGCTGGCGCGTCAGCTCGGCAGCGCCGGGCGGATCCGTGCGATAGTTGATGGCGAGCTGGATTACCTGGGCCTGGCTCGCCACCATATTGGCCACGCTGACCATCTCGGTGAACAACCGGTCCACGACGCGCGCGGTGGTGATGGCCTCGTATTCGGCGCTGGCCGCCAGGCTATCCAGCCACGCTGTCACGTTCCGCTGCGACATCCACCAACCCAGGCCGGCCACCAACGCCAACCAGGCCGCAGCCAGCGCCAGCGTCACCCGGCGTACGACGGGCAACTTCTGCCGTCCGCGTACGCCTTGCTGTGGCAGCACGTCGCTCACGCCGTCACCCTGAGCAGCTTCGCCCCGGAGCGGCACGCCGTCTGGTGCATCCGCTCGCGCGTGTAAAACGGCGCAGGCCCGGCCGTGCAGGCCGCGAGTCGGATGAGGAAGACGTATTGGTGTTCGCAACGTGCCACCCGCAGCGCGGGAGAGAGTTCGCCCATGTCTTTGAAAGAGCCCTGTCCACTCGCAAGGATGGTAACACCCTGTTCCAGCTTGGCGATATAGCGACACACCTGCGCAACGCCCATTGCTTACGCGTGTAGCGGATGATGCCGCGCATATCGGCTTCTGTCTCTGCCGTGAGGATACAGGCCCGTCAAGCGCGGTCCCCGGCTAGTTCCTCATCAAGAATTTCGCCGATGCTGTTGGTGGACACGTTTCGTGCAGGGTCCTCGTTGATAGGATTTCCCAGGAGGATTTTCAGCGCCTGCCATGTCTGATCGGGATCAGCATCGCCGGGGAACAAGCGTTCGAGCGCGTATTGTTTGATGGTCTTGCCCTGCAAGGCGGCAAGCGTCTCGAGGCTCTGATGCTGCTGGTCGGTTATATCTATCGTCAGACGGCTCATAGATAAGCTCTGTAGAATTAAACAAACCCACATTAGCACATATGTGGGTGCGAGGTTACCACCCGAGCTTCCACCTCATATAATCTATGCTGCGCACCGTACGCGAGCCGCTGATCGCCACGGTCGAAGGGGCTGAAAGACAGCTGATCCGGCGCATCTCACCGCCAAGCCTGACCAGCATGCAGCCGACTGAGGTCCGGGTCGGCTGGATTTTTGCTACGTCCAAGTGGGACTGGCAGCACCGCGAAGGCCGCGAGGGGCGACAAGGGCTGGCTCTGCTTGGCGCTGGCGATCGTCATGACTACCGGGGACCGGGGGAGGCGCCGCCGGGGGCCTGCCGATCCATCATACGCCTCTAGCGCATCCGGCACACAGCTTAGCGAGCATGCGGACGGCATCGACGACACGCCGGCGGCGAACATCACGACCCCTCCGGCATGTCGACGCGATTTGTCGGCGAACGATCATCCCGCTCGTGACGCGTGTCATACAAGCCTGGCGGTTTGGGACATTATCGATCTCGACAAGGCAATCGAAGCCCACACCCATCAGACAAAATGGACCCTTGGGCGCCGAGAGACGAGCCGGAAGCGGAACTCAGACTTGCCGGCTGCGAGGCGGTCGTAGCTGACGTCCTCTGCCTTGGCCGCCTTTGGCTCGATGCTCTTGCGGTCTCCCGGACTGATCAGGCCCGCGATGTAAGCGGGGCACATCCGACGACGTGTCTGGTGAGCGCGCCCCAGGAAGGGCGTAAGGCGGTGCTCGAGATCCTCATCCGGCCCGCCTCCAAGGCCGGTCCTGCTGAAACGCAAGCGCCTTATCGATGACTGGAGGCTGTTGAAGGGAAGCACCTCTCTCATCAATCTGCCGAAGTGGCGTTGGTTTGGCGCATTCCGGGAACTCGACGGGCCGGAGGCGGGCCCGTGTCGGGCTGCCTCCACGCCGCCACTTCTAGCGTTGGATCCATCCGTTCCATGCGTCGAGCATCCGGGCCTGGTTGGCGGCGATCCAGGCGGAATCGTGCTTGACGATGGCCTGGAAGGCTTCAGGCGAACTGGGGATATTCGCGCGGGCTGTCTCGCTCATCAGTGCAACGGCATCGATGCTCGGCGGCGTAACGTTCAGTCGCTCTGCGAGCTTCGCCTGTACGGTCGGGTTGTCGAGGTAATATTTGAGCAGCGCTTCGGCCCCAGCCGGGTTGGGGCCGTCACGCAGGATCTGCAGTGTGTCGGCGAGCAGGAACGCGCCTTCATATGAGGTCCTCACGGGCTGGCCTTCGGCCTTCAAGGCCGATGCGCGCGTACCCCAGATCATGCCGGTGACATATTCGCCATTGCGGAAACCCTGCTGGCTCTGGTCACCCGTTCGCCACCAAAGCTGGATCTGTGGTTTGATCTCGTCGAGTTTCTTTAGTGCGCGATCGATATCCAGTGGGAAGAGCTTGTCGGCCGGCACACCATCAGCGAGCAGGGCGGCCGCGAGCACACGCCAGGGGTCATTGAAGCTCGGCAGCGCGCGGGCACCGGGAAAGCGTTTGGTGTCCCAGAAATCAGCCCAGTTCCGGGGCTGCTCGTCCTTGAAACTCTCTGTATTCGCGGCGAGCAACGTCGCATTGAGCGTGATGCGGACGCCGGCGGGATTGCAGGCTTTGTCGACCAGATCCTTGCGGGCGTTGAACTGTTCGCAGAACGACGCGAGGTCGCGGGTGAAGGAGCGGTTCTGCTCCGACTCAGCGATGATATCGACGTTATTGATGATGTCCCATGTGACGTTTCCAGCTTTCGCCATCGCCTGGGCACGGGCCCGCTGCTCGGCATCGGTCGCCGTGACGGTGGAGACCTTGATGCCCGTTGCCTTGGTGAAGGGTTCGAACCAGATCTCCTTGAGCGCCCTGTCATAGACGCCGCCTGTTGTCGCCACGACGACCTCGCCCGACTGCGCCGCGGCTGCCGTCGTGAGCGCGAGGCCGAAGCCGATCTGGCGAACAAGAGCCGTGATGCGATTGCGCGCGCGTGAGTGCGTACCGATAGTGATCATAGTCCAAATCCCCCTCTATTGTTGGATGGCAGGTCGTGGCCTTGCCGTCCGGCGGCAGTTGACGGCCGGATGCACGTAAAGATTTCGGCCGCGAGAGCCGGATCGAGGTTCATGTCTTCGGGATAGACGGGGCGACGTTTCGCGAAGGGCAGCAGACCCGGTCGATAGTTCGAGATGCCCGGCGTATCGACGACGAAACAGGGGCCGATGGGGCCGAAGGATATTTTGAAGTGGTAGCCCGACTTGACGACGATCACGTTCTGGTCGGCGAGGTCGATGCCTTGGCTGCGGAAGGCGGCCGGGTCCTGGGTGAAGCCCGGCAGGCTCATCGCCAGCACGGTGAGGTTGCCCGATCGGAGCACGGCCGTGTCGCCGAGTGTAGCCGGTTCGTTCTTCAGATAGGGACCGTCGTGCACGAAATGCCCGTTGCCGAGGCCAAGAACCGTCCATTCCGCACGAAACGGCGCGACGCCTCTGGAGAGACCGCCGCCGATGGCCGCCTCGAACACTCCGCCGACGCTGGCCCGCTGTGCGGCGAAAACCGCGTCGCGATCGGTGACCGGGACGACCGCCTTGAGACTCGGCCAGTGCCGCGCGATTTCGGACATGATGACCGTACTGTCACCAGCCGCGCCGGCCAGCACGCGATCGCCCTGATCGCCCAGAATGACTGGCCTCGAAAAACGACCGGCGGCAACATCGGCGAGGGCTGTCTCCAGCGGCATGAAATCCGGGGTGAATTCGTCACGCAGGCGCCACAGCATGCGGGCGAGATCCTCGACAGCTTCGCGCGCGCTGCTGACGTCGCCGTTGGCAATCGCGGTGATGCACTGGTCACCGCCCGGCACATCGACGAGGGTCGTGCAATTGCAGATCGAAATGTCGAGCAGCGATGGATAATTGGCCAAGATCTCGCGTCGGCGTGCGTGGAGGGCGGCTAGAGGTCCCCGCGCGGTTTCCATCTGCGCCCCGAAAATGAGGGGTAGCCATAGGGCGGCCGTCACCGGCGCGATGCGACGTTGTATGGTTTCGACGAGCAGGGTCGCCGCACGCTCGCCGGCAACATCATAGTCCGTATGCGGATTGTCCTTGCAGGCCAGCACGAGATCCGCGCCGGCGAGCATCGTCTTGGTGACATGCGCATGCAGATCGAGGCTGACGGCGATGACTGCCTCCGGCCCGGCCGCCTCGCGCACAGCCGCGATCAGCGCGCCCTCCGGATCGTCGAGGCTTTCCGTGATCATAGCGCCGTGGAGATCGAGATAGATTCCATCCGGGCGCGAGATCTCGACGCCTGCGATGATTTCGTCGCGGAGCTGCGCAAATAGTCCGTCCTCCACAGGGCCACCGGGTGGCGCGACGGCGGAAAGGCCTGGCCGGATCTCGCAACCCAGGGCCGTTAGGGCACGGCAGGCGCCGCCGAGGGATGAATTCGACGCCGCCGCCTTTTTGAGCAGGCTCGCGCCCCGGACGATCGCGAAATTGTCGGCGCCGGTCTTGAGTCTGCTGAAACTATTGCCCTCATGAAAAAGGCTGGCGACGAATATGCGCATACCGATTGCCTCGCGAGGCCGGTTAATCTGGTCAGACGGTGATGGGGCGCGAGAGCGAGCGCTTACTGCTGAAGCCAGGCGTTCCAGCGATCGAGCAATCGCGCCTTGTTCGCGTTGATCCACTCGGCGTCTGGCACGATAAGACCGTTGAAAACCTCGGGAGCGAGCGGCAAGGCGTTCTGCGTCTCCGGGCTCATCATGGCGGCGGCTTTCCGGCTGGCGGGCGTACAGGTTTGAGCCTCGCAACGCTTCGCCTGGCCTTCGACATTTGACAGATAGAACTCCAGGAAACGCAGGGCGTTTTCGCGGTTAGGCGCCCCTTTGACGAGAGCCCAGCGGTCGCCGACGAGAACTGCCTGATCGAGGCTCCATTCGAGTGGCTGCTTCTCGGCCCGCAAGGCCGAGGCGCGTGTCTGCCAGATCATGCCCATCACATATTCGCCGTTGCGGAAGCCCTGGACGCTCTGGTCGCCCGTTTTCCACCAGAGCGCCACCTCAGGCCGGATCTCGTCCATTTTCCGGAAAGCACGGTCGAGATCGAGCGGAAACAGCTTGTCGGCAGGAACGCCATCGGCCAGCAGCGCGGCCGCCAGCACCCGCCATGGATCATTGAAGTTCGGCAGCGCGCGCGGGCCGGGGAAGTCCTTGACGTTCCAGAAGTCCGCCCATGTACGCGGCTTCGCGCCGGCAAACTTCTCGCCGTTGTAAACGAGCATCGTGGTGCCGTAGGCCGCCAGCACGCCCGCCGCGTTGCAGGCTCCCGGCAAGAGATCGTCACGGCTCGAAAACCGGGCACAGAAGGCGCTCATATCTTCGTTCAGGGCGCGATGCTCGGCCGACGACGACTGGATCTCACCGGCCTGGTAGAGGTCCCAGCTCACTTTTCCGGCCGCGACCATGGCTTTCACCCGGGCGACGTTTTGGGCATCCGAGCCAGAGACCGATACGATCTTGATGCCGGTTGCCTTCTCGAAAGGCTCGTAGAAGGTTTCACGCAGGACTTGCTCCTGGACGCCGCCGGTTGTCGTGATGACGAGTTCGTTCCGGGACTGGGCCTGGCTGCCCCCATTTGCGAGGCCCATCCCGATCAGGGCCGAAACAAGCAATGCTTTGCGATGGACCATGCGGATCTCCTGGCGTTCAGCTGTTCTGGCGTTCAGGCTGGGGCGAATTCGCCGCCGTTGATGTCGAGGACCGCGCCGTTCACGAAGCCGGCCTCAGGTGCGGACAGAAAGACGACGGCGCGGGCAATATCCTCCGGCAGCCCGAGGCGGCGGGCCGGAATCCGGGACAATGCTGATTGGTTGGCAGGGGATGATGACTGGCCCGTCATCTCCGTCAGGATCCGGCCGGGACAAATGGTATTCGCCGTGATCCCATACTCCGAATATTCCGAGACGATGGAGCGGGCCAATCCGGCCAGTGCCGCCTTGGAAGCGACATAGCTTGCCCCGGCGATGCGCGGCGCCGTGCGCCCGGCGATCGAGCCGATCAGGATGATCCGGCCGTGACGTCTTTCCACCATGCCGGGCAGGACCGCCTGGCAACAGAGCAACGCGCCGGTCAGATTGACGGACAGCACGTCGTTCCATTCAGCGAGTGGTATCTCGCCGAGCGGTGTGCGGCCGCCCGGCCGTTTGGGTGAGAAGCCCGCGTTGCAGATGAGCGCGTCGATCCGTTTGAAGCGAACGGAAACGGCGGTGAAGAAGCCGGTGATAGCGGCCGGTTCCCGCAGATCGAGCGTATCAGCGAACAGACGGTCGTCTCCGAAACGCTCCGCCAGTGTCTCGCGGGCGCTCTCGACATGAGCGCGCTGCTGACTGAACAGCGCGACAGCCCAGCCTGCCGTCAGCAGGGCTTCCGCGGCGGCGAGGCCGATGCCGGAACTGCCACCCGAGACGACAGCGACAGGACGCGCATGTTCCATCAGACGAGCTCCGGTTCCGGTGCGACGGCGAGATCGAGCGTGCCGTCGAAAAGTGAAATCGCCGGATGCGCGCCGGGATCGGTTATGATCTCGACCAAAGTCGGCTGATCGTTGCCGAGCGCCTCACGAAGAGCCGGCAGGATGTTTGAAGGCGTGTCGACCTGGATACCCACGCAACCACAGGCGCGGGCGATCGCGACATGGTCGACCGGGGCGAAATGGCAGGCCGTGGTATAGGCCCCGAACTTCACGGTCTCGGCATCCTTCTGGTAGCCGAGGATGCCGTTGTTCAGGACGATGACCGTGAGCGCGATGCCCATCCGCACCATCGTCTCGAGTTCCGCCCAGGAATGGGCGAAGCCGCCGTCGCCGACGAGCGCGACGACCCGCGCCTCGGGCTTTGCGACCTTCGCGCCCATCGCGAGCGGCAAGCCCCAGCCAAGACCCGCGAGGCCGCGGGGTGTCAGGAAGCGCATGCCGGGCGCCATTCCGCGCAACTGGCCGACGACCCACATGGAGGAATAGCTCGCATCCGCGACGACGATGGTGTCGGGTGTCAGCAGTCTCTGCAACTCGGCCATGACCCGCTCGGGCCTGATCGGGCTCGTATTGTGCTGGACGAGAGGGGCGCGGGATGTCTCGAAACGACGCCAGATTTCGGCGATGCGGGCTTCCAGAGCGGGACGCGCGTGGGTGCGTGTTGAAAGATCCATCCGCCCAAGCGCCTCCGCTAGCGCTTCAACCGTCTCGGCGGCGGTACCGACAAGGCGAAGCGCTTCGTAGTTTCGCCCGATCTCCTGCGGATCGATGTCGATCTGGATAACGCGCGCCGTCGGGGGAACAAGCCTCCAGCTGTCGGTGCCATTCTGGTTGTTGCGCGTACCAATCTGCAAGATCAGGTCAGCTTCCGCGAGCAGGGTGCGGCTGTAGCGGCCAAGCGAGGCCGGCCCGACAAGCGCGCCGAGCACGCCGCAGGACAGGGCGTGGTGCTCGTTGACGGCTCCCTTTCCCATGTTCGTTGTGAAGACGGGCAGGGCCGCGAGGTCTTGAAGCCGCGCCAGGGCGGCTGGCGCGCCTTCGGAGAGCGCGCCTCCGCCGGCCATGACAACCGGATGCCGTGCCGTGGCGATCGCCCGGGCGGCGGCTTCGATATCGGCTTGAGCCGGACGGATGCTATCGAGGGGGAAGCTGCCGAAGTTCGCACGGCGCTGGAACGCCGACGGTATCGCTGTCTCACGCAGGAGATCTGCCGGCAGGAGCAACACTGCAGGCCCGGGCCGGCCGCTCGCGGCGGCGGCAAAGGCCGCATCGATATAGTCGTCGACGCGATCGGCGCCGGACAACCTGCGGGTCCATTTCGCGCAGGGCGCGAACAGCGCGACTTGATCGAGATCCTGGAAGGCGTTCTTATCGACCTGATGCCGTTCGACGTCCTGGACAAGCGCGACGATCGGAATGCTCGCCTTCAAGGCTTCAGCCAGAGGCGGCACGAGAAGGGTAGCGGCCGGCCCGTTCTGTGCGGCGACGACAGAAACGCGCCCCGAGATCCGGGCAAAGCCGTCGGCCATCGCACCGCCCATGTTCTCCTGGCGGTAAGCGATCTGCCGGATACCGATCGCCTCGGCGGCGAGGATGACCGCGGAGGGGAGGCTCTGCCCGAAGATCACTTCGACGCCATGGCGCTTCAGGGCATGGGCAATCGCTTGCGCGACGGTGGGGTTCGGGTTGGTCATGCTGCGAGGCTTTCGATGAGGTCGCTACGCGAGGCGAGAAAGTCGTCGAAGACCGAGGCGACGCGATCGGTATCCTCGGTGGTCATCGGGGTGGACAGGCAGGCAGCGGCACCGTCCGGGAGGATGATTTCGCATTCGGCGAAGGCGCGACTGAGTTCTTTCATGACATGCGCTTGTGCGGTCGTCGGCGTCGCCTCGCGGAAATCACGGGGAAGGACAGCCTTCGGGTGGATCCGGAAGAGGGACGCTGCACCCGAGATCGAAAACGGAGCACGGTTTCGCGCGATCGCGGCCGTGAGCTGCCCACGCAGCCGGTCTCCCAGCTGTTCGAGATGCGCAAAGGCGTCTCTGTCCAGCGCGGTCATTGAAGCGAGGCCGGCCACCATCGACAGCGGATTGGCCGAGAAGGTCCCGCCTTGTGGCAGAAGGGGCCGCCCGCCGGATGCGTCGAAGACGCCCATCACCTCGCGATTGCCGGCGATTGCACCGACGGGGAGGCCTCCGCCGATGATCTTTCCGAATGTGAAGAGGTCCGGAACAAGTCCGTATCGCGCGGAAGCGCCTTCATAGTCTTGTCGGAAGCTCAGCACCTCGTCGGCGATGATGAGAACACCATGTTTCTTGGCCACGCGCTGGATCGCTGACACGAAATCGGGGGTTGGGGCGATCAGGCCCGCCCGGCTCGGCATCGGATCAAGGACGATCGCCGCCAAATTCTCGGCATGGGATGCGATCTGCTTTTCCAAAAGAGCGACGTCATTGAAACGGAGCGGCACCACTTCGCTCAGGACGGACGCCGGCATGCCGCGGTAGTAGGATACGGCTGCCGGCGCGTCCTCCGGCCCCCAGTTGCCTGGTGTGCTCGCCTGGCTGACTTCGACCCAGTCGTAGGCACCGTGATAGGCGCCCTCGATCTTGGCGATCGCGGAGCGCGCGGTGAAAGCGCGGGCGGCCTTGATGGCAAACATCACCGCTTCTGAGCCCGTATTGACGAAGCGGATCGTCTCGGCGCCGGGAACGCGGTCGCAGATCAGTTCAGCGAGGTCGATCTCAGCCAGCGTTGGATTGGCAAAGCAGGTGCCGGACTGGAGCTGGCGTGTGACGGCCTCGATCACGGGCTGGAAGCGGTGGCCGTGGATGAGTGTGGTGAAGTTCCCGTTCAGATCCAGGAAGCGCCGCCCATCGACATCGACGAGATAGGCGCCTTCCCCCTTGTCCATATAGCGCGGGATCGGATCACGTTCGATCGTTACCCGTGTCGTGCCGTCGATGAACACGTTTTGCGCGCGTTTGAACGCTTCCCGCGAAGCGCTCCCTACGGAGTTGTGACCTTCGGTCGTTATTGCCGTCATTGTTCTCGATCCAAGAGCCGCTGGAGGGCGAGCGGTTGAGAAGGAACTAATGACAAATTGATATTTGATGCAACAAAAATATTCACTCACATGGCGACGGCCCTGATCGGCATCAGCCGCGAGCAGCGATCATGGCCTTGAGGCGGACATAGCCATCGCGGATATCCTGCTCCACGGCTGACCTTACCTTGGCGCCGTCTTTCGCGCGTAGCCCGTCGATCGCGGCCATATGATTGGAGACGCCCCGCCGGTTCTGGGCGAAGTCCGGATAGAGTTCGTTGAGTGAGGGACCCACGCGCAGCCAGAGCGATTCGATCATCGCGACCAGCCGCGGCCATCCGGCCAGCCGATAAATCAGGAAATGAAATTCACGGTTGATTTTAAGAACCTCACGGTAGTCGGCGGCGTCCAGCCCGGCATTGATAGCGGCCTGCATTCTCTCCAGCGCGGTGACGTCGGCTGGAGCGGCCGCCAGTACCGAACGTTCGGCGGCCAGGCCTTCGAGGGCAAGGCGCGTGGCCGTGACCTCATCGAGAGCGTCGAGCGTGAGGGAGGGAATGACGACCGTCTTGGGACCTTCGTTGACGAGGGCGCCTTCGGAAAGAAGCCGGTTGATGGCATCGCGAGCCGGTGTCGTGCTCACCCCGAGGGCTGCTGCGACCGATCTCACCGTCAGCTTCTCGTTGGGCGGGAAAGAGCCGGCGACGATGATTTCCTTCAGGCGTCCATAGGTGAGTTCCCCCAGGTTGGACTGGCGAGCGATGGGTGTGACGACTCCGGCGAGCAAATGCTCCGACATGACAATCCTCATGTTGCTTGATGCATCAAATACCGGCAGTCTCCCCGCACCGCCAGCCCAGCCATGGCCGAAAGCTGCAATTCGGTGGTTGACAAGTAAAAAGCTATAAATGATACATCAAATATCAAAATACATACTGCCTGGCCACGGAAGAGTCGGGGGCTAGCCACTTGCAGAGGTTCGAAGCGGGAACATGAGCGGGATGTCGAACAGCGATGCCTTGCAGGCACGCCGAAGCCTGACACCTCCGAAGGGCGAAGCCATCGCCATCAAAGGCATATCGAAGCGGTTTGGACAGATTGTCGGCGTGGACGGTGTCGATCTCCATGTCGAGGCCGGCGAGTTCCTCTCGCTGCTCGGTCCTTCGGGCTCGGGCAAGACCACGCTTTTGATGATGCTGGCAGGATTTGAAACGCCGAGTTCGGGAACGATCACGTTGGGTAACAGGGACCTGACGCATGTGCCACCCAACAGGCGCGGCATAGGAATGGTGTTTCAGCGCTACGCCCTTTTCCCGCATATGAGTGTGGCGCAGAACGTTGCGTTTCCTCTCAAAATGCGTGGGTTGGGAAAGGCCGATATAGCCCCTCTCGTCGATCACGCCCTGGCCCGCGTGCGGCTTCAGGACTATGGCGATCGTTCGCCGGCGCAGCTCTCCGGCGGCCAGCAGCAGCGCGTCGCCGTGGCGCGGGCGCTGGTCTTTCAACCCCCGGTTCTGTTGATGGATGAGCCGCTTGGGGCCCTCGACAAGAAGCTGCGCGAGGAGCTGCAGATTGAGATCAAGAAGCTGCATGCGAGCCTCGGCATCACGATCATCTATGTGACGCATGATCAGGAAGAAGCGCTGACGATGTCCGACCGCATCGCGGTCATGGACAAGGGGCGTATCCAGCAGCTGGGTAGCCCGGTGTCGCTGTATCATGAGCCCAACAGCAGCTTCGTCGCGGATTTCATCGGCAAGATGAATTTCCTGAATGGCATTGTCAGCAGCCTGGACGATCGTTCGATCGAGGTTACGGTCTCCGGGCAGATAATCAGCGTTGCGCGGTCCCAGCTCGGCGGCCGCGATGAGGTTGCGGTCGGCCGCCCTGTCCGCATCGCGGCCCGTCCCGAGAGCCTGAGCCCTGCGCAAACCGGTGAGGGGGCGATCGCGGGAGAGATTGAAACCACGATCTTTCTTGGATCGCACAGGACCTTGATCGTCAGGTCCGATGACGGGGCGCAGCTTCAGGTGCAGGTTCCCTCGTCCCATCGTGACAGCGGGGCCGAGATGCGTGGCAGGGCTTTCGTCCGGCTCGATCCTGGTGCCGTTCGCATCTTTGCAGGCGAGGGCTGAGCGATGGCTGATGTGACGGCTGTCCCTTCGGAACGCGCGGCCGCTGGCCAGCTTTCGCGTCCTGCTTCATTGGCGCTTGCGCTGCCGCTCGTCTTGTTGCTCGTCTTCGCTTTTCTTTTGCCCGTCGCGAAACTCCTCATGGGCAGTGTCTTCTCGCCAGCCCCGACGGCGGAACACTATCTGCGGATTGCGCAGGAACCCATCTTCCTGCGCATTCTCCTGCGCACGGTGCAGACGGCCGCTATCGTCACGCTTCTGGCCTTCCTCCTCGGCTATCCCGTCGCGCTGGTCATGACCAGGCTTAGCGGGCGCGCCGCGATGCTCGTCGCTGCCTGTGTTCTCATCCCGCTTTGGACCAGTGTGCTTGTCCGATCCTATGCTTGGATCGTGCTTCTGCAGAGAACGGGTGTCGTGAACAGCACGCTGATGAGCTGGGGCCTGATCGATCAACCCCTGAAGCTGATCTACACGGAAGGGGCCGTTATCGTCGCGATGACGCATGTACTGATGCCTTACATGATCCTTCCGATCTTTTCCGCGCTCCGATCGATCCCTCCGGAACTCGATCGAGCCGCGCGCAATCTCGGCGCCGGCCCCTGGACGAGTTTCACCGCCGTCACGCTGCCGCTCAGCCTTCCAGGCGTTTATGCCGGGGCAATCATGGTGTTCATCCTGTCGCTCGGCTTCTACGTTACACCGGCTCTGGTCGGCGGACCCCAGAACCTGACCATCGCGACCTTGATCGGTCAGCAAACGACCGAACTGCTCAACTGGCCTTTTGCCGGAGCGCTGGCCGGGGTCCTGCTTGTGGTGACGCTTGGTCTGGTGGGCCTGTTCAGGCGGTTCCTTCGCTTTGGAAAGGCTGCGTGATGTCGACGCTGTCGGAAACAAATGCCCTGGATGCGCTACGCTTGCCACCCGCATCGAAAGCGGCCTTGAATCCAGCCCTCGGCCGCTGGCTTCTCAATGGCTTCGTCGGTCTCGTCCTTGTCTTCCTCCTGTTGCCGACACTGCTCGTCGTGCCGATGTCGCTGGGGGAAGCCGCCTATATCCAGTTTCCGCCCAAAGGCCTGACCCTGAAATGGTACGAGGCCTATTTCGCTGACGCCGATTGGATGAGCGCGACATGGTTCAGCCTCAGGATCGCGCTCGCGACGACCGTGTCAGCGACGATCATCGGGACCTTGGCCTCCTTCGCCATCGTGCGTGGCAGCCTCCCGGGCGCTCGCGCGCTCCAGGCTTTGACGCTCGCGCCGCTGATCGTCCCGCATATCGTGCTGGCGGTCGCGCTCTATCTCGTCTTCGCGCCGGTGGGGCTCACGGGTAATTTCACGGGCTTCGCGATCGCCCATACCATGATGTCGGTTCCCTACGTCATGCTGACGGTGTCCGCCGCGTTGCAGCGGATCGATCCGGCCCTCGAACTCGCCGCCCTCAATTGCGGCGCCACTCGCGCGCAGACCTTCTGGCATGTGGTGCTGCCCAATATCGCCCCGGGCGTCGCGGCTGGCGCCGTCTTCGCCTTCTTGGCGTCCTTCGACGAGGCGACGGTGGCCTTCTTCATCTCGGGTGTCGACGGCAAGACCATCACGCGCAAGCTGTTCGAGGACATCGACTATAATTTGACGCCGGTGATCGCGGCGGCATCAACGGTCATGGTCGTTCTTTCCCTCGTCCTGATGGGAGGGGTGGAGTGGCTCCGCAGCCGGAACGCGGCGTCAACGCGGTAGGACATCACGATGCGACGCCTGGCCCAGGGAGCACTCCCCTTGGCGCCAAGCGGACAATTCCTTTCTATCCAAACCAATGGATTTGCGAGATGAACAGGGCCGCTTTCCCTCTGCCGCGCGTCATGGTGGCGCGGATCTTCCATGAATCGCACGGTTTCAGCCCGATCCCAACGCCGGAGGATTGCTTCCTCGTGTCCCGGGGGGACGCGGCTCTCAGCGAGGCGAGGGGATCCGGAACAACGCTAGGCGGCATTCTCTCCGTCCTCGATACGGCAGGCGTGGACCTGATCCCGGTGCTCTCGGCGTCGGCGCCGCCAAGCGGCCTCGTCGACCACGAATTCTACCTGGGCCTCAAGCGGGAGATTCTGGCTGCCGTCGAGGCGCATGCCCCCGACGCGATCGCGCTTGAGCTGCACGGCGCGATGGGCACCACCGTCCTGCCCGACGCGGAAGGCGATCTGCTGCGCGACTTGCGCGCGGCCATCGGTCCAGATGGCGTGATCGGCGTGGGACTCGATCTTCACGCGCATCTGACGGAGGCCATGCTGGCGGCTTCGGACATCTGCATTGCCTGCAAGGAAAATCCTCATTCCGACGTTGTCGCCTGCGGGGAGAAGGTCGCGCGCGGCATCCTCTCCGTGCTCGATGGATCGCTCCAGCCTGTCAGCACCCTGGTAAAGGTCCCCATGCTGCTGCCGGGTGGTAACGAGACAGCGACAGGCCCGCTGCGCGATCTCCACGACATCGCTCGTGATCTGGCAGCGCGGGAAGCGGGGATGTGGGATATATCCCTCTACAATGTCTTTCGTTTCCTCGACGACGCCGGAATGGGGCAGGCGGTGGTCGTCACCAGCGCCGAGGGCACGGAGATGAGCGCCCGGGCCGCGGCCTCCGAGCTGGGCGAAGCCTTCTGGCGCAAGCGGGACGCGTTCGTCGACGACCTCATGTCGATCGATGAAGCCCTCGATCATGTCGCAGAACATACCGGCACCACGCCTTACGTCCTCGCCGACATGGGAGACCGGGTGCTTGCGGGAGCACCGGGAGATTCGACGGCGATCCTGACGGCCCTGTTGTCTCGCTCGGACGGCCTGCGCGCCGCCGTGCCGATCACCGATGCGGCCAGTGTTGCCAGGGCGCAGCAGCTCGGTGCCGGGCAGATCGCACGATTTCAGCTTGGCGGCGGGATGACACCGGGTTTCCTGCCTATCGATGTTGAAGCTCGCGTTGTGCGCATCGGCGACGGGATGTTCAACATGCGTGGTCCTTACAGGGGGGGCGAGCCGACCGCGCTTGGCTCGGTCGCGGTTCTGGAGATCGATGGGCGCGTCTCGGTTCTCGTCACGAGCAAGCCGGGCTTCACCCATGATCCAGCCGCCTTTGAAAGCAATGGCATCAGGATTGCGGATCAGGACTGCATCGTCGTCAAATCCGGCTATCATTTCACATTGAATTTCGCCGGCCTCGCAAAGCCCTTGATGCTGCGAACGCCGGGGATCGGCTATTTCACCCAAGGTATGTTCAACTGGACAAAAGGGCGCTTCTGGCCTGAACACGACGTGGGCCCAATGCCTGTCGGATCTCCCGTCGCCTTCCCCCACGCGCGTGGCGAAGCCTCCCCACCGACAGGGCAAGCTTGAGACGTTGGGGGAAATCGTCCGCCTGGACATCGTAACTCTGCCGTAGGTGAGACGTCATTCGCGTTTCACCTACGGCACTTTGGCCGCCAGCCAATATCCAAGCGGACGCTTGCCGATCGTCTGATATCGGGAGCGGTGCCTGATACCTATTGAGCGTCGGCGAACTTGTGCTCGGCCTCCTGAAGAGCTGTCTTGGGCTCCACCTTGTCGAGAACGACGCGGCTGACCGCTTCATTCAGGGCGGACTGCAAGGTGCGGGTGTTGCACTCGGTCGGTTCCATCCAGCTCGACGTGCTCCAGGTATCGACCATGGTCGTCATCCAGCCATTGGCCGGCTGCTTGAGAAAAGGACTGTCCAGCAGGGATTTACGGATCGGCACCTGCCCGCCGACGGTCATCCATTTCGCGATGGAATCCGTGCTGGCGAGATAATCGATGAACTTGCTCGCCTCCGCGAGGCGCGGCGATTTTTGCCAGGCGGCGATCCACCAGCCGGATACGGGCATGGGCGCCGGCTTCTTGCCGGACCACGACGGCCAAGCGATGATGCCGATGTTGTCGCCGCCGAAGGCTGCTGCCTTCGCGATGACACTGAATCTCAGATTTGAGGTGATCGCCATGGCGTAACGCCCGGCCGTGAACTGTTCCGTGATATCGTCGACGTTCTGAACGAGCGCCTCCTGCGGCGTAACCTTGTCCTTGGTGATGAGATCCGCCGTGAAGGTCAGCGACTTGATGCCCTCCGGGGTGGCATAGTTCGCCTTGCAAGCGTTGAAGGGGCCGCCCTCCTGGTCCAGCATGCCGATGAGCACGGGGGTGCTTTCAGTCTTGATGGCGGCGAGGGGCATGCCGAAGCCCCAGACATCAACGCGGCCGTCACCGTCCTTGTCGGTGGTCAGTTTCTTTGCGGCTGCCGCCAGCGCATCCCAGCTCGTGAGACTGGCTGGGTCGATGCCGGCTGCCTTGAGCAGGTCCTTGCGATAATAGATGACGCTTGCGCCATGAAAGAGCGGCATGGCCATGAGCTTGCCGTTTTTCAGGGCGGCGTTCCATCCTGCTTTCACGAAGAAATCGTCGCGCTCGGCCTGCGACCATTTGTTGACCGTCAACGCATTGAGATCGGCGCCCGCGCCGGATTGCGAGAGGCCGCCGAGGTTCTTCGCATCGATCCAAACCAGATCGGGATTCCCGCCCGTACGGTGGCCGAGAAAGAACTTCGGCGGCATCTGCGCGAAGTCCTGCGGTTCGACCTTGATCTTGATTGATGGATTGGTTGCTTCAAAGCCCGCAATGATCTCCTTCAGCGCCACTTCGCGCGGCGAGGTCTTGTTGGGATCAAGGAACGTCCACATGGTGACGGTCGTCTGGGCCGCGAGCGGCTGCGCGACGATGAGACTGGCGAAAATGCCAGCGAATGCCACCGCACGGGACCTCAAGGCACGCGACTGTTGAGCTGACATTGGTTTCCTCCCTCTAGTCCAAGTTATTGACCGGAGAACGGCCCGCGCTTTCGCTGGCCGGCTCGATGGCCTCCACTCACGCCGTTCTCTCGACGACTTGTCTTTTGATGTTTTCCGGAGCCGCCGGCGGGCTTCCGCCGCCTTGCCCGCTAACCCTTGCAGGCACCGGAACCGCCGTGCCGGTCTCCGGATGAAACAGGTGCAGCGCACCGGGCACAAGAGCGGCATGAAGATGGTCACCACGCGTAACCGGATGGCTCGATGGGACACGGCAGCACAGCTCGATGCCGGCGTTGGTTATCGCATAGACGATGACGTCGGGGCCTGAGAGTTCAATCTGCGAGACGGTGACGGGAAAGGCGCCCGGCGCCTCGGAGGAGACCAGCGCGACCGCCTCGGTGCGCAGTCCGAGCTTCAGGGGCCGGCCCGCGACCGCGCCAAAATCTGCGGCGCCGTTGCCAAGCGGAAGAGCTTCGCCACGGCAAAGGAAGCAGAGTGCTGGGCTTGTCTCTATGCTCCCTTCAAGGAAGAGGGTTTCGCGCTCCCCGACAAAATTGGCCACGAATACGTTGGCTGGACGGTGGTATATTTCAGACGGCGGCGCATATTGTTGCAATTTTCCTTTGTCGAATACAGCAATGCGCGACGACATAGACAGCGCTTCGGCCTGATCATGCGTGACATAGACGATTGTTGAGCCGATGGCTGCATGGAGAGCCTTGATGTCGTGACGCATGCGGATGCGTAGTCGCGCGTCGAGGTTCGACAGCGGTTCGTCGAGAAGAAAGACGCGTGGCTCGCGGATCATGGCCCGGCCGAGGGCCACACGTTGCTGCTGTCCGCCTGACAATTCGCGGGGGTAGCGATGCAAAAGGTCCGGCAGGCCGAGCGCATGGGCGACGGCGCCGATGCGGTTCTCGATCTCCTGTTCCGGGCGGCGGCGCCCGCGAGCCCGCAGAGGAAAGGCGAGGTTCTCGAATACGGTCATATGGGGATAGAGTGCGTAGTTCTGGAACACCATGGCGATGTCCCGGTCTTCAGGCCCGATATCGTTGACGATGCGATCACCAATGAGAATTTCGCCCTCGTCAGCCTCGATCAGCCCCGCGAGAAGCCCGAGTGTGGTCGACTTGCCGGAGCCGGACGGGCCGAGCAGCGAGACGAACTCACCGGGCTCGACCTTGAGATCGAGGGCTGAAAGAGCCTCCGCGGAGCCGAAGCGCTTCGTCACGTTGCGAAACTGGACGGATGTGGTCATGACGCTCAGCTCTTGACGCCGCCGCTCGTCATTCCGCCCAGAAAGAAGCGCTGGAAGGCAATGAACACGACGATGACGGGAATGGTGGAGAGGATGGCGGAGGCGGTGAGCGGCCCCCATTCACGGCCGTAAAAGCCGAGATAGCCATAGATGGCGACCGGGAGTGTTCTCACCGCATCGGACGATGTCATTGCCACGGCGACGACGAAGTCGTTCCAGGCGAATGTGATGACGAACAGGCCGGCGGCGACGAGGCCCGGGCCCGACAAGGGCAGAATGACCTTGCGCAAGGTCGCGAAACGCGAATAGCCATCGACCCGCGCCGCATATTCGAGCTCGATCGGGATGGTGAGAAAATATCCATAGAGAACCCAGACGGCTATCGGCAATTGATAGGCCGTGTAGAGGAGCGCGAGGCCGGTCAAGCTGTCGAGAAGCCCGAGCTGCGCGAGGAAGGTGAAAGTGGGAACCAACAGGGATGGCAGCGGTATGCTCATCAGCGCGACGATCGCCAGCAGCAGCATGTTGCTGCCCCGAAACTTGATCCGCGCCATGGCATAGGCCGCAAGGCTGCCAAAGGCGAGGCAGCCGAGAACCGTCGCTATCGATAGTATCACACTGTTGAACATGTAGCGCTCGATGCCGGTTCGAAACAGAAGCGCGTAGTGTTCAAGTGTCGGATTGGCAGGTAGCAGTGTCGGTGGAAACAGCGCGAGTTCGGATGTGGTCTTGAAAGACGTTGATAGTCCCCAAAGTACGGGAAACAATGTGACAAGCGCTATCGCGACATTGATGGAGCGGCGCACCAGCAGTCGTGTCCGCTGGCGGCGTTTCCAAAGGGGGGTCGTAACCTTTGTTGCAACCGGCATTACGGTGCACTCCTGCGGCGTTCACGGAACAGCGCGACATTGATGCCAATCAGCACGATGTTGAACAGGAACACGAGAATGGCGAGTGCGTTGGCTTCGCCGATGCGTGCGTCGAGAAAGCCGAGCCGGTACATCGCAAGGCCCATCGTCTGTGTCGCGCCATTCGGGCCGCCGCCGGTCAACACCAGCGCAAAGGTCAGAACATTGACGAAATGGATGAGCAGGCGCACCACGGCGATGAGGATTGGAATGCGCATAAGCGGCAGCGTGATATGGCGGAAGCGGTACCATGTACTCGCACCATCGACACGGGCCGCGGCGTGCAATTGCGGTGGAATGCTCTTCAATCCGGCAAGGAGCAGGATCATGGCGAAGGCGCTGTCACGCCAGCCCGCATTGAAGATCAGCGCGCCCATCGCTGCCTTGGGATCGGCCAGAATCGTCGCGTCACCAAGCCCGAAAGGGCCGAGCGCTGCTGCAACCAGTCCTGAATCGGTGGAGAATATCCAGCGTAGCAGGAGGGAGCCTACGAGCATCGAGATAACGTAGGGCACCAGCGCTGCGGCGCGTGCGAAGATATTCCACCGCGTGTCCTGCTCCAGATAGAGGGCAAGGCCCAGACCGACGGAAAGCGTCAGGACCAGTGCGCCGACGGCAAAGACCGCCGTGGCGGCAAGACTTGCCAAGACCATCGGTGACGTCAGAACGCGCCAGTAGTTGTCAAAGCCCCGGAAGGACGTTAACTCGAAGTAGTCGACGCGGTGCAGGCTATAGTAAAAGCCGATCACCAGCGGTGTAACCACGAATAGAATTTCGAGCACAACCAACGGTATGATGAAGCCGTAGGCGCGTATCTCGTCGGTGGAGACAAACCGCCGCCGCCGTGGAATTGCGAGCGGCTGGGATGGTCGGTTGCTCCAATAATCTGCCGTCTCTGGCAGGGCCATCGGACGTTCCCCTTATCGTTTCGATGAGAGTGCTGCGAGGCTGGCGGGGTTGCAATGACGGTTTGCTGCAAAACACATGGCCCTGGAGGCGGGCGATCGGACAGCCGTCGCGCGGCCCTCGGGCTTTGTCGCGATTGAACAAGGTTCCGTTCCATCATCACGGCTATCGTTCGTACCATCCGCAATAAAGGCGCCCGCTTGGGCGTTGGGCTGGGAGCAAGTATCGATGAGACCTGTCGCCATTGTCACCGCCGGTAGCCACGGGATCGGTGCGGGCATCTGCCCAGTCCTTGGCCGAAATGGATGGGATGTTGCCGTGAACTACAATACGTCCCGCGCGGCGGCCGAGGAGGTTGCGGCCGCCGTTCGTGATGCGGGCGGCCGGGCCATCGCCGTCCAGGCCGATGTGACCGATGAGGCTGCCGTCGTCGCCATGTTCCGGCAGGTGGATGCCGAGCTCGGCCCGGTCGCCGGCCTCGTCAATAACGCTGGTGGTGGGAAGATCGTTCTTGGACCGGATGGCGCGCGCGTCGAGGAGGCGACCGTTGTCCAGATGCACGCCATCATGGCGCTCAACGTGGTGTCCACCATGCTCTGCACCCGCGAGGCGGTGCGCCGGATGTCGACCCGCCATGGCGGCAAGGGCGGTTCGATCGTGAACATCTCCTCGGATTGCGCCCGGCGCGGCGGGCCCACAAGCCGTAAGGCAACGGCGGAGGGGTTGGTGCTTTATGCGGCCGCGAAGGCGGCGGTGGACGGCTTCACGCTCAATGCGGCCGTGGAGGTCGGGGGCGAGGGCATTCGCATCAATGCGGTGAGACCGGCAACCGTCATGACGCCGGCTCATGATGTGGATGGACCGGGCCACTATGAGCGCATGGGACGGATCATTCCGATGGGGCGTCCAGGCCGTCCGGAGGAAATCGCCGAGGTCGTCCTGTTTCTCTTGTCCGAGCGGTCGTCTTTCGTGACCGGCGCCTTCATCGACGCCACCGGCGGTCGCTGAGTCTTCACTCTTCGCCTGCATCTTTGATCCGGGCGAGCGTGTGGAGGCAGGCGCGGACGCGATCATGCAGATCGGCCATGACAGGGTCCGCGATGTCGCGGCTGGCATGAAAGCGTGGCGTCCAGCCGAGCATCAGGGCGAATTCAATGCCGAGTTCCTGGCCGAGGACACGCTCCAGCCGGAAATAGCGTGCGAGGTTGGGGCAGGCCGTGCCGGCGACATAGGCTTCCATGACCCCGCGCGAGATGCCCGTGGCCTCGGCGATATCGCCGATGGAGCGGCCAACACCGCCGTTCAGCATGCGTTTCAACCGGTAGCTCAGCCTTGCGGCGATGGCTGTCGGCGTGATGTCCTGCGCATGCAGGCTGTGCGCGAATTCAGGCAGCGTGTCGGCCGCGCGCGCGGTCGCCGCGCCGGATTGCGGCCTGGCGGGTTTTGATCCTGGTGACGTTGTGCGGTGCAATTTCGTCAACGCTTGGTCAGCGCGAAGGAGCGCTGTCTCCAGCGCATTGAGATCAAGGGCCTCCGGCGGGTCATTGCCGATGCGTGGCGTCCATCCCAGCATACGGTTGAGGTCCATGGCGACCTCCGGTCCCATGACGACCACGAGCCTCTTGTATTTGGCCAGGTTTGGACATGCTGTTCCGCGCACATAGGCCTTCAGCGTGCGTACGTCGATCAGGGTGCGTGCCGAAATCTCGGCATAGCTCCAGCGCCGTCCTGGACCCACGAGGTCGCGCAGCCTGCTGGACAAGCGCTCCGTTACCTCGGCAGGAGTGATGGCGCGTGCTGGCATGCCATCGGGTACGATACCGGCCATGGGCTTCAGGCGCTTGGGCGGAGGCCAGGCAGCAGGCGCCTCATGAACAACGTCGGCGAAAGACGACATCAATGGCCTCCTCCCGTGTTCTTCTATCCAGGCACGATGCGCTCGATCGTTTCGGGCGTCCATCGCCATTCCGCGACGAAGTCGAGCTCCTGGCGTGCCTTGTCAGGCGTGAAGACGGCCTGTCCGGGATGCCAGCCGGCAAGCCTTGGAAGCTCACCGTAGACTGTGGCGAGCGTTGTCTCCGCCCCAGCCAGGGCGAAGGGCCATGGGGCGGCGATATTGTAGAGCGCAAATCCTCGCTGCCCGTGATGTTCGATGGCAAGCCGGCAGGCGCGCGCGGCATCGCGTACATCGACATAGGCCCATTGGCTTTTGGCTGCCTGCGCCGGGTCTCCGAGGCGTCTAGCGGTGTGTTCGGCGAACCGCGCGGCGGCCCAGATCACGGGGAAGCGCAGCGCCGTAACAGCGAGATTGGAGCGCCCTGCGACCATCGCACAGATCTGCTCGCCAACGAGCTTGCTCAGCGCATAGCCTTCGCGCGGGCGGCAGGGGTGGGTCTCGTCGACAGGGAGCCTGTCAGGCGGGATGATCTGCGGCGCATAGGCAAGCCCCAGCGCCGACTGGCTTGAGGCATAGACGAAGCGGCCGAGGCCGGCCGCTTCCGCCGCGAGCAGAATGTTCGTCGTGGCCGAGACGTTGCCCGTGAAGACAATGTCCTCGCGGGCAGCCTGCGGCGTCGCGTAGGCGGCGCAATGGACGACGGCGTCGATGCCGGCCAGCAAATGCTCCAGCCGCTCGCGGTCGCTGAGATCGTCCACTACGGGTCGCACGCCATCCGGCACAGGGCCGGTGACGCGATCCAGGGCGATCACCCGATGACCTGCAGCATGCAGGCCGGCGACCACCGCGCGGCCAAGCAATCCGGCCGCGCCCGTAACGAGGATGCTGCGGAGCTTCGCTGTCATCGCTCAGAACTTGCCGAACTTCTTGTAGAGATCGGCCAGGGACGTATCGTCCTGGATGGCGTCACGGATACGGTTCTCCTTGGAGCAGACTTCCTCGGAGCGTTGGAGAACTTCCAGCGTCAACTCGCGAGGAATAATCACGACACCATCCTCGTCGCCGAAGACATAGTCGCCGAAATTCACGCGAACACCCCCGATGGACACCGGGCAGCCGAAGTCGACGATGTTGAAACGGCCAACCGCGTCGCCGGGAATGCAGTATTTGTGGAAGATCGGGAAGCCGGCGCGCCGGATGTAGGCTGTGTCACGGATGCCGCCGTCAACGACGGCGCCGACGCAACCCCGCCGCACGGCGCCGGCGCTCCATAATTCACCCCATACGCCCGTCTCCTCGTCCCCCATGGTATCGTAGCAGGCCACGACATTCGGCAGGAAGCTGTCGATGACACGCGGACCCATCCGCTTGCTCTGGTCGCGGGTTGAATTGGACGTGCCGACGATCGTGAAAGCTGGGCCTGCGACCATCTGGCGATGATCCAGCGGCCGGATCGAGTGATGCACGAACTGAAACCGTAGTTCGTAGGAATCGAGCACGTCGCAGACGGCCGGCGTGTACAGGCGCTTGAAGCGCTCGGCGATGGAAGGCCAATCGTGATTGTCGAGCTGCATTGTCCGAATCTTTCTCGTGAAACGTTACCAGGCAGGGCTGTGCGGCGACCAGCCGGGGCGAGCGCTGTCGGCCAGATTGGGGTTGAGGTAGCGGTCATTGGCGGCGCCTGACGTGGCCAAAGTTCCATATTTGATAAGCTTTTCCTCGTCGATCTCGACACCGAGACCTGGCCCGTCCGGGGGTATGACCACTCCATTGCGCGGCTCTATCTTCCCCCCCACGATGATATCGTCGGCGAGATGAAGGTTCATGCAGTCTATCGCGAGCTTCATGTGGGGCATGGCGCTCGCCACATGGATCATCGCGGCCCAGGCGACGCCGAGTTCGGCGCTCGAATGCATGCCGAGATCGATGCCCGTGGCGTGACACATGCGGTCGGCCGCCATCGTGGCGCGCACGCCGCCCCAGTACCAGATGTCGCTCAATACAACATCCACCGCACCGAGTTGCGTGGCCGGATGGAACTCCTCAAACTGCGTCACGCACATGTTTGTCGCAAGTGGCGTCGTCACCGACTTGCGGACTTGAGCCATTGCTGCCGCATTCCAGCAAGGATCTTCATAGTATTCGAGATCGATAGCGTCGAGCTGCCGGCCAATACGTATCGCCGTTACAGGTGTCCAGCATCCCTGTGGGTCGAACCTCAGCCGCATGTCACGGCCAAATGTTTCACGCAAGGCATACAGGACATCGCGATCGGTCTCAGGCGGGAAGTAGCCTCCCTTGAGTTTCAGGGCCGAGAAGCCGTGGGTCGCCACCTGCGCCTTGGCGAAATCTACGAGTTCATCCACGGAGTGGATCTTGCCGTGTCCTTGTGTATTCGCATGCCTGTAGAAGAGATACGAGGCGACAGGCACTTCATTGTGGATCTTGCCACCCAGGATGCGATGCAGCGGCTCACCTGTCGCCTTGCCGACGAGATCGAGACAGGCGATCTCGAGCCCGGCCATCAGCGGTTCCGGCTTCTGCCAGGGATAATAGTTCCAGTGCTTGATACGGTTGATCAGGCGCGTCGACTCCCAAGGGCTGGCGCCCTTGAAGATGTTCTCGAACATCCGGAAGGTATCGGCCTTGTAGCGAGCCGACGTCTCGCCGTATCCGATAAGCCCGTTTTCAGCGACAATCTTGATGAGCACGCGCGGATAGGCGCCGAGCGAACCATAACAGGTCAGGATCGGGGCCTCGACCGGTACGGTGACGGGTATACACTCGATCGATTCAATTCTCAGGGAGCTCACAGCAGCATCCTCATTGCTGGATCTTCACGCAGCAGCCTCAATCCATATGCAGGCCGCCGTTCACATCGATGAGTTCGCCCGTGATGTAGCGGGCGCCCTCCGATGCGAGGAACACGACGGCGGGGGCGATATCGTCGGGGACGCCCCTACGCGCCAAGGGGATCGTCGCGCGCAGCACTTCTGGATCGTTGGACAGTTCAAAATCCTTGGAGAACGCTGTGCCGATGACCGAGCCGGGCGCCACGCCGTTGCAGTTGATGTTCCAGGGCGCGAATTCGTGCGCGGCCGCCATCGTCATCGTCCAGACTGCGCCCTTCGATGATGTGTAGTGCGCATAGGGCAGACGCCCCCCGGTTTTGCCTGAGATGGAGCAGAGGTTGATGATCCTGCCCCAGTTCTGGGCCTTCATGGACGGCACGGCCGCCTGCATGCACCAGAGCTTGCCCTTGACGTTCACGCCATAGAGCCGGTCGAACTCCGCGTCGGTGATCTCCTCGATCTTGGCGAGGCCGACCACACCGGCATTGTTGACGAGCACATCGATCTGGCCGTGCTTGCGTGTGGCTGTCCCGACCACGTCGAAGACTGCGTCGCGTCTGGCGACATCAAGCCCATAGGCGTCCGCTTCGCCGCCGGCCGCGCGGATCTCGCCGGCCGTGCGCTCCGCCGCGTCGGCGTCGATATCGGTCGCGACGACGCGCGATCCCTCCGCGCCGAAGTGCCGCGCGATAGAACGGCCAATGCCGCCGCCGGCACCCGTGATGAAGACGACACGCCCCTCTAAACCGTTGTCCATAACTTCGTTCCTTCCTGGGAAATGGCGGGCTGCGCGAATGGGATCGCGGGACTGGTGGCCGCGATCTCTTCGGCGTGATGACAGGCGACCTCGCCGCTGCCGGCGATGCGACGCAGGGCCGGTGCCTCGGTGCGGCAGCGGTCGCTGGCAAAGGGGCAGCGGGGATGGAAATGACAGCCGGATGGCGGATTGGCCGGGTCGGCGACCTCGCCCGCCAGGCGAATGCGGCGCGCATGGGCGGATTTCGGTCGGTGGACGTCAGGCACGGCCGAAAGCAGAGCCCGGCTGTAGGGGTGCAGTGGCTGTCGGAAGATGTCCGCTGTCTGGGCGATTTCGACGATGCGGCCGACGTACATGACGGCGACCCGGGATGCGATGCGCCGGACAACACTCATGTCATGTGAGATGAACAGATAGGTCAAACCAAGGCTCGACTGCAGCTCGACCAGAAGATTGAGGATCTGCGCGCGAATGGAGACATCGAGTGCCGAGACGGCCTCGTCGGCAACGAGGAGGCGCGGCCGGGTCGCGATGGCGCGGGCGATGCCGATGCGCTGGCGCTCGCCGCCGGAGAAGGCATGGGGATAGCGGTCGATGTATTCGGGCCTGAGGCCGACCTGCGCGAGGAGCTGGCCGACGCGCTCGCGCAGATCCGCGCCTCTGGCCAAGCCGAAGTTGCGCAACGGCTCGCCCACGATGTCGATGACCCGCATGCGTGGATTGAGGGAGGACTGTGGATCCTGGAAGACGAGGCGGATCTCGCTGAACATGGCGCGGCGTGCCGCAGGATCCGCCTGGACGAGATCCACCGTCTGTCCATCCGCGCGGCGATAGCGGGCCGAGCCGGCTGTCGGACGGTAGGCGCCGACGAGCGCCCGGCCAGTCGTCGACTTTCCGCAGCCGGACTCGCCGACAAGACCAAGGGTCTCGCCCTCTATAAGGTCGAATGAGATGCCATCGACCGCACGGACGGTCGTCGTCTCGCGCTTCAGAAAACCCTTGCGGCGGTGAAAATGCTGCTGCAGGTCGTGGACGGACAGGATGGGTTCAGCCATGGACCGCTCCCTCAGTGCTCTGGAGCTGACCGCTCGACCAGAGGTGGCATCTGACCTGTGTGTCACGGTCGACCGCGAGGAGTTCCGGTGCGGTGACATCGCATAACCCGGGCATCATCTCCTCACAGCGGGTGCTGAACGGGCAGCCCTGCGGGCGAGCCAGGGGATGTGGGACAATTCCAGGTATGGCGCGCAGGAGCCCGTCGCCTTCGATATCCGCGACGCAGCGCAGAAGCCCCCGCGTATAGGGATGGCGGGGATGACCCAGGATACTGCCGGCGGGGCCCGCCTCCATGACCTGTCCGAGATACATGACGACGACACGGTCCGCGATCTCCGCCACCACCCCGAGGTCATGGGTAATGAAGACGATCGCCATGCCGAGCTCGCCCTGCAGCCGCAGCAGCAGTTCGAGGATGTTGGCCTGGGTGGTGACATCCAGCGCCGTCGTCGGCTCGTCCGCGATGAGAAGGCTGGGCTCGCAGGCGAGCGCCATCGCGATGCAGACGCGCTGCCGCAGCCCGCCGGAGAGTTGGAACGGGTAAGTATTCAGCCGTTGGCGGGCGCCGGGAAACCCGACCTTCTCCAGGGCATCGACCGCGCGCTCGCGGGCCGCCCGCGCGCCGAGGCCGAGGTGCAGGCGGATGCCCTCCTCGATCTGGCTGCCGATGGTGTGCACTGGTGACAAGGCGGACATCGGTTCCTGGAAGATCATGCCGATCTCGCGTCCGCGGATGGCACGATAAGTCGCCGAATCCGGTGGGACTGCGGCAAGATCAACGGTAGAGCCGTCACGGCGCCGGAAATCCATACGTCCGCCGACTACCCGGCCGGGGCGCCGCACCAGGCCCATGATCGAACGGGCGGTGATGGATTTGCCGGACCCGGACTCACCGACGATGCATACGGTTTCCCGATGGCCGACCGTGAAGCTGACCCCATCGACCGACTTCACGATGCCACCCGGCGTCGTGAAATGGGTGCGGAGATTGTCGACCTCGAGCAGGGGCGCAGGCGTGGGCGCTCTCATGTCCGCACTCATTTCTGATAAGGGTCCGCGGCATCGCGGAGACCATCGCCAAGGAAGCTCAGCGAAAGAACGGCGATCATCACGGCGACGCCGGGCGCGAACAGCCATGGCGCGCTCGCGAGCGAGCGGATGTTCTGCGCTTCCTTCAGCAGCACACCCCAGCTCACCATGGGCGGCTGCAGGCCGAGGCCGATGAAGCTGAGCGCCGTTTCCGACAGGATCATCGTCGGCACGGCCAGCGTGGTCGCGGCGATGATGTAGCTGTAGAACGAGGGCAGCATGTGCACCAGGATGATGCGTGTCTGCGAGGCGCCATCGAGCCGCGCTGACACGACGAAATCCTCGCTGCGCAGGGACAGGAATTTGCCACGTACGATCCGCGCGATGGTCGTCCAGCCGATCAGCGACAGGATAACCGTGACGGCGAAATAGACCGCGAGCGGATGCCAGGTGAGAGGAACAGCTGCCGCAAGTCCCATCCACAACGGGATTGTGGGGATGGAGCGGATGATCTCGATCGTCCGTTGAATGGTGCTGTCCACGAAGCCGCCGAGATAGCCCGACAGGCCGCCGAGAACGACGCCGATGGCGAGGCTCATCAAGACGCCGACGAGACCAATCGACATCGAGACGCGGGCGCCGTGGATCGTGCGGCTGAGGACGTCGCGTCCCAGCCTGTCCGCGCCGAGCAGAAAGAACGGCTCTCCGGCCTCAATGGGTCCGAAAAGATGGAGGTCGCTCTCGAAAAGCCCGAGGAAGCTGTATTTATCCCCACGGACGAAGAGCCCGACGGGAATGATCGCATCCGGATCGGTCACGAAGCTGCGCCGCATGGCGCGGGGATCGATCTGGACACGATAGCCGAGGACATGAGGCCCGAATTGCCAGCCGCTGTCCGTTGCGCGGAAGAGATGCAGCATCTGGGGCGGGGCATAGGTGTACTGGGGCTTCGACGCCTCGGTCGAGGCTGGCGCGATGGGATCGGCGAGGAGCGCGACGACGTAGATCGCGAGCACGACGATGCCGGATGCGAAAGCGAGACGGTGACGGCGGAAGCGCCACCAGATAAGGCGCCATTCGCTGGCGCCGGCCAGGCGGTTTTCGTGCGCGGCGATCGCGGCGGGGACGGCGGTCGCCGGTGCGGCGGTTGTGCTGTCAGTGGCGGTCGACATGGCTACTCCATCGCATGGCGAATGCGCGGATCAAGCAGCGCAAGGAGGATGTCGGAAATCAGGGTGCCGACGACCGTCAGGAACGCGAGCATAAGGATGATGGCGCCTGCGAGATACATGTCCTGGGCAAGCAATGACCGCAACAGCAATGGCCCCATGGTCGGAATATCTGCAACGATGCTGACGACGGCCTCGCTCGATACGATGATCGGTATCATCCATCCGAGCTTGGATACGATCGGATTGATCGCGATGCGCGCGGGATATTTCATCGTCAGGCGTGCTTCGGTCAGTCCCTTGGCGCGCGCGGTATCCACATAGGGCTTTGACAACTCGTCGAGCATGGTGGCGCGCATCACCCGGACCACCTCTGCGGTGCCCGCCGTCGCGAGAACGGCGACCGGTATCCACAGATGCGCCATGAGGTCGAGGACGCGCCCCACGGACCAGGGGGCGTCCTGATACTGCGCGCTGAACAGGCCGCCGGGGTTGGCGTCGAACAGGGTGAAGCTTGCGTACATCAGCACAAGCGTCATCAGCACGTTGGGGACGGCAAGGCCGAGAAATGAGAGGAATGTCGCCAGATTATCCCCGAGCGAATACTGGCGCAGCGACACATAGATGCCGCAGGGAATGGCAACAACAGCGGTCAAGGCCAATGATAGAAGCGCGATGCCGAGGGTAACCCAGAAGCGGGGTGCTATGACATCGAGAACCGCCTTGTTCCACTCGAAGGACTGGCCGAAATCAAGGGCGGTTACAATATTGGTGATCCATTTGAGATACTGGACGAGGATCGATTGATCGAGCCCATAGCGTTCCCTGAGGAGTGCGATCTGGGAGTCGGCAAGGCCTTCCCCCTGGGAAGCGAGCTGGGAGGCGAGGGTGTCGAGAAAATCGCCTGGGGGCAACTGGATCACCACGAAGACGATTGCCGAGATGATGAGCATCGTCGGCACCATCAGCGCGGTGCGCTTGATGATAAAAGCAATCATGAATACGCATTCCCCGTGAGGGACGGGCAGTCCCGGCGCGGTCTGGCGCGCCGGGTCCGATTTTCAGGCGCGGGCTTACTGCGCCTTGAAGAATTGTTCCGGCTTGACCACGCCGATATACGGAATGGTGCCGATATCGGTTATCGAGTCGGGCACGTTTCGCATTGAATTGGCAATCAGTCCGTAACCGGGTGGGGCAAGCGAAATGCCGATATTGAAAAACTCGTCGCCACTGATCTTGACGATTTCTTTTATCGCCTCACCTTGTACCTTCGGATCTGGCGATGACTGGACTTTGCGATAGAGTTCGAAGGCCTTCTTGATGCTCTCCGGGGGCTCCTCCGACGGCTGCTTTCCTGCGAACCAGTTGGACCACAGCAAGGCGAACGTGCGGTAGCCGGTCTGGTCATAGGGCAGGAAGTTGTCCGGGTGCATGACGAGGTCTATATCCTCGCCGCCGTTGCCAAGGAAGACGAAGGCCTCGTGCTCGTTGGCCAGCGCGCGGTTGCGAATGAGGGCGCGGCCGAGCGGCCTGATCTGCAGATCGACACCGACTTCTTTCCAGTGCTTTTTGACCGTCTCGAGCACGTCGATCCAATCGGGCCGGAAGTCTGACGGCGCTTCCACGATGATGCTGAGGCGCGATCCATCCGGGCCGATGCGGAAGCCTGCGGCATCACGCTTGTCCAGCTTCAGATCGTCGAGGATTTTATTGGCCTTGGCCTTGTCATATTCCGTGTATTGCTTCGCGACCTTTTCGTCATAGGCCACGGAGCCTTTGCGCGGTGCGACTTGCCATGGCTCGCCCTGCCCATAATACACGAGATCGATGATTTCCTTGCGGTTGATCGCGTGGCTTAGCGCAATGCGGAAGTCCTTGTTGCGGATCAACGCGCGCTTTTGCGGATTGGCGTGGTTGTGGTTCAGGAACAACACCATCGTGTTGTGATGCGGCTGTGGTACTTCGAAGAAGTGATACTTGCCCTTGTCCTGGTTGTCGAAGAGAATGGACTTGTTACGCAGGCTCGCGAGCGTGCGGTCCTGAAGGTCGATTTCCCCGGCGGTCGCGCGCAGAACCATCGCCTCGGCATCGTCGACAACGCGGAAATCATAGCCATCCAGATAGGGAAGCTGCTGTCCGTTCGGGTCGACCTTGTGGTAATAGGGATTACGTTCGGCGGCCACGCGGCGCTTGTCGTCGTAGGGGGCGGTCAAAACCCAGGCTTGCATGGTGGGCAGGCCGGTGAAACGCCAGCGGCTCAGTGGGCCGGTCACCGTCGTGAAGCGTTCAACCCAACCCGAGAAGCCGGCGGCTTTGGCTTCCGCATCGGCGTTTGGATTGTGATCGGCATGCAGCTTTGCGAGATAATGCTTGGGGAAACCTTCAATCGGTGGATTGTCGCCGATGTTCGAGTTCGATGCGAGGTTGCGCAGGAAGAGGCCGTTCGGTTCCTTGAAGACGAACTTGACGGTGCGCGCGTCCGGAGATGTAATTTCCACCGGTCCGCTTGCTGTCCGCAACCAGGACGGCAGGCTTGGTGTCAGCTGTGAGTTCTTGGCGACGCTATCGAACCAGAACTGGATATCGGCTGACGTGAAGGGCTGGCCGTCGGACCACTTGAGTCCATCGCGCAGGACGAAAGTAAATTCCTTCCCGTCGGGGGATGCCTCAAAGCTTTCGGCGAGATTGCCAGCATAGCCCTTTGTATCCAGATCGTATCGAATGAGGCCGTCATAAGCGATCGTCTTGATCAACCACCAGTGGTCCGATGCGCCCAGCATCGTCGCCCGCCAGGTCCCACCGTAGCGCCCGATTTCCTTGTTGGGCTTGATAACTTGAGGGTTGGCTGGCAGCCGTTTGGCGACGGGCGGTAGTTCGCCCTTGGCGACCCGGGCTGCAAGCGCGGGCGCTTCCTTATAGACCTCCTGTGCAACCGCCACATGCGGTGACAGGAGCGCAACGGTTGCCGCGCTGGCGAGCAAAAGGGTGCGCCGTGACGGCGTCATGCGAATGAGCCCCATCCTTCGTTCCTCTCCGTTCTTGTATAGGCATCGGGTTTTTTAACGGAGCCGAAATGGCACTACTTCCCGATCGCCTGTATGCGACGCGATGTCTCGCGTCGCCAGTGCTTTATTAAAACTATTCGTCGTCTAGTCCAAAGTATCGCCGCTCCGCGCGATCGAGCAGCGCTATCATGGCTGCTTTGGCGCGAGAGGGATTACGTTCGGCGATGCCGGCAACGATCTCTTGGCGATCAATCACGACCTGGCGTCGGTTGTCGGGCGTGACGACCCGGCGGCGGAGATGCCGCCACATGTCGCTGTCACGAAGCGTCCACAGATACTCGACGACATTGGCGAGAACGCCGTTGCGCGCAGCGCGGGCAAGGGCCGTGTGGAAATGGAAGCCGAGCTTGTCGTCAAAATCATCAAGGGTTGGATAGACGCGGGCCATCTCCTTGACCAGCGCTTCCAGTTCCTGGATTTCTCCGGCAGTGGCACTGATGGCGGCGCGCGCTGCCATCTCCGTCTCGATCAGGCGGCGCGCCTGGAATTGCTCCAGCGGCCCGGGTCCCGGATCCGCGCCGGCAGACCATGGCATCACGCTGGTCGCTGCGGCAGTTTCACGAACATAGGTGCCGTCGCCCACGCGGACCTCGATCAATCCTGCAGCTTCCAGCGCGATCATCGCCTCACGGACCGATGGCCGACTGACGCCGAGCAGTTTTGCAAGATCGCGCTCCGGCGGAATGCGATCGCCCGCGCGATATTGGTCTGAACGGATCATGTCGCCGATCTGCTCAGCGATCTGCTCGTAGACGCGCTTGCTCCGCACAATCGACAGTGCCGGCGTCGTCTTGGCCGCGAGATTGGTCATGCCAATTCCTGGGAAGATTTATTGGTCAGGACAATATTCGGCGAAATACGGTCCGTCAAGCGAGATTTCACGGATTGTAGTGCCTCTAAAGGTAAATTGGACTGGCCAATTTTGCCGATGTCGCAATCGCCTATGGTCATGGTCCTCGGCTTGTCTCGGCTAGGCGCGGGCTGCCCCGCAACTCAGAGATCGACGATGCGGTCAAAGGACAGGCCACTCGAGCCTCCACCCCGGCCGGTCTGCTTACGCAGTCCAAGCCACAGCCACGCCCGGCCGTCGCGCCAGCGCGTGCGCTGGAAGCTCTTCGTCACGCGCACGCCGGCGCGGGACACTTCTTCCTCGTGCAGGAAGTAGGGTCGGGGCGGTGTCTCGTCGAGCCCGTGCCGTAGCAGAGAGCTGCGGGGCCGTACGCTGGCTGGTGGCGAGGGATCGCCGTCAATGATGCGGGGCATGGCCGCGCGCTGGAGCTGAACCTCGCGATTGTCGCCGGGCACATGCACAGGGATCATGGGAATCCAATTCTCCGGCACCGTGCTCATGACCTTGTAGCGGATCTTGGCGCCACTCGCCGCCGATGGCGGTTGCGGCGGTGCGCCGAGGCGCCGTTCCACCTCTTTCTCGAAGAAGAGCCGCGTCTCACGGGCCGCGGCGGTTCCGGGCTTCGATGCGCCGGAAGGCAGGGGCACGGTCTTCTCCAGTCCCCAGACCATGTTCGCCATCTCGTCGCGGACGAACAGCACCTCTTCAAGTGGTGCAGCTTCCAGCGTTTTCTGCGCAGCCGGTGGGATCATGAGGCTGAGATCGGCCGCCTGGTGGCCAGTTCCCTTGATGCTCGTGAGAAACAGGGCCCAGCGCTGCCAGTCATCATCATTGCCGCGCCCGGCCGCCTCGATCCAGATGCGCTCGCCAAAGACATTGGTGACGGCGAGGCCCTTGATCGTGGCGATCGCGCCGGCCGGCACGACGAAGGGCACCACGAACCAGTCATTGGCATAGAGGAGGCCGAACTCGATCAGGAGGAGTTTGGCGAGGTCTGTGGTGTCGGGCTTGATGTCGCCGAAATTGGTGCGGCCGTCCTCGAAAGCCCACCACCGGGTGTTGGGCATGCCGTTGAAGGTCGCCTGCGCGGGCAGCGTTGTCAGGGTCGTTACTTCAGGCGACTTGGGCGCCGTCGGTGTCTCCCTGTCAGGGCCTGTCCATCCGCCGGCCGTGGACGCTTCGCCAAGCGTCGTCCGGGTGGGATCGCTGTCGAAATTGTACCAGTCGAGATGCCCTTGGAAATATTGCTCCGCGACATAGACCTTCTCGCCGCCGCCGGCAGCGGGCGTCGCGCAACTGAACTGATATTCCAGCCGTTCCGGGATGAAGGCGGACCCCTTGGCCGGCTGGTGGAGAAGTTTCTCGAACCAGGCGACGAAATGCACGCCATGTGCATCGGCCTGCGCCTCAATGCCGGCGAGCGCGGCGATGCCGTCGGAGGCGCGGTGCACGGGATCGGCCTTCAGATAGGTATAGAGCTTCGCTCCATCCATGGTCCTGCCCGCCACGGCCGCGAATTGCGCCCAGGCGTCGGCATGGGCCAGCGTCAGCGCCTCCGTCGCATCATTCGGGTCCGGCGCATGGATGGGATAGGCGGCGATATATTGGTCGCGTGTGGCCTGTGGCAGAGCCTTGGTCAGCTTCAGCCAGTAGCGTCCCATCATCAGCCGGATATCGAGGGCGATGTCATGGGTGCCGAGGGTGAGGGCGACCGGCAACGGCTCGACACGGGCCTCGAGCGGCAGCGACGTGTCAAAGGGCTCGGCCGCGCCATCGGCGGCGCGATAGCCTGTGAGCCGCGTGGTCTCGATACGGGCCCGGGCGAAAATCGGGGATCCCGCGTCGTCACCACGGAATTCACCCATCTGCCACTGGCGGGTCAGAAGCCAGAGGGGATCGCGGACCTCTGCACGCAGCGCACGCTCGAAATTCTCGGTCCGCGGGCGGCCTTCGAGCCTGTTCCATTGGGTAATGCCCGGCAGGGTGCGCGTGGCGATCGTTGAGGCCAGATTGGCCGTGATGAGCTTCTCGGACATCGCGGGATCCTCAAGGCCTGACGAGGGTAAAGCTGTTGTTGAGCACGAGATTGGCGGCGATTGTCAGTTGCCGCGCCTGGGCGGCCATCACGGTCGTTGGCAGGAAGGGCGCATAGGGCGTGGCGTCGATATGGGCGGGCTCGATAGCGCGCAGCTTGGCGAGGTCGAGCGTCTCGTTGAGGGCATCGACCAGGTCGTCCCACTGCCATGCTCCCCGGAAATCGGTGGGTGTGACGAGAAGCATGGTCTGCGGCGCCTCCGTGTTCGGCCGGTCGTGGTGAAAGGCAATCCCGGTTGTGGCGTTCGCGCCGGGGATCGTCTCGGTCCATTCGTCGAGAAGAAGGCCGCATTGGCTCGCCGTTCCGTCGAAAGGCGCGGCGAAGACCGCGCTGTACAGCAACCGGTCTTTGTCCAGCGCCAGATCAGGCGGAAATTCAAGGGCGAGCCAGCGGTCGTCCGGTATGAAGGGAAGCTGCAGGGGCGTCAGCTCCGGCTCATCGAGGCCGAAAGCGCCGGTGAAGGTCGCGATCTGCTCGAAGGCGCGAAGCTTGTCGCGCACCCGGGCAATTCCCGCGAGCCAGGTTTCCACGGGCAAGGGCGCGATGGCGGGCGTTGCCGGGTCTGGCTGACCGGTCAGATAAGCGAAGAGATCGCCGGACTGGCTGGCTGCCAGCGCGTTCGCCATTTCGCTGCTCTGGCCCGCGCCGAGACGGAATGTCGGGATGATGCGGAAATCCTCGCCTAGGAGGGCCTTTGCCGCCTTTTCCAGCCCGGTAGCAGCCTCAGTCACCGTCGCGGCCGCGTCGTGGGCGTCAAAGTGGTTCTGGGACAGGGTAAGGCGGCGCTCAATCTCGGCCGCGATGCGGGCGCTGAGCAGGGCCGCATCCTCGGCAAAGCGAATGATCTCGGCTTCACGCTCCTCGAGAGTGAAGGGCAGTGGATCGAAGCCGTCGATCGGCAGATGGGCGGCCGCCTCGGCGAGTAGGCCGACGAGCTCCGTCTCCGTCGTGTCGTCGAGGCTCTTGAGCGCCGTCTGCTTGGTCACGAAGGCGGCGCGTTTCATCGCAAGGTCCGCGAGGAAGGCGGCCGGTGTCGGCGGCAGCACCTCCGTCGCCGCGGCCGAAATCGCCTGTTCCGCCTGCACGAGCAGCCTGAAGCGCTCGTCGTCGCTCGTCTCCGCCGGCAAGGCGCCATAGGCCGTGACCGTGGCATCGAAGACGGCCAGCTGGGCCTCCCAGCGCGCGACCCGCTCACGGAATTGCGCGAGCACGGCGGCATAGCTCCGGCGCTTGAAGTCATAGGCCACGCCCCAGCCGGCCTGTGGAATGGCGAAAAGCGCCGCCCGCGCCATGAGAGCGACCAGGGCCGTCACATGATCGTCGATGTGGTCGAGGATCTCGCCGCGGCGATTGTCGAGATCGGTGAGCGGCCCATCAAGCGTGGCCTGGAAAGCCGTGAGATCAGCGTGCAAGGCCGCCATCGCCGCACGCACCAGATCGAGCCTTGCCTTCTCGATGACCGGCGTGGCGTCCTGGGCAACAGTCGCTTCGTTCATCAAGGTCAGGTCGCTCGGCTTCAGCGCGCGTGACTTCGTGGTGAGCTGCCTCAGGGCCCTGAGCAGCGGGCTGAGCGCGAAGATGGAGATGGGGGCGGCCTTAGTTTCCATGTAGCGGATGGTGACCGGCTTGTCGGGGCGCGGCGCGAAATTCTCCATTACATGGCGGAGGATGCGGTCGTCGATCTCGCGCATGGCCTGCTCGCTGTCATGGCCAACGAGGGCAAGGATGTCGCTCGGCTGGAGGCCGAGATCGGCGAGCGTCACCTCCCGTTTCCGTTGTGCGCCGGTAGCGGCCTCGACGAAAGCCACGACGCAGCCAACCTGCGCTGGGGCGGGGAGGACGGTTGCGAGCCAGCGGTTCAAAGCGGGTTCGGCCTGGGCGCGCGGCGTCATCGCGACACCCGCGAGCGGCGAGGCGGTAGGGCTCGCGGTCGCATCGAGGTGAAGGCCGATGCGATGGGTCAGCCCGATGCCGTCGAGCGGTGTGCGCACCACCTCCGGCTCCGGCGGGAAATTGCCGCGCGCGTAAGCATCATAGGTGGCGGCCACCCGGTCGTAATTGCCGAGGACCGCCTGGTATACGCCCTCGGCAAGCGCGAGATCCGCGACGGCGTCATGCGCGTCGACCAGCGCTTGCGCTTCCGCATTAATGGCGGCGGCCTCGGCGGCCGTGGCCGGGGGCAGGCTTTCCTTGCCGAAGGGATAGGTCGAGGCTCCACCCACCTTCATATGATTGACCAGGGCGAGGCCATCGATGACGTTGCGCGCCTCGATGGCCTCGATCGACACGCCTTCCCCGGTGCGGGTGGAAGCCATGCGGTCGGCCCTGAGCGGAAAGGCCTTGCGCAATTTATAGATGAACTTGTCGACCTCGACCGGCCCGTGGCGGTCGTGGAGCCCCCGCTCGAACTGGTAGCCGAGGAGATCGGCGAGGCCCTGGCCGGCACGCACCCCTTCCAGCAGCGCAAGCGCCGTGCGCACGCGCTCCGAGGAGAGATTGACGGCCATGGTCTGGCTGTTCGCCTCGCCCGCATTAGTGATATAGCCGTTGCGCAGCACAGCGGCCGCGACGGCGTGATTGAGCGAGGGCGCGTGGATATAACCCTGGTTGGTGTCGTCGCGCATCAGGGGCGGTGCGTCGGGATCGCCGAAATCCGCGGCGAGTTCATGGTCATCGAGCCTGACCGGCGTCAGATGCTTGTTCTCCGGCCTGAGCTCCTCCAGCCAGCCATAGGCGCCGAGATGAAGGCCGCGTCGGGGCTCGCGGTCCTCGCCATCGGCGATATTGCGCATGCGCGTGAGCTGGTAGGTCACGAGGCCGAGCAGCCAAGCATCCGGCCGGTAGCTCAGACAGTCGATATGATCGGCGAACACGCGCTCGAGACGCGCGGTGGGCTCCTTCTTCAGGCGTTCGAGGGCTTCCCGCTGGTCCCGCAGGTGGAAGGCGAGGCTTAGAGTCGGCAGCTGCGCCGTGATGAAGTCTGAGACCGTCTGGGCCGCCGAGCCGGTGATGGCGACCTCGGCGCTATGGAGGATCTGATAGCGGCTCTCGCTGACCGTGTTCGCCGCCTGGATATGGAGGAACGGCCTGTCCTGCCGGGCGAGGACAGCGGCGGCTGGCGTCATCAGCGCAGCGTTCTCATAGAGGCGGATGCCGACATCGTGGTAGCCGAGCTGCAAGGCATGGCGGAGCATGAGATAGAGCAGCGCTTTCGGCGGTTTGTCGTCGAGGAAGCCGTCTTGAGCATAGAGCGCGTTCAACGAGGTTCCGGATGCGGCGCTCAACCATTCGATATAGTTCCGGCCATCAGGCGTATAGGCGCGGATGGGCGCTGTCTCCGAGAGGGGAAGGTCGTCCACGACACCGCCCTTGAGGAGATTGTGGCGGCCTGAGAAGAGCTTGTCGAAGATCTCCGGCATCTCCTCGCCGGCGTAGCCGAGATTGGCCAGAATCTGGCGGGCGGCCGCCTGCCGCACGCTGATATTGATCTGCTCCATGAGCCCGCCGAGGCCGAGCAGGTTAAGGCGGTTGAAGACCGTCTTCAGGCTTTCGGCATAGCGCTGTGACCATTCCACCGAGCCGGAGTGGAGCCCGACGATATCAAGCAGGATCTGGTGCGGGTCGCCCGCTTTCCCGATATGGGTGAGACCAGCGCCCATGGCCCGCCAGTCCGTCTCGAAGGCGGCGATGATCCCGCGCAGCTCACGCAGATAAGCGAGCGTCGGATCTTCGGCGCGCAGGAGCGGGCGCTCGCGCGCGTCGAGCCATGCCATGCGCGAGAAGGCGGTCGCGGGCAGAATTCCGTAGGGCTGCGCGCCGATGCGGAGCGCCGGTACGGTGCCGCCGGCGATGACATAGCGATTGAAGAAGCTCCGCGTCTGTTCGATCACCCGACGTGGAAAGACGGGCGACATCAGGCTTTCCATCCAGTAGCCCAAGGTGGCCGGCCAGAGCGCCGTGTTCATGGCGCGCGCGGCAATCTGGTCGGTCGCACCGGCGCCATGCACATGCGCGAAGACTTGCTTGTCGATGCCGAGATAGTCCGCCAGCCATTCGCCGTCGCGCTTGTCGAGCCAGTCGGCATCGGGTGTGAAAAGCGCCGACTTGCGGTCGTCGAAGGTGGCATCCGGGTCGTCGAGGCGGGCGTGACCGGACGAAACCGTCTCGGTGTTGTTGGTCGGCGTGCCCTGCGGCAGGACGGCGAGGCCGGTCCGGCCGCAGGCGTGGCCGCGTAGCAGCGCGGCGAATTGGGCGGCCCCTTCTGTCGCGTCGGCACACAGGCGCAGGCCGACAACGAGCACCCGGTCAAAGCCGCCTTTGGCTTCGTCCGGATCCAGCGCGATCCGCAGGCCCATGCCGTCCTCGACAGCCTGCGGAAAATCCGTGATCCACTTGAGTGCGTCGGGCATGGCGATATGGCCATCGTCGTCGTGATGGATCTGGCTCGCCGCATCGGCCTGCGGATCCGGTCCCACGAAGAGTGTCGCCGGTACGGGATTGCCGAGGACGATGCGCGGGGCCGCGTTGCCGCGATAGCCGATGAAGACGAAGCGATCCGGCAGGAGCGTCATCTTCGGCGCGCTCGCCCAGGCGCTCTCCTTGGTCTCGACGGGAGGAAAGACGAGGAAGGCGACGGCCACATTGAGGCTCGCAGGATCAGTCCCGGCGACCGGCGCGACGGCAAAATTGACGGGCAGGGTTTCCGCCGCCAGCGCCGCTGCCCGGCCCGGGCCGACGACCTCTTCAAGCGCTGACCGTGCCGCCGTCAACGCCGTCGCGTCGCCCTGAGCGCGCCACGCCGCCTGCCAGAAGGGGGCGAGCGCCGCCGCCTCGGCGGCGGGCAGGGGCGTCTCGGTGGCGACGGTCAGGATGATGTCCTGCGGTCTTGGCTTGGTCGGCCGTGCCGAGGCGGCTATCTCAGGGAACTGGTCGACGATCCAGCCGGCCCGCCCCGCGCCATGGGTGGTGGCGATGGCCCGCCAGGCGGCCCGCTCCTCATCCTCATGGCCACCGGCCGACCAGATGCCCGCCCAATAGCTCCGTGCATCCGCCGCTTCCGCAGCAGTGAGCGCGGGATCGAAGGTGGTGATGAAGCAGTCATCCGGATAGACGCGCAGCCAGAGTTCATCGCTACCTGCGCCGGTTTCCCGCGCTGGCTTGAAACGCGTCTCAAGCCGGATCGGCATCATGAGGATCGGTGTCGCGTCGCCGAGGTTGGCAATCCCCCTGCGCGGATCTGTAAAATCGGCGAAATCGGTGCGGATGCGGATTTCGTCCGTCAGGGCTATCTTTTCCCGCTCGCGTAGAGCGCTGAGCTCGGACGCGAGGCGGCGGATGTCCGCCGCGCGCCGCGCGCGCGCCGCGAGGTCGGCTTCATCACGCGGATTGAAGCGGCGGGCAGCGGCGGCGTCCTCGTCTTCGAGGCGTTTCAGGCGCGCGCGCAGCGCCGCGATCTCGCCCTGGAGATCATCGAGCGCCGATCGTGTTGTGTTGAGCTTGGCGCGCAGATCATCGAAATCAGCCATGGCGCCCTCTCATTTCGGAAGCATTTCGCTGGCGTGGACGCCGACGAGCACAGGGGCCTGGAAGAGGATGTAGGCGAGCTCCGCTGAACTCATGCCGTGGCTCCAGGCAACTTTCTTGTCGTCGGCGAACTGCACAGCCTTTTCGCTGTCGGTGCCGGTCGGCGTCACGAGCGTGAGGGCGGCGGGCGCTGCCGCGATCTCGATGTGGCTACCAGGCGCATTGGGCTGCACGTCGTCCCAGGCGAGATCATTCCAGACATTCAGTTTCGGCTGCTTCTCGATGTCGAGGCCAAAGCGCGGTTCGCCGGGGCGCTCCTTGATGACGAAGAACCAGCCGGGGTCGTCGTCGGGATGGGCGCCCGTGCCTCCCTTGGCCTTGTCCACGGTGAGGTCGAAGCCGAAGAAATAGATGTCGGGCTCGACGCGCGCCTGGTAGAGCGGCGTCAGGACCTTGGACTTCGGCGGATTGGCCTCCTCGGCGCCGGTAAGGGGGGCGAGGCGCCGCTCTTGCAAGTTGTCGATCGGGCCATGCCGATCCCAAGGCTCCCGCGCCTTATCGGCCTCCGAGCCGTCATCCTTGCGTTGCCAGACCGCGCGATGGGCATAGATCACGGCGGTTGGATAGCGTTTCAGCAATTCGCCCCGGATGACGAGCACCAGCTCTTCTTCCGTCGTCCCCGCGACCGCCTCCCGGTTGTCGTGGCTGCCGAGGACCGAGGTCCGGCTCCATGTGTGCAGGGGCTTGATGTCGCGGAGCTTTTCCTTCAGGGCCTCATCGTCGAGATTGTCCGTGTTGAAGAACGAGCGCACATCCCAGAACTGGCGGAAGGTCGAGCCGCGCTGGTCCGTCGGATACTCCCGCCACAGGAGTTCCCGCGCGAATTCATGGTTGAGGCCGACCATGTAGGATTCGATGAAGCGCTGGTTGGTCTCGAGCAATGTGATCGAGTTGTTCGCGATGAGATTGATGTTCGGCAGGAAGAGCTCCGAGGAGCGCGCCGTCAGAGGTTCGTACATCGGCTGGTCGATGACCGGATAGGCCATCGGCTCGACGAAGGCTTCCCCGATCTCGGCGATGAGACGCGGCGGCACGAAGATGCCGGCGCGGATGCGGCGCGGAATGGTATGTGTGGGGTTGACCGCTTTGACGGCGGTGGCGGTGAGGTCATCGAGATCGAGAGGACGCCGCACCGGGGTCGCACCGGCGGCAGTGCTCGCCTGGACGAGGGCAAAACCCTCTTTCAGGGCCGTCTTGAAGCGCGTGGCCTCCTGGCTGTCCGGCCCGCGACCGGGCACGAACCCGGAGCCGGGCTCGGTGATGACGAAGCCGCCCGCCCCTGGCATGGCGTCGACGGCGGCCGGTGTCTGGCTGTCCTCCTTCAGCGCCTCCGACGCGGCGACTGAAGGAGCCCATTGGTTCAGCCACCGCCTGATATAGACCGCACCGGCGATGACCGCGGCTGCGAACAGCAGCGCCAGGGCCGGCGACAGAACCAGGAAGCACAAGATGGCGATGAGGAAAGCCACGGCGATGATCAGCCAGGGCAGCCGTGGGAGGCGCTTCAGCCAATCCACCACCCAGGGCGGCGCATCCGCCGGCATGAGCGCCTCGGCGGCTTGATCCGCCGTGAACAGGCCCGGCGGTGTCTGTTTAGGAGGTGCTGCGCTGACCTCGCCCTTGTTGACGCGATCGATGAGCTGGTCGGGCCGGAGATCGGCGTCGAAGGGCAAGGCCCTGATCAGCCGCCCGCGAGGCCGGATGACGCGGCGCAGGGGGGCCGAGGTCATCACCGGCTGCAACAGGCTTGCCGCCTGGGTGTGGTGGATCGTGAACGAACCGGCCAGGATACGCTTGTTGAGCGGCGCCAGGAGCAGAAGCGCCTTCTGCCGGCTGACGCCGACGAGCGGCAACAGATGGCGGTCGTACCAGATCTCGCTGACCTTCACCGCGAACTGCCCGAAGCGGATGCGGCGCTGCGCCTCGAGCACATTGCCGATCTGCTCCCAGGCCGCATCCATGTATTTTTCCTGGTTATCCTGGATGATGCGGGTGCCAAAACCGGCCGGCACGCGGAAGCGCGGATCGAGATTGAGCCGGTGCACCCAGTTGTCCGGGTATGACGCCGGTGTGCCGTCGGCCTCGCTCAGGACGCGCTTCGTCAGGGCGTGCCAGGTTCCGTAGAGGGGTGGCGCGATGATCGGGTCTGGGTCGCCTGCGCGCTGGTAATCGTCGGGCAGGTTGAGAAGCCTGGCGAGATCCTCCTGCAGGGGCCTCGGAAAGGGATCATCCCAGGTCTCGAACATGTCGGGCGGTTCGGCCGGCACCTTGGCCGGCGGCCGCAGCGCGCCGCCGAGCTTGAGGATGCCGCCGAGCTCGGGCTTGTCGAGCCCCGAGACGTTGGCGCCCGGATGTTGCACGTCCATTTCCCGCGTGCCGACACGCGGATCGACCGGCTTCGGCTTGAGCAGGCGGACGAGCATCTCGAAATCGCCGCGCGCCCCTGTGTGGAAGAACCAGCGGTGATAATAGGGAAAGCTCTGCGGCTCCGGCCGGGAACCGGCGTCCCATGCGGATAGCGTCGCCGGGACATCGTTGCCGATCTCGATCTTGAGGCCGGCGCGACGCCCCGTCTCGAAGGTCGGCACGAGAAAGGCGTGATAGGCGGTGTTCTCCGCGAGCTTGCGCGGCGAGATGATCCGCGAATAAGCCAGATCCGGGTTTTCAGCGAGGACGGCACCGAATTTCGACAAGACCGCGTTCACGTCCGTCGAGACAAACTCACTGTCGCCTGCCGCGAGGCTGCGGTTGACGTGGACATGGGCCCAGGCCCAGAGCTCGTCGGCGCGGGGAAAGGCGACGAGATTATCGACGTCGATATAGGGCAGCGGCCGGTCAAGCCCCGCCTTGCCGTCCCGGAACTCGCCTTCCGCCAGCACGACGAGGGCAAGCCACGGCCGCAGGCGGCCCTTGCCGAAATCAGGCGCGGCGGGCGTGTAGCGCCACGGAAAGTCCTCGTCGTAGAATTCGATGGCGGGCAGATAGTTGGGCTCGAAATTCGTGACCCAGTCGCGCGGCTCGACGCGCACGATGGCGCGCTTGTCGATGCCCACGATATCGCCGGGACCGAAGAGCGCCATGGGGCGGCTCACGGTCTCGGCTGCCGTGCCGCCGCCGAGCTTATCGCCGGTCAGCGCCAGGTCGACGGTCACCGAGGCCCTGACTTTGACAGACGGATCGAAATCAGCGGAGGCGATCTGATTGGCGAGGCCCTGGCGCAGCCACGGCAGGAAGGAATAGGTGCCGATCACGCTCATTCCGTCACCCCCGCCGTCGCTCTGGCCATTACGCCCGCGCTCCCGTTCATGCCGCCCGCTCGTAGCTTGGAATGACGTGGACGGCGTCCATCAGCGTGGGGTCGTTCGCGACGACATCATTCATGAACTGGCGGGCGCTCGCCTCGCTGCGAAAGGTGCCGGCATTGGCGGCGAAGGCCTTGTTGGTCGCTTGGAAAGCCACGGTGAAGGTCTCCGGCATCACCGTGATTTTCTCCTCGAAAGGATCGAGCTGCTTCTTGGCGGCCTTTGAGAGCGTGCAATGGGTGATCGCCGCCCCATTCAGGAAGAAATTGAACAGCGTGCCGGCGAAGAGGAAGAAGCGCCGTGTGAAGCGCTTGAAGTTGTTGTCGATGATGATCTCTTCGTAACGCACGATGCGTTTGACCATGCGGCTCGTGCGCAGATCCGCGCCCGCGGCGGAGAGATGCAGGCCGGATTTTTCCGGCGCAAAAGCTGGCCGTGACAGCTTGTCGGCATCGGAGAAATTCTGGAACTGCGCTGGCGCGAAGGGCTCGAAGGCGTCGTCGCGCTTGGCGAGCCCCCCGCTCGCGACATCGACGCTCAACCGATTGACATCATTCGGCGCTTGATTGCCGATCTTGTCGAGCTTGATGGCGAGCGGCACGGCGCGCTGGCTGATCGCCAGGAGGCCGACGGGATGGAGGACGAGCCCGGCCTCCTCGGCGGACATCTTGCGCAGCGTGACGAAGAGCCCATTCGCGGCAGGCAGGATCGCCCGCCAATTCTCCATCTTGGCATATTCGCCAGCCAGGAGCGGCAGCACCGCGACCGGCGGCAGCAAGGTGTCGGCGCTCTCGCCCCAGCTCTCGTTGATGTCCACATCGACATCCCAGAAGAGCAGGGCAATCGAGCCGTGGCCCTTGATGCGCCATTTGGCGGGGCCCTGCAGTTCTCCCCGGACCCGCACGGAGAACAGTCCGGCACCGAATACATTCGCGGATAGCGAGGCGGACATCTCGATGATGAAGCGGAACGGCGAGAACTGGAACAGCGCGTCGAAGGCGAGATGGCCTTTGACGTTGAGGGCGCTGAAGCCGAAGTAGACCTCGACGCGTGCCCCGAATTGCACGGTATTGGCAGTGACGGCGAAATAGCCCTCGATGCGCACCCGCGACAACGGTGTGCTGAGGAGGCTGACGCTGATGCGCCTGGGGCTTGGGAAGGGCAGCGGCGGCGGCGCGAAACGGGGGTGGAAACCACCGACGCTGACGACGAAATTCGCATCGTCGCCAAAGGCCACGAGCAATCCCATCTCGCCGTCGATGGTGAGAAAGACGACCCGGGATTCAAACAGCGAGGCGAAGAAATAGATGCGTTGCTTGTCGAATTCGATGGCGCCGGCGAAATTGACCTGAAGGATGATGAGGGGCGCATCCTCGGCCGGGATCGCCACCTTTAGGACGCCGATGATGGCGATATTGCCCGGGATCTCGATGATGACCCCGAACGAGACGCTGACCAGCGTGGGTGTGCCCCAGCCAAGCTTGGCCATCGGCCCGATGAGGAATGTGCCTTCCTGGGCCGGGAACAGCGTCCTGAGATCGCTGATGATCTTCGGTGCGTTCGCCACCACGTCCCGCGGAAACATGATGGATTCAATGGAGCCGGTGCGCACGCCGTCCATCAGCGCTTCGAGATTCATCGTCCGGTTGAGGCCAATAAGGCCGCCAACCGCCAGCAGCGTGAAGCCGAAGCCGAGCTGGATGCCCGTGCCGAACTCGACCGAGATGATGATGACGAGGGAGAAGCCCTTCGAGCCGTCGGGCATCCTAGTCGAGATGAGCCCGAAGGCCTTGAGGGCGACGATGCCGCTGAAGCTGAGCTCGATGGCACCGGCATATTCGCCCCGCTCGGGATCGAGGCTGAGATAGCCGCCACCCGTGACGACGCCCGCATCCACGGACAGTCCGACGCCCTTCGGCGGCTTGAAGCCGACGCTGAGATGCGCCGGGCCGAGATTGCCCGGGCGGAAATCGAGGCTGGTCGAAAGGCCGATGTCCTCGACCACTGCCTTGAGCGGCCCGAGATCGAACTTCAGCAACGCCCCGGTATCGAGGCTGAAGCGGTCGTTGCTCGGGCCGAGGCCAAGCCGGATGCCCTCGAGCTTGGCCGGGCCGAGATCGATATGGGTGCTGAGTTCGAGCGCGAGCTTGCCGCCGCCGCGGAAGGTGAAGCCGGATCCGAGCGCCATGCCGAACGCAAGGTCCGTTTCCGCTTCCACATGGAGCCCGGAGAGGACCTTCTGCAGAAAGCCATCGGCCTCGCCGGCATCGATGACGAAGCGAAAGGCGCCGATTTCAGCTTCGACGCCGAGGTCGAGTTTGCCCTGCGGTGTGCCGGCAAAGACGTTGAAGCCGAGGCCCTGGATAGAGAGGCGCGTGCCGCCGGGCGAGCCGATGAGTGTGACTTCCTCGGCGCGGGCCTTCTTCTCGCGAATGGCAATGCTGGCGCCGAAGGCGCCGGTAAGATCGAAAAGCCCTTCGGCCGTGAAGGGAGGCCGCACGGCGAAGCCGACCTTGCGAATGTCGGCCGTGGACGAAAAGACCAGCTCGCCCCGGTCGCAAACATTGAACTGAAAGCTGTTGCCGCCACGGATATAGGGGAGGAGCGCCACACCCTTGCGCTTGCCGCCGGTGGCTTCTGCCGGCGAAATGGTGATGCCGAACTGGCTGTAGGTCTCCGGCGTGAAGCCTTTCTGGAAGAAGGGGAAACGCAGTTCAGGCAGTCCGGCGCCGGCGTTGCCCAAGGCGGCCCTGGTCGCGGACGATTGGGGATAGCGCCCGCCCGGCATGCCGGAAGCGCGCATCAGCTTTTCGAGCCGCGTGAGGAGCAGGTCGATATCGAGGTTGGTGTCCCAGCGATAGACATCCCTGGCGATCTCGCCGGGTGCGGTCAGCAGGGCGCTCAGGCGTCGCCAGTTGATGCGCCGCATGGGTTGGCCGGCCGCCGGCGTCTCGTTGCAATCGATCAGCCCAATGAGCAGCAACCCCTCGTGCAGTTGCGGCTGCGCGCGATCGACATGGTCGAGCAGGAGATGGTCGGTCAGCCGCGGCACGAGCGCGCCGAGATTGGGGACACCGGCGCCTTGGAGGGCCGATTGGACTTGGCGCATGGCGTCGGCGACCGCCGCGAGTCGCGCAAGCAGATCGATATTGGCGGCAAGCTTGCCGTTGTCGGTGTCGATGCTGGCGGTGGCCCGGACACTGCCGCCGAGCCCGGCCACGGCACTCTTGAGGCCGGAGAGCGCCCCCATGGCGGTCGCCCCCGGCACAACATAGCCGAGCTTGGCAAAGAAGGCGGTCGCCCGCTCCGGCGTATCGATGTCGGCGATCGATCCGAACGCCACCGCGATGTCACAGAGCAGGGAGGTGAGGGCGTTCTGGGACATGATGCGGGGCCTATCCGGTAGGGGCTTATGGCTTTGCCAGGGTCATGACCTGATAGCGATGTCTTTTGCGATGGTTGGTGTGATGCCCGTTGATGTCAATGTCAGACAGATCATTAAAGTCGAGGCCGGTCGATAGTTTTGGCCTGGCGGCGTCCGTATTGTCATAGATCATGACGCCGATAGCCGGCCCGACCTTGTTGGTTAATTCTGCAATATCCGTGACGGATACGTCGGGATCCCAAAATAAGAACTTGTTATCTGCAGCGGCGAAGAGGAGAATGTAATGCTCGATCGGAGGATGATCGTCTTCGTGTTTCCTGCCACTGAGGCAGCCCGCGACCAAATAGCCGCCAGCGGATAACAGCGCCGTAGCCTTGGCAACGGTGGTCTGTAACGTGTTGGGTGTGTAGTTCAGAATGAGGTTTGTGGCCGTCGAGCGGCTATCCTTGGCGTTCAAGCTCGTCAAGGTCACGGGGGCGAAAGCGGGCAAGGATTGCACGTCGAAATTGCGCGTCTTGAAGAGTTGTTTCGCTGTGAACTGCGAGGCCGAGCCGCACATCACGGTGGAATCGAGAAAAAGGGCGCATTGCCGTGGTAAGGAAACCTTGTCGAAGGTGGCCGGCGCGAGCTTGGGTTGGCCGAGCCACTGATTGACCCGCCCGTAGGCCCACTCACCGTTTGCCGTGTTGTCATTGAGCACGGCGGTGGCTACTGCCTTGTCGGCTGCGGAGACTTGCGCGGCATTCATCTTATCGCGCGCAGAGGCCGTGGCCGACGTATAGGCTGCCGTGCCGTTGATCCTCGAGCCGGATCTCAGCACACCATAAGGCTTTGTCTTGTCAGGGTGTCCGGCAGGCAGGCCATCTCGGTAGGGCTTGTGGTTGTGAATACTGCCGGTTGAACGCAACGCATCAACAAGGTCGCTCCAGCCGTTGTCCTCGACAAGCGACAGCAGCGCCTCGCGTAGGGCGGTATCGTTAATATCGTATATTCTTGTTTTCAAGGCGGCGCGCATGGCGCGCACCAAAGCGAATTGGCCGCCAAGCAGATGGAACTCTGCATCATTGTCCGTAAAAAAATCCCTGAAGGTTTGCGCGGCGGTCTCCAGCGCTGGCGGCAAGGGAAAGGTCGAGGCTGGACCGCCACCGGGATCGGGATCAGGCCCCCCGGGGGCCGTGTTCGGCGCAAGCGCGCGGATGGCCTCATGGCCGGCCGTTTGCGATCGCTTGCTCGTCCTCCCCATTCCGATCCTCCAGCCCGCTCGGGTCGGCGGGGTGTTGCGTGTCACGCGCGCTTCAAGGGGCCTTCCCTGTAGTGTCTGTTGATCCAGTGAGCCCGCGTGCCTGACAGCTCGCTCAGGACCGTATCGAAATCGATTCCGGTGAAATAGCGGTCGCGCAGGGTCTCGATCGCCCGTCCGCACTGCGTGATGCTGCTTTTGGGAAAGCGGATGAGATTGAAAAGGTCGATGCGCGCCGCCTCGGGTAACGCGGCCGTCTTGCGACGCAACTCCTCTTCGGCCAGGGCATGGGCAGGACCGTCGGCGGGCAGCTCTGTCCAGGGCAGATGCGGGCCGACAGTCATGGCAAGGAGCATGGGGCGCAGCCCCGCAACGCCCAGTCCACGGCCGGCGAGCGTCGCGAAGCCAGCCGAGCCCGCATTCAGGACAGCGGCCATTTCCGCGAGATCGGCCTGACGGCGGGCGACGCTACTCTGCAACGTGCTCTCCATGAGCACGGCAAAAACCAGGCGCCGGAAGCCGTCGTCCAAGGCTGCCGAGCGCGGGACCACGTTCTGATAGTAGATATTGTAGTCGTTGACGAGTTCGCGTGACACGTCCGGGTTCGCCGCCGAAGGGCCTGCCTCGTCAGCGCCCGCAGCTATCATGGCCTCGAGCCCGGTGTGCGGGGAGACCACAGATTGATTGAGAGTAAGGGTTGCGAGAGCGGCCCCCCCGCCGTCAAGGCACCGCACCGCCGTTACGAGACGACCTGTTGCAGCCGGGTGATGGCTGATCTCGCCGATCACTGTCTTTTCGGCCGTGGGCGGGCCATCGTTTTCCGTGAAGGACCATTCGAACGACTGCACGGATCCAGCCAACACCGCATCTGTGATGAAGACGATGAAAGTATTGCCCCGGCCGATAACGAGCGGTGATGTGATGAAAGATACAACGGCTGCGCGCCCATCAGCCGAAAGGCTGGCCTGCCCGAGATCGGAAGCCTGACAATTCTCCGGAATACGGCTTTCGGTCTTGCGAACGGGCATGATCGATGACAACCCCGATCTGATGTCCATGCAACATGGTGGGATGCTACCCGAGCCGGGCAACGATGACCAGCAAAAATAAACCACTTTGATGGCCGGCTGTGCTGACCAGAGGAGAGGAGACACACGAGACAGGGCCGGAGCGTTTCGCTTTCGAGGGAGCCTCGATGACTTTTTGGCGGTAAGGCGGCTCTTGCCTCACGGTAGTATTTATGCCAGACGTCTGCCTCCGCAGAGTGCCGTGCCCTCCGTGCAGAATGTCAGAAATTGGCTATTTGTCAGAACCATATTCCAAAAAATCGGGCGAGCGACCATGTCCTAAGAAATGAGACATCGCCGAGTGGCTGGGCGGATTTCCCGAGCTCTTGAAATTTGAATAAATATAGATGTATCGGTGGGGGAACAAATACGTATCCGTGGCAACCTTTTCGCTGCGCTCTGGGCCCTCGCTTTGGTTGCGGCTGCATTGCAGGCGCAGCCTTTCTTGTCGGGCTACAGGCTGACGGCTGACGAAATACTATTTCACTATCTTTCGCTTAAGAATACGCTTGCGCAGAATGTCCAATTCATAAGCGAAACCGCCGCGCAGCAGGGCCGCGTCGGACAGTTCATCATACTGCCCATCAACATACTTGTCAGCGATGTGGCCGCAGTTCCATGGGCTCGGATTGGCTTCCTCGGGGCTTGGGGCGGCCTGATGCTGCTCACCGCTCTCTGGGTTGGCCGTCTATGTCGATCAAAAGCGTTTGCCGTGCTCAGCTTCCTGATGCTGGTCACGTACCAACGCCTCGGGTTCGATCACATGCCCCCGAACAGCTACCCGCTCCAGAACACGGTGCCGTTTCTGCTCATTCTGGCGTCGCGCCTGGCTGGCGGGAGCCAGCGCTCGCTGGTTACAAATTGCACCCTCAGCGCCGTCCTGTGCCTCAGCATGGTGACCAGCGAGTATGCCTGGGTGTTCGGGCTTGGCGTCGTCGGTTGCGAGTATCTCGCGAATTTCTCCCGCGGAAAGGAAGAGGGGCTGGCGCGGCTGAAGTCCCGCGGGTTTGCGCTCGACGTGACGGCCATCGCCATCGCCCTTGCGATCTATCTTGGCTACCGGTTCGTGCATCCCTCCCACTATGAGAGTAATTCGCCGGACGGCATCTGGAATTTGAGTGCTCTGGCCTGGACCTCCTTCTTTCACGTCTTGAATGGGACCGTTCTGCTTCCTATCCAATGGGTCCACTTCGCCCAGGCCCCGTGGAAAGCGCTTGCTGCCTGGGCTGGCATGTCCTTGTTGACCGCGGCGGTGGCGTGGGGCGCCTTCCGCAGTCTCGAACGCGATAGGCCCTGGCTCATCATTGCGGTCGTCGGCCTCCTGTTCAGCCTGTATATGACTCTACCGGTCGCGATAACCGTCAGGCATCAGACCTGGTGCGCAATGGCGTGGCCCTGCGCGTATCTGGATACACGCTCAGCCTTTCCCGGTCTTGCCGTCGCCTTGGTTGCGATGTGCGGCTGGCTTCTCCGGTTCGGTCGGATTATGCAGGTCGTCCTTGCAATCACTCTCGGGTTGGGTTCGGGTACTACGTACCTCTATAATCTCTGGTTTTCCCAGGAGATGAACAAGGCCGCGAAGGCGTGGGAGCGCGCCGACGCCTTGGCGTGCCAACCTCCGTCCTCGCTTCCTGAAGGAGAGGCGCTCTTGAAAGCGGTGGATCCGCGCGGCTCGATCAGCGTTCATCCTAACTTCCCCCATGCGGATTACTGGCGCATCTATATCGAGAGCCGGCGCGCGGACTGCACGGGGTCGGCGCCTTAAAACCTATCGCCGATCATTTGGTGCCTTCTGCGTCCGGGTTAGAATTTGAACGCACAGTGCGGCTGCTTGATCTGGCGGGTCCGCGCTTCCCGCCGCCAGATGCCTGACGATCTCGGTTCTGCATTGATTGAGGCGGGCCGCATCGACCTCGGCAGCGTTATGCGCCGGCGACACATCGGCTTGCCAGCCGGCCGTCGGTGCATAGCCGATCCGCTGCCTGGTTTCGGAAAGGTCCCAGCGCATGCCGGGATTATCCGATACCAGATTCAGCACGCTTGCGCCGGTCACAGGCGCGGAGAGGGCCTTCTCGATCCCCTGGCAGAAATCAGCGCCGCTCAGCCACATCTCCTGTGACCAGCGCCGCATGGAAGCCAGCCGACGCGCAGCATCCAGGGGATCGGCGATAACCATGCCGATCCTGAGCGCGATGAAGTCAAAATCCCCGGCCTCGGCCAGTGCGGCACCCGCGCGCTCGATCGCCAGCTTTGACATGCCATAGGGGTTGATGGGGTCCGGCTCGCGATGGGCCGTGATGGGCCCTTCCGTGAATCTGTGACCCGCCATCACCCAATTCGAACTGAGGAACACAAAGCGCTTCACGCGTCGACGCGCCGCCGCCAACAGCCGCAGGCTTATGTCGAGGTTGAGCTCCTGGGCCTCCTGCCATGTCGTGGCTGGCCCGCGATGGCCGGCGCAATGAAGGACGGCATCGATACCCTCGAGAAGCCCGGCCCATTGCACAGCTGGTTGCGCGAGGTCGACGGCAATGCCATCGGGAATGGCCGCCACGTCAGTTGCGATGACCTCATAGCGGGCAGCTTGCCTCAGATGCGCGACCGCCAGACGTCCCAGCCGTCCAGCGGCCCCCGTGACAAGCAGGCGGGGTCGTGGGGATTTGTGCTCTTGTGCCACGGGTTTGCCTCAGGACGTGCCGAGGTCGAGCTTCGAGTCGGAGGCATCGCGGAGGGCGTCCCCGACGAAATTGAACGCAAGGACCGTCAGGAATATGGCAAGGCCCGGAAACACGCTCATCCACCAATATTGCCAGTTGGCCATGCCCACCGAAATCATATAGCCCCAGCTTGGCGCGGGCGGCCGCACGCCGAGGCCCAGGAATGAGAGAGAGGACTCTGTAATGAGCGCCGTGGAGCCGCTCAACGAGGCGTAAATGATGAGGTTTCCGGTAATATTCGGCCAGAGATGCCGCGTGATGATGCGCTGATTGGTGGCGCCGAGCACGATCGCCGCCTTGACGAATTCACGTCCCCGCAAGCCCAGGACTTCGCTGCGCACGATGCGGGCAAACCCCGGGGCCTTGGCAATCGCGATCGCCATCGCGGAGTTCTGCACGGAGGGACCGAGGATGGCAACGATCGCCAGGGCAAAGATAAGGAACGGAAAAGCCATGATAGCATCCATGATCCGCATCAGGACGATATCGAGCCAGCCTCCGACATAGCCGGCGATGAGCCCCACGGTCGCGCCCACGATCGCCGCGCCAGCGATCGAGTAACCCACGACTTGCAGCGAAATCTGCGATCCCCAGACGATCCGGCTGAAAATGTCGCGACCGATTTCATCCGTGCCGAACCAGTATTTCCATGAGGGCGCCTGAAGTGCCCGCGTCAGGATGCGCTGGGGCGGGTAGGGCGCGATCCACGGCGCGAAAATGGCGGCTGACACAACAAGTATCAGGAAGAGCATGCCGAAGACGCCGAGCTTGTGCGTCGCAAAGCGGCGCATATAGCGTTGCGTCGGGGATATGGTGGTTATTGCCGGAGCTGCCATCAACATTGCGTCCTCCTCAATATTCGATGCGCGGATCGACGACGGCGTAGAGCACATCAACAATAACGGAGACCAGAAGAACGCAGCATACACTGAAGAGAACGGCCCCTTGGATGGCCGGATAGTCGCGCGAGAAGATGCTTTCGACCATCATCGAGCCGAGCCCCGGCAAGGAGAACACCGATTCAACGACAACCGCTCCACCGAGCAGCGCCCCGGTCTGCAACCCGACGACGGTGATCACCGGAATGAGCGCGTTACGCAGCCCGTGGTGGAAAATGACCCTCATCTCCGAGGCGCCTTTAGCCCGTGCCGTCCGGATAAAGTCGAAGCTCAAGACTTCGAGCATGGCGCCGCGCACCTGCCGCATGATCAATCCGGCAAAGGACGTGCCGATTGTGATCGTCGGCAGAATCATGAGTTGCAGGTTGCGCAGGGGATCTGTCGTGAAAGGCACGTAGCCGGATGATGGCAGCCATCCCAGGTGCAGGGAGAAGACGATGATCAGCAGGATACCGGCCCAGAAGAAGGGCATCGCAACGCTTGCCATCGAGAGCACGCTGACCACGACGTCGGTCGTGCTGCCCCGCCATTTCGCGGCGATGACGCCTGCGGGCACTCCGATGGCGATGGCCAGAGCTATGGACATGAGACACAGCTGAAGCGTGACGGGGATCCGACCGATCAGCATGTCCAGCACATACTGGTTGCGGTAGAGCGAGCGCCCGAGATCCCCTCCGAGAATGGTCGTGAGCCAGCGAAAATACTGGACCGGCAGGGGATCATTCAGTCCATAGCGGATCCGCGCGGCCTCGCGCTCGGCCTCGCTGGCCGTCTCTCCGAGCAGCGCGTAGGTGGCGTCGCCCGGCAGCAGGTTTGTAATCGCGAATACGATAACAGACGCCAGAAACAGAACAGGCAGCATCTGTGCGAGCCGGCTCAGAAGAAATTTCGGGATCTTGGCCATCGCTGCCTCAGAACATCTCGCTTAGTCGGGATTTGTCGCTGACAATGGCCGCGACGAAGGGCAGGACATAGCCGAAGTGCTCGAACATCAAGGCCCGCGTCCGCGCCGGATCGCCCGCGATGATCGCCTCGGCGAGCTTTTCGTGGAGGCGAAGATTGTAGTCCGGCACACGCATGTCCCGCTGCATGTGGCAGACGCGCTGGACGTAGCGGACATGCTCGCTGATGCCATTGAAAGTCTGCAGGATCAGCTTGTTCTTCGATGCCCGCACGATAGCGGCGTGAAATTCATAGTCTGTCGAGAGCCATTCGGCCGGCGAATGCAGCCCCGCACGCAGTCGCTCCGCGAGGGACTTCAGCAGCTGCACTTCGTCATCAGTAATTCGTTCGGCTGCCAGAGCGGCCGCCTCGGTCTCCAGCCCCCGTCGCAGCTCCACGATATCGTAAAGCCCTTCAGGATAAGTCTGAACCGCATATCGAAAGAAATCTTCCAGAACGAGCGAGTTGAGGGGGTTAACCGTTGTCTGCTTGCCTTGCTGGACTTTGACGATGCCCATTACGCTCAGATGGTCGATAGCCTCGCGCGCCGTCGGTTTGCTCACGTTAAACTGTCGAACAATCTCCGCCTCGGGAGGAAGCGCGTCTCCGGCCTTTAAAGTGCCGTTGATGATCCACTTCGTAATCTCCTGAGCAACGATCGATGACAGTCTACGTCGGTCGCTAATCCTGGCTGCTACCACAAGCTTGTCCCTCTTCTCTCTACCGCTATCCAACAGGCCCGACACCGTTCCCGGCGGCGGGTTCGTGCCCCCCATATCGTAGTTCTGGGCAGCGGAGAGAGACTTCCTCCCCCACACCTGCGATTTCTGCGGCCCTGCGCACGTGCCGCACTGTATCCGCCGATAGGCTGAAACCCGTTTCCATCGCCTTGCGGCGCGCCTCGCGTGACCGATCCCCGGGGAGCACCACTGCATCGACGCCCGGCAAAGGGGGACATGTCACGACGCGGTCCCGATAAGCGGCGAGGCGCTCTCCATAGTCGCCGAGATTCATCAGTTTCTCGACTAAGAAATAGATGGAAAACAGGCTGTTGGTGTTGGGCCGCGCCTCACCCGCAGTCGCGAGGATCGTCGAGAGGATCTCACTGAAGACCGAGAGGCCGAACCCCTTGAAGCCGCCGAAGGTCATGACGGCGGCATCGCCCGCCATGAAGGCAGCCGGGTCGGCGGTGACCGTGCCGTCGGTCTTCACAAGGCATGGCGTATCCAGCACCATCCCGCGATCGTGCGCCTGTTTGATCGTACTGCCCGATACAGCTGAAGTTGCGCAGTCCAGAACAATCGGTTCGAGAGGCCTGGCACCAGGCAGACCAAGCGCGATCGGGTTGGTGTTGAGGCGCCCCTCGCGGCCCCCATGGGGCGCGACCGGACCGCTTTGTGGAATGCCTTGGCCGAAATGGAGCGACCCCACGTTGCGCTCCGCGGCGATTTCAGCCCAGCGACCATTGCGGCCGAGATGGCCCGAACCAGCAAGGCAGACCAGACAGGTTCCGTCGCGGTCTGCGCGCTCGGCCCCCACGCGTGCGGCGAATGCGCCCGCGATCTGCCCGAAGGCGCGGTTTCCGGCAATGCGTATGAGGCCGCCCGTGTCGCTCTCGATCGTGGGGCGAGCCTGTCCGTCGACCTCGCCGCGCTTCAGTCTCTCGACATAGAAGTCGACCTGCCGCGCCCCGTGAGTGCCATGGCCGGTGAGATCCGCGTCGACAAGGGCATCCGCCACCTCTGCGGCGATGTCGTCCGCGCAGCCCGCGGCCCGAAGAATCAAGGCAAGACAGTCGACGAGATCATCGGCTCCGAGCTGACCGGTCCGCATGGCTCTAGTTCCTCTCACCGTCCCGTCATATGGCGCTGGTCATGGGCACCCAATCGGGGCGTCTGGCGTCACGGGGCCAGCTTCCATAATAGTCGCCCATCTTTTCAAAGTATTCGGCGTAAAAGCGGAGCTTATCCCGATCGATCTCAACCCCGAGGCCCGGCCCCTGGGGCACGGCGATCATGCCGTCCTTGTAGGCCATCTTGCCGCCCTCGATGATGTCGTCGTCCAGATAGTGATAGTGGGCGTCACCCTCAAAGACCATTTCGGGAATGGAGGCTGCGGTATGGATCATGGCGGCGAGCTCAATGCCGAACTCCGTGCCGGAATGCATGGCCATCCCGAGCCCGAAGGTTCGGCAGACGGCTGCCAGTTCCAGCACGCCCCGCGGTCCTTCCCAGTAATGCAGGTCGGTGAGGATGATATCGGCCGCACCCAGCCGGATGCCCGGCGCGAGATCGTCGAATTTGGCGGGATACATGTTGGTCGCGATGGGGATTCGCACCGCCGCCCTGACGGCCGCATTGCCTGTCAGCCCCCAGGAGGGGTCCTCGTAGAACTGCAAACCCAGCGGTTCAAGGCGCTGCCCGATCCTGGTCGCGGTCGGTACGGACCATACCCCGTTGGGATCGATGCGAAGCCCGAAGCGGTCGCCGAGCCGCTTCCGGCAAAGCTCCAGCGCACGGGCCTCTTCTTCTGGGTCCATCACGCCTGCCTTGAGCTTTATGGCCTTGACGCCCAGCGTCTCATGCAATTCAACGCAGTGGTCTGCGACGTCTTCCGCGCAGGTATCATCACCGCCGCCTGGCCTGTCGTAGCGCCAGAACAGATAGCCAATGAACGGCACGGATTGGCGGATAGCACCGCCGAGCAGTTCATGCACGGGGCGGCCGAGAGCCTTGCCCTGGATATCAAGACAGGCCATCTCGATGGCCGCATAAATGAGCGCGTTCGAGATATAGTAGGTCGAACGCAGGACGCGCAGCTTGATGGTATTGAGGTGGAAAGGGTCGAGTCCGATGATGTGCGGTCGGAATTTTTCCATCGCGCGCCGTTGGTCTCCGCCGCCGACCTCACCGAGCCCTACGATCCCCTCGTCGGTAATGAGCTCGACAATTGTGCGCTGAAAACGTCCGGGGTGGACGCCGCGATTGTGCCGCAGCTTGGCGTTTAGTGGAATGGCGACACAGGTTACGCGAAAGTCGACGATCTTCATGATGGCTCAACTCGCTCATGTCTGCTGATGGCCGGCAAAATCAGTCGTGTCGACTTGCCGGCTATAAGATTTCAGCTCCCAGGCGCCCACCGATCGCGTCTTTCACGGACGCAGGCCGGAGGCCGCTTCCTCTGAAAGGACGGATAGCGCGGCGCGTTGCAGCGCCCTATGCGAGCCACGCCTCGGCGATATTCCAGACGCCACCGCCATCTACGGTCAGATTACGCAGATTCTTTCGCGCGACGTGACGAGCATCTCTGAAGAACAGGAACGCATAGTAGGACTTGTCGATCAGAATATTCTGTACGTCCAAATAATATTTCTTGCGCGCATCCCTGTCGAGATGCGTGCGGCCGGCATCGACGGCTGCGAACAATTCCTCATCGCCCTCGATCAGGGAGAAATTCTGATTGGCATTACGTCCGTAGTGGAAGTCATAAATCTGCACGGGATCCGGCCGCGGAACGTTGAAACGCGCCATATAGATGTCCCATGCGCCGGATTGGCGAATGGCGCCGACCGCGCTGCGATCCGGTGCATTGATTTCGACCTCGATGCCCACGTCGGCGAGTTGTTGCTGAATGACCTGGGCGATCTGCGTGTCCGGCTCGCGCTGAATGATCAGCATGGAGAGCTTCAGGCCCTTTCCATGACCAGCTTCAGCCAGCAGGCGCCGGGCTTCCTCGGGATCGTGCGGGGGAATCTTCGGCTGCTCCGGGTTGTAGTCCCACCCCGAAGGCGCGGCGGGCCCGCGCGCGACCGCGCCATAGCCGTCAGCCACGAGATCGAAAAGGAAGGCCCGGTCGACCGCGAGGCTGACGGCACGGCGAACGCGGGGATCGGTCATCGGCGCGCGCCGTGTATTGAAGGCGAGCCACTGCATGACGCCCGGCGGCACCTTCAGCAGGGTCAGGTTGGGGTCGCGCTCGATACCGGGATACTCATTGGGGGGAATATTGTCGGCCACATGCACGGAGCCAGATTTCACCTCGATCAGCTTGACGGCCGGGTTGGTGATGTAGCGCACGCGCAGGTTCTCCGCATAGGGAAGCGCCTTGCCATCTGCTCCCTGGCGCCAGTAGGCTTCGTTACGGCGCAACTCGACATGGCTGCCGACGACCCAGCTCTGGAACACGAAAGGTCCCGTTCCGACAGGCTTGAGCCCGTAGTCCGCGACGCTGTTTTCCTTGAGCGCCTTGGGTGACGACATCATGCCCGGCTCGACCGAAAAGGCCGCGAGCATCCCAGCATTGATTTCCTTCAGGACGATCTTGACGGTGAGATCATCCACGACCTCGACTGCCTGGATTCCAAGAAGGTCGACGGCACGCGTGGCACCAACGGCGGGATCGCGTGTGCGATCGAGGTTGATCTTGACGGCCTCCGCGTTGAAGGGAGTGCCATCATGGAACTTGATGCCTGGGCGGAGATGAAAGACGATACCGCGTCCTTCGTCGGTAACTTCCCAGGACTTCGCAAGCGAAGGGGAAAGGCTTCCATCTTCTTCCTGAATCAGGAGGGAGTCGAATATATGCCCCGTGGTATAGCGATCGCTCGTGGGCGCATTGCCCATCACCGGATCAAGGCTTCGAGGCTGGACGTCGGTCGAGGCCACGATGGTCCCGCCGCGCTTCGGCGCTTCCTGAGCCAAGGCTGGCAACCCGGCTACCAATACCCCTGCGCTTACTCCCGACTTCAGCAATACCCGCCTGCTGATGCCCGACGTTGTCATTGGCGCGTCCTCCCGCTCGTTTTCTACTTATCTAGATATCTTCGCAAAATTTACCCGTCAAGTGGGTGAGTTCCCGGGCGCGCGCAGATACGCCGATGCCGGGATGCTTAATAAAAGTTATATAAATCAGTTTGTTAAGTAGAGCTCAGTTGTATTCGATTTTTGCAAGCACTCATGGTTCGGCCTTCGTATTGACAGAAAATGTCAACATATCTAGATATCTAGTATAAGCAGCCGGAGGAAAGCCATGCAGCCTATCGCCACGATCAACAGGCCCAGTGCGGAACTCGTCGAGGGGTTGAAGGAAATCGGCACAGCCAAGCTCTCAAGCGTCATCTATCGCATGGGCTACCAGAACGTGTTCATGGCCGGGCCGACCAGGGCCCATGCGGCGGGGCGCGCCGTTGCCGGGCCTGCCATTACGTTGCAGTTCATGCCGAAGCGCCGGGACGTGTACGGGGACGACGAGTACGGGAATCCCGAAGCGCAGCTTCACCGGCATGTGCTCTATCAGACCGAGCCTGGTGACATCGTCGTGGTCGATGCAAGGGGCTGCATGACGGCAGGCATCTTCGGCGAGATGATGCTCGCCTATTTCAAGGGCCGGGGCGGCGCCGGCATGGTCGTTGATGGGTGCATCCGCGATTTCCCCAATGTCAGCAAGCTTGAGGTGCCGCTCTGGGTGCGTGGCTTCACGCCGAATTTCCATACCCAGACAGATCTCATGCCGTTCGCCGTGAATGTCCCCGTGGCCTGCGGGGGCGTTCTCGTTCTGCCGGGCGATATCATCGTTGCAGATGACGATGGGGCGATTGCCGTGCCGGCAGTCGCGGCCGAGGAACTCCTGCAGAAGGGCTCGATCTGGCACGAATGGGAGGACTATTCCCGCATCCGTCTACTCGAGGGCGGGGATCTCCGGCGCTACTATCCGCTGGCCGCGGACGCCCGCGGTGAGTTCGAGGCGTGGAAAGCGGCGCAAGCCCAATCCGCCCGCGGTTGAGCGGCGATCGAACAGGCTCGGCTTTGGAGGATTTTTGGTGATGCTGAGGCGAACGGCGGCATCCGTGCACGACTATCGCCTGACGGCGCAATCCATTCTGCCAAGGACGCTCTTCGAATATGTTGATGGCGGCGCACTGGATGAATCGACGCTCGCCCGCAATACGGCGGATTTCGATGAGATTTACATCCGCCAGAAGGTGCTGCGCGGTGCAAAGGTGGAAACAGCCGGATCCGTGCTTGGACATGAGGCGTCATTTCCTGTGGCGCTCGCGCCGATCGGCTCGCTTGGCATGCTCTATCCGCAAGGAGAGATCCTGGCTTTTCGAGCGGCGCGCGCGGCCGGCATCGGGGCCTGCCTGTCTAGCTTTTCGGTGTGCAGCATCGAGGAGGTGATGCCGGAGGTCGGCGACGGGGATGCCTTCCAGCTCTACGTACTCAAGGACCCCGGCCGTACGGAGGAGATTCTCGCGCGCGCCACGGCGGCGGGGTTCAGGAACCTCGTCGTCACCGTCGATACCACCCATCCGGGCATGCGCGATCGGGATCTGCGGAACGGATACCGCTCGGCGGCCCGTCCACCCCTCACCATGCTGCTCGATTGCGCCCTGCACCCACGATGGTTCGCCCGGTCCTGGCGCTCATTGGGACGGGGGCTTGGCAACTTCGCGCACTGGGATGGGGTCGGCAGTGGCCTCATCGCGCAGGCGGCCTACATGTCGCGGCAGCTCAAGACCGATCTCACTTGGAACGATATCGAGGCCGTGGTGAAGCGTTGGCCGGGCAGGGTGGTTGTGAAGGGCATCACAGATCCCGAAGATGTGGCGCGTGCCATCGGCGTCGGTGCCGATGGGGTGGTCGTCAGCAACCATGGGGGGCGGCAACTCGACGGCGTCATGTCCTCGATCGCGGCCCTGCCCGTAATCGCGAACCGCTATTCCGGTGAGGTTGAAATCCTCTTCGACAGCGGCATCAGGCGCGGGAGCCATCTGCTCAAGGCCCTGGCGCTGGGCGCCGACGGCTGCCTCCTGGGTCGAAGTTATGCCTATGGTCTTGCCTCGGCTGGAGCGGACGGCGTCATCGCCGTGCTGGAGATGCTGAGAAAGGAGCTGACGATGAGCATGGCGCTCGCGGGTGTCGCGTCTATCGAGGACCTCAGGACAGGCCGCGTGGCATGCGTCTCCTTGCGCGAGCCTCGCTCCACCGCAAGCGTACCGGCCGAGCTCTGTGAGAGGCTGTAGTTGGCCCGGCCGTTGAGGCCAAGCGGATACGAATGCTCAGGTGTTGCTGAAAGCATGGTCGATCTCGCCCAGCGGGGGGGGGGCTCGCTTGCGCGGGATATCAAGTCATATTGAACGGAGAAGCGTTTCGCGCGCGGATCGCATGTGCGTCTGGACCGCTGTGTCCAGACCGTCCATGTCATCCGCCTTCAAAGCATTGATGATCGCAAGATGTTCATGGAGAGCGACTTCGTTGCGCTCCCGCTCGTCATGCTTTGCCCATTGCAAATGATAATGGAAAATCAATGATATGACTTCGTAGAATTCCTTTATGAAACGGTTATTCGAGGCGTCATTGACAGTTCGGTGAAAGGTCTCGTCCAGACGGGAGAACTGGCGAAAATCAGTCTCTATTCTCCCCAACAGATCAAGGTGCGCGGCTTCCAGCGTTTCCAGCTTACGGCGTCCGTGCTCGGCATGCAGTGTCTGTGTAAAACGGTGGATGGATCGCATTTCGAACATTTCGCGTATGTCGCAGAGCTCCAGTGCGAAATCTCGTGTGAAGCCTTGAAATACCCAGCTTGCGTTCGGACGACGCTGGATAAGGCCGTAGCGACTGAATCGGTTCAGGTATTCCCGAATCCCGGATGTCGAGACATTGAAAAGCCGGGAGAGTTCGAGGCTGTTGATCGCAGCTCCAGGCTGTAGATCGCCCGCGAGCAGCCATTCCTTGACACGGCGCTCTATAAGCTCGGAACTCGCTTCCGTCTCTGTTTCCGGGAAATACTCAGCACGGCGAGGATGTCGCAAAATCCGCTTCTCGCGCCCGCGCACGTCAACGATGCCGGCGGCGTTCAGAGAGACGAGGATCGCTCTGACAGTGGTGCGGCTTATGTCCAGTCGTCTTGCGAGCGCCGGCTCAGAACCCAGGAGCGAGCCGACGGCGTGCTCTGTGACGATCTCAAGGCAGGCATTATAGGCACGCTTATAAACCGAATTGTCTTTCACGGCCGCGCCTCTGCTCGCCTAACGAACTGTTCATGATGCGTAAAATTATCGATAAAAAACATTTTGACATCGGATCTCCGTAAGCTCAAGTGTGTTTTACCGATAATAGACAGATGTGGCGTCTCGCTGAGACGACGTATCGTTTGAGTTGTCCCGCATGACGCCCTCAGTTGGCGTCGACGGGGTTCCAACTGCTAGCCGACTGATCGTTCAGGACCTTGCGATGAAATCAATTGCATGTCGCGCGCCCCATGAAATTGCCCAGGAAGAGCGGGCCGCACCGCAGGCTCTCGCGGAGGGCTGGGTCCTCCTTGACGTGAGTTACGTGGGTATTTGCGGCACGGATTACCACATCTACGAAGGGAAGCACCCTTTTCTGGAGTATCCGCGCGTGATCGGCCACGAGATCTCGGGCGTGGTCTCCAAGGCTCATCCATCCTCCGGTTTCGTCGCCGGGGAAACGGTGGTGGTCAATCCCTATCTGTCCTGTGGGGTTTGCGGCGCCTGCCGCAAGGGGAAGCCCAACTGCTGCGAGCGTATCGAGGTTCTTGGCGTGCATCGCGATGGCGGCATGTGTGAGCAGATCGCGGTTCCCTCCACCAATCTCTACCATGCGGACGGCCTTTCTCCTCGCGATGCGGCCATGGTCGAGTTCCTGGCGATCGGCGCCCATTCGGTGCGTCGTGCCGGAGAGACGAAGGGGTCGGCACTCGTCGTCGGCGCCGGACCGATCGGCCTCGGCGTCGCGATCTTTGCGCGCATCGCCGGTTTGGACGTGACAATCGCCGATGTCGACGCGGGGCGGCTCACGCAGGCGGAGAAGGTCCTCGGGGACGTGGGTTCGGTTGTCGTGGGTGACGCCGATGCCTTGACGCGCGTGAAGGTTCTCGAGCCGGGCGGCTTCGATGTCGTCTTCGATGCGACCGGAAATGCCGGTTCGATCATGGCCGGCTTTCCTTTCGTCGCACATGGCGGGACTTATGTTCTTGTCAGCGTCGTCAAAGACGAGATCACTTTTTCAGATCCGGAATTCCACAAGCGCGAGATGTCGCTGATCGGCAGCCGGAATGCCACCGCGCCGGATTTCGAGCATGTGATTGCGTCGATCGGAAGGGGAGCCGTGCCATTGGATGCTCTCGCGACGCACGAGACGACGCTGGACACAGTGGTTACGGATCTGCCGCGATGGGCTCGCGAGAAGGAGGGGCTGATCAAGGCCCTGGTCAGGATCTGAACACAGATGGCGGCGTCGTGTGTCGCCATCAATCGATGAGATTTCAGGGTCGCGTCGGTGCGGGTATGGTCGCCGGTCGTGCGAGGCGCGCTTGTGCGGTCAAGCGAACGCCGGCGTTAGCGGCGCCGTATCCGCCATATCCGTCACGTTGCACCACCTCGAAGAACAAGCCGCCATCGAGGGTCGCCGTGTAGGCCTGATAGAATGGCCCATCGCTGTCCTGATCGTAGAGAATATTGAGCGCCTTCAGCCAGCCGAGCTCGTCCGCCGCGAGATCGAACCGTGCTTCAAGGTCGTCGTAGTAATTCTCGGGAATGGGAAGCATGGCGACGCCATTGGCGACGAGAGCCGTAACCGTTGCCTGGATATCTGCCGTGGCAAAAGCAATGTGTTGCACGCCCGAGCCGAAGAAATCCGTGATGAAACGCGCTGACAGCGTCCTGTGACTTTGCGATCCGTTGAGGATGAGACGCAAGCCGCGCCCGGCGCTGCCGTGAAGGCCGCTTTCGATTACCTGGCTCTGGACCACGCCGCCGGGATCGATCACAGCCTGACTCGGCGCTTTCATCGTATCGAAGAGCGACGAATAAAACAGCACCCACGTCAGCATTTCCTCATAGTGCATGGTCTGCGATATGTGATCGATCGCCATCAACCCGACGTCAGCTCCGGTCTCGCCGGTCGGCGCGAAGTCCACGTCCGCCCAGCGCCCCAATGCAGAAGTACTGTCGAGGAAATAGAGCAGACTTCCGCCGAGACCCCGCACTGCGGGAATGTCAAGCTCGCCAGGCCCCGCGGCGCCGGTATGCGGCGTATCGAGCAGGGCTGTGGCCCGCCGGATGGTCGCTTGCGCGTCCGCCACCCGGAGAGCGATGGCGCATACCGAAGTACCGTGGGTGATCTGGTAGCTGTGGGCAAAGCCTTCGACGTCGCTGTTGAGCACGATGCGGATGTCACCCTGCCGCCACAAGCCGACATCCTTGGAGCGGTGGGCGCCGGTGCGAATAAATCCGAGGGCCTTGAGCAGGCCTTCAAAGGTCGGCCGGAGCCCCTCGGCCACCGCGAACTCAATGAATTCGACCGCCTCCACCGGCGTGGGTGGCGGCATGGGGACCGCGCCGGGAACAGCGTGGCCCAGCTTTCGCGCCGTATCATCCAGCAGCCAGATCAGGGAGCGATGTCCATCCAGCGCCACTGACCGTGCCGATCCCGCGCGGAACCGGTCATTGAAAATCTCCAGCGAGAGAATCCCGTCGTAGCCCGTGGAGACGAGCGCGTGCATGAAGCCGGCAAGGTCGAGATCGCCCTGACCCGGCAGGCAGCGCCAATGGCGGCTCCACGATAGATGATCCATCTGCAGTCTCGGCGCATCCGCCATCTGCACCATGGCGATCTTGTCACGCGGTATGGTTGTCATCGCCGTCAGGTCGAGCCCGCGCGACAGGATGTGGAAGCTGTCCAGAACGACGCCGATATTGTCGCGATTGGCCCGGCGGACGATCTCCCAGGCGTCGCGATAATCCCAGACGTGCCGGCCCCACGCCAAGGCCTCAAAGCCGATCCGCAAATTGCGTCGGGACGCCCGTTCCCCAAGTTCTGCGAAATCCTGGGCGAGCCGGTCTATGCCGCCGAGGGATTCCGGGGAGACGCTGGAGCAGACGAAAAGCAGATCCGTTCCGAGTTCCTGAAGGAGATCGAACTTGCGTTCCGCGCGATCGAAGGTGCGGGTGCGCCGTGCCTCCGGCATGCCCTCAAAATCGCGAAAGGGCTGGCAGGTCACGATGGCGAGGCCGAGGTCTGCGCATATCAGACGCACCTCAGCCGGCGAACCGGGAAAGGCGATGAGATCATTCTCAAAGATCTCCACCGCCCGGAAACCCGCTGCCGCGATAGCCTCGAGCTTCTCTTGAAGTGTTCCAGATACACAAACCGTCGCTATCGAGGGTATCATGATGGAACCTCCTCCCGTGCAAGGCTGGCAATCGCACGCAGGTCGTCTGACGTGGTCGTCGGAAATCCGAAGAACTCGAGATAGGCGGGGATCTGTTCGAATAGCATGTCGATCCCGACCTGATAGGCGCAGCCGCGTGCGCGAACAGCCTCGAGAAATGGCGTGATGTCCTGCTTCATGACAACCTCGCCGACGAAGGCCGATGTCGCGATGCGTGCGACATCGACCGGCAGAGGGTCGTCTGGTCTCATGCCGAGCGGCGTTGCATTGACGACGATGTCGAAGCCGTCCGGATCATTGCCGCCGATCGATATGGCCAGTGAGGGATAGTGGCGGCGCAGTCGCTCGCCCAAGGCTAGAGCCGCGGGCTGCTGCGTGTCGGACAGGGCGACTTCGGTCACTCCGGCCTTCGCGAGCGAGGCGGCTATCGCCGACCCGACACCTCCTGCGCCAACGATCAGAGCGCGCGCGCCAACGATCGGGCGGCCCTTTCTCAGCATGCCGCGAACGAAGCCTTCGCCGTCGAACATCTCTGCGACGAGCCGTCCGTCGCTTTCGACCCGCACGGCATTGCAGGCCCCGGCAATCGCGGCTGTGGTCATGATCTCGTCGACAACACCGATCGCCGTGACCTTGTGAGGCATGGTGATCAATGCGCCGTGGGCATTGGAGAGCCGGGCGAACAACTTGAGGAAAGCAGGGAAATCCGGCGCTTTTACCCCCATGGGCACGACCACGGCATCGATGCCCTGCCGCATGAAATAGGGGTTGTAGATCATCGGCGCCTTGAAGCTTTCGGTTGGGTGGCCGAGATGCGCAATGAGCCTGGTTGTGCCACTGATCATGGCGGATTGTCTTTCCATTCAGGCGGCGATTTCGACCGCCATGCCGTTGCGGGCTGCTTGTTTGACCGCCTCGATGACTCTCAGCGTGTTCAAGCCCTCACGCCCTGAAACGATCGGCGTGGCATGGCCACGGATAACGTCGCAGAAGTGGCGGATTTGCAGCTTGAGCGGATCGTCAGGCGGGAAGGGAATGCGCTCTCGCTGCAAGGGCTCCCACCAGCTCCGCTTGCCGCGATTGGACCAGAGTTCCAGTTGCGGGATGGTCAAAGACCCGTGCGTCCCGCCGATGTGGTAACAGCTTGCCTCTTGCCGGGGATAGGCGGGGTTCTCACCGGTTGTCAGTTCCCAGCTCCAGGGAGCGACGACTGAATCGGAAGCACTGATCGTGGCAAGTATTCCATTATCGAAGCGCAGAATAATCACCGCGGTTTCTTCGACCGCATAGCCGCGGACCGCATTCGATTCCAGCGCCTGGACGGAGGTAATCTCGCCGCATAAGTAGCGAAACAGGTCGACATCATGGATCAGATTGAGAAAGACAGGTCCACCCCCCGGCTCGCGACGCCAGGCCGTGTTGAAATAATCATCGGGCTTCATCAGCCAGAACTGACCCGCGATAGCCAACACCTGTCCGATCTCGCCGGAGTCGATGATGTCCTTTGCTTTGCGGATCATCGGATTGTAACGCCGGTGATGGCCCACGAGCAGAGGCACGCCCGCGTTTTCCGCCGCCTCCACGAGTCGGGTGGCAGCGGCGACATCATCGGCAATCGGCTTTTCGACAAGCGCGGGAATGCCGGCCGCCACCAGCTCCAGTCCGTTGGCAACGTGAAGCTGGTTCGGGGTTGCGATGATGACGCCGTCGGGCCTGTCCGCCTGCAGGCACGCCCCAAGGTTTGCGTACCAGGCAGCCCCTAGCGCGCCTGCCACCATCTCGCCTGCCGGGGCGGGATCGATGATGGCCGACAGAATGGCTCCCGGGTCAGCGGCGACATGCTGCGCGTGGCGGCTGCCGATCAGACCGGCGCCCATGATTGCAAGTTTGACTGGCTCCATGGTGCGCTCCTTGCGCCGCAGCGGCCCATCAGGCCGGTGCCGTCTCGGCGATGCGCGCGATGCGTCGCAGGGCGAGCTCATAGCCCTGCGTGCCGAAGCCGGCGATCACGCCGTCAGCGCGTAACGATACGAAGGAATGATGGCGGAAAGACTCGCGCTTATGAACGTTCGAGATGTGACACTCGATGACCGTTCCCTCAAAGGCATTCAGGGCATCGAGGATCGCCACCGACGTATGTGTGAACGCGCCCGGATTAATGACAATGCCGATCGCCTCTTCGCGCGCTTCATGGATCCAGTCGATGATCTCGTATTCGCGATTGGATTGATGAAAACTGAGCCGCAGGTTCAGGCCCTCGCTCAAGCTGCGGCATGCGGCCTCAACATCGGCCAGCGTCTCATGACCATAGATATGGGGTTGCCGTTTTCCGAGTAAATTAAGGTTGGGGCCGTTGATCACGTAGACGAGGCGGCTCATGACAGGCTCCGATCGATCTATTGATTGTCAATGCATGTTGAGGATTTCACCGAGGAACTTCCGCGTGCGCGCATGCCGCGGCGCGGTGAAGAATTCAGCGGGGGGAGCTTCTTCGACGATCGCTCCCTCCGACATGAAGATGACGCGATCGGCGACCTGTCGGGCGAAGCCCATCTCGTGTGTGACGCAGATCATCGTCATGCCTTCCTCGGCAAGGCCGATCATCGTGTCGAGGACTTCCTTGACCATCTCCGGATCGAGCGCCGATGTGGGCTCGTCGAACAGCATCACCTTCGGCTTCATGCAAAGGGCACGCGCAATCGCGACGCGCTGCTGCTGCCCGCCGGAGAGTTGCGCTGGGTATTTCTCTGCCTGCTCCAGAATTTTGACGCGTCCTAGAAGCTGGCGCGCGTTCGCTTCGGCCCGCTCCCTCCCGATGCCAAGAGATCGCATCGGCGCGAGCATGCAGTTCTGTATGACGGTTAGGTGCGGGAACAGATTGAAGTGCTGAAATACCATGCCGACTTCACGCCGGACCGCATCAATCGTCTTTGCCACATCCGTTAGAACGATACCACCGACGCGGATCTCGCCCTTCTGGTAGACTTCAAGACGATTGATGCAGCGGATCAATGTGGATTTCCCCGACCCTGACGGTCCACACAGGACGATTCTCTCGCCCTGGTCGACCGACAGGTTGATGTCACGCAACGCCTGAAAGGAGCCGTACCACTTTTCGACCGCGATCATGCTGATCATGGTCTCATGCCGCTGTGCTGGGGTGATTGGCGCGGAACTCATCAAGGCTGCCATGGGAGAGTATGCCTCAACTGGCGGTGAAGGGGATACCCTCAAGGCTGTCCGGGAATTTGTGGACTGGAACCTTCATCCACTTGTCATAGACCTTCTGGAGTTCGCCATTGGCCTTGATCTTGTCGATGAATGTATTGAGCGCGGCATTGATTTCCTTCTCACCGAGCCGGGTGCAAGCGCCGTTGTAAAGGTTCTGGAATTCGAGCTTGTTTTCGAACTCGCCGGGCCGCGCCTGCTCGATGCGCTGGAGATAGAAGATATTGCCGCCGAGCGCCTGAACCTGACCCGAGACAAGGGCCTGGATGGAGGGCGCGTCGCCATCATAGCGTCTGATGACGGTGTTGGCGGGCGCATTCTTGGTGACCTGCGTGTCCTGCGCGGCGCCCTTGGCCACGCCGATGGTGAAATTGCCCATGTCGGCATTGGTCTTGATCTGGGCCGACTTGGGCCCGACCAGGACGATTGTGTTGGCGACATAGGGTTTCGAGAACTGCACGGCCTTGGCGCGCTCCGGCAGCATGGCCATCGTCGCGAAGAGAACGTCGACCCGCCCCGTCGTAAGGGCAGGTATGCGATTGTTCACTTCCAGTGGCACGAACTCGACCGGGACGCCGAGCTCCTTGCCGAAGAGTTCGGCGATGTCAGCATCGAGGCCCTCCTGCTTGCCGGCACTGTTGACGAACCCCCAGGGTGGATTGTCGCCCTGGATGCCGACGATCAGCTTGCCGCGTTTCTTGATTTCCTCGGTGGTAATGGCCCAGGCCGGTTGCGTGATCAATGCAGGCGCAGCCAGCGCGAGCGCCCCGCCCAGCAACACATCGCGACGATTCAGGCTGTATTTTTTCATCTCTGTCATGACCGTTTCTCCCTCTCTTGAACCTGGCTTTTTTGCCATTCACGTGATGCCGTTGACACATTCACCGCGTCGCGACAGCCAGCTGCCGCTCGAGCCGCGCGCCAGCAAGTGACAATGGCCAGCACATCAGGAAATAAAGCGCTCCAACGATACCGAATACAAGTATTGGCTGAAATATCTGATTTGATATAATGTTTCCGGCCCGCGTTAATTCGAGAAACCCGACAATCGAGGCCAGAGATGTTCCTTTGATCAGCTGGACCAGAAAGCCGATTGTGGCGGGCAGTGAAATGCGCAGGGCCTGCGGCAGGATTACGTCCTTCATGCGCGATACATAGCTTAGGCTCAGCGCCTTGGCCGCCTCCGTCTGGCCCTTGGGCACGGCGTCGATGGAACCGCGCCAGATCTCGCCGAGATAGGCGCTGGCGTGCAAGGTGAAACCGATCGCGACGGCGATCCAGGCATCGAGCTTCAGTCCGATAAGCGCCAGGCCATAGTAGACGACGAAGAGCTGCATCAGAAGAGGTGTTCCCTGGAAAACAGCGATATATCCCGCCGTCGTGCGCTCCAACCAGGGCCGGCCCGAGGTGCGTGCCAGCGCGACCCCCAGTCCGGTCATGCCTCCACCGGCGAAGCCAACCGCCGACAGCAGCACTGTCCATTTCAGCCCGATCAGGAGGAAGATGAACTCGCTTTGTCCCATCCCGCATCCCTCACTTGACCGGGTAGCTGAAGTAGTGCGCAGATATCATGCCGAACATCCGCATCAACAGCCACGACATGACGAGGTAGCAAAGAGTCACAACCCCGTAGACTTCGAAACTTCGAAAGCTGTTAGACTCGATCTGCTGGGCAACCGAAGTCAGCTCATATGCCGATATGGCCGACGCAATACTTGTCGTCAGCGTGAGAAGTATGAACTGGCTGGTGAGGGATGGGAAAATCGCACGGAGGGCCGGCTTCAACACGATCAGCCGGAAGACTTGCGCCTTATGCAGGCCGAGCGCCAACCCGGCTTCGATCTGTCCCTTGCTAATGGATTGCACGCCACCCCGGATGATCTCAATTGCATAGGCGCCGCCGTTAATTCCAAGAGCGATAATCGCTGTGGGCGTGGGATCGAGGCGCAGTCCGGCCAGCGGCAACGCGAAATAAATGAAGTAGATCTGCACCAGAAACGGCGTATTGCGTATCAGCTCAACGAAGGAAATGACCAGCCAGCGGAGCGGTTTAACGTGCGATTCTCGCAGGACGACCCCGCCGATACCAATAATGATTGCGAGTACCATCCCGCCGAGGGCGAGCCAGAGCGTTCCAAGGCACGCGATCAAGAGGTTAGGCAGGCCCTCGATGACAGGGGTGAAATCGAGCTGATAGTTCATTCGTCTCCCCTCGCTGCCGACCTTCTTTTTGGGTCGATCCAATCTGTTCCCGTCGCGCCGTTCTGTCGCGGCTCCAGCTACTTCGGTGCGAACCCTTAGGCCATGGACATTAATTGTACGATCTGGTTCAATTGGTCAAGTGAAATTAACCGTTTCGTTCAATCGAGCCTCATGTCCGAGAGAGTGACGGTTTGAAAGGAGTGTCATGAATCGCGTTGCTACGTCCCGGCCATCGCGGATCAAGGGTGGTAAGAAGTCCGCTAGCTGGACGCAGGATCCCGAGGGGGTCAGGCAGGGTATTCTGGCAGTCGCCCGCGAGGAGTTCGTCGAATACGGGCTGAGCGGCGCGCGTGTCGATGAAATCGCGGCCAAGACAGTCACCAGCAAGAGAATGATCTACTACTATTTCGGAGATAAGGAGGGGCTCTACCAGGCGGTTCTCGAGGAGGCCTACGATCGTATTCGCAGGTTTGAACGCAGCCTGGATCTTGCGGCCTTGCCCCCCCTGGAGGCCATTGCCACGCTTGCCGGCTTCACATTCGACTATCACGCCGACAACCCGGATTTTGTCCGTCTTGTTATGGTGGAGAATATTCATCACGCCCGACATCTGAAGGGCTCCTCCAAGATCAGCGATCTCAACATGTCCGCAATCGATATGATACGCGAGATATACGATCGTGGATTAGCCAGTGGCATATTCCGGGAAGGGCTTGACCCGATTGATATTCACCTGACGATCAGTGCGCTGAGCTTTTATAACGTGTCGAACCGCGCGACGATCCAGCAAGTATTCGGCCACGACATGGCAGATCCTGCCGCACGCGCTCGCCGACGAAGCAGCACGGTCGACACGGTCCTCCGCATGCTCTGTCGTTGATCGTGTTTCGGCGCGCCGGAGCAAGCCGAGGCGTGACAGCCATGACCCTTGATCGGGGCCTGCTATCTCTGCGATATCAGGCTGGCGACGGCTCGTAGAGCAAGCTCGTAACCCGTTGCACCGAGGCCAATGATTACGCCAGTCGCAGTGCGGGAGATCAGTGAATTGTGATAGATGCTCTCACGAGCGTGGATGTTCGATATATGTATTTCGATTTTTGGCTTGTCAAATGTCTTGAGGGCGTCAAGCAGCGCAATGGACGTGAATGTATAAGCAGCAGGATTAATGACGATTCCGCAAGCCCTACTCCGTGCTTCGTGAACGTTCTCGATAAGTTCGCCTTCAAAATTCGTTTGCCGGAAATCGACCTGGAGGCCAAGCTTCTCCGCTGTTTTGTCACAGCGTTCGCGAATGTCCGCAAGTGTATCTTTGCCATAGATCGCCGGCTCGCGATCTCCCAGCAAGTTGAGATTCGGCCCATTAAGGACATAGACGACGTTGTTCATGGTGTGTTTCGGTGACGGCTCTGGGATCGAGCGATCGGACGTGTCGAAATGTCAGCGCGGCGCATGCACGCGGCGGTCGCCGATCCCCATGAGGGATCTTCATCAAACCATAAGTCGAGCGGCCGCTCAGATCAACTGTTAAAAATAATATCATCGGTGATTTTTTATATCATCTGATGATATATGGACTTGGCTTGATGGATGGCGCCCAGTAAGCCATCGGTGGGTGAGATGGACCAAAGCCATGACTGATACGGTACCGGACACGTCGGGCGAGGATGTCGCAGTCGCTTCGGCCGGCGAGCAGGCCTACGCCCGTATTCGCGCTGATATCGTCTTTGGGCGCCTGAAGCCCGCGCAGCGTTTGACGCTCGAGAAATTACGCCCCGCCTATGGGGTGGGGATCAGTACTTTGCGGGAAATTCTGAGCCGGCTCGCCCCGGAAGGGCTGGTGATCGCGGAGGGACAGCGGGGCTTTCAGGTGGCTCCATGTTCGGCGGAAGATCTCAGAGAGATCGCGGCATTGCGGCTTCTGATCGAGAAACATGCTCTCGCCCAGTCTTTTCAGGCGGGGGACATGGAATGGGAAGGCAGGGTCGTTGCCGCGCATCACAAGCTCGCTCGCATGGAGGCAGGTCTTCTGGCTGGGGATGCATCCGGGACCGAGCAATGGAAGCGTTACGATTGGGAGTTCCACCAAGCCCTGGTCTCGGCTTGCGGCTCCAGGGCGCTTCTGGGCATTCACTCCGGCGTCTACGACCGCTATCTGCGGTATCAGATGGTTTTCGTGATCTTTCGCGGCGCCGTTGCGGCAGAAGAACACAAGGCTCTGCTCACATGCGCGCTCAGCCGTGATGCCGACGAAGCGCAGCGCGTGCTCGAAAGGCATGTGCAAGGCTGTCTGGATTTCGCTTTCCAGAACAAGTTGGTCACCTGAGTGGGACCCGAGGAGGGGACACGAATGGCGATCGCCCCCGGATACGACATGGCGATCGCGTCCCGCCCATCGAGAACGGTTTTGAAAAAAGCGGCCTCGCTCTTACCTGTCCGTGAGACGTCTGTGCTCGCGCGACAGGGACTTCAGAAGGGGCGCCGGTGTTCCGGCATCGGCGGGCAGGTTTGCGTGATCTCGCTCGGGTGCGACGTTGCCCGGCTCATTGCGTATGGGCTTATAACTCCCAAGCTATAGATCATCGCCACTTTTTCATTTCCTCCTGACAAGGGGATTTGCAAAATGTCTGGTGGGGCAATCGCGCCAAGCGATGTCCCATCGCTGTCCGATCGAAGGTAAGCTTCTGGCAGCTTTGGGAGGATTGATATGAAAAAGCTGGCCTTACTTGCGCTGGCGCTCGCCATGAGCAGTGGCGTGGCCATCGCCGATACCATCAAGATTGGTGTGGTTGGCCCTTTCTCGGGGCCGGCGGCGCTGCAGGGGCGCAATTTCCAGGCGGGGATCGATGCCTGGCTCGCGCTCCATGGGAACAAGATCGGCAACAATACCATCGAGATCGTCTATCGTGATCTGCCCGCGGCGGATCCCGCCAAGTCAGCCGCCGTGACGCGCGATCTCATTGTTGGCGAGGGCGTACAATATCTCGCGGGTTACTATTACACGCCTGATGCCATGGCCGCTGCTCCGATCCTGGTCGAGGGCAATGTGCCTATGGTCGTGTTCAATGCGGCCACCTCGGCGATCATGAACGCCAGCCCCTATGTGGTGCGTACATCCTTTACGACCTGGCAGACGTCAACGCCGATGGCGACCGTCGCGCGTGAGCGCGGCATCAAGAAGGCCATCACCGTCGTGACCGACTATGGCCCGGGCGTCGACGCGGAGTCGGCCTTCGTCAAAGGCTTCAAGGATGCGGGCGGCGAGATCGTGGCTTCGGTGCGCATGCCGATGAACACCAATGACTTCAGCCCGATCATGCAGCGCATCAAGGATTCAGGAGCCGAGGCGGTTTTCGCCTTTCTGCCTTCGGGGCCGGCGACCCTTGGTTTCATGAAGTCCTTCGCCGAGAACGGTCTTCGGAAGGCGGGCATCACCCTGCTGGCGCCGGGGGATCTCACGCAGGAATCGGATCTGCCGGCGCTGCGCGATAGCGCTTTGGGAACCTTGACGACGTTTCACTATGCGGTGAGCCACGATTCGCCTGAGAACAAAGCCTTCGTCGAGGCGGCCTCGAAGGCTATCGGCGATCCCGCGAACCTGAGCTTCCCGGCCGTGGGCGCTTACGACGGTATGTATGTCATCGCGAAGATGATCGAGGCGACAGGCGGCAAGCAGGACGCGAAGGCGGCGGTCGAGGCGGTGAAGGGTCTGTCGTGGATGAGCCCTCGCGGGCCGGTGACGATCAATCCGCAAAACCGTCACATCACGCAGAACATCTATCTTCGCGAGGTGGCTGAAGACAACGGAAAATACATCAACAAGGAAATTCGTACTTTCGAGAAGCAAGGTGATCCCGGTTGGAAGGCGCCGTGACGACCAAGCTTTGTCGAGGCAAGCCGTCCATAAGTCGAAGCTGAGGTGCGATGCAAACAATTCTCTCCATCGCCGTTGATGCATTCGCCTATAGCATGGTGCTCTTCGTCATTTCCATCGGCCTCAGTGTGACGATGGGATTGATGAAAGTCGTGAATCTCGCCCATGGCGCTTTCGCGATGATGGGGGGCTATCTCGCTGCCTTCGTGATTCATCAGTTCGGCGCGCCTTACGGCCTTGCCATCGTCGTGGCGGTGATCGGTACCGTGCTGGCCGCCATTCCTCTCGAGCGGTGGCTTTACCGCCGCATTTATGGAGCGCCTGAGCTCACCCAGGTGCTTATGACCATCGGCATCACCTTCGTGATCATCGGTATCGCCAATTACGTGATGGGGCCTTCGCTCAAGACAATACCTCTACCGGAGGGGTTGGAAGGGCCCGTCGATATCGGCTTCCGATCGATTGCGGCGCACAAGCTCTTCGCTGTAGCGACTGGGCTTGTCGTCGCAGGCGCCCTGTGGGTTTTGATCGAACGGACGGCATTTGGCGTGAAGCTTCGCGCTTCCGTCGACAATGCTGCGATGGCGGGGGCGCTCGGGGTGCGCACCAAAATCGTCTATGCGGTCAGCTTCGCGGCAGCGGTTGGGCTCGCTGCGCTTGGCGGCGTTGTCGGGGCCCAATTGCTCCCTATCGAGCCCTACTATGCCTTACGCTACATGGTGACATTCCTGGTCGTGGTGTCCGTGGGGGGCGCTGGCTCAATCCCGGGAGCGTTGCTTGCCTGTCTGCTGCTGGGCGCTATTGAGACGACGGGCCGCTATCTGATGCCGGAGTTTGGCGAGTTCTTCTTCTATCTCGCCGTCATCGCGATCGTCTGCATTTTTCCCCGCGGCTTGCTGGGACGTGCCACATGACAGACGCTACGCTCAAGATGCAAGGCGTGGCAGGCCTTACAAGGGCACGACGAAGTATGGCTGTCGACGCGGCGGCAGTCGTGATCATCGTCGTCGCGTCCAGCTTTCTTTATTTTTTCTTTCCCGGCAGCCTTGCATTGTTCACGCGGATGATCGCGATCATGCTGCTGGCGTTATCGCTGGATCTCGTCACGGGATTTGCCGGCGTCGCGACACTCGGACATGCGGCCCTGTTCGGTGCGGGCGCCTATGCGGCCGGCATCCTGGCTTCAAAATTCGGATTGACGGATCCCTTCGCCATGCTCGGCATCGGCGCCGTGGCGGGTGCGCTCGCCGGCATGGTATCAAGCCTTGTCATCCTGCGCGGTCATGGCCTGGGTCAACTGGTCCTTTCGATCGCCATCGTGCAGCTGGCCCATGAGGCGGCGAACAAGCTTTCCACCTGGACAGGCGGAAGTGACGGTCTGTCCGGCATCGCACCGGCGCCGGTGTTCGGCCTTTTCCGTTTCGACCTTTGGGGGCGAACCGCTTTCATCCTCGCGGTCGCGCTTCTCCTGGTGGTGTTTGTCGTGCTGCGTGTGATCGTGCGCTCGCCCTTCGGGATGCTATGCCGCGGCATCAAGCAGGATCCGATCCGCGTCAGGGCAATGGGAGCGCCGGTCTATGGAACGCTGGTCAAGCTCTACGCGATCGCTGGCGCGGTCGCCGGGTTGGGGGGCGCCTTGTCGGCCATCGCCACGAAGGTGGTGGGGCTGGATAGCCTGTCTTTCACGCTGTCCGCCGAGGCACTTGTCATGTTGGTCCTTGGAGGTGTTGGAAAGCTGTTCGGAGCCCTGATCGGTACATTTGTGTTCATCTGGTTTGAACATCTCGTTTCGGCGATCAACCCTTTCCACTGGCTGACCATCGTCGGGGCGATGCTGATCGCTGTCGTGCTCTTCGAACCCAAAGGACTAACCGGCGCGATTGAAGCGCTCTGGAAACGGACGCGAGGAGGCGAAAGATGAGCCTTCTCGAAGTTCGCCAGCTCAACAAACGGTTCGGGGGGTTGATTGTCACGCGCGATGTGTCGCTCACCCTCCACAAGGGAGACCGGGTTGCGTTGATCGGCCCGAACGGTGCGGGAAAGACAACCTTCGTCAACCTTGTAACGGGGCATGTTCGACCCGATGCCGGGAGCGTTTCCCTCGACGGCGAGGATGTGACCCGCTGGTCACCAACCCGGCGCGTCCGAGGGGGACTTGTGCGCAGCTTTCAGGTGACACGCCTTTTCTCGGACATGACACCGGAGGAGCATGTGGCGCTCGCTCTGCTTCAGCGGCTTGGACGATCGGGGCGTCTGTTCGCCGATTTTCGCACCATGCCGGATGTGGTTCGCGAAGCCGAGGAGATCCTGGTGCTCTTCAACTTGAACGGGATAGCGCGGGTTCCGGTCGGGGCGATTGCCTATGGGCAGCAGCGGCTGCTTGAGGTTGCGCTCGTCATGGCGCTGCGGCCCAAGGTGCTGTTACTCGACGAGCCAGCGGCAGGCGTTCCCAGTGCCGATATCGCGCTCATTGAGCGGGCGCTCGCGCAACTGCCCGCTGATCTCGCGGTATTGATGATCGATCATGACATGGATTTCGTGTTCCGTTTTGCCCGCAAGGTGATCGTGCTGGCGGCGGGTGGCGTCATATTCGACGGCACGCCGGAAGCCGTCACGACGAATGCCGATGTACGTCAGGCCTATCTCGGGAGCTATGCTGATGACCGCAGCGTCGCTTGACGTGAAAGGCCTCAGCGCCGGCTATGGCCCGACCCGCATTCTGGAGGATGTGACCTTCCACGTTCCGGCGGGCGGGCGGCTGGCCGTGCTCGGCCGCAATGGGGTGGGCAAGACGACGCTTTTTGCCTCGATCGCGGGACAGACGAAGCGCTACGCTGGACGTGTCATGATCGAGACGCTGGATCTGACATCACTCGACGGCTCGGCGCGGGCGCTGGGTGGCCTCGGCTATGTGCCGCAGAACCGGTCGATCTTCCAATCCCTGACTGTGGAAGAGAACCTGCAGGTCGGTCTCAAGCGGCGCCCGAGATCCGCGATCGAGGAAAGCTACGCGATGTTTCCTCGCCTCAAGGAGAGGCGCAACAATCTGGGCTCGCAGCTGAGCGGGGGCGAGCAGCAGATGCTCACGACGGCGCGAACAATCCTTGGCCAGCCGGCGGTGCTGCTCCTGGATGAGCCGTTGGAGGGACTGGCACCCGTCATATGCGACGAGCTGATGGCCGCTCTGACAGCGTTGGCTGCTGCCAGGACAATGACAATCCTGTTGGTGGAGCAGCGGATCAAGGCGGCGCTCGATTTCGCCGACGACGTCATCATTCTCGAACGCGGGCGAATCGTCTGGCACGGAATGCCCGGGACGCTCGCCGCGGAGCCGCAGCTTGTGCAACGCCTCCTCGGCGTCGGGCCTTGAAGGCCGTTGCGCGGGACAGGAGGGCGGAGGATCAAGCGGGGAACCCCGTATAGTTTTCGGCAAGGCTCATCTGTGCGGCGGTCGATTGCGCGAGATAGTCGAATTCCGCGCGCTGAATACGGCGCCCAAATCGTCCAGTCTCAGGGAAAGTGTGCAGCAGGCTTGTCATCCACCAGCTGAAGCGCTCGGCGCGCCAGATATGGTGAAGCACGTCGGACGAATAGGTCTCAATGCCCATGGACGATTTCTCGGCAAAGAATTCGATCAAGGCATCGGCGAGCGACGCCACATCGCGCATGGCCAGGTTGAGGCCCTTCGCACCCGTCGGCGGCACGATATGGGCCGCGTCGCCTGCAAGGAACAGCCTGCCAAATCGTAAGGGTTCAGCGACGAAGCTTCGCAGCGGCGCCACGGATTTCTCGATGGAGCTGCCGGTCTGGACTGCCTCCGCGATATCGGGAGGCAGGCGGGCCCGCAATTCGTCCCAGAACTGATCGTCAGACCAGGCTTCCGCATGTTCGCTGGCCGGTACCTGGATATAGTAGCGGCTGCGTGTCGGCGATCTTTGCGAGCACAGGGCAAACCCGCGTTCGTGATGGGCATAGATGAGCTCGTGGGCGACCGGTGGCTTGTCGACGAGAATGCCGAGCCAGCCGAATGGATATTCACGCTGGAAGGTGGTGAGCGAACCCGTTGGTATGCTTTGCCGCGAAACGCCATGGTATCCATCACAGCCGCAGATGAAATCACAGTCGAGGCGGCGGGCTTCACCGTCCACGCGATAAGTGATCCAAGGCCGCACCGTGCCGATATCGTGCAAGGTGACGTCGTCCGCGCCATAGATCGTTGGCGCCTGCCGCGCCGCCATCAGATCGCGCGTGACTTCGGTCTGACCGTAGACCACGACGTGACGTCCGATCAGCCTGGAGAAATCGATGCGGTGGCGATCGCCATCAAAGCAAAGTTCAATGCCGTGATGAACAAGGCCTTCGCGTTGAAGCCGTGATCCGGCCTTAGCACGCTCCATGAGTTCGACGGCGCCCTGTTCCAGGACGCCGGCGCGGATGCGGCTGAGAACATAGTCGGCGCTCTTGCGCTCGAGGATGATGCTGTCGATGCCGGCAAGTTCCAGCAACAGGCCCAGCATCAAGCCCGCCGGCCCGGCGCCGACAATAGCGACTTGCGTGCGCACCCGTTCCTCCCCGTTTTAGGAATGCTGCGCGCAAAGCCACGGGAAGCCAATGGACGGAGCACGCAAAGTATTGGAATATCCGACCATGGAAGCAATTCCGATCTATGCGCTTTTCGGCGAGGCGGTCCCGGACAGGGAGCACGAATGGCTCCATTGGGAGACCATCGTCTCGCGCAGCAGTCGCCATGATTTCCGGATCGCTCCGCATCGTCACGAGCAGCTGTTCCAGATCCTCCAGGTGACCAGCGGCACCGTGCGGGCGACGATCGATGGCGCGACATACGATTTCGTCGGCCCGGCGGTTGTGGTCGTCCCCGCGATGACGGTGCATGGCTATGTGTTCAGTCGCGATGTCCTGGGTGTCGTGCTGACGCTGATGGAAAGGGATGTGCAGGCCGCGGGACGGGACGTCAGCGAAATCAGCGCGCAGCCGCGCGTGCTCACTGGGTGCGGGATGGATGAGGTGCACGCGGCGATCGCCAATTTGATTGCCGAGGTAGACCGTCGGGAGATCGGCCACGGCATGGCGATGCCAGCCCTGATTACCTTGCTGCTCGTTGCCTTAGCACGGGCAGGCCGGCTTTATGATCGCGCCGATGCCCGGTTCAACCAGGCGGCGCGGCATGCTGCTGCTTTCCGTGCTTTGGTCGACAGGCGTTATCGGACCACGCGCGTCATTGGCGACTACGCGGAGGCGTTGGGGATCAGCCAGACGCATCTCAACCGGATTAGCCGCCAGGTGCTTGGCATTTCGGCGCTGCAGATCATCGAGCGGCGTATCGCGCTGGAGGCGCGGCGGCAGTTGCTGTTTTCATCTCTGACGATCAAGCAGATCGGTGCGGAGCTTGGCTATGATGACCCCGCTTATTTTACGCGGTTTTTGACGCGGATGCTGGGCGTGGCGCCCAGCCGGTACCGCGAGGCTACAAGGGCGTCGCTTTAGTCGCACAGCCTCGCTGCCGCGTCGCGCACGGTTCTCATGAAGGCCATGGCCGATAACGACAGCGTGGTGTCGGTACGGGTTGTGAGCCCGACGGGCCCCGTAGTTTCCTTGGTATCAACAGGCAGGGCGACGAGCAACTGCTCAGCCATGTCATTGGCGACTACGCCTTCGGAAATGATCCATATGGCGTCGGTCTGACGCGTATAGGCGCGGCCAAAGGCATTGGAGACCGTTTCGACATTCGCCCGCAGACCAGCAATGCCGTTGGCCATCAGCATGCGGTCCACGAAAGGCCGGATCACCGAGTCAGGTGTCGGCAGGAGGGTCTGGTAGTTTTCGATCATCGCAAGGTCAAATCTGCTTTCCTTGAGCAAGGGATGGCCAGGCCTGACGACCATGACGACGCGTTCGGAATAGAGATGCTCGAAGGCAAATCCGAGCATTGCATCCGGTTCAGCCATCCTGCCGATGACAAGATCGACGTCGCCAGTCCGCAGGAGAGACAGGAGATAGCCGTTGGGCCCGGTTATAATACGGGCGCGCGTGCCAGGCCCTTGGGATGAGAACGCTTCGACGGCCGCCGGAAGGATGCGCGCGGAGACCGTGGGCAAGGCACCGATTTTGACGGTTGTGACGGCGCTGGTTTGCCGCGCAGCCTCGATGCCATGGCGCAACGCGGCCAGGCTCGTCCCGGCGTAGCGATAGAAAACCTCACCCAGGGGCGTCAGCGCGAGAATGCGTCGGCTGCGATCAAAAAGCGTCGCGCCGACAAGATCCTCCAATTCCTGGATGGTCTTTGAGACCGCAGGCTGGCTGATGTTAAGCGCGTTGGCCGCTTTGACGACACTGCTGAGCCGCGCCACCTCCAGAAAGCACGAGATGTGGCGGAGCTTGATACGCGGATCGATGATAGGGCGAGACATCTTCGACCTCTAATGATGGGGCGGGCCGGCAGGCAATCGACGGACTTCGACCATACGCCTCGTCCCATAAGCCATAGGTTATAGAGGCCCGTTAAGTAATTATTTTACTCGCGCCTCGTCCGCATCTTAAATCGTGTCAACAAGAGGCGATCATGGCGTTTGCGCGGATCAACGGCATTCTGCTGAATTATGGAGTCCGTGGGCGCCGGGAGGCCCCGGTTCTGGTGCTGGCGAACTCGCTGGGCACGGACGCGCGCATCTGGGAGGCGGTCACAGCCCGGCTCGAAGATCGCTATCGGGTTATCGTCTATGACAAGCGTGGGCACGGGCTGAGCGATGCGCCTGGGACGGACTACTCGCTTGACGACCATGTCGGCGATCTCACCGGATTGCTCGATCATCTCGAGGTCGAGCGTTTTGCGCTGGCCGGTGTCTCGGTCGGGGGCCTCATTGCCCAGGGCATGGCCTTGCAGCATCCGTCCCGCATCGCGGGCGTCGTTTTGTGCGACACGGCCGCCAGGATCGGCGAGGAAGCCATGTGGGACGAGCGTATTGCGCTGGTGCGAACCGGCGGCATGCAGGCACTCGGCGATGCCGTGATGATGCGCTGGTTCACGGAGAGATACCGCAAGGAGCAGCCCGTCGATATCGCGGGATGGCGGAATATGTTCCTTCGCACGCCGGCGGCGGGCTATGCGGGCACCTGCGCCACGCTCCGTGATACGGACCTGCGTGAGCAGGTTGGGTCGATCGCTGTTCCGACTCTGATGCTGGTTGGCGCGCACGATGTCTCGACCCCGGTGGAACTTGTGCGTGATACCGCCGCGCGCATTCCCGGAGCACGCTTTTCTGTCATTGATGACGCTGGCCATATTCCCGCGATCGAGCAGCCATGGGTGTTGGCGGAGCGCATCATTACCTTCCTCAATGAGGCCAACCATGGCTGACAATTCCCGGTTCGAGCAAGGCATGGTCACGCGCCGATCGGTTCTCGGCGATGTTCATGTCGATGGGGCCACGGCCCACAAGACGTCCTTCGACGAGGATTTCCAAACCTTCATCACCGAGGGCGCTTGGGGAACGGTGTGGTCTCGGCCGGGGCTCAGCAAGCGCGAACGGTCGATGCTGACGGTAGTCTTGCTGGCAGCCCTCGGGCATGATGAGGAGCTCGCCATGCATATACGCGCTACCGCCAATACGGGAGCCTCGCCCGACGATATCAAGGAGGCGCTTCTGCATGTGGCTGTCTATGCTGGCGTCCCGGCCGCGAACCGTGCCTTCAAGATCGCCAAGGGAGAATTGGCCAAAGGAGAACTCGCCAAAAGAAATCAGGCGAATGGGGAGTTGGCCAAGGGACGGGGAGGAGACAGGTGAACGGTATCATATTGCCGGGCAATGATGGAGGCGCGCTCTACGCGCGTGACCGCGCGTGGCAGCCTCCCGCCAATACGCCGGGTTACAAGAGCACGATTTTCCGCGCGCCGCGCCATGCGCTCCTGTCACTTCCAACGACGGCGTCCGAGTTGACGGGGCCAACGTTCGGCGACACGCCTCTCGGTCCGCTCGACAATGACCTCATCCGCAACTACAGCCAGGGTGGCGGTGAAGCGATCGGCCAGCGGCTGATCGTGTATGGTCAGGTGCTCGACGAGAACGCCCGCCCGGTCGTCGGCACCTTGGTCGAGTTCTGGCAGGCCAACGCCGGAGGTCGCTATCGTCACAAGCGTGAAGGCTATCTCGCCGTTCTCGACCCAAATTTCGGAGGATGCGGACGCGCGATAACCGATGAAAACGGATTTTATTCTTTTCGCACGGTCAAACCGGGCGCCTATCCATGGCCTAACGGCGCGAATGACTGGCGGCCGGCCCATATTCATTTTTCAATATTCGGTCATGCCTTCTCTCAGCGGCTGATTACACAGATGTATTTCGAGGGCGATCCGATGATCTGGCAATGCCCGATCGTTGGCAGCGTCCCGGACAAGGCGGGAGTTGAGCAGTTGATCGCGAAGCTCGATCGCCACAACACGACGCCGATGGACGCTTTGGCGTATCGCTTCGACATCGTGCTGCGTGGCAGGCGCTCCACCATGTTCGAGAATAAGCTGGAGGGGAACTGATGCTGCACCCCGTCCCGACCTTGAAGGAAACGCCATCCCAGACGGCGGGACCTTATGTTCATATTGGTCTGACGCCCAACGTTGCGGAGATCAAGGGTGTTTATGACGCCGATCCCGGCGCGACGATGGTATCGCCAGACACGCGCGGTGAGCGGATTGTCGTATCCGGGCGGATCCTTGACGGGGCTGGCGCGGCGGTCAGCGATGCCGTGGTGGAAATCTGGCAGGCCGACAAGGATGGCTCCTATATCGTTCCGATGGGGCGAGCTTCCAATTCGAAACCTGCCTTTACGGGATGGGGGCGGCAGGCAACCAATAGCGACGGCGTCTTCCTGTTCGAGACGATCAAGCCCGGGCCTGTTCCTGGCCCCGACGGAGCGCCGATGGCCCCGCATATCGCGCTGTGGATCGTAGCACGGGGTATCAATATCGGCCTGCAAACCCGGCTCTATTTCGCTGACGAGGAGGCGGCCAATACCAAGGATTTCATCCTCACCCGCATTCCCGATCCAAGGCGGCGGGCGACGTTGATCGCTCGCAAAGAGAATGGCGACGTTCCACGATATGTTCTTGATATCCATCTGCAAGGAGATGGAGAAACCGTATTCTTCGATATGTGATAGATTTATGCGAGCGGGGAATATAGACGCGGATACCATGTAATCCTATGCCAATTCTTGCATCACTTGTCGGCGACCGTGAAATTGAAGGCCTGCTGTCTGACGAGGCGCAGCTTGGTGCAATGTTGCGTTTCGAAGCGGCGCTTGCCGGTGCGGAGGCGGATGCGGGATTTATTCCGACCGAAGCAGCCGAGGCGGTCGCGGCGGCGCTAGCGGTTTTTCGTCCGGATTGGGACGATCTCGCGCTGGGCATCGCCCGTGACGGTGTCGTCGTACCCGCATTGATCAAACAGATCCGCGCCGGTTTGCAGCAGCAGTTCCGCGATGCCTTGCACAAGGGCGCCACGAGCCAGGATGTTATCGACACCGCGCTGGTTCTCCAGTTCGCCGAGGTTTTGCCAGTTCTTGAAGCGCGTTTGTCGACCATCCTGGACAAGCTTGCTGCCATCGGCCGCCTCCATGGCGAAGAGTCGCTGATGGCGCACACGCGGATGCAACAGGCACTCCCGTTCACATGGCATGAAAAACTGAAAACCTGGGCCGAACCCTTGGGGCGCCATCTCGCGGCGCTGGGCGATGCCCGTGCCACATGTCTGGTGATTCAGCTCGGAGGCCCGATCGGTGATCGTTCCAGTTTCGCGGGTTACGGCGATGCGATAGCCAGCGCCCTCGCACATCGTCTCAGCCTTGCCAATGCCTCGCCCTGGCACGCGGCGCGAGATCGGATCGCCAGCCTGGGGTCACGGCTGTCGCTGATCAGCGGTTCGCTGGGCAAGATCGGAGCGGATGTTGCCTTGATGGCCCAGAATGAAATCTCTGCCGTCCGGCTATCGGGCGGCGGCGGATCATCAGCGATGGCGCACAAGTCAAATCCGGTGGCAGCCGAGGTACTGGTGACGCTCGCGCGCTACAACGCCGGCCAGACCGGGATTCTCCATCAGGCGCTGATCCATGAGAACGAAAGATCCGGAGCGGCCTGGACGCTTGAATGGATGACGCTGCCGGCGATCGCGATCACGACCGGCGCTGGCCTGCGGCTTCTGAGCTCTCTGCTGGATCAGCTTGTGATAGAAAGCGCGTGCTGACCGCTCGCGCCCGCCAGCCCACTTCTGTACCTGGCGCGCTGAGGCCGCCAGAGGATCGATCCGCGCGATGTTCCCGCCCCGGAGCCGCCCGCCTGCGATGCTAGAATTGGGCAATGATGGAGGGCAATTCGCGAAGGAAGATTTCGCGTGTCCGGATACCGGGGCTCACGGCCGCACGCTTTTCGTCGCGAACGAGGCGAGCAAAGACGAGTGTCCGGCCTTCCTTGACCATCCAGCCAACAAACCAGCCGTAGGACTGGCCGCTTTCAACGGAACCGTCGGGACGGCGCACTGGACCCGCTCCCGTCTTGCCGTGAACGCTCCAGCCCTCCACGTCCTGCAACGCGGTAATCTTGCTCGTCATGACATAAGCATGCGGGCTCACAGGCAATTCGCGGCGAACGAGCTTCCGCAAGAAAGCAATTTGCTCAAGTGGCGATATCTTCAGAGATGAACTCAGCCAGGCGTTGGTCAAGCCGTCATTCTTGCCGGGGTTACCAGAGACGTCCCGGTTGCCATAATCGAATCGGCGGACATAGTCGCGAAAGCGTTGCTCGCCTAGCGCTTCGGTGATCAGCCTCGAATACCAGACAACTGAGTTCTTCATCCAGCTCGATGGATCTGTATCCTGCTTCCAGGCCGGAATCCAGGCGGCATATCCCTTCTTGAAAGGAAGAGATGGGGTGTGCTCATCCTTGAGAAACCCAGCATCGAACCCCATCAGGCTGAGGGGAATCTTGAAAGTGGAAGCGGGTGTAACGTCGGTCTCGCAGGTCCCTTCCTTGCGCAGAAATTGACCTGTGGCAGCATCTGCAATGACCGTGCAAAGCGTACCGGCCTGTGCCGTGGAGATACCCGCCAGGAGAGCAAGGAGACCAGCCGCAATGGCGCGGCGCCAGCGATTTCCGGGGCGGACTTCAGTCGTGTGAAAAGCCATTGATCACCATTTCCTGAGACAACGGGCCTTCAAGGCGCCGACGATCCCAGGATGGTCGTGGATTGAGACCTAATCGTTAACGAAATCCATCTGACACGCGTTGTCCGCCGTTTCAACAGGGCGTTTTCAGACGACCGTGTCACGATAGGTTCGACGCGCCGCGCAAACGGCATCGTGATTGTTGTCCGCCCACGTGATCAGATTGCGCAACGGTACCAGCAGCGAGCGACCGAGTGGTGTGAGAGCATAGTCCACCCGCGGCGGTATGACCGGATAAAGCGTCCGCGACACGAAGCCATCCTGCTCAAGACGCTTCAAAGTGCGTGCCAGCATATGCTGCGAGATATCGCCGATCTGACGCTTTAGCGCGTTGAACCGGAGGGTTCCTGGTTCCAGCGCCTCTAGAACGAGAAGGCTCCACTGGTCACCGATACGGTCCAGTACATCCCGGATAGGGCACGGTGAGAACGAAAACTCACCGTCCACGGCGTCCGATCTCATGTCTGCCGGCTTTGCAACCACGCTTCACTCCTCCTCTTTCACAGCCGGGCGGGGATGGCCGTGCGATGCCGACGGTGAGATTGCGATGACCAAGGGTCATTTTGATGACTCCTTGTCACGAATCCCGAACTGCCTATGTTAGCACTCGATATTTACAACTAAGTCTTATAGCGGAACTTGGTCTGATAATGAACCATAGCATAGAGCCGCCGATCCCGGGCATCGATGATGCCTCTGAGATGAGTCCTAAAGAGCTGACTTATCTTTATGATCCGCTGTGTGGATGGTGCTACGGCGCGATGCCGGCCCTGGAGGCGCTGCGGATCGGGGTCAGGATCACCTTTGTGCCAACCGGCCTGTTCGCGGGCGCGCGGGCCATGGATGCCAACTTTGCGGCCTACGCCTGGGAGAATGATCGGCGGATCGCTGCTCTGACAGGACAGCCCTTCTCGGAACTCTATCGCGAGCAGGTTCTGCGGCCCGGCACGGCCTTCGATTCGACGGCCGCTACGCGCGCGCTTGTCGCTGTCGGTGTTGAAGCCCCCGAGCGGCTCTTCGCGGCCTTCAAGGCGATTCAGCATGCACGCTATGTCGATGGCCGCGATACTTCGGTCGCGCAGGAGGTTGCTGCGGTGCTCGACGGGATCGGGCTATCCGCGCCTGCGGCCAGATTTGTTGCCGCTGACCCGGACATTCTTGCCGCAACACGTGACCAGGTCACGACCGGACGACGCCTTATGACGACCTATGGCGCGCGTGGGGTGCCGACCGTGATCCTGTCCACGGACGACGGCGATCGCCTCCTGCCGAGCCAGCTTCTCTATGGCGATCGCGAGACTTTGCTTCGCCAGCTCGACCTCGCCTGACACCAACAGTTCATAGCCGAAAGGAACGAAGACGATGAAAGTCGCTCTCATAGGAGCCAGCGGCAATGCCGGCTCGCGCATACTCGCAGAACTTACACGCCGTGGTCACGCCGTCACCGCCATCGCCCGTCATCCGGAGAAAATCCCCGCGGACCGGAATGTCACACCCACGAAGGGGGATGTGTTCGACGGCAAGGGGCTGGCGGAACTCTTGAAGGGGCATGATGCGGTCATCAGCTCCGTTCATTTTCTCGCCAGCGATCCGGACCTCCTGATCGAGGCCGTCCGTGCTTCGGGCGTCAAGCGCTATCTCGTCGTGGGCGGTGCCAGCAGCCTGGAGGTCGCCCCCGGTGTTGCCCTGCTCACCACGCCCGACTTCCCCGCGGCCTACAAGGCCGAAGCCACCAAGGGGGGCGATTTTCTGAACAAGCTGCGCGGGATTACCGATCTCGACTGGACGTTTCTGTCGCCGTCCGCGCTCTTCGTTCCCGGCGAACGTACGGGCCAGTTCCGCCTCGGCAAGGACGAACTGCTGACGAATGACAGGGGGAGCAGCATCTCCTTCGAGGACTATGCCATTGCCCTCGTCGATGAACTGGAGAAGCCGGCCCATATCCGCCAGCGTTTCACCGTCGGCTATTGACCGGTGTGGGGACGGGGCGTTCGAACGATCGACCCGCCACGCGTCGCCACAGTCCGGACTTGAGTTATACGTCGGCGAACTCCTGACAGGATCAGTTGGAAGGAGCAGCCGGCGGTTCGGAGATCAGGTTGCGGCGGTTCACCTCGCTGCGGTGCGTGGCTGTTTCGCTGAAACGCCTGCGTAGGCTCGGGTTACGGGCGACGAACTGCAGGAAGTCGCGCCGGCTCATCGTCAAGAGCTCACAATAGTCGAGTGCGGTCACATCCGCTGTTCGGCGGCTGCCGGAGAGGAGCGCCATCTCGCCGAAGAAGTCCCCGGGGCCAAGCGTTATGTCGCCAGCCTCGGTATCAACGACAGCCTTGCCCGATGAGATGAAATACATCCCGTCCGGCTTGTCGCCCTTCTGGATAATGCGGTCGCCAGGGTCGGCGCTTTCCGGCCGGAACAAAAGCAGGAATTCCTGGCGCTGTTCGGGGTCGATATCCGCGAAGATCGGGAAGCGCTGCACGACTTGCTGCACCTCGAGAGCGTGGGCGTGCTCCCTCTCATGGCTGCGGGCCTGTGCGGCCTCGATATCGGCTTCCAACGCGTTATAGCGATGCTCGCCATGGGTCGCGAGCGCCTTCCAGACACCGAGCCGGCTGATCAGTTTCGGCGCGACAACGAAGGCCAGCGGGTTCAGCGTGATGGACAACAGGGCGCCGGCGAGAATGAGGTCGCTGCCCTCCTTCGGGAGTAGGCCAAGAGCGACGCCGAGGCCACCGAGGATGAACGAGAATTCCCCGATCTGCGCGAGGCTTGCGGCAACTGTCACAGCCGTTGCGAGGGGATAGCCGAGCACGAGAACGATCAACATGGCCGCGAGGGATTTGCCGACCATGATGATCGCCAGCACGACGAGCACCGCAAGCGGCTCTCGGATGAGGATCGATGGATCGAAGAGCATGCCCACCGAGACAAAGAACAGCACGGCGAAGGCGTCCTGCAAGGGCAGGGACTCATGCGCGGCACGATGGCTGAAGCGGGATTCGGACAGCACCACGCCCGCGAAGAAGGCGCCAAGCGCAAATGACACGCCGAATATGGCCGCCGAGCCGTAGGCAATGCCGAGCGCTACCGCGAGCACCGACAGGGTGAACAGCTCTCGCGAGCCGGTGCGAGCAACCTGCCCGAGAATCCACGGCACCACGCGCGGTCCGAGCGCGATGGCGAGCACGACGAAACCCGCGACTTTCAGGAGAGTGAGGCCCAATGCCATCGCCAGACTGGTATCGGCCGCCGCCTCGGCGCCATGGCCGCTTGCAGCGTGGCCACCCAAGGTCTCCGCAAAGGCTGGCAGCAGGACGAGCGCGACGACCATTGCGAGATCTTCGACAATGAGCCAGCCCACGGCGATCCGGCCGTTGGCTGTCGGCAACATGTTGCGCTCTTCCAGAGCCTTCAGCAGCACCACGGTACTTGCGACCGAAAGAGAAAGGCCGAACACCAGGCTGCCCCCGAGGTTCCACCCCCAGATCGTGCCGACACCCACGCCGATCAGTGTCGCGAGGACGATCTGGCCCACCGCCCCGGGGATGGCAATCCATTTGACCGCCATCAGATCGGAAATGGAGAAGTGCAGGCCGACACCAAACATCAGCAGAATGACGCCCATTTCGGCCAATTGGCCGGAGAGGCCGGCGTCAGCAACAAAGCCGGGCGTGAAGGGCCCGATGAAGATGCCGGCGACCAGATAGCCGACCAAGGGCGGCAATCGGAAGCGATCGGCCAGGAAGCCGAAGATGAAGGCCAGCACGAAACCCACTGCAACAGTCGCGATGAGCGTGGTCTCATGCGGCATGAACAAACCCTCCAGACTTAATCCTGACCAGCAGTCCTGGATCCGCCGGTAACGGCTGACCAACGAGGACGACAGTCACGCATCCAGGCGGACTGTCACCCGCGAAAGGGCGGCCGGGGCGCGATCACTCTCGAAGTCGCTGTTTTATACATAGATGCCAACACGGCAACACACGAAAAAAGCACGCCGCCTGAATATCGGTTCGAACAGGCGCATCCCATGTGTTCCCTTTGACCGCATCATTCGCCAGCACGTTTGAAGAGAGCGCCATACTGGGCTTCGTGAAGCCGCTGGTAGGGGCCGCCCGCCTTGACGAGGTCGTCATGACGGCCCTGCTCGGCGATGCCGTGGTCATCAACGACGATTATGCGGTCTGCATGTTGGATGGTGGCAAGGCGATGGGCAACAACGAGCGTCGTGCGTCCCTTGGACAGGTCGGTCAAGGAGCGCTGGATCGCTCGCTCGGTTTCCGTGTCGAGCGCCGATGTCGCTTCGTCGAGAATGAGGATCGGCGGGTTCTTGAGAAACACGCGCGCGATGGCCAGTCGTTGCTTCTGTCCGCCGGACAGCTTGACGCCGCGCTCGCCGATGATGGTGTCATAGCCATTCGGCAAACGGGCAATAACCTGGTCGAGGCGGCTGCGGCGCGCGGCCTCCTCGATCTCTGCGTCACTGGCATCGAGGCGGCCATAGGCGATGTTCTCGCGGATAGTGCCGGCGAAGAGGAAGACATCCTGCTGCACGATGCCGATCTGTCCACGCAGGGACGCAAGAGTCATCGCCCGGATATCGATGGCATCGATGCTGATCTCGCCGCTGTCGATTTCGTAGAATCGCGGCAGGAGTGAACAGATGGTTGTCTTGCCGGCTCCGGAAGGGCCGACGAAGGCGACCATCTCACCGGGGCGCACTTCCAGATTGATCCCGCGCAACACGGGCCTGTCCGGTGTGTAGCCGAAAGCAACGTTGTCGTAGCGAATATGTCCCTTCAGCCCAGAAACCGCCATGGCATCTGGCCTGTCGGCGATATCCGGCTCTACAGCGAGAAATTCCATGTAGCGACGGAAGCCGGCAATGCCCTTGGGATAGGTCTCGATGACCGAATTGATCTTCTCGATGGGGCGGAAGAACACCCCGACGAGCAGCAGAAAGCCAACGAAGCCACCGTTGCTCAATTCACCCTTGAGGACGAAATAGCTGCCGGCGATCATGACGACCATCTGCGTCAGCCGCATGCTGAAATAGCTGAGCGACGTGGTGACGGCCATGAGACGATAGGCGGCAAGCTTGGTGCGACGATAGTTCTGGTTGTCGGAGGCGAACAGCCTGCGCTCGTGGTCCTCATTGGCAAAAGCCTGGACGACGCGGATACCGCCGACATTGTCCTCGATGCGGGCATTGAAGCTGCCAACGCGTTCATAGAGTTGCCGCCAGTTGCGGCTCATGCGGCCTCCGTATCGCGTTGTTACCCAGACAATGAGCGGCACGATGGCTGCCGTGATCAACGCGAGCTGCGGGTTGACCATAAACATCAGTATGAAGGCGCCGATGAGCGTCATCACCGCTATGAAGAGGTCCTCCGGACCGTGATGGGCGATTTCGCCTATTTCCTCCAGATCCTTGGTGAGGCGCCCGACGATATGGCCGGTCTTCTGGTTGTCGAAAAATCCGAAGGACAGCTTCTGGAGATGATCGAAGCTGCGCCGGCGCATCTCCGTCTCAATATTGATGCCGAGCATGTGACCGAAATAGACGACCACGGCCATCAACCCCGTATTGACGAGGTAAACCGCGAGAAGACCCGCCGATGCGAGCATGATCAGCATCCAGTCGCCGCTCGGCAACAGGCTATCCACGAAGATCTTCACGGCCAGAGGAAACCCGAGCTCAAGCAGCCCGGACGCGACCGCGCAGGAGAAGTCGAGGGCGAACAAACCCTTGTGGGGCTTATAGTACGAGAAAAAATTGCGGAGCATGCGGCGTCGTCAGACAGTGAATCGGCGCCGCACCTTATCCCCATTGACTGTGAAATGCTCGCTCAAAGAGAATGGCGCTCGGATCGATCAGGGCAGGTCCTGCTGGTGGTGCGTGGCATCATCAACCGGGAAGCCTGCTCGGCCACCATCGCAGGAATTTTCGTGTCTGACTGGAAACAGACAGCGCGGCGCCTTGGGGGCCTATCTGGGCGCTCCAATCTGCGGGGCGGCGTGGGCCAATCCGGCTTGGATTGAATCAGCGGGTCGCTGTCCGAAGGCGATGGCTTTGCCCGTCCGGTCCGCATCGTTCGAGCGTAAGGGACTTGCCCTAGGATGGTCGTGAAAAGACGTAGGCGAGCCCGCCCAGCATCAGGAGCGCGACGGTGGCCGTCGGAACCGGACCTGGCTCACTTCCGGTCCAGAATAGCAGAAAGCCTGCCGTTATGCCCGCGAGGGCCATGATCTTCGCCTTCCGGGGGATGGCCCCCCGCAAGCGCCATTCTTGCAGCATGGGACCGAACCAGGGGTGGCGCATCAGCCAGCGTTCCAGCCGCCGTGAAGACCGGGCAAAGCAGGAAGCTGCGAGAATGAGAAAGGGTGTGGTCGGGAGCACGGGCAAAAATGCACCAACGAAGCCGAGGGCTACAAAGAAGAGGCCCAGAGCCAGATAGACGCCGCGTATCACCTGCGGTGGTTCCCGTATCGATATGGCCGCGCGGGCGTTTGCTCCGGTGCGATCACACCGCGCGCGGATACTCTAATCCTGAGGGCGGAGCGCTGACAACGGGAATGGTGTATGGTCGATAAGGCCATACATTCATCCTAACAGCTTGCACCCGTGGTCACACCAAAAGAAAAGGAGGTCCCAGCGCCTAGTCGGCGTCTTTCGCTGCCTTGCACTTGCATCAGGACAGGAAGTCCTCAATGCGTCTGAGCGCCTCGGCACGGCCGCGCTCCGGACGATCAAGCAGGAGGTAGTGCGTGGTGTTGGCGGGTTCCCAGATCCTGACTTCCTCCGCGTGGATGAGGTCTTCCTTCAAGGCAGTGACGTCATCGCGTCGCGTCCAGGTATCGTATTCCGGGCTGATCACCATAACGCGGCAATAGACCTGACTGGCGTGGATCAGTTTATGCCCCAGGCCCATGTAGAAGCTGTCCTCCAACATACCGTTCGGGCTGCGATATGACGGAGGGTTGCGCTCGAGGCTTGTGGGGTCGCCATCTACGAGAGCTTTCTCGAAGGCGGCAAGCACTGCCGGATCTCGCCATTCATCCTTGTCCTCGATCGGGATTTGATTGTCCCACCCCTTACGCAGCATATCCACCTGATTGAAGTAGTAATTGCCGTATTTATTCTGATTGAAGCGCATTGGCCTGTCGGGATCCTCCCAGCGGGAGCCGCGGCCGATCTCAGGATGATCGGGAGTGCCGCCGTAAAGAGGATTGTAGAGAATGATGTGGCTCACCTTTTCCGGCCAGAGCGCGGCGTAAATCAACACGACCGTACCGCCTGTACCCCATCCGAACAGGCCGACGCGTTCCGCCCCCGTCTCCGCACGCAGCGCATTCACGGCGGCATCGACATCGCGGGTGATCTCTAGGGACCGTACGATCGGCTTCGTAGGGCGCGGAGGCTTGCTCATCTCATTCGGGCGAGCAGAGGCGCCGAAGCCACGGGCATCTGGAATGTAACAGACGTGGCCGCTCCGGGCCAAATCCTCCGCGAGTGAACCGCCAGCAACCGGCAGATCAAATTCGCTGATGCCGGGAATCCGCGTTCCGTGCATAAGTATCATCGGGACGGGGGGGCTCGCATGACCGTCTTTGAGTTGAACGCTGCGGATTCCGATCTCGACGCCGTCGATCGTGGTCACAGTAAAATCTTTGCGTACTAATGTCATTGTGCTGTGAATCTCTGAAGGGTAAAACGAATGGACTATGCGGTTAGACCTCATCATCGACGAAAACCTGCTTTCGGGTCTGCGCGATGGCTGGCATTGCGACGATGATCAGGACGATGCTTGCGATCGCGAGGAGAGCCGCGCTGATCGGACGCGTCAGGAAAACCGTCGGGTCACCGCCCGAAATCAGCATTGCCCGTCGCAACTGATGTTCGAACAGGGGGCCGATGACAAAGCCAAGGAAGAATGGAGCCCACTCGCAATCGAATTTCTGCAGTCCGTAACCGAGCAGGCCCGCGATCACGACCAGATAGACGCCGAACGCAGAGCTAGAGACGCTATAGACACCGATGCAGCAAAAAGTGACGATCGCGGGAAACAGCCAGTTGTAAGGCACGCGCAGGAGGCTAACCCATATGCCGATCAAAGGCAGATTAAGAATAATCAGCATTGCGTTGCCGATCCACATCGACGCGATCAGTCCCCAGAACAGGTCGGGCTTGTCGCTGATCACGTTCGGGCCGGGGGTTATACCCTGAATAGTCATGGCTCCGATCATGAGCGCCATGACAGGTGTCGCCGGGAGACCGAGCGACAACATCGGGATGAATGATGTCTGGGCGGCTGCGTTGTTGGCGGCTTCGGGCGCAGTGACTCCCTCGATCGCTCCCTTTCCGAACTCCGCGCGATTGGGCGAGATCTTCTTCTCCAGATTGTAGCTGACGAAAGAGGAAAGCAAGGCGCCCCCACCAGGCAGCACGCCCAGCAGAGAGCCCATCGCGGTGCCGCGCAAGGTGGGCCCGACCATTCGCCTGAGATCGCTGCGGCCGGGCCAGAGATTTGAGATCTTACCGACGATGGAGCGGCGGGTATCCTCGTTCTCCAGGTTGCGGAGAATTTCCCCCACACCGAAGACGCCGACCGCGAGTGCGACAAAGTCAATGCCATCAAGCAGATCAACGACGCCGAACGTAAAACGCGGCTGGTTCGTGTAAATATCCGTTCCGGTCAGCCCAAGGAGCAAGCCGGCGCAGATCATTCCGATGGCCTTGACGATCGAGCCTGAAGCTAGCGCGATGGATGAGACAAGTCCGATGATCATGAGCGCGCAGTATTCGGCCGCGCCGAAACTCAGCGTGAGCGCGGTGAAAGGTGTCGCTACAACGGCGACAAAAAGCGTCGCGACCGTCCCGGCGATGAAAGACCCGATTGCCGCCGCAGCTAACGCCGGCCCGGCTCTTCCGCGCAGAGCCATCTGGTATCCATCTATCATCGTGACGGTTGACGATGCCTCACCAGGGAGATTGACGAGGATGGCTGTGGTCGATCCGCCATACTGCGCGCCGTAGTAGATGCCCGATAGCATAATCAACGACGTCACGGGCGGTAGCCCGAAGGTCAGCGGGAGAAGCATCGAAATCGTCGCGAGCGGACCGATGCCGGGCAGGACGCCGATCATCGTGCCCAACAAGGCGCCCAGCAGGCAGAACAGGACATTCAATGGCAGCAGGGCAACGGAAAAGCCGAGTTCAAGATTGCCGAGAAGTTCCATGTCGCTATCCTGTGAACCACGTTCCAATAACTGGCAGCGGAAGCCGTACGCCAAGCGCGAAAACCGCCGTGCAGATGATCGCGAGCGCAACAGCGAGAACGAAAGCGCCTGTTCGCGTAACCCGCCTGCTCGCCAGCGAGCAAATGAAGGCGGTCCCGAGGACACTCAAAAATAGTCCGAGTTCTCGGATGAAGGTCCCGAACAGAATGATAGCCAGGCAGACCGCGATTACAGGCCGCCAGGCGAAACGGCCGGCGAGGGTGACGCTTTCGCCGGCACGCAGCGCGCGGCTCGTCAGATAGATCCCGATAATGCCGAGCAGCGCGCAGAGCGCGATCGGAAAGTAGCCGGGTCCCATGTTGAGCGCGCTGCCGATCGGAAGATCCCGCAGGGCGATCGATCCGTAGACCATCGCCATGCACAGGAAGCTCAGGCCCGCGCCGAGGTCTTTTTGATTCACAGTCATTCAACCCACCAAACCATCCAAGGCGCGTTCCCAGCGGCCAGTATCATCAATGAAGCCGGAACTAATTCTTGGCGAGTACCTTCATATAGAAGTCAGCCAGCCGTGCGTTGAGATCGCGATTTCCCTGCTCTCCCAAGTTCAAGGGCTCATTCTCGAATTTGTCCATTTGGGCCTTGTATTCGGGCGTCCGGATCGCATCGTCCAGAGCTTGCTTCAAACAGCTTTTGACGGCCTCCGGGAGGCCACGCGGCGTGATCAGCGTGGTGTGAGAGTTGAGAGGTTCAGCCTTTGATCCCTGTTCGGCCAAAGTCGGCGAATCGGGAGCATAGGGCACCCGCCGGTCAATGATGGAGGCGAGCTGCTTCATTTTCCCCGACTTGATCTGCGCAACATGCAGTGTACCCTGTGTTGTCGCGTCGACGTGCCCCCCAAGGGCGCTTGTCATCGCCTCAGCTGCGCCGGCACCTGGTATGGGCACGAGACTGACGTTGTATTCCTGTGCGAGCTGACGGACGAGAACCTCCTGGTTGATCCCGGCAACTGCGACCGTGGCCCGGCCCTTTTCCTTGGCGTAGGCGATCAGGCCGGCAAGGTCGCTATAGGGACGGTCCGACAGGGCGACAAGACCGAGCCAGGTTTGCATGCCCGACCCTAGATATTCAAAGTCCTGCCAAGTATATCCGGTGTTGTTCTGGGCCGGGTTGATGGCAATCGCATCGGTGCCCAGGATGCCGACGACATAGCCGTCTGCCGGCTGGCTCTTCAGCCAAACAGCCATGGCGCCGCCGTTGGCGCCAGGTTTATTTTCCACCACGATCGTCCATTTCTGCTGCTTCTCGATAGCACTGGCTATCGACCGCGCGATGAGATCCGTGCCACCTCCGGCACCGAAACCGACCACGAAGCGGATCGGCTTGGACGGAAACCCTTGGGGGCAGGTCGATGCCTGCGCGGGAGACCAGTTAGCCGCGATGGAGCATGGCAGCATCACCATGGCGGATAAAAGAAGGCGCTTTGTCGCCTTGAAGTCCATGGAATCCTCCCTCAATCAAATATTGCGTTTCTTGAAGCATCGATCAGTTTTTGGCTTTTTTCTCTATGAATTCATGCGCCTGGGTGAATGCAATGTGATTTATGTAAAATAAAGGCGCAGTGGCGTGCTGCCGGATATGCGCGCGCGTATGACCGGGTCGGGGACCCAGTCTTCGAATGCGGTGATCGTATCCTGATATGAGACCTTGCCCTCGAAGGCGGCAAACGGCCAATCGCTTCCCCAGACAAGTCGCTCCCCCGCCGTGAGAGCGACCAACGCCTGCGCATATTGCTTCGCGGCGGTGGGCGGCTCAAAGCGAAAGCCCGCGGACAGTTTCACCCACGTGCGTCCACGCTCGACAGCGGCCATCACAGTCTTGAACGCTTCGCCATTAATCCCATCCGGTGTGTCGAACAATCCAAGATGATCGATCACGAGTTTCGCACCGGAAGCCTCGACCGCCGCGATGGTCGAGGCAATGCGATGTTCCCGATCCGTGAGATGTACATGCCAGCCCAGATCCGCGACGCGGCGTAGCAGCCGTCTGTATTCGCCGGACCGAATATCTGGAATCTCATCAAGAAGACCCCATACAAAGCGGATACCGACAAAGCCGTCATCCCGCATCCGCTCGAGCTGATAGATATCGATGTGCGGAGACACCGTCGCGGTCGCCCGAAATCGGCGGTGGGTTCGGAGGGCCTGTCTCACATAGTCATTGTACTCACCATGAAGGCTAGCGGCCGCTATGACACCGAAAATCACCCCATGGCGATCAAGGATACTGATGAATTCGTCGACACTGGCATCCGTGAGCTTACGGTACCAGGCTGTGTCGGTCAGGGGCAGCTCGGCGCGCCAAAGATGAAAGTGTGAATCGACAAGCGGCTGATGTGACAATCTGGCTCCCCCATTTTTCTTCAACCATCGTATGGGTCAGTAATCGCGTGATCCAAGCACATTCGTGCGCGCAATGCGATTATTTCAGCGCACGAAATGAGGGGCGGCTGCCCCCGCGCAGACCTTGCTTTTGTCTTCACCAAAGGTGCCTAGGATTGGGGCGGCGTTCGGCGGCGAGCGAGGTGGCTGACAAGATCCATAAGCATACTGTCGCGCCATTCCCGACGGGCCGGCAGGTCTTGCTCGCTCAGCGCTTCGCGACGCTCTCGATTTGCCCTCTCGATGAGCTCCGGGGGCCAGCCCCGTGGTTCCCGCCGTGATCTCGCGATAGAATGGTAAAGGGGCTCAAGCCGCCGCGCGTAGTCGCTGAGGCCACCGGGAGCGTTCAAATCAATGGTTTCAAAAGGCCCCATGAAGGACCAACGTAGCCCCAATCCGTAGGATACCGTTGCATCAATATCCGCGGCTGTCGCGTACCCATCCTCAAGAAGTGCAAAGGCCTCGTTGAGAAGCGCGCCTTGTAGCCTGTTGAGCAGGAAGCCCTCGATTTCCCGTGTCAGGACAACAGGGATTTTCCCTGCCCTTTCGACAAGATGACGAGCGGTCGATACGGCATCCTTCGCCGTCCATGGCGCGGGTACCAATTCGACGACCGGCACGATATGCGGGGGATTGATGGGATGGACTACGAGAAAGCGCTCCCTGTGCGGGGCTTGCGCGGTGAACGCCGAGGCGGGGATGCCAGAACTTGAACTTCCCACGATTGCGCCGGGTTTCAGGGCGTCCCCGATCTGTTGGGCGATCTGTGTCTTTACGTCGATGTGTTCGAAGACGGATTCTTGAATATAGTCGCTATCCCTGACGGCTTCTTCCAGCGAGTTGCATATCGTCAAACGGCCGAGTGCTGCGTCGATGTCCGCCGCGAGGCCCACAGAAGCCATCTCTCGCATGGCGCTGGCCGCAGACCGAAGAACATCGTCTCGCACGCCGGGGTCTCGGTCAAAGATGCGCACCTGGAATCCGGCGAGAGCGAAGACAATCGACCATCCCGAACCAACGAGCCCAGCGCCGACGATCCCGACGGTGTCTATCGAGTCAGAAGAGTTCATTCGTGATGCCTCCCGATAATTTGATTCAAGTGTTTCGATAGAATACGGCCTGTCAGATGTTGTTTGCGCGAGCGGAATATATCATTGATTATTGCCCGAATTATTCGATGGGCAAGGTTGGATACGCGTATTTCGCATGGCGAAAATCGCCATTTGATAGGTTTCGTCATCCGTTCCATGGTTTAGGAGTCCCCCAGCGCGCAGCGGTTTGCATGCTCAACAGCACATGGGAGAGCTTTCGATGACCCGCGTCCGTCCAGCCGCAACTGAATTTCGCAGTCGTCTTGCACGAAAGGAGCATGTGCTCGGCACGTTCATCAAGACCCCTTCCAGTCACGCGACAGAGATCATCGGATCGGTGGGCTATGATTTCGTAATCATCGATCAGGAGCATGCGCCCTTTGATCGGGGTACGATTGATCTGGCATGCCTTGGTGCGCGAGCCTCCGGAACCGCCGCGTTGGTCAGGGTCGCCGAACCGACGGCGGCGAGCATCCTCTCGGTTCTCGATGTCGGGGCCACGGGGGTTCTGGTCCCGCATGTGGACTGTGCCGAGAAAGCCCGGATGATCGCAGGCGCATGCCGGTATCGCGGCGGGCATCGCGGCTTTTCGAATACGACGCGGGCTGGCGATTTTGGCGGTGCCACATTTGCTGATCACATCAGGTCGCAGGACGCGCAGACGACCTGTATCGCCATGATCGAGGATGAGGCCGCGCTCGACCAGTTGGATGAAATCGCCGCTGTTGAAGGCCTCGACGCCTTCTTCATCGGACGCGGCGATCTGACCGCCGCCCTTGGCATGGAGCGGATGGAGGACGCTGTCAGGCACATTACTGCGGCGGCGCGCAAAGCCGGTATGACGGCCATGGTCCTGGTTTCAAGCAAGGCCGATGCGCGTGCCATGAGAGAGCTCGGAGCAACAGCCTTCGTTGTCTCCAATGACCAGAACTTTCTCAAGTCCGCTGCGGCGGCCGCGCTTCAAGACTATTCTGACCCAGCCGCCTGGTGACACGCCCCCGCTCATTCCGGCGCGTTCCACGGAGGTTACCCAGGCGACAGGGGGGCTAGGCCATGGGGCACATGTTCCATGGCGTCGCCGTGGCTACCGGTCCCGCGCATCAGCAATGCCAGATTTTCCTCGATCTTCTGGCGTGTTTCGCTCAGCGGGACGACGATCTGCTTACTGATGTTCTGCAGGAGGACTGCCGACTTGTAGAAGCTGACAGAGATAGCCGCCATCACGCGGTCCTCGAACATAAGCGGCATGGCGAGGGTCGTCATCTGTTTCGGCTCGGTCCGTGGATCGCGCACGGCGAATCCGGCGCTGCCGGCGTTACGCATGCGCGCAAGCAGCTGTCTGAATTTCGTCTCCTTCTCAAGATCGAAATCCTGAACCGGATCGGCACGAAGGCACGCGATGATCTTTTCGCGCTCATCGTCCGGACAGAAAGCCATATAGGCGCGCCCCATCGCGGAGCTGAGGAGTGCGGGCCGCAGTCCCAGGACGGTGCTGGTATGCGCCCAGGGGCTGATTGCTCCTGTCCAGAACTGAATGGAGATGGCTAAGCCATCGAGAACACCGATGCCGATCGGCCATTTGATCCGGCGCGTGAGTTCGATGGCTGGCGCGCGCGAGGCTTCGATGATCATCGAGATGCCGTCGTAACCTTTTGTGAGCTCATGCACCTTGCAGGTGACGCGATAGCCCCCATACATGTTGTCTCTTGCGACGTAGCCGTCCGCCATCAGCGTTTCGAGCATGCGGATGATGGTTGGCTTCGGCAGATGTGTCACGGCATGTATAGCCGTGACAGAAGCAATGCGCAGTTGATTGACGGTCCTCAAGATTTCGAGAGCACGCCTGACGGCCTCGACGGGCGGGTAGGAACGACGTCCCGGATCTGACAGGCCACGGCGTGAATTGGTTCGGCATCGGGTGGGACTTGTCTCCTCGCGGAGCGCGAGGCCGCTGAAACGCTCGGTGCTGGCCTCATCCGAATGAGCCGTGATTGCAGGATGGCTTAAACCTTCCATAGCGCATCTCCCATGTTGGCATCCGTGGTCCGGGTGCCTTATCTTTGGGAGAACTGTAGCATGAAAGTAGCCGTTCTCGTCTGGCGGCCTTCTCCATTTCGCACCGCGAAATGACGATATTCAGAACCCAACCCGTGCAGCCCCCTTGAGCGAGAGAATGTCCCGCGCTTCCGCCGGTGTCGCGATCTCTAGGCCGAGTCCTTCCACGATACCCCGGATGAGGGGCACTTGCTCCGCGCTGGAGCGCGCGAGCTTGCCCGGCCCGATCCAGAGTGAGTCCTCAAGCCCAACGCGAACATTGCCGCCCATCGCGGCTGCCATCGTGGCAATTCTGATCTGGTGCCGCCCCCCTGCCAGGACAGACCATCGATAGTCTGCACCAAACAGGCGATCAGCAGTTCGCTTCATATGCATGACGTCCTCCGCGTGAACGCCGATCCCTCCAAGGATCCCGAAAACGGACTGGACGAAGAATGGTGGCTTGATGACGCCGCGGTCGACGAAATGGGCCAGGGTGTAGAGATGCCCGATATCATAGCATTCCACCTCAAACCGGGTGCCGTTCTCATTGCCCGTGGTCAGAATATGCTCGATATCGGCGAACGTGTTACGGAAGATGCGGTCCCTCGATCCCTCGAGATAAGGCCTCTCCCAGTCGTGGGCGAATGCCTTGGTCCTTTCCAGCATGGGAAAGATCCCGAAATTCATCGAACCCATGTTGAGCGAGGCCAACTCCGGCTTCAACTGTGCCGCCGGGGCCAAACGCTCCTCGATGTTCATCGTTGGTGCGCCGCCGGTCGTCAGATTGATAATGCAATCGGAGCGATGCTTGATCGCCTGAACGATCGGCCGGAATGCTCCAGGCGATTGGTCGGGCTTGCCGGTCTCAGGGTCACGGGCATGGAGGTGGACGATCGCGGCACCAGCTTGAGAGGCTGCAACGGCCTCGTCTGCAATCTCTTGGGGCGTTAAAGGCAGGTGCTTCGACATAGAGGGTGTATGAATCGCGCCTGTGAGCGCGGCGCTGATGATGATCTTGGCCATGGGATGGTCCGTTTTGAGCGTGGAGCCGCCGGAGGGAGCAGACGAGATCCATCAATCGGGTCTGAAGAGTGTTCTGGCGATATGGCGGACGCCGCCGTTGAGTTGTACGGGGTCGTCGCATGTGTTCATGTAATAGGTCGTCAGGAGTTGACCGGGTGTGACCTCGATGACGCGTGGATAGCCGAGGTCCCAACTGCCGCCGTCATCCCGCAGGATAAGCTCAGAACCCCATGTGCGCCCGCCGTCCTCGCTGACGCGGGCCCGGATGCCGTAGGGTGCGAGACGGTATCCATAGACACAGACGATCCGGCCGTCGGCCATTTCGACGATGTCGCCGGGCGCCCCCCAATCGTTGACACGCGACAGGAAATGCCACGTACGCCCGCCGTCCTCGCTTTCAAAAATATCGGTCCAGAAAATTCCCCGGGCGTCTCGTTGAAAACGGAGGGAGGCGAGCACACGGCCGTCGGCGAGTACGAGCGGCCGCGTGTAGAAGTGGCGAATGGCGCCGAAAAGCGCCAGTTCTTGCCGATCGCTGATCGCAGATCCGCCTTCGATCGCTGGTGTGACAAACGACAGGAAGTTCCAATGCGCGCCATCCGTGCTGGCATACAGGAGTGGCCTGTTTGTCCAGCCGTCAGAGGTCGTTGTCGAAAGGCCGAGAAGAGCGACCCCATCTGGTCGCACGGCGGGAGGGCCGTGTCCTGTCAAGGCGCCAAGGCCATGGAGGGGAAGCAGGATCGTCTTGCGCCAGCTGCGCCCAGCGTCGGTGGAGATCCGCAACCAGGCGCGGCTGTCGGACTTAAGCAGCGCTGGCATCGCGCCGGACATCGTGATGACGTTCGGATCCAGAAAATCGACTGGCGATTCATCGGCGTAGTTGTGCCCGCCGCTCTCCGCGATAGCCTGCGCCGAGGCCTTAAGGTCAAAAGCGGTCTGCAGGCTGTCATTGTCCCAGCTCAGCCCGTGGTCGTAGGATCGGATCGTCTTGAGCTGACCCTGTCCCACGGTCAGTCTTGTATGGCTAATCGCTTCAGCTTGATCATAATTATTTATGATCTTCTTAAAGCTGGCCAGAATGCTCCCGTCCGGGAATTTCCATAATCCGCAATAGAATGGCCAGCCGCAGAATGCTCCATCGTCGCGGTGAACAATGCCATGATCCATATTTGCGCAATGCCGTGGTTTGTGGAACCGTATCCGGTATCTCATCCTCGCCTCGGTTCACCTTTCGCGGGATCGCTCTCCCTGAGAACGGCCCCGCGAGCTTGCCGCGCGCCATAGGCTTGTCGGGCTATTTGTCGTCGAGGTTTGGGTTCGTGGTGGGAACGCCACCCTCGAACCAGGCGTCGAACTTGCGATGGGCATAGAGCCAGCGGCCATCGGGCTGCTTGACGCAGATGTCGGTCATGTGCGCGATCTGGATCGGGGGATTGGTGGGGAGGATGGGCTTCCCATCCGCTGCAAACAGAAGCAGATACCAGTTGCAGGTGGCGCGCGTCGGGCTTTCCAGAGCGACGCGGAAGTTCGTCACCGCGTGGACGGCGACACGCGGTCCGCGATCCAGACGATACTGGTAGAATTGCTTGATCTTCGCCTTGCCATGGTAGCTGGCATAGGTCGACTCGAACACAGCATCATCCGTGTAGTATTCGCCCGCGTTGCGCCCCCAGTTTGTGTCGACGTCGTGCCAGTATTCCATCAGGAGCGCCTCGAGCTCCTGTCTTGCGCGCATTTGAGCTTGGAAGTCCATTTGGCCCTCGTATGAAGTTACATGGGAGCGGATTTATCGGCCAACGGTAACGCTATGATACTGATCGCCGCGCAATCATTTCTCTTGTTTCGTCGGATGAAAATAACGCCGGATCGCGGGCGGGGAGCGTGTTCAAGCGTTGTTTTCGGTGATCGAAATAGGTTCGAAAGCCGTTGGCGAAGACTGCAGCAGCCCGCTTACCGTATGACGAAGGGTTTCGCTGAAGTGAAGGCGAGAGCCGGCAAAGGCCAGAGCAGATCGCAAGGAGATCAGAGTGACGGAGAAGGCAGCACGTCAGGCATCGGTCGCCTGTTTCGACACTATGGAGCCCCAGGAGACGGATGCTTCCGGCACAAAGACATGGGTCACGCGCGGTGGCAATTTCGTGGTGGCGGTTTCGCGCGTGAAGCCGGGTGCGACGCTGACACGCGAGAACAATTCTGATGAATACATGGTGATCCTACCGCCCGGAACGCATGCGGTAGTCAGGACGGGGAAGGGGGAGGTCGAACTCGGCGAGGATTCGCTCACGATCGTCCCGCCGGGCCGGAGCGCCATCACCGCGCGCACGGAGGGATTGATTGCCCGGATCATTACGAACCTGGCGACGGATCTCCGGGACAAGGCGTGGAACGCGGCGACCTATGCGGATGGCGCTCCGGAACTCGCTCCGGTCGAGCCCTGGCCAGATCCCGTTGGTGGTTTCAAGGTGCGCCATTACCCCTTGGCGCCTTATGCGGATCCGAATGGCGAGCGCATACAGCCGCGGCTGTTCCGCTCCACAAATATGATGGTCAACCTGTTCGCGCATTATCATACGCGGCGGGACACGACGGCGCTTAGTCCCCATTGGCACGAAGATTTCGAACAGGCGTCGCTGACGCTTCACGGAACCTGGATCCACCACCTGCGCTGGCCGTGGAACGCGAACCTGGCTGACTGGCGTCCTGACAACCATGACGAGATCCCGACACCGTCTGTCATCATCATTCCGGCCAACGTCGTCCACACATCGCGTGATGTCGGTGCGGGAGAGTCTTCGCTCTACGACATATTCTGTCCGCCGCGGCTGGATTTCGCGAGCAAGCCGGGCTTCGTGATCAATGAGAGCGAGTATCCCATGCCCGATCTGCAGACTGCAAAAACGGTCACCAAGGGCACGCTCCTCTCGTGGCAGAAAAGCGCATAGAGGTAGAAACGGTCCCCCACGGAAGCGGGGGCCTTTCGATCGATACGAGGTTTGTACTGTAACACGGTAGGTGTCGGGGGCGCATTTCGTTCGTTCGCCGCGGATCCCTGACGGTCCCAAATTGACAGGACTATCATGGCAAATCGTTTCCAGCGTCCGAGGCTCGTCGAAGATGCGCGCCACGGCATCGTCTATCGGAACGAAGGCGAGTTCGCGGCGTGGGCTTTTCTTGGTGGCCTCTGGCAGAGGGCGGATGGCGATATCGTCGCCGCGTTCACGCGCAATGACTGCGTCTATAACAACCCCGACGATGTACATCACGACATGCTGTCGGTATCACGCGGTCGTGTATCCACCATCAGGTCTTCGGACGGTGGGGAAACATGGGATGAGGCTTCCCTCCAGACTGTGTTCGACATGGCAACGTCTGCCGACGACATTGCAGGAAATGGCCCGGCGGATTACAGACGGGAAGAGCCTATCGACTTTCTGGACAAGGATGTCTTCATCCTGTCAGGTGCCGTGCCGGCGCATTTCGTGCCCACCGCTCGTCCCTGGATTTCTCTGTCGTCGGATGGCGGACGTTCATGGCGCCGTCCTGTGATCCTGCCCCTCGGTGGGCTGCATTCCCTGTCCGGGCAGGGCTCCACATCCGTTCGCTCCGATGGCGTCAGCTTGATCGCCTTGACCAGCGTGACGCCGGACGGCTGGACACGCCGGCCGTTGGTGTATGCCAGCGCCGACGGCGGCCAATCCTGGCAGTTCCTGTCCTTCATAACCCCGGAACAGGACGATGGTGCCGCCGTCAGCGCCAAACTGGGAAGCCCCCGCTTCGGCGCGCATCGGTACTTCTATCCCCGTCCGCTTCCGCTCAGGAACGGGCGGATCCTCTGTTCCATGCGATCTCAGCGCGATCCGACCAGCGTTCTCTGGACGGAGATGTTCGCCAGCGAGGATGGCGGGCGTACGTGGCATTTCCTGTCGCGTGTCAATGATTGGGGCGCGCCCGGCGACATCGTCGAAATGGCCGATGGCCGGATCGTCTGTGTCTATGGATACCGTCTCGCACCCTACGGCATCCGGGCCCGCGTCAGCGAGGACGGCGGACGCACATGGGGTTCCGAGCTTATCCTGCGGGATGACGGCGGCAGTTGGGACCTCGGCTATCCACGCGTCATCGAGGTCACGCCCGGTCAACTCCTGACGACCTATTACATGAACACATGCGACGACCCCGTACAGCTCAACGGCGGCGTCCGCCATATCGCCAGAACACTCTTCAGACCCGATTGACAGGCGCTGCGGAGCGTCGTTGCCCGGATGGATGACTTCGGAGGACTATCATGACCTCACTCTCAAAGTCCCTGGCTATCTTGTTGACAGGGGCGATCGGTCTTGCGTCGCTATCGGCCGCTTCTGCGGCGGACAGTTATCCGAGCCGTCCGATAACGATGATCGTTCCATTCGGGGCGGGCGGCGGGACCGATGTGATTGCGCGAACGGTGTCCGATGATTTGAGCAAGGCGCTTGGCCAATCCATCGTCGTGGAGGCGCGGCCCGGTGCCAATGGCGCGATCGGCTCGGCTGTCGTCGCGCGCGCGGCACCGGATGGATATACGCTGTTATTCACGGCACAATCCACCTACTCCTTGAATCCCAACCTGATGAAGGCGCCGCTGCTGGATCAGCTGAAGGATCTGGTACCGGTCGCTTCCATTGGCCGAAGCCCATGGCTGATCGCGGTGCCGTCCGAAAGCGATTTCAAATCGGTCGCCGACGTTGTTGCCTATGGCAAAGCCAATCCCGGGAAACTCGTCTTCCCCTTCTGGCAGAGCAGTGTCCTCGTCACCGGTGAGACCTTCGCGCGGGTCGGCGATTTCACTATTCGGAAAGCGCCCTACAAGGGGCAGGTTGAAGCCACGACGGATTTCCTTGGTGGCCGGCTTCCGATCATGGTGACCGACATAGCTGGCGGAAGAGCCCCCGTGGAGGCTGGCAAGATGCGACTTCTCGCAAGTACCACCGCAAAGCGGACGCTCGCCTTTCCGGAGGTGCCGACGATGCGCGAGCAAGGCCTGGACGTCGTGACGGATTCGATGCTCGCTGTCTTTGCACCAGCGGGCACACCGCAGCCCATCCTCGACAGACTCAATGCCGAATTGACGAAGATCATTCTCACCTCTGACAAGGTCCGTGACCGGCTTCGGCAGCTTGGTCTCGAGCCGACAGCCATGACACAGGCTGAGGCTGATGCCTTCGTACGATCCGAGATGGTCCGATGGGAAGAGATGATCCGGCGTGCGGGTCTCCAAAAGGAGTGAGCGAGATGCCGGTTGGGGGGGACCTCATGCAACAGCTAGAGCGTCAGGCCGGAAGACATTGGGTGCGCGGCCCTCAAGATTTTGTTGCCGGCCTCGTATTGATCGTGATCGCCGCGTTGATACTTCGTGCTTTATCCGAGATAACAACCACGAGTTATTCGACGTTTTCTCCGGCGTTGTTTCCGCGGATCTGCACCTATTGCATCATGTTTGGCGGCGCCGCGCTGGTTATGCGCGGGTTATTGAAGCATGGGCCAAGCCTGGAGCCGACACCGCTCCGGCCGCTCGCGCTCGTCGTTATAGCCGTTGCCGGCTTCGGATTTCTCGCTCCGCTTTTTGGCTATGCGGTCGCTGGCTTGCTCACGCTCATCATCTCCGGCCTTGCCGCCCCTGATCAGCGACCGCGCCAGCTCCTTGCCGTCTCCATCCTTCTCACCACTGCCAGCGCGGCTCTATTCAGCTTTGCTTTGAAGCTGACGATGCCGATCGTCCTGATTCCCGGTGTGAACTATTGATCTGAGTTTCTTAATCATGGCATCTCTCCTCGCAGATCTCGGGCTTGGGTTTTCGATAGCGCTAACCTTTAACAATCTCCTGTTATGCTTGCTCGGTTGTTTGATCGGTACTCTTATCGGGGTGCTGCCGGGTATCGGTCCGATCGCTACGATTTCAATCCTGCTGCCGTTCACCTTCGGCATTCCACCCGTGGGTTCGATGATCATGCTCGCCGGGATCTACTACGGCGCACAATATGGCGGATCGACGACAGCCATTCTGGTGCGTATGCCAGGCGAAGCAGGCTCAATCGTCACTATCATCGATGGCAACGCGATGGCACGTAGCGGCCGGGCCGGCGCGGCGCTGGCTCTTGCAGCGCTTGGATCTTTCGTCGCCGGCTGCGTCGCGACGATCGTCATCGGGACTTTCGCGGAGCCGCTCGGTCAGGTCGCGCTCTTTCTCGCTCCCGAAGATTATTTTGCATTGATCGTGCTCGGCTTGGTCTTCGCGATTGTGCTCGCGGGCGGCTCCCTGCTCAAGGCGATACTGGCGGTACTCCTTGGGGTGGTTCTGGCGACCGTTGGCACCGACATGGAGACAGGCGCACAAAGATTGACATTTGGGCTTCCGTCCTTGCTCGAAGGGTTGAACATCTCAGTTCTCGCCATGGGCATTTTCGGGATTGGCGAGATTCTGCACAATATTCAAAAGTCAGACAATCGCCCGATCATCCAGTCGACGATCGGGCGGCTTTGGCCAAGCCGAGAGGAGATCCGGCGATCCGTCGGCCCGGTGGCACGGGGAACGGTGATCGGTTCCTTGCTTGGTGTTCTGCCCGGCAGCGGGACCCTGCTGGCGCCTTTCGCGTCCTATGTCACGGAGAAGAAGCTCGCACGGGACCCCAGCCGTTTTGGCCGAGGGGCGCCCGAAGGGGTCGCGGGGCCGGAGGCGGCCAACAATGCCGCGGCGCAGACTTGTTTCATTCCTTTGCTTAGCCTGGGCCTCCCTCCGAACGCCGTGATGGCCCTCATGCTTGGCGCGCTGACGATCCAGGGCATCGTTCCTGGTCCGCAGGTATTCACCAAGAACCCGGATCTGTTCTGGGGCATGGTCGCATCGATGTGGATCGGCAATGCCATGCTTCTCATCATCAATCTCCCATTGATTGGGATCTGGGTGTCGCTCCTGAAAGTCCCCTATCGTCTGCTGTTTCCGGCGATCATCCTCTTCTGCTGCATTGGGCTCTACTCGGTAAACCGCTTGCCCGAAGACATCTATTTCATGGCGGCATTCGGTGTGGTCGGGCTCACGCTTTCCAAGCTTGGCTTCGAGGCGGCGCCGCTCCTGCTTGGGTTTGTCCTCGGCGATCCGCTGGAGAGCAACTTTCGCCGCGTGCTCATCCTGGGTGATGGCGATTGGACAAAGTTCGTATCGAGCCCCATCGCCGTAGCGCTTTTGCTCGGCGCCTTGGCGATGTTGTTCGTCATGCTGTTTCCGAAGGTGCGAAAGGGGCGCGAGGATGTCCTCGTCGAGGAGTAGAGCACTTCTGGTCAGTGCTCATTGCCCCGGGGCTATGCGCCGGATGGGAAATCGGCGCTGAGCGTTATGTCTTCAAATCTGTCGATATCGGACGCGAGGCGCTTGATCTTCTCCCGTGCGGTGTCCAGTGCTTTCCGGCCGAGCAGGAGATGGCGCGGTGGAGACGCGCTCAAGGCAATCGATCTGATGATGCTCGCGGCCTTCGCGGGATCGCCCGCTTGATGTCCAGAACTGGCGCGAATTGAGACAGCCCGCTCCTGAGCGGACTGGTACCCTGGCGCGGACGCCGGTGTCTCCTTTAGCGAGCGACCGGCGAAATCGGTCCGAAAAGGGCCGGGCTCGACACAGGTGACGTGGATGCCGAAGGGGGTGAGCTCGTGCATCAGCGCGTCAGAGACGCCCTCGACCGCGTGTTTCGTCGCTGCGTAATAGCCTGTACCGGGATTGCCGTTCAGGCCCGCGATCGAGGTCACGTTGATGATATGGCCATGTCGACGCTTCCTCATGTCGGGAATGATCGCGCGGCACAGAGCAAAGAGGCCGAACACATTGGTGTCAAACATGGCCCGGATCTGCTGATCGTCGCCGTCCTCGACGGTGGACACGTAGCCGAAGCCCGCATTGTTGACGAGAATGTCGATCCTGCCGAAGCGGGCGGTCGCGGCCGCAACGGCGGACTCAATCTGGTCCTGTCGCGTGACGTCGAGGACCGTCGCGAGCACAGTTTCAGGATAGCGTCTCTCCAGGGCCTCGATATCTTCAACGCGGCGCGCGGTGGCGCACAGCTGATGGCCTGATTGCGCGACCTGTCTCGCGAGTTCTCGCCCGAAACCGGTGGAACAGCCGGTGATGAGCCAGACGGGTGGCGGCTGGTTATTGGACATGAGCTTCTCCTCTGTAGATCGGGCTGGCCGGCGGCGAGCGATGGTTGGCTCAGGATTCCTCGGTGAAGATTTGCTCCCGCTTGCGGGTGATGGCTGGAAACGACACCACAACGAGAACGAGCATTGTGACCGCGAGCAGGCCTGCGCTGATCGGCTGGCGAATGAAAATGCTCGGATCGCCGTCCGAGAAGACCATCGCCCGCCGGAAATGCTCTTCCAGCGGACCGCCCAGGACGAACCCCATCAAGAAGGGCGCCGGTTCGCACAGCAGACGGTGAAGCCCATAGCCAATCAAGCCGAACAGCGCGAGAATCGCCACGTCGAAGCCATTGTTTGACACCGTGAACACGCCGATCGCGGAGAAGACAACAATAGCCGGCAACAGAAGGCGATATGGGATTTTCAGAAGCGACACCCACAGTCCGACAAGCGGCAGATTGATGATGATCAGCATCGCATTGCCGACCCACATGGACGCAATGACGCCCCAGAATAACGCTGGCTGGTCCCGCACCACATTGGGGCCGGGCGATATGCCCTGGATCATCAGCGCGCCTATCATCAGGGCCATCAATGGGTGAGACGGAATGCCAAGTGTCAGCATCGGGATGAAGGAGGTCTGGGCGCCGGCATTGTTCGCGGATTCCGGGCCGGCCACGCCCTGGATCGCACCTTTCCCAAATCGCTCGGGATGTTTGGAGAGGCGCTTTTCCACGGTATAGGAGAAGAAGGAAGACAGGATCGAGCCGCCGCCCGGCAAGGTGCCGAGGATCGTACCAAGACAAGTGCCCCGGACTATCGCCCCCATGGATTCGCGGATGTCGCGCCAGCGCGGCATCAAATCGGTGATCTTGGCGGTGCCTCCTCCGCTCAGTGGCATCGATTCGACATTTCGTATCGTTTCGGCCAGGCCGAAGATCCCCAACGCGACAGCCACGATACTGAGGCCATCGGTGAGGTCGATGACACCGAAAGTAAATCGATAAGTGCCGCTATCGACGTCGGTGCCGACCGTGCCGCACAACATCCCCGTTACGATCATCGCCATCGCCTTGACCACTGAGCCATGCGCGAGGGCCGTCGACGTGACGAGACCGAGCAGCACGAGCGAGAAGTTCTCAGGGGCTCCGAACTGCAGCGCGATACGAGTCAGCGGTACCGCGACCAGCGCGATAACGAAGGTTGCGAAGGTACCCGCCACGAATGAGCCTATAGCCGCGATGGCCAGGGCCTTGCCGGCCTTGCCTTGCCGTGCCATCTGGTAACCATCGATGGCCGTGACGGATGATGATACCTCTCCCGGCAGGTTCATCAGGATTGCCGTGGTCGACCCGCCGTACTGCGAGCCGTAATATATTCCCGCCAGCATGATCAGCGATGAAGTCGGTGACAAGTAATAGGTCAGGGGCAGAAGCATGGCAATTGTCGCTGTGGGACCAATGCCGGGCAGAACGCCGATAAAGGTTCCAAGGAGCGCGCCGGCAAAACAGTAAAAGAGATTACCTGGAGTCAGCGCTGTCCCAAAGCCAAGGGCGAGGTTGCTGAAGAGATCCATTGGTCATCCCCAAACGTCGCTGTGAATATAAAAGGGTATTTGTTGCGGAGCTTTGGTTGGGGCGCGCTCGACACTCAACCGCGGAGCATTCGCAGCTGATCTGTCATAGCATCCCGAAATCTAACTGCCGAGCCAGGGGCCGATGATCGCGTAGGGCAGGCGGAGAGCAAACACGAAAACGCCGATGTTGAACAGGGTTAAGATCACGCTGAGAAGCAGCGCTTGGCGCGGCGTTAGCTGCCCTGTCGCCATGGTCGCCATGAATGTGGCGATGAGAAGTGACGGCGCCATGCCGAGACCCCGCACGGTCATTCCGAAGAACAGCGCGGCGCCGGTGACAAGTATGACCGCCCGCCATGAGATAGGTGGCAGGGAGGGGGCCTCGTGATCCTCCCCGCTGAGAACGATTATCATCCCGAGGGCGCAGAGGATTGTGCTGAGGACAATCGGAAAATACCCCGGTCCCATAGCGCTAGCTTGACCCACCGGTAAGTTTAGCAATGAGCTGATGCCAAAAAAAAGCCCGACGCCCGTGAAAACTGCGCCACATGCGACATTGATCCGACGAACGCGCATCGTCATGGTCTCCTTGGTCCTCAGCCTCCGCCAATGTCGAGAAATGGCCTGAGCTCATGCAATGCTCTTCGTCTCGCGATCGCATCGCAAGGATATGACAGCATTACTTTTCGAGTATCAAACATACGGCGCGAGAAAACGGCGTCCCTGTCCAATTTCGCCCGGCGAAACTGATGCCTGGCCGGCCCGGTGCCTTTGATGCTGTGATACGCTTCAATGAATCCACAGAGATGGATGCTTGATGGAGGTGGATATATGCCGCTCGATATCTCCCGTAGATCTCTCGTTCTCGCGGGCTTCCTGCCGTTTGCGCCCGGTGGCGTGGCCTTCGCCCAGGCTTGGCCTTCGCGTCCCGTCACGCTTGTCGTGCCCTATGCGCCTGGCGCCAGCAACGACACATTCACCCGCGCCGTTGGAGATGCGCTGTCGAAGCGTTTCGGCCAGCCTTTCGTCGTCGATAACCGGCCCGGTGCTGGCGGGGTGACCGGGGTCAACACCGTCGTGCGCGCTGCGCCGGATGGCTACACGTTGGTCGAGATGCCTAACAGCATCCTGGGCTTCAAGCCGATCATGAAAATCGATATCGACCCGCTGAAGAACCTGACGCCACTGGGGGCAATCGCGAGCGCTCCGACTGCGCTTGTCGTTCCGGCCGCATTGCCCGTCAAAAATGTTGAAGAATTCATTGCCTACGCGAAGGTCAACCCGGACAAGACATTCTATGGATATGCCGGTATAGGAACGACGCAGCAGCAGCACATGGAGCTTTTCAACAAGATCACGGGGCTCAAGATCAAGGGCGTGAACTACAAGAGTTCATCCGATGCCCAGACTGACCTCCTTGCGGGCAGACTGCAGGCGATGATCGTTACGATCGCGAGCACCTTGGGACAGATCGAGGGAAATGAATTGCGACTGCTTGCCTATACCGATGACAATTATCCGCCCGGCGCACCTAAAGCGCCGACGATGGCGGAAGTGGGGATCAAGGGCATGGAGAAGGCGCAGATCTGGTGGGGAATCTTCGGTCCTCCTGGAATGCCTGCTGATCTCGTGACCGCAATCAATGCGGCAATAAACCAGAGCCTCTCGGATCCCTCCGTTGTCGCGCTACTGGCCAAATCGGGCGCGGCCCCAATGCCCGGCAGCACTGAAAAATTCACGGGCATGATAAAAGACGAGGCCACACTCGTGGGTGAATTCGTGAAGCTATTTGGCGCGAAGAACCCTTAAAGGTTTTCCATGGGCAGTGCGGGGTTGAAAATTAACACATACAGCCGGAGTGGCGAATATCGTTCCGTATCGGATATACACGATCGGAATGATCTTCGCCCTCCGGATTTGCATCATTCCGACGTAATTTTGTATTTTTCGATGATTGGCCGCCACTTCTCCACTTCGGCATTGACGATCTTTTCGAGCTCTTCGGGCGTGCTGCTGCTCGGGGTAATCCCCGCGCCCGCCAGTTTCTCCCGCGTTGCCGGGGCACGCAAGACCTCGATGGCCGCTGCGTTCATGGCCGTGACAATGTCAGCCGGTATCCCCTTCGGCCCTTGAAGCGCATACCAAGGCTCCGCCGTGAAATTCAAACCCAGCTCCCGCAGCGTGGGAACATCCGGAAGTTGTTCGAGCCGCTTGTTCCCGATGATTGCGAGCGCGCGTAGTTTTCCCGATTTGATCTGAGCAAGATAGCCGCCCGTCAGGTCTATCACCGCGTCAATCTGACCAGAGAGCATGTCGCTGATCATCTGCGGCGCGCCTTTATAGGCGATGAGGTTGAACTTCGTCTGCAGGATATCCTGGACGGCGAGCTGGGTCATGTGAGCGTAGGTGCCGTGCCCGGGATTGCCGAACTGCACTTTGCCGGGATTGGCCTTCGCATATTCAAGGAATTCCTTGACATCCTTGGCCTCAAGCTTCGGGCCCGCCACGATCAGCATAGGATCTTCATTGGTGACGGTAATGAAGCTAAAATCGGTCAACGGATTGTAGGGAAGAGACTTGAAGGTCAACATATTATTGGCGGCAGGGCCTGGTGTCGAGACGATATAAGTATATCCGTCCGGGGCGGCTTTAGCGACATAGTTCTGCCCGATATTTCCGCTCGCGCCGACTCTATTCTCGACGACGATCTGATTTCCCCATTTTTTCATCAGGCCGTCGGCCAATATGCGTGCGACGACATCGGCGCCGGTGCCCGCTGGCCAGGGCGCCACGATCGTCATCACGCGGTCCATTGGCCATTTCGCGAAGGCCTCCGAACTGATACCCACCAACGCTAATCCGACAACGATCATACTGCGAAGCAGTGTCATGGCGTCCTCCCTATTGTCCGGGGCCGTCTCTGGGCATATCTCGCGGCCGGCCTCCTGAAACTACCGTGTCGCGCCGGGGGCGAGATGTTCGGCGAGGCCAATTTCAGCCGACGAAAATACTCGGCGGTTTCCGGGCGACCGCAGGCGTTATGAGTTAGCCTTTGGCCGCGTGGTATGGACTACGCCGTGCGCGATGGTGAACGACCTTCTGGAGAGGAGCCATTCCGTGAAGCGGGGAAACATCGCCGGACGGGTCGACCTCAGGGATCTTGCTGTCGGCATTGCCTTGCTGGCGATAGCAATGGCCTTCGCGGTACTTGCCCTACGGCGCCTGGCTCTCGGAACGCCCTCCAGCATGGGGCCGGGCTTCTTCCCGGTGATGATCGCGGCTGCGCTCGCTGTGACCGCCGGATTGATCCTGGTGCGTGCCTTTGGCCGCGCGACCGAGCCCACTGGCTTCCTCACCCCGCGCGCGTTCCTCTGCATCCTGGGGGCCCCGATCGCTTTTGCATTGGCGATAGGCCCGCTCGGATTCATACCCACGCTCGTGCTGACAACTTTGCTCGGCGCATGGAGTAGCAAACGCATGACCTGGGCATTCGCGCTTTCGCTCACAGCGGGTCTGACGGCGCTCTGCACGGTCCTGTTCGTCAAAATGCTGCAGATGCCCGTCCCGTTATTTGGACCTTGGCTGGATTGGTGAGCGATGGATCTTCTCAACAACCTGACGCTTGGGATGTCCACGGCGTTGAACCCGGTGAACGTGCTTTTCTGCTTCATCGGAGCGTTTCTGGGCACGGCGGTTGGCGTTTTGCCGGGCGTGGGGCCATTGGCGACCATCGCCATGCTTCTGCCCATTACCTTCAAGGTATCGCCTGAAGCTTCCGTGATCATGCTGGCGGGCGTCTACTATGGCGCGCAATATGGCGGTTCAACGACGGCCATTCTGATCAATCTGCCCGGTGAAGCCTCTTCTGCGGTCACTGCCATTGACGGGTATCAGATGGCCCGCCAGGGGCGCGCGGGCACCGCGCTCGCGATAGCCGCAATCGGCTCCTTTGTCGCGGGAACGTTCTCGACGCTGTTGATCGCGGCCTTCGCTGGGCCTCTATCGCGGCTCGCCTTGACGTTTGGCCCGGTCGAGTATTTCTCCTTGATGACTCTCGGCCTCGTCGCGTCCATCACGCTGGCTAACGGCTCGCTGCTGAAGGCTGTGGCGATGATCCTGCTCGGGCTCTTGCTGGGAACGATTGGTACGGATATCTACACGGGCAGCGCGCGGTTCACGCTCGGTCTCGACAGTCTCGCGGACGGGCTGCCCATCGTCGCTTTTGGCGCTGGAATCTACGGCATTTCAGAAATACTGACGGGCCTTGAGCACGAGGCGCGGGCGCGCGGGGTCATTGCCAAGGTGTCGGGCTTGTTGCCCCGGAGATCCGAACTCAAGCAAAGCGCTGCTCCGGTGGCACGGGGCGCAATCCTTGGTTCGATTCTCGGCGTTCTTCCCGGTGGAGGTCCTTTGCTCGCGTCCTTTGGCTCCTACGCGATGGAAAAGAAACTCTCGGGGAACCCTGAGCGTTTTGGGAAAGGCGCGATCGAGGCTGTAGCAGGTCCGGAATCGGCGAATAATGCCGGAGCACAGACCTCTTTCGTGCCGATGTTGACCTTGGGCATTCCTTCGAACCCGATCATGGCGCTTATGATGGGGGCTCTTATCATTCAGGGGATTACGCCCGGTCCCGATTTCATGACGTCTCACCCTACGCTCTTCTGGGGGGTCATTGCGTCGATGTGGGTCGGCAACCTGATGCTGCTGGTGTTAAATCTGCCCCTCATCGGGTTGTGGGTCAAACTGCTGACCGTGCCTCAGCGTGCACTCTTTCCCGCTATTGTGGCTTTCGCTTCGGTTGGTGTGTACAGCGTCAATATAAATGGCTTCGACTTGCTGATCATGGCCCTGTTCGGTGTCGTCGGCTATCTCATGACGAAATGCAATTGCGAGCCGGCGCCCCTTCTACTGGGATTCATCCTCGGCCCCATGATCGAAGAGTATTTCCGGCGCGCCATGGCTATTTCGCAAGGGGACGCCATCGTATTCATTCAGCGGCCCCTCAGTGCGACGATGCTTGTACTGGCGGCCATCATGCTCATCGTTGCGATGCTCCCCAGCATTTCGATGCGACGAAAGGAAATCTTCGTGGATGATGAAGGGTAGGGGGCGGGCGTGTCGCACCTATCCGACTGTCGTGTAGCCACCGTCGAGAAAGATTCCAGCGCCGTTGATGAAGGCGGAGGCCGGGCTGGCGAGGAAGACGGCAACGCCCTCGAAATCTTCAGGCTCCCCCCATCGTCCGGCCGGAGTGCGTGCCAGCACCCGGTCGTTGAGCTCGGGAAAGGTGGCGCGGGCGCTGCGGCTCAGATCGGTGTTGATCCAACCGGGAAGGACTGCGTTGACCTGAATGTTGTCTTTTGCCCATGCGCAACACAGCGATTTCGTGAGTTGCAGCAGTCCACCCTTGCTCGCTGCATAAGCGGCGGAGAAGGGCGAACCGAATTGTGAGACGATCGATCCGATATTGATGATCTTTCCGCCTCCTGACGCGAGGAAGTGCGGGTAGCATGCCTGCGACAGCAGAAATGCGGCGGTCAGATTCGTGTCCATGACCTTGCGCCAGTCGTCAAGCGTATAGTCCTGCGGTGCCCTGCGAACACTCACTCCGGCGTTGTTGACGAGAATATCAACGCGGGCATGGCGCTGGTGGACTTCATCGATCGCTCTACGGCAGTCTTCCGGCTGAGAGATGTCAGCGGTAACTGCGTCGGCATGCCAACCCGACGTGTTGAGCTCGGCGACAGCAGTTTCATTCTTGCCGCTGTCACGACCAACTATCGCCACATGCGCGCCGGCACGCGCCAGGCCCTTGGCGATGCCGAGCCCGATGCCACCATTGCCGCCCGTGACCACAGCCACGCGGCCTGACAAATCGAAAGATTCCATAGCACTTCTTCTCCTTAATCGGCATTTATGCGTCGGATGGGTCGCCGTCGCATGCACGGTTGTCGCGCAAGCTTGCCGCATGGGCAGATCGGGTGCAGCGGTGGTGGCGAGGCTTCAGTTGTCGTCTTTGGGCGGGCCGACCGCGTTAGGGGTCATCGAGGCCCACGAGTTCGGCGGCATTCGTCGATGTCATCGCGCGAATATCCGCGTCCGAATAACCTAGATCGAGCAACATGTTCAGGATGTGGCGAAAGCCCAGGACGGGATGCCCATTGCCTCGCTGCCCTAGGTCCGAGCCGAAGAGCGTCCGGCGGATAGTCCCTGCGGTGATGGCGTCCCGGAGCTCTTCGCCCCGGTTGTTGCCTTCGGTCGTCACCGGAACATACATACCGATAGAATGCTCGATGAAGGCGCCCATATTTGCGAGCTGGCGAATATCCGCCAGCGAGGCGCCGATGATATAGGTCGGATGATTGACGACCATGCGGCGGATACCGCGCGCCTTCGCTTCCTCAAACAGCGGCCAGATCTCTTTGATATTGAGATGGCCGGAGGATAGGACGGCGTCATGCGCCGCGATCAGATCCAGAATGGGCTTGACCTCGTCTTTGATGGCGCCGTCAGATCCGAGAACGGTCAGGGGGTCGACAGGCGGCATCGATCGCGTCGGCTTTGGGAAATTGCCTTTGGGATCCAGCTTGCCCCGCTCATAAGCGACGTGGTTGGCAGCCGAGAGTGTCGGCATCCATATGTAACGTGCGCCGAGGTTGAGCCCGTGCGCGACCGCGAAGGCATTGAACCCGCCTGAGGCATTGTTCAGGGGGACGCCTGATAGCAAGCGCACGCCACGATCTGCGAATAGCGCCTGCAATTGCAGGACGAGGGGCGCCGCGGCGTAAAAGTGGTCTTTCACCAGCATCGCCCGCATGCCGACATCGGCCGCCTCCAACAGGGCCTGCGCACTGTCCAGCGCGCGCGGCATCAACGACGGCCCGCTGTGGCAATGCAAATCGATCGTCCCTCGCAAAAGCTTTGCAATAGCGGGCTCCCGCGACGCGGGAATGGCGTGCTCCGGCGAGACTTCATAGGGCATGTCGGGCGGTTCCCCTTCGGTCGGGATCGTGGTGCCAGGTCGCTGACTTGTCGGCGCGTATGCTTCCGATTTCGCGTCGGACATTTCCTCAGCGTTTCCCCTTCATCGGCCCCATCCTAACGGTTGCCGGAGGGGTTGCGGGACGTGTCGCGCGTTATTTCGCGGGTTGAAAGAATTGACGCCTGACGTGGCGAAGGGCCAGCGGCTGCCGGCACAATGGCGCGGACAGGAGCGGATAGGTCTTTCCCGCGTGGCGGTGGAATTCGTCGGGCGTCGTGCCGAGGTAAGGTTCCCACATACGCGCTGCCGAACGGTGGCAATCAGGGCGGCTTTGGGCGCGATAAGCTAAGCAGCTCCGCCTGGCGATAACCTCGCTAGATTGCGATATATTAGATAGTGATTTTCAGGATTGATATATAATGAAATGTGGATCCGTTGCTTCTACTGGTTTGTTGAATCATTGTCGGACCAGATGAATTCATGCTTCTTGCCTCTGCGAGTCATCGACATCTGGTATTCATAAATATCAGGTCGGTAAAGCGCCTCCAGAAATTCGATGGGATCGCCCTTCTCGTCGCGCACGACGCGCCGGATGCCGAGCAATGGGGCCCCAATATCGACATCGAGCAGGGGCGCCACCCGCGTGTCAGCGAGCTTCGCGGTGATGGTCTGGTCTGCGCGCGCCACCGTGACACCCGCTTTCTCAAAAAGGCTCAGCAACGGCCTTTCAAGTAATTGGTCAGCTTCGTAGTTACGCCCCACAGCTTCGGGCACATGGGTCGTGAGGAATGAAAAGGGCGTGTCTTCATGGCGCCTGACGCGTACCGCGCGTTGCACGATCGCGCCGGGTTCCAGTTCGAGCCGCGCGGCAATCTCGACCGTGGCCGGTACATAGTCGAACTCTATCAGGTCAACTCTCGTCTTGAGGCCCATGGCAAGCAGGTTTTCAAGCATGCCGCGCAGGCTGGTGTCGATCGGCGGCGGCGTGATGACGGGCTGAGCAAAGTTGCCCTTGCCATGACGACGTACGATCAGTCCTTCCGCGGCCAGGCGATCGAGGGCGCGCCTCACCGTGATGCGGGAGACTTTGAACAATTCCTCAAGCCGGTGCTCGGAGGGCAATGCTTTGCCCGCAGGGTAATCACCGTCGACGATCTGTTGCCTCAGGACGACATAGACTTGATGATGCAGTGGAGCCACAACCTCCTGCCGCAAGTCTTTCGGCCGCCTGGTGATGCCGGTCGTCATCGCTCTTCCTCATCCCCCTGACGACGATGCGCCTTTTCCTTACTGCGAGCCTTTACGCAACCTGATTGCGATATCAAGCTGCTTAACCCAAAAAAGCTCAAGCAGCCGTCACGCCTCCATCCACACACAGTATTTGTCCGGTGATGAAGGAGGCGCCCGCGGAGGTGAGAAAGCGTAATGTTTCGGCCACCTCGGTTGCTTCTCCGAAGCGCCCAAGCGGAATGGTGCCCACGAGTTTTTCGGCGCGTGCCGTGTCCGCTCTTGCCACCGCCGTCATCGGTGTCGTGATGGGGCCGGGCGCAACGGCATTCACACGCACGCCGCGCGGCGCAAGTTCGAGAGCGAGGGCCTTGGTGAGGCCGTTCAGGCCAGCCTTCGAGGCGGCATAGGCGGCTGCGCGCGGATGCCCGATCATGCCGATCTGGCTCGATACGAAGGTTATCGCGCTGGGCGCACCGGAATCCATCGCAAGCGCGCTGTCCCGCGCCAAGGTGAACCCGGCCGTGAGGTTGATGTCGAGCACGCGCTGCCAGTCGGCCAAGCCGGTCTCGAGCCCTGGCCGATGATCGAAAATGCCGGCACATGAAACGAGGCCATCAAGACCGCCGAGAAGGCCGACCGCGACCTGCACCCACTCACTGGACCGCTCGAATTGGGTCAGATCGGCGGCGATGATGCGCTCTGAAGGGAGATCGGCGAGGCCTTCCTGGCGCCGAATGGCCTCGCCTTCTGCGGCATCGCGCACCAGCGCGACGCAATGCGCGCCATCCGCGAGTGCCAGCCGAAGGAACGCTAGCCCGATGCCTGAACCGGCACCTGTAACAAGCAGGCGACGGTCAGCCAAACTTGTAATACTTGTCATGTCCGACACCCCTTGCATGATGATTCGAGGAGACGTCCCCGATGACTACGCCTCTCGATTTGACTGAGCTTCTGTCCGGCATTCGTGCCAAGCGCGGCTATCTGCTGCCGCATCATGGACTGATGGCGATTACCGCGCCGGCGTTGCTCGATGCTTATGACGCCGCCTATACCGCGATGGCCCTCGATGACCGGGTCTTGAGCCATCACGATCGCGAGTTTGTCTGGCTTGCGATCCTGATCGCGACCGATGAGGCGATCGCCACCCACCACATCGCCAAGTTCAAGGCAGCTGGCGGAACGGATGAGGAGGTGGAGGTCATCCTGACGGTGACCGCGCTCGCACTCGGCTTCGAATCCTACCGCTTCGTTGCAAAGAACTGGCTTATCCATCTGCCCGCCTGCGATCCGCGGGCGATTTACCTGCGCGCACTGCGCACCGCGGCGGCCAACGTCCCGATGCGCCTCGTCCATATGGCTGCGGCGGCTGTCTTCGTCTGCAAGGCGGGTTGGGATGCCGTCGCCCTGCAGATCGTTGCCGCCTATGAGGATGCGGTTCCGGAGCTCGATCTGGCGGAAGCCGTCTCGCTGACGATGTTCCCTGGCAGTGTGCCGCATTTCGTGGAGGCTGCGCGCGTATGGCGGGAGCTGATTGTCGAGGGCAAAGTACCAGCCTCCCAGATGTTTCGTGACTGGGCTGATATGTCGGGCCAGGGCGGTTTTGACGAAGCAAGTCGCACCGCGCGTTGAAAGCACAGCGCGGCGGGCATTCGCCGCGTTGCTCACGACGCCTCTCCGAGGATGAAATCGCTCGCACGCTCGGCGATCATCATCGTTGGCGCATGTGTGTTGGAAGACGGCATGCGCGGCATGATGGATGCGTCGACCACACGCAATCCTGCGATGCCACGCACCTTGAGATGCTGGTCAACGACGGCCAGATCATCCGTGCCCATCCGGCAACTTCCGACCGGGTGGAAGACGGTGTCGGCGATACCCCGGAGCCAGTGCTCGATATCGGTGTCTGAGACGATATCCGGTCCCGGAGCGAGCTCTGGCCCCCGGAAGCGGTCGAAAGCCGGCTGGGCGAAGACACGGCGCAGCGCCTTGACGCCCTCGCGTAACACGCGCAGATCAGCCGGATCGGAGAGGTAATTGGGCTTGATCCGCGGCGCGGCGAGTGGATCGGCGCTGCCAATCGTGATCTCACCGCGGCTATTGGGGCGCAACTGATAGACATTGGCGAAAAAGCCGTGACCGTCGTAGCGACCGCTGGCCTTGGCCAGGAACGGCAATCTCAGGGCCGCAGTTGAGAGGCCCGGGAGGAAATGCGACTGCAGGTCCGGCTCGTCGAGTGCGGGATCTGACTTGAAGAAGGCGCCGCCTTCAAGCGGGAAGGAGGCCGCCGGCCCATTCTTGAGAAAAATGGCCCTGAGAAGGGCCAGCGCCGCGCGATCGCCGCGCAAGGTGCTGTAAAGCGTGACGGGCTCAAGGCACGCATGCTCCACCCTGGCCAGAAGGTGGTCTTGCAGGTTTTTGCCCACGCCTTTGAGGTCCCGCACGACGGGAATGTTGTGGCGGTGAAGTAGATCCGCGTCGCCGATGCCGGAATGCATCAGCGCGGCGGGAGAGTTCACCGTGCCGCAGGACAGAATGACATCCCGCTCAGCACGGATCGATTGCCGCTCACGACCGGCCAGGATCTCGACTCCTGTCGCACGTCCGTTCTCTACGATGACCTTCAGGAGGCGCGCATCCGTTCGAATCACGAGATTGGGCCGTTGCCGCGCAGGGCCAAGGAAGGCGCGCGCTGCGCTCCAACGCTCCCCATTCTTCGTGGTGAAATCGTACCGGCCAAAGCCTTCCTGCGTTTCACCGTTAAAATCGAGATTGAACGGGTAGCCGGCTTGCTGCCCAGCGGCAACAAAGGCATCGAACAAGGGGTTGGGTGTGTTCGGCCGCGAGATGGGCAGCGGCCCGGTGCCACCATGGAAGGCATTGGCGCCTGGCTGGTAGCTCTCGCTGCGCATGAAAGCGGGCAAGACCTTGTCGAACGACCACTCCGGCAAGCCCATCTGAGCCCACGCATCGTAGTCCAGCCGCGTGCCACGGGTATACACCATGCCATTGATGGCTGACGAGCCGCCAAGTACGCGCCCGCGCGGCCAGAACAGCTCTCGGTTGTTGAGATGAGGTTCCGGTTCCGTGCGGTAGAACCAGTTGGCATAGCGACTGCGCAGTAAGACACCGGTCATCAGCGGAACGCGGAAAAGGGGATTCCAATCTCGTCCGCCTGCCTCCAGGAGAAGCACGCGATGGCGGGGATCGGCGGACAGGCGGTTGGCAAGGACGCAGCCGGCCGAGCCAGCGCCAACGATGATAAAATCGAATCCCACGGATGCCCCATTTGACAAATTACTTGTACTTTGTTTATAACAAGAATAACAGAGGTCGATGGAAATAACAACGTGTAATGGTCGCGTGGACGTGAGGGCGAAGAGGCCTTGATCTGCTGCGGGGGAGAGGGTTGATGCAGCATTCGGCGGAACGCCCGCTTTCAGGGCAGGTTGCGCTTGTCACGGGCGGCGCGCGTGGGATCGGGGCGGCGGTCTGTCAAGCTCTCGCGCAGGATGGGGCGACCGTCTATGCGGCGGACTTGTTGTCCTGTGAAGAAACCGTGGCTGCGATTGCCGAGGCGGGCGGCCTGGCGCATGCGCGCAAACTCGACGTCTCCGATCGTGAAGCCTGCGTCGCTCTCGCCGATGAAATCGTGGCGGCCGAGCAGCGTCTCGGTATACTTGTCTGCAATGCGGGGATCTGCCCTCCGGGTACGGTGACGGGCGACTGGGAGCAGTGGGATCGCGTCATCGATGTGAACGTAAACGGGACGCAGGCCTGTATCGCCGCCTGCTGGCCGCACATGATCGCGCGGGGCTATGGGCGTATTGTCCTGGTGAGTTCGATGGCCTATTATCAGGGCGGTGTCATTGTAGGCACGGAGTATTCCGCATCGAAAGGTGCGGTTGCGGCAATGGCCCGGCATGTTGCCCGTAATGGTGGTCCGCACGGAATACTTTGCAATGCTGTAGCACCTGGCGTGATCGCAACAGACATGACTGCCAGTTTCTCCAAGCCTGATCCGCAAGCTATCCCTCTACGGCGCGTTGGAACGGCCGAGGATGTTGCGGGGCCGGTGCGCTTCCTGTGCGGGCCCTATTCAGCCTACATGACCGGTACTATTTTGAATGTCACGGGCGGCATCGTACTCGCGGCGTGAGGGGGCGATATGAGCATGGATCACGTGGCTGCCAAGGTCGCAATCGAGGCTGACGAGCGTCTACTGGCAAAGCTGGCGCTCGGCGCGGATACGCTGCATGTGCTCGGCCGGGATTTGCTGGCGCGTGCGCCGGCCCCGTTATGTGCGAAAATTGTGTTGGGGCGCCGCACTGTCCTGATGCTCGCCCAGGATGGCACGGGTTTCGACAACGAACGTTTCCTCGATCTTAAGATCAATACCGTGTTCAATTGCGGGCATAGTTCGCTCTGGTGGTTCCATCACCTGCGCGCGACTGGCCGTACGCTTGCGGATGTCGGGTGGGCAGATCAAAAAGCTGTCATCGACATGGGCGGTGGTGTCCCGCTTTTCGCCGGGGCGCAGCTTGTGGGTGCGCTTGCCGTGTCAGGGCTGCCTCATGAGGATGACCACGCTTTGATTATGGAGTCCGTACGCCGGATGATCGAGGCTTGATAAAGACGTTCAATTGCTAGCAGTAACGCAACAAAAACGGATAACGCACAGGGGAACATAGTTATGGCAAACAAGGCAGGTTTTTCCCGTCGATCGGTCATGGTCGCCGCTGGCGGTGTTGCAGCCATGAGTTTTCTGCCGAAAACGGTCTATGCTCAGGCGTCCATGCCCGAGCTGACGACCCTCCGCTCCACGTCGAAATCATGGCTTTGGGCCGCTGAGGACTATGCGACGGCAGCTGGCTTCTTTACGGAAGCCCGGGTGAAGGTCAATTCCAACGCCTCCAACCGCGGCACCAATGTCGCTGCGCTGCAGGGCGGTGGCGTGGATATCGTCCTGGGGGATCCCGGCGAGGTCCTGCGGGCCCGGACGCAGAACCTGCAAATCCGCACATTCATCGCGACGGTCAATCGTTATGCGAGCCATGTTCTCCTGAAGAAGGACATCCTGGCGAAACGCGGCGTTGACGAGACGTCACCGCAGAACAAGAAGGTCGAAGCGCTGAAGGGACTCAAGCTGGGCACAACCGGGCCAGGTGCCGCGCCTGACGCGCTGTTCCGCTACCTTGCCGCGTCAGCCGGGCTCGATGCGAACAAGGACTTTCAGCTGGTCCCGATCCAGGGTGGTGGGCCTGCAATTCTCGCTGCTCTGCAGCAAGGTGTGATCGAGGGCTTCTGCCTCTCCTCTCCGACTGCCGACATGGCGGTGCAGAAGCAGGACTGCGGCTACCTCTTCCAGATGGCGCTCAACCCGCCCGCGGATATGAAGGAAGTCCAGTATATCGTTGCCTCCGCGGGCGAAGCGACGATTGCGAGCAAGCGGGATGCATTGGAACGCTATGCGCGCGGCATCGCCCTTTCCCTGCGTTCGATCAAGAATGAGCCTGAAAAGTTCAAGGCCTGGGCCAAGGATTGGTTTGAGGGTCTGGAGCCGGACACGTTCAACCTGGCCTTTTCCAACAATGGCGCGATTTACTTCGACGATCCTACGCCAAAGCGCGCTTTGCTCGAGAAGAACATCGCCTTCATCAATACGGTCAACCAGCAGATGGGCGCGTCCGCGCTCCCGACAACTCTGTCCTTTGAAACCGTCTGCGATCCCTCGATAGCGGACGCAGCGATGAAGGGTCTGTAATGACTGCGGCGGCCATCAGCATTGAGCGGGTAGACAAGCGATATGTTGGGCGCGGCCGCGAGGTCGTCGCGCTGGACCATGTCTCGCTTACGATCGAGGAAGGCGAATTCGTCGCCTTCGTCGGCCCGTCCGGTTGCGGCAAATCCACGTTGCTGAACATGATCGCCGGGATCATTCCGATGACCTCGGGCACGATTGTGCATGATGGCCGGAATGTTACCGCGATCAACCGGCGTGTTGGCTATCTGACCCAGGCCGACAGCGTGCTCCCCTGGCGCACCGTCGAACGCAACGTCAGTCTGCCGCTCGAATATCGCGGTGTGCCAGTGGCGCAGCGGCAGAAGCGCGTCGAGGAGATGCTGGCGCTCGTTGACCTCAAGGGATTCGGAAAGGCCTTTCCGAAGGAGCTCTCCGGCGGCATGCGCAAGCGTGTCGCGCTCGCGCAGATGCTGGCCTATGGCCCCGACACGCTGCTGATGGACGAGCCATTCGGGGCCCTTGATGCCCAGCTCAAGTTGGTGATGCAGCAACAGCTGCTTCGCATCTGGCAGGAGCAGAAGAAGACAATCGTCTTTGTGACCCATGATCTGGCTGAGGCGATCGCGCTCGCCTCGCGCGTGATCGTGTTCTCCGGCCGGCCCGGGCGCATCAAGTATATCGAGAAGATCGACATTCCCTATCCGCGTGATGTCTTCAAGGTTCGCTTCCTGCCGGAGTTCGAGGCGGCCTATGATAACCTCTGGCGCGAGCTCTCGCCGGAAATCGCCAAGGGAGAGGACCTGTGAGCGGAGGACGGGCCATGCAGATCGATGAAGGGGCCGCGGTTGGCACGAGTGCTCCGTCGAAAGCGGTGCGTGACTTCGAGGCTGGGCTCATGCGCCGCAAGGTGCTGGTCTATGTATGCCAGCTGGCTTTCGGTGTCGTTTTTCTTGCGTTCTGGCAGTGGGCGTCCGGTCGGTTGATCGATCCCTTCTTCGTGTCCTCGCCAAGCGCTGTCTTCGGCAAGCTCTACACATGGCTCCTGAACGGCGAACTCGTCCGCCATCTTTCGATCACCCTGTATGCGACAGCCATCGGCTTTCTGATCGGCTCGGCGATCGGCTTCGCGCTCGGACTGATTTTCGGCAAGTTCGCTTTCCTCGCGGAGGTGCTCGACCCTTATATCACGGCGCTCTACAGCATTCCGAAGCTCGCGCTGGCACCTCTTTTCATCATCTGGTTCGGCATCGGCATTGAATCGAAGATCGCCGTGTCAGCGTCGATCGTATTCTTCGTTGTCTTCCTCAATACGTTCTCCGGCGTGCGCGAGGTCAACCCCATCTACATCCATGCCACGCAGATCATGGGTGCCTCCCAATGGGGCGTGATGCGCACGGTCATCATTCCGTCGGCGACCGCCTGGGTCATCACCGGGCTCAAGGTTTCCGTCCCCTACGCATTGGTCGGGACGGTCATCGGCGAGTTCATGTCGGCCAATCGCGGCATCGGCTTCATCATCGCCCAGGCGACGGGCCTGTTCGACACGAATTCCGTTTTCGCCGGCATCATCATTCTGGCCGTGGTAGGCGCCATCATCAACGGGCTCTTGAAGGTGACGGAGGGCTGGCTCCTTCGCTGGCGGAGCTGAGACGATGTCGCGCGACACTGAGGTTTCGGCCGAACTGCGGGAGCGCATCGAGGCGTTGCGACGGGGACGCGGTTTTCTTCTGCCGCATCACGGGGCTATGGCTGTCGCCGCGCCGGATCTGCAGGATGCCTATTTCGGCATGTACAAGGCGCTGACGCAGACCGACAGGCATCTGTCGGGCTTCGAGCGTGAGGCGGTCTGGTTCGCCATCCTCATCGCGGCGAAGGAAGCGATTGGAACCCACCATGTCGAGCTCTTCTTCAACGAGGGCGGTACGCAGGCTCAGGCGCGCCTGCTGACGCGGCTCGCTGCGTTCGCGCTGGGTTCCGAGGCTTTCGCCTTCATTGACCGGAGTTGGGCGTCTTCCTTCCCGGAACTCGCAGGACAGGACGCCTATCTCGCGGATTTCGAGGCGCTGATCGATGAAAGCATCCTGCCGGCTGGAGTCAGCCACCTCGCCATGGCGGGTTTGCAAGCTGCGCTCGGGCGCAAATGGGGCCTCGCCGCCCATATCCGGGCGATCTATCGGCGGGATATTTCCGAGGATGCGCTCGTCGAGGCCATGAGCCTCATCATGTGGCCCGTCGGCGTGAACCATTTCCTCGATGCCTGCGGTGTCTGGGTAGACCTGATGGCTCGCGGCGAGGTCACGCCGTCGCCGCGCTACCGAGCCTGGGCGGAAACCCCGCGCCAGGGCGGACATCCCGAACGCGGATGACGAAGGTCCGGCCTTCGGTCGCGTCGATTTCCACATTCATACCGTAGACGGATTGCACGGCACTGGCGGGAAGAACGTGTTCCTGTCGCCCTCCTTGACGATGATCGCGTCGATATAGAGGGATGCGCACTAGCGGATCCGCTCAATACATAGCCCGGCACGGTCCGGCTTTTTGCAATCGGTGAGTTGCGTCCGTCGCTCCTCGGTCCCCGCCGCACGGATGAAATGAGAGTCCCTCGATCACGGGGCTTGCGGCAGCGGAGAATCATCCGCCGCATACGGACCAGATCCGTCTTTGCGCTTGCCTTGGAGGCACGGACGCTTGTGAGTCGTGCCAGGTGTCGGTGCGAGGACCACGCCGAGACACAACCGCTTCGAATGGTCGCAGAACCTCCCATCTATTTTACAGGGAATCGCAGGGGTTCTGACAGGGCGTGGCCCTTGAGCATGAAAAAAGTGGCATCTATAATACCTCTTTAGAGAGCCGCGCGGTTCGCGGTGAGGAAGAATGATGCTTGCGGCGAAGGATCCTCAGTTGATCTTGCCTCGCTTTGATCGCGATCAAGGCGCTCGGCAAAATTATAGAGACATTCCATTTGTCTTTGTCGCCATGCTCTGGCTAGGAGTGCTGTTCGGCGTATCGTTTCTGGCAACACCCGTGAAGTTTCGGGCGCCATCGCTGGATTTGCCGGTGGCGCTCGATGTGGGTCGCGTCACCTTCGCGTTGCTCTCGAAAACTGAGTGGGTCTTTTGCGCCATATTGTTTGTCACAACGCTCCTTACGCTGCGGTCGCGCAAGGGACGGCTCGTCGTCGTCGCCTTGCTCACGCTCGTGCTGCTCGTGCAGGCCTTGTGGCTGCTGCCAATCCTCGATGCGCGCGTCAGCCAGATCATGGCAGGAATGATGGTGCCAAACACCAGTCATCATATCCTCTACATTGTCGCGGAGGCCTTGAAGGTCCTATTGCTGCTTGGGCTTTCAATAGAGGCGTTGTGGGCGCTCGCCGGGCCGGGGAAGATCCAGCGATGCGCATGACGTTTCACACAGATTACGCGATCAGGATGCTGATTTATGCCGCTTTGCGGCCGGGCGGCGTCTGCACGGTGAATGACGTCGCAGTGGCCTACGGCCTTTCGCGCAACCACCTTCTCAAGGTCGCGCTGACCCTTCGCGATCTCGGCTTCATCGAGACGATACGCGGCCGTTCTGGTGGCATTCGCATCGCCGTTGCACCGGAGGAGATCAACATTGGCGCCCTGGTGCGTTCGACGGAGGAGGATTTCTCCCTTGTCGAATGCATGCAAGGAGCCGGCGGCGCTTGCGTGATCTCTCCGGCTTGCAGGCTCAAGGGTGTTTTCGCGGAAGCGCTGACCGCCTATCTCGCGGTTCTCAACAAGTACACGCTCGCCGATATCGTTCGCAACAGGGCTGTTCTTCAGCCGTTGCTCGGTATCCGCGAGACAATCGCCTGAATCCTGGGGAAGGGGCAAATAAATGGTCTCAGGACTAACGGTTTCGGAGCGAAGGCTCGCCCTTGTGGTATCGGGGCTGCTTGCTGTTTGCGGGCTCGCCATGGCTGTCGTCGGGCGCAACGACCTCCTTGGCACGCATGGCTTCGTTGTCCTGGCATTCAGCCTGGGGCTTATCGCCCTGGTCGCTTCCCGGTATCTCGATCCGGAGCCTTCGGAAGAGCGCCTGTCGCACTACTACGATGATCCGACGAAAGTCGGTATCGTTCTGGCCATGATCTGGGCCGTTATCGGCATGTTCTTCGGGGTCTGGGTGTCAGCGCTGCTTGCCTGGCCGGATCTGACCTTCGATGCCGCCTGGGCCAGTTTCGGGCGCATCCGGCCTGTTCATACGTCTGGCGTCATTTTCGGTTTTGGCGGTAACGCCCTGATTGCGACGTCATTCCACGTTCTCCAGCGTACCTCGCGGGCGCGGTTGCCGGATCAGTTCAGTCCCTGGTTCGTACTGATCGGCTACAACCTCTTTTGTGTGCTGGCGGCAAGCGGCTATTTCATGGGACTCACCCAATCAAAAGAATATGCAGAACCGGAGTGGTATGCCGATATCTGGCTTGTCATTGTCTGGGTTGTGTATTTCCTGATCTATATCCGCACGCTTCAACGCCGCAAGGAACCGCACATCTATGTGGCGAACTGGTATTACATGGCGTTCATCCTGGTTGTGGCGATCCTGCATATCGTCAATAATCTAGCGGTTCCGGTCTCGCTGGGGCACGCCAAGAGCTATTCGCTGTTCTCCGGCGTGCAGGATGCGATGACGCAATGGTGGTACGGGCATAATGCCGTCGCGTTCTTCCTGACGGCGGGCTTCCTGGGCATGATGTATTACTACCTGCCGAAGCGCGCGGGGCGGCCGATTTTCTCCTACAGGCTGTCGATCATCAGCTTCTGGGGCATCACCTTCATGTATATGTGGGCCGGGTCGCACCACTTGCACTACACGGCGCTTCCGCAATGGGTGCAGACACTTGGAATGACCTTCTCCGTGGTGCTGCTGGTGCCCTCCTGGGCTTCCGCGGGCAATGCGCTGGCGACGCTGAACGGGGCGTGGCACAAGGTGCGTGATGACGCGACGCTTCGCTTCATGATGGTCGCGGCCGTCTTCTACGGGCTCTCGACTTTCGAGGGCTCGTTCATGGCGATCCGTGCTGTGAATTCGCTGTCGCACTATACGGATTGGACAATCGGCCACGTCCATGCGGGCGCGCTCGGCTGGGTGGCGATGATCACCTTCGGCTCGCTCTACGCGCTTGTTCCCTGGATGTGGAAACAAGAACGGATGTATTCGCCGGCCCTGGTGGAAGTGCACTTCTGGCTCGCCCTCACCGGCACCATCATCTACGTCTTTGCGATGTGGAATTCGGGCATCATTCAGGGGCTGATGTGGCGTACCTATAACGACAGCGGCACGCTAGCATACTCCTTCATCGACAGTCTGGTCGCAATGCATCCCTACTATATCGCGCGGACCGTCGGTGGGTTGCTCTTCCTCGCTGGAGCTGTCGTCGCTTCCTACAATATCTGGATGACGATCCGCATGTCGCGGCGGGCCGAGCCGGCCGCGCAAAGCGCCGCTGACGTGCCCGCTGCTGTCGCGATCGTTCCGGGGGAATAAGACGATGCCAAATTTTCACCGGAAACTGGAACGCAACGCCATCGGCTTCGTATTGGCCATTGTCGGCGTGTCGGCCATCGGCGGCTTTGTCGAGATCGCGCCTCTCTTCACCATTAACGAGACCGTCGAGCAGGCGCCGGACATGCGGGTGTACACACCCCTGGAGGTCGCCGGCCGCAACATCTATATCCGGGAAGGCTGCTATGCCTGTCACTCCCAGATGATCCGCACGCTGCGCGATGAAGTCGAACGTTATGGGCCCTTCTCGCTGGCGGTGGAATCCCAATATGATCACCCCATGCTATGGGGATCCAAGCGCACCGGCCCCGATCTGGCGCGCGTCGGCGGCAAATATTCTGATGCCTGGCATGTCGCGCATCTGATCAATCCACGCGACGTCGTCCCGGAATCAGTCATGCCGCGCTACGCTTGGCTGCAGCGCAATGCGCTCAAGGCCGACGATCTTGGCCTGCATCTGGCCGCGCAGCGCACAGTTGGGGTTCCCTATACCGACGAGATGATCGCCAATGCGAGTGCTGACGCCTATGGGCAAGCCAATCCCGACAGCCCCTACGCGAGCGGTGTGACGGCACGCTATGGCGAAGCGACCAATGTTCGGGCCTTTGACGGCAGCGCCGGCCGTTTGACGGAGATGGATGCGCTCGTGGCCTATCTGCAGGTGCTCGGTCGCCTGACCGATGCCGCGCAGAAGACCGCGACGGCGACGAAGGAGTGAGGCGATGGCGTTCGATCATCAAACGCTTGTGGCATTCTCCAAGAGCTGGGGCCTGTTCTACCTGATCGCGCTGGCGGCGGCCGTGCTGGTCTATGCCCTGTGGCCTTCGAACCGGAAGCGTTTCGACCGGGCCAAGAATAGTATTTTCGATAAAGATGATCGGCCGGGGGAATAAGCGATGGGAACGGAAAAAAGAGATCCGGTCACAGGTCGGCTTACCACCGGCCATGAGTGGAATGGCATTGAAGAACTGGACACACCGATTCCGCGTGTTGTCCTTTTCTTTCTCGGATTCGGGATCCTGTTCTCGATTATCTACTGGATATTCATGCCGGCTTGGCCCTCAGTGAGCACATATACGAAGGGGCTGCTTGACTTTGATCAGCGCGAGGTGGTCACGCGCCAGGTCCAGGAAGCTGCGGCCGCCCGCGCCGGCTGGACGGATAAGATCGCCAATACGGGTTTCGCCGAGATCGCAGCTGACGAGACCCTGATGCGCCGTGTGCGCGAAACCGGGCCTACGCTCTTTGCCGACAATTGCGCAGTCTGCCACGGCGTGAAAGGAACGGGGGGGCCGGGCTTTCCCAATCTCACTGCCGGTGCGTGGCTTTGGGGCGGCGATCCCGATACCATCGCGCAGACAATCCGCGTCGGCATCAATGCTACCGATGACGGCACGCGTGTGTCGCAAATGCTGGCTTTTGGGCGCGACGGCATCTTGACATCTGATCAGGTTCGCAGCGTTGCCGCCTATGTCCGCTCGCTGTCGGGCCAGAATCTCGATGCGAGCGAGCAGTCGCGACTGCCTGCCGGCAAGGAGGTGTTCAAGGCCAATTGTGTTTCCTGCCATGGCGAAAACGGGAAGGGTATTCGTGATGTCGGCGCCCCCGACCTGACTGACCATCACTGGATCTATGGTGGCGATGCGCAGTCGGTCTATACGAGCATCTATGGAGGCCGGCAGGGGCACATGCCTTATTGGCGGGATCGCCTGTCGCCGGCCGATATCAAGCTGCTCACGCTTTATGTGGGCACGCTCGGCAAGGACGAAATCCGGGGCAGGGACAAGCCATGACCGGGCTTCCCACGCCGCCGCTCCGCCTGTCCCGCATCAACCGGCGTTTTGTTGCCTTGGCGGCGGCTGGGGCGGGCATCGCGCTGCTCATCGCGGCCAATGCGCATCTCGTCTACGTGGCGGTTGTCTCGCAGCCTGACTGCGTACCCCATGAAAAATCGACAGGGCCGGGTGGAACGTTCCGCGCCGCCCGGTCCGCCTGCTGAGGGAGGGCAGTATGGGAACGAACGACACGATCGAGACTCTGCCACTGCCGCTCGCCGCTCGCCGCCAGCGGAATCTGCCGGCCAGCGCCGCCTTGACCTGGCTGTCCAAGGGCTGGAGCGATCTCTGGCACACGCCCCTGCCAAGTCTAGCCTATGGATCGGCCATATTCGCCGTATCCGTTGTCATCGTCTGGGAACTGTTCCGGCTCGCGCTTGACTATATTCTCTTTCCGGCCTTGGCCGGCTTCATGGTCGTCGGCCCGCTCATCGCGATTGGCCTCTACCAGAAGAGCCGCGACATCGAGGAGGGACGACCCGTCAGTCTTGCAAGGATGATTTTCGTGAAGGCTGCCTCCGGTGCCCAGGTCTGGTACACCGGCGCGATCTTGTGCCTCCTGATGCTCGTCTGGATGCGGGCGGCGGTGATCATCTATGCCCTGTTCTTTGGGTTGCGGCCGTTTCCGGGCCTCGACGGTGTGGTCTCGATGCTGCTCACGACCCCGGAGGGATGGGGCATGCTGGTGGTGGGAACCGCCGCCGGTGGCCTGTTCGCGGCCTTCTCCTTCGCCATCAGCACTTTCGCCATTCCGATGCTGCTTGATGAGAAGACCGATGCCTTCACGGCAATGGGCACGAGCATTTCGTTGGTGTGGAACAATCTGCCCGTCATGCTGGCCTGGGGCGCAATCGTGCTCGCGCTTTTCCTCCTCTGCTTGGCGACCGGTCTCATCGGCCTGATCGTCGTGTTCCCACTGCTCGGCCATGCGACGTGGCACAGCTACAGGGCGATCGCATGACCTGTTGCGCGCTTCCGGTCGACAAGCTGGCGGAGATCGCCCGCATCACGGCGCGGGAGGAGTTCCGATTGGCGAGCCGGAACTTGGGCGAAGGGCTCCATCAGACAGATTTGTCGGTGCCGGGCGTGCACTGTGCCAGTTGTATCCGCACCGTCGAAAACGGGCTGATGCAATTGCCGGGCCTGGAATATGCCCGGGTCAATCTGTCGACGAAGCGCGCGACCGTGAAATGGCGTGGCAGCGAGCCGCCAGATGTGCTGGAGACGCTGGACCGACTCGGTTTTCCCAGCCACCTGTCTGAGGTTGAGGGTGACCGGAAGGACCCGGAACTGGGGCGCCTGATCCGCGCGCTGGGGGTGGCCGGTTTCGCGTCCATGAACATCATGCTGCTGTCGGTCTCCGTCTGGTCGGGGGCCGATGCTGAAACCCGTCAGGCTTTTCACTGGATTTCGGCCGCGCTGGCGCTGCCCTGCCTCATCTATTCCGGACGCATTTTCTTCGTCGCGGCCTGGGGAGCGTTGCGCCACGGCCGCACCAACATGGACGTGCCGATTTCGATCGGCGTCTGCCTCGCCTTCGGTCTCAGCCTTTACGACACCATCCATAATGGGCGGCACGCCTATTTCGACGCGGCCACCTCATTGATCTTCTTCCTCCTGATCGGCCGCACGCTCGATCACCTCATGCGGGAGAAAGCTCGCGCCGCTGTTCGCGGCCTTGTGCGGCTCGCGCCGCGTGGCGCGACAGTGCTGCATGCAGATGGCAGCCGGGAATATCTCGCAGTCGCTGATATCGAGCCGGGCATGCGCATCGCCCTCGCCGCCGGCGACCGCGTGCCCGTTGACGGCGTTGTTGAAGATGGCATGTCTGACCTCGACTGCGCCATCGCGACCGGGGAGGGCGCTCCACAACATGTCCAACCGGGCTCGACAGTCCAGGCCGGGACGCTCAACCTCTCGGCGCCGCTGAATATCATCGCTTCGGTTCGCGCCGAAAATTCTTTCCTGTCGGAGATGGTGCGCCTGATGGAGGCGGCCGAGGGAGGCCGGGCCCGTTATCGCCGCCTTGCCGATCGGGCCTCCCAGCTCTATTCCCCCGTCGTCCATGCCACCGCATTCCTGACCTTCGTCGGTTGGATGGTGGCGACCGGTGATTGGCATCGGGCCGTCACCGTCGCAATCGCGGTGCTCATCATTACCTGTCCTTGCGCATTGGGGCTCGCGGTGCCAATCGTGCAGGTGGTGGCGGCGCGCCGTCTTTTCGATAACGGCATCATGGTCAAGGACGGTGCCGGTCTCGAGCGCCTGGCGGAAATCGACACGATTGCCTTCGACAAGACCGGGACACTGACGCTGGGCCAACCCCGCCTTCTGGACAAGGAGGCCATTGATCCGAAGTCGCTCGCCATTGCGGCCACACTGGGCGCGCGGTCAAATCATCCCTACTCGCGAGCGATCGCCGCAGAGACCGCGGGGACCACCGTTCCCATCGCTGACATCGTCGAGAGACCGGGCCTTGGTATCGAAGCGCGTATCGACGGTGCGCGCTATCGCCTGGGGCGGGCGGAATGGGCGCTATCGGAAACTTCAGCCGCGGAGGATACCTACGCAGATGCACCTGGCACGGTGCTCAGTCGTGACGGTATGCTGGTCGCGTCCTTCAGCTTTGAGGATGCCTTGCGTCCCGGTTCTGATGCCGCAGTCGCCCGGCTCCGCAATGAGGGTGTCAAGCTCTGCCTACTGTCCGGCGACCGCGAGGCAGCCGTTGCGGCTGTCGCGAAACGGCTCGGCGTCGGCGATTTTGCAGCGCGCTTGCTGCCCGTCGGGAAAGTGGAGCGACTGGAGGCGCTGGCTGGTGCCGGCCACAAGGTATTGATGGTCGGCGACGGTCTTAATGATGCGCCGGCACTGGCCAAGGCTCATGTCTCAATGGCGCCTGCCACCGCCGCCGATATCGGGCGAAACGCGGCAGATTTCGTGTTTCTCCGGGACAGCCTCAGCGCGGTTCCGGTGGCAGTTGCCGTCGCACGAGAGGCTGGCCGGCTGGTTCAGCAGAATTTTGCATTGGCCATCATTTACAACCTGATTGCGTTGCCGATCGCCATTGCGGGCTTTGTCACGCCTTTGATCGCGGCGCTGGCGATGTCGCTATCGTCTGTCATCGTCGTCGCGAATGCCTTGCGCCTTGGGTCCGGGAGGACAGCCCGCCGCGGGATACGTCAGGTTACTGACACCGGCACGTTCGAGCCGGCATTGGGGCCGGGACGATGAGCAGCCTCGCCTTTCTCATTCCGCTGGCGCTGATGCTGGGTGGTGCGGCATTGGCCGCCTTGTTCTGGTCATTGCGTAGCAGTCAGTACGACGATCTGGATGGAGCCGCCGAGCGGATTTTCCTGGAGCCCGACGATGACCGGGCAGACGCAGTCGCACTTGGCTTGTCGCGGGGAAGGACTGGTCCACAGTCAGAGTTGACGGTTTCCCAGTCTGTAAAGAACGGACCCGCCGTTGAGAAAGGTCTCGACCCATGAAAGGTCGCCCCGTGCCCATGCGGACAGTCCTGGTGGATGGTACGCCGCTGCCCGATATTCTCGACGAGGCGATGGTTCACGCCGTAGTGCATGGCTTTTATGGCCGGATCCGCGAAGACGCGTTGCTGGGGCCGGTGTTCAATGCGGAGATCGCACCTGACGAATGGCCCCGTCATCTGGACAAGATGTGCGATTTCTGGTCCTCGATGCTCTTGCGCACCGGCCGCTACGAGGGCAGGCCGCTGCCTCCGCATCTTGCCATTCCCGGGCTTGCCGAGCAGCATTTCCGGCGCTGGCTGACGCTGTTTCAGGCGACCGTAGGCGATCTGTGCCCGCCCGATGTAGCGGCGCTTTTCATGGATCGCGCCTTACGCGTCGCCCATTCCTTCCGCCTCGCCATTGCTTTCAGCCGCGGCGAGAACTCCACGGATGTTCAGCCGATCCTTCAGGACAGCCTATGATTGATCGCCTGATGCGACAGCCGCGACGTGGATTTGCCTGAGCTATCTGCGCGACCGCTCACAGCTACCCCGCATCGCCTTCATCCGGCGGCGAGGAACGATTGAAGCGGCGATACCATGCAATCAAGGAATGGCCTCACGCCCAGGCGCATCCGGGCGCAGCCGAGATAGAGGGTATGGATGCCCTCTTTGTCGGCTCGCGCCAGATTGCCCCGGCTCGACGATGCGTCTCGCTGCGATTTCGGCGCACACGCGGTCGTCTCCGATCCTCGCCAGGCCAGCGCGCATGTATCGACCAGGCCAGGCGCGTGTCTCCCATCGTGGGCGCAGCCACCATGGGGCGGGTTCAGCCGCTCGTGGTGTCGACTACGCTGATCCGGACCTTGCCGATGCTGCGCTTGTCGAGCGAGACGATGTCAAACCGAAGCCCTTCCAGCTCCAGACTTTCGCCAACCGTCGCCAGATGACCCAGATGGGTCAGAATATAGCCGCCGAGTGTGGAATAGCGGTGCGAATCGTCGACCAGATCATGTCCGATCGTGCCGCTGAGCTGACGCACGTCGATGAAGCCATCGACCAGCCAGGAACCATCCTCCTGGCGATCGACTGCTGCTGCTTCCTCATCCATATCGGGAAACTCGCCGGCGATCGCCTCAAGGATATCCGTTGGCGTGGCAATCCCTTCGAAGGAGCCGTATTCGTCCACGATCATCGCGAGCTGCACGGGCGAGCGACGCAGCTGCTCCATGACCTTGAGCACATCGGTCGTTTCGTGAACGATGATCGGCTGACGTGTCACCCGTCCCCAATCGACCGGCTTGCCCTCGATCAGGATATTCAATAGCTCCTTCGTGATCGCGACGCCCACGAAATCGTCAACCTTGTCGCGCGCCAGAATCACGCGCCCGTGCGTCAGCCTCCGGATCGAGGCCTGCAGTTGTTCGGGGCTTTCATTGAGATCCAGCCACTCGACCTCATTGCGCGGTGACATGATGGAACTGACGGGGCGCTCTCCCAGATCAAGGACGCCGCGGATCATTTCCTTTTCTTCGGGCCTGAACAGGGCACTTTGTGTGGCCTGTTCCGCGATGACGTCGATCGTCTCTCCCATCGGTGCCTGGCCGACCCGGCCGCCGAGCATACGCAGCACGGCTTCCGATGTCCGTTCGCGGAGATCCCCCGTGGTGATCAGCTTTTCCCTGTTGTGCCGCCCAATCTGATTAGCGGCCTCGATCAGAACGGAGAAGCCGATCGCGGCATAGAGGTATCCCTTGGGGATATGGAGGCCGAAGCCCTCGACCACCAGGCTGAAGCCGATCATCAGCAGAAAGCCCAGACAGAGGATGACGACGGTCGGATGCCTCGACACAAAGGCCATCAGCGGCTTCGAGGCGGCCATCATTACGGCCATGGCGACGCACACCGCCACAACCATCACCCAGAGCTTGTCGACCATGCCGACGGCAGTGATGACGCTATCGAGTGAGAAGACCGCGTCGAGTACGACGATCTGGACAATCACCTGCCAGAAGACCGCATGGACGATCTTGCCTTCCTTGGGCTTGTGCGCCCCTTCGAGCCGCTCGTGGAGTTCCATCGTCCCCTTTGCGAGGAGAAATATGCCGCCGATGATCAAAATGAGATCGCGGCCCGAGAAGGAGAAGCCGGCGACACTGAAGATCGGCTGCGTCAACGTCACGATCCAGGAGATCGAGAACAGAAGACCGATGCGCATAACGAGCGCGAGCGACAGACCGATGATGCGCGCTTTGTTGCGCTGGCTGGGAGGAAGCTTGTCGGCCAGAATCGCAATGAAGACGAGGTTGTCGATACCGAGAACGACTTCCAGAACGATAAGCGTGACGAGGCCGATCCAGATATTAGGATCTGCAAGAAATTCCATCGTTAGGCCCTTATAGGGGTTTGGATAAACGCAAAAAAACCCGGATTGAATATCCGAGGCGCGTTTCTTCCAAATTGTAGCTTAGGACATGAGAGTTAGGCTGGCGGCGCAAAAGCGGCACCAGCCAGGATCGGTATCGACTGTCGTCTGTACTGTCACCGTCGTCGGGCATGCTCTCAGATCATCTCGCGAGGCGCACTGATAATATCATTTTGATGGTTAGCACACCGCCTCGGGATAGGAAAGAACACCACCATCCGATCGGCGCTGATGTCGCCCGCGTGTCGAGGCCGATCGTCGACGGATACGGTGCCCTTGACGTGCCAATTGCGCAGCCCCATCTCCTTATTCACCTCTACCATTGGGTCATTTAAAATTACACGATCCAATTATGTGTATATGCGATCCAACGACAGGGTTGCCTAAAAACACATAGTTGCCTGCGCAACGATCGGGACTTGGACGCGAGGTCTCTCAATGTCGCATTCTCGCCGCCTTCATCTTGGTGCCTTCATGCGGCCGGTCAGTATTCACACCGGTGCCTGGCGTTACCCCGGTGCGTATCCCGATGCCAACTTCAACCTCCGGCATCTCACGGCTTTTGCCCAGAAGCTGGAGTGCGCGAAGTTCGATGCCTTCTTCATGGCAGAGCATCTGGCTGTTCTGAACATGCCTCTGGAGGCACTGAAACGCAGTCACACGGTGACCTCCTTCGAGCCGTTCACCTTGCTCTCCGCGCTCGCAATGGTGACGGAGCGGATTGGCCTGGTCGCCACCGCATCCACCACGTTCGACGCTCCATTTCATATCGCGAGGCGCTTTGCGTCGCTCGATCATATCAGTGGCGGAAGAGCCGGCTGGAACATCGTGACGACGGCCAATCCCGATGCAGCCCCGAATTTTGGGCTGGAAGAGCACATCGCGCATGACGAGCGCTATGTCAGGGCGCGCGAATTCTATCAAGTCGTCACAGGGCTTTGGGACAGCTTTGCCGATGATGCTTTCATCCGGGATGTGGAGCACGGCGTTTATCTCGATCCTGACAAGCTCCATGTCCTTGATCACAAGGGACCATATCTGTCGGTTCGCGGACCCTTGAACATCGCCCGTCCGGTCCAGGGCTGGCCGGTGATCGTCCAGGCCGGAGCTTCGGAGGCCGGGCGCCAGATCGCGGCCGAAACGGCAGAGGTCGTTTTTGCCGCTGCCTCCACGCTGGCCGAAGGGCAACGTTTCTACGCCGATGTGAAGGGCAGGATGGAAAAGGCCGGCCGCAATCGCGACCATCTCAAGATCCTGCCGGGAGCCTTTGTGGTTGTGGGCGATACGGTCGCCGAGGCGCAAGCCAAGCGGGCGCATCTTGACAGCCTGGTGGACTATGAGAGTGCGATCGCGTCGCTGTCGATCGCTATCGGTCAGGATGCGTCCCGTTTCGATCCCGACGCGCCTTTACCGGATATCCCGGAGACAAACGCGAGCAAGAGCGGACGCGAGAGAGCCATCGTACTGGCAAAACGCGATAATCTGACGGTCCGCCAACTCGCCCAACGTATGGGCGGCTACGCTGGCCTTGCCTTCGTGGGCACGGCGGCCACCATCGCCGATGCGATGGAAGAATGGCTTGTGTCGGAAGCCAGCGACGGTTTCAACGTGATGTTCCCCTATCTGCCTGGGGGCCTTGACGACTTTGTCGACAAGGTCGTCCCGGAACTGCAGAGGCGCGCGCTGTTCCGCACGGACTACGAGGGGACAACGCTCCGCGAGCATCTCGGCCTGCCGCGGCCCGAGAACCGCTTCTTCACATGACCCGTGGCCTGCGGCCGGGTTTCATAGGCCTCACCGGATCATCTCACGTCAGACCAAAGCCGAGCGCGTCGAGGGCGGCGCGCATACGGTCACGGCCTGACAGCGATCCGGCGCTGCCGACACGCTGGAGAACGCGTTCGGACCAGGGAACCTGCGCTATTGCCTGTTCCCGCTGAAAAGCCTGCAGGGCCTCGTCATAGTCCGCCACATAGTCGCGGGCGGGAGCAACGCCATATTGCTCGCGGTGCAAGACCACGCTCGGATCCAGTCGTGGCTTGACACCGGATGCCTGAGCGGGGTCGGGATAGCCGATGCAGAGCCCGAAGACCGCGAAGACTTGTGGCGGCAGCCCAAGCTCAGCAGCCACTTCGATCGGTTTGTTGCGCATCGCGCCGATATAGACGCCGCCGAGGCCGAGGCTTTCGGCCGCCACCAAAGCGTTCTGCGCCGCGAGCGCGGCATCGACGATGGCGACGAACACCATTTCAAGATAGGAGAGGCCATCGACAGCATGCCCGCGCTCGTCTCCAAGCCGCTGCAGACGGCTGAGGTCGGCGAGCCAGACAAGAAGGAGCGGCGCCTCGCACATCGCATTCTGGTTAGCGGCGAGGGCGGCCAAGCGAGCCTTGCGCGCGGGATCCTCGACCGAAACGACGCTCCAAGTCTGCAGGTTCGACGAGGTCGATGCCGATTGAGCGGCGGCGACCAGAGCTTCGAGGGTGCCATCCGGCAACGCTTTCGGCAGGTACGCCCGTATGGAGCGATGGGCGAGCATGGTGCCGATCACGTCGTTCCAGGGGAGCGCTGGCTCTGGCCAAGCTTGGCCATATCGCGCGCTCAACAGGCGTTCACGCGTATCGCCCGCAGACACGTCGGAGCGACGGGCCGTGGGAATGTCAGCGGTTTCAGGCTTGCCTGCGCTCATGATGCGGACGCCGATGGTCCAACGCGCCATGGCTTCATTGTGAATTCGCCTGTGATGTGATCGCGCATAGGGAGCCGCCGTTCAAACTCAAGCCGCGGAAACAACCATTCAGCTACCAGCCGGTTTCTCCCAGTGCGGATAGCCCGAACAGATCAAGCTGTCGATCCCGATATCCCGATGCTCACGGCGGGGCCCCACGATCTCTCGACTTGCGGCCTCCCGATTATGACTGGCGCCCCGACCATCCCGATGCGAAAGATTGACCTGCAACGACAGCTGAGAATCCGAGCCTGACAGCGGCCGCACTTTGGCTACGAAGTCCTTGGACGAAAACGACAGGATAGACCGATGAGCGAACATTCTCAGGATCACCCGCATTCGCATGACGACGCGCATGGGGCGGGTCAATGGAAGCATGACGGTGTCCGGGTCATCAAGGGCGACCGGCTCGATGCCAACACGGCCCAGACCCCCGGCATGTTCCGGCAGGCCGCGATCAATCACGCGCGCGTCGGCGCGCAGAAGATCTGGGCCGGTACGGTGACGATCCAGCCCAATGCCAAGACCGGCGTGCATCATCACGGCGAATTGGAGAGCGTCATCTATGTGGTGCGCGGCAAGGCGCGCGTGCGCTGGGGCGAGCGGCTGGAATATGTCGCGGAGGCCGGGCCCGGTGATTTCATTTATGTACCGCCCTTTGTGCCGCATCAGGAAATCAATGCCGATCCCGCTGAGCCGCTGGAATGCGTACTGGTGCGCTCGGACAATGAGGCGGTGGTTGTCAATATCACAGACGTCGATCCGGTTGAGAAGCCGGAGGAGGTTTATTGGATCGATCCGATCCACAAGGCGCCCGAGGCCTGAGCGGAGCCCAGCGAGAGGCTGGCCGGACCGGGGCGATTTTTGGCCGGTCGATAGCCGGTCGATAATGGCGTCGCTGCCAGCGCGATGGTGGTCGCGTTGCGAAGTCTCGCGATCGCCACGCGCCTCCATGGGCGACGCGGGCCATTGACCCGTCTCTGAGCGTCGTGTAGTCAACTATAAATGAAACGTTATTACATTTCATTTAATCGAGACAGATTGCAGTCGTTTCGAGCGTGTACTACAAGGCAGGCCGTGTTGGTGCCCCGCTTCGGCGGGGTGAAACGGGAATGCGGTGAGCGTGGCACCCCTAGGGTGCCATCGCGAAGCCGCAGCTGCCCCCGCAACTGTAAGCGGCAGGCAAAGGGCATCGAGCCACTGGTCCGGATGGACTGGGAAGGCGCCCGGCGCACGCAACCGCGAGCCAGGAGACCGGCCAGCACGACATTGCCAATCCGTCGGTGGGACGGGGGAGGAGGTCTTGTGGCTTATCCATCAGCCATGCCCATGGTGTTCCCGTCCATGGCATGGGCAACGCGTTTGGTGTCGCCAGCGCGGCTCGATCGTCATTCTTTCATGAACGACTGACCGATGTCGTCCGCAGACATAGTGTCGGGCGTAGCGGCGCATCGGCCTGCGTCCGCCCACGCGCGCAGCCGGCCAGATGCCGCGAAGCTCGACGCCGTCGATCTCGATTTCTCGATCGCCCAGCGCAAGCTGCTCGACGGTGTTGCCCTGGCGCTGACTCCGGGCGAGTGCTTCGGCATCATCGGGCCGAACGGCAGCGGAAAATCCACGCTGCTGCGGTGCCTCTATGCCTGGCACAGGCCTGACAGCGGAAGCATTCAGCTGAACGGCCATGACCTCTTTGCCATGGACGCGGCGCGCAGGGCCTGTGAGGTGGCCGTGCTCGCGCAGCACGCGGAAGCCGGCCTTGGGCTGACCATCGAGGAAGTGGTCGCACTTGGGCGCCTTCCACATCGGCGGTTGCCCAAGCGCGAGCGTTCGCAAGACGAGCCCGCGATCGAACAGGCGCTGCTGGCGGTCGATCTTCTTGACTGGCGGAAGCTCCCTTTCGCGCCTCTTTCAGGTGGCGAGAAGCAGCGCGTGCTCTTCGCCCGCGCCTTGGCCCAGCAACCCTCGCTCCTTATCCTTGATGAGCCGACCAACCACCTCGATATCCGCCATCAGCTCGCTGTCCTCGACGTGGCGCGGAGATTGGGCATCACGGTCGTCGCGACCTTGCATGATCTCAATATCGCGGCGCGCTGGTGCGATCGGCTCTGCCTTCTCGATCAGGGGCGCATCCGCAGGATAGGCCCGCCCGACGCCGTGCTGGAACCAGCCCTCATCGGCTCGGTCTACGGCGTCGAGGTCGAGCGAGACCAGGACCCGCGTATGGGCCATCCGCGCTTGAGCTTTCACCTTCCCAGCCGGCTATCAGGACAGTTGCTATGACGGTTTCCACGATGTTTTCGACGCGCGTGCTGTGGCCTGCGATTGCCCGCGTCCTCATTGGCCTTGTTGCCGCCTCGGGCTTTCTCGGCGCCGCAGGTTCGAAGGCCCTCGCTTTCCCGGTCGAGGTACAGTCCTGCTTCGACAAAGTGACCTTCGATGCGCCGCCGAAGCGGCCCGTGGTCAATGATTTCAACATGGTCCAGACCGTTCTCGACATGGGGCTGATCAACCGGTTCGTGGGCGTCGCCGGCATCGGCGGCGTCGCGAAGGGTGTTGACGATCCCGAGGGTGTGCTTGCGCGCGTGCCGCAGTTTTCTGAGCGCTATCCGACCACGGAAGCCATTCTCGGCCAGGATGCCGACTTTTACTTTGCAGGCTGGCAATATGGCTTCAGCGAGGCGTCCGGCGTGACGCCGAAGAAGCTCGAGGAACTCGGCGTCAAGACTTACGTCCTTTACGAAAGCTGCATCCGCATCGGGCCGCGCCCGCCGATCTCGATGGAGACGATGTATGCGGACGTCCTTGCTCTTGGCCGAATCTTTGATGTCACGCCCAAGGCGGAGGCCATGGTCACGGACTTCCGCAAGCGCGTCGCGGCGGTCACGGACCGCACCGCGCAGGCCAAGCGGCGTCCCCGCATCATGTATTGCGGAGACTGCAACAGTGACACGCCGCCCCGCTCGATCGGTGCGGAAGGGATGCCGCGTCACCTGTTCAACCTGGCAGGCGGTGAGAATATCTTCGACGATATCAAGGATTCCTATGTCCCTGTGAGTTGGGATGCAGTCATCGAACGTGATCCGGAATGGATCGTCATTTCCAACCCGCGTATTCCCCCGGAGCAGAGCATCGCCTATCTGACCTCGGCTCCGGCCTTGCGTAATGTATCGGCGGTCAAGAATCGCAATTTCTTCATCATGAGCTATCAGGAGCGGTCGCCATCGACGCGTAACGTCCAGGCGCTGGAGCGGCTCGCGCGATCTGTCCATCCCGATCTCTTCAAGGACTGAGCGACGATGACCTCCTCAGCGACGGGGGCCGGAGCGGCCGTTTCACGGGCGGATCCGCTGATACCGCTCGCTGTCGTGCTCGGCGTGGCAGTCGTCATGTCGACCGTGCTGACCGTGGGTATCGGGGCAGTCCACGTGCCGCCGGGCACAGCCCTGGCGATCGTCCGGGAGGCGCTCTCACCGACCGGGGAGGTCGCCAACTGGACGCGCGGGCAGCAGCACATCATTCTGGACCTGCGCATTCCGCGAGCACTCCTCGGCGCGATGGTCGGCGCCGGGCTCGGAATCGTCGGAGCGGTGTTGCAGAGCATCACCCGCAATCCGCTTGCCGACCCCTATCTCTTCGGTGTCTCGTCCGGCGCGGCTGTCGGCGCTGTGGCGGTCATCCTCTACACTGGCGCCTTCCTTGGCGCTCTGACTTTGCCGCTCGCTGCCTTTGCAGGCGCGTTGGTGTCGATGGCGGCGGTCTTCGTGCTGGCGCGCGAGAACGGTGGCTTCGGGACCGAACGGCTGGTGCTCACCGGCGTCGCCGTGCATTTCGTGCTGATGGCGGCGACCAATGTGCTCATCTTCAACGCCAGTGATCGCGGCGCCGAAGGCGCAATCTTCTGGATGATGGGCAGTTTCGGCAATGCGCGCTGGAATATTCTGGCCGGCCCGCTTGTCGCGCTCATTCTCGGGGCAGCCTGGGTGATGCACCGGGCTCGCGATCTCGACGCCCTCTCGCTCGGGGATGAAGGCGCCCACACGCTCGGTGTCAGCGTGAGGAACCTGCGGCTCGAAATGTTCGCGGCCACCGCCCTGATGACCGGTGTGTTCGTCGCGGCCTCCGGCGCGGTTGGCTTCATCGGCCTGATCATTCCTCATTGCGCGCGCTGGGTGGTTGGCGCCCGCATGCGGCGAACCGTGCCCATCGCGGGGCTGATGGGGGCCATTTTTGCCGTCTGGGTCGACGCGGCGTCACGCTGGCTCATGGCCCCGCGGGAACTGCCGCTCGGTGTGATGACGGCGGCCATTGGTGGCTTGTTCTTCGTGGTGGTGCTCAAGCGCCAGCGCAACCTGTGACAACCGGGAAAAGGCCTCGCCCATGAGTGCGCCCATGAGTACGCCCATGAGTATGCCCATGAGTACGCGCGTGAGTTCTCCGTCACATCGCATCGCGGCCGTTCTTCTCGCCCGCTCGGCGATCGCCGCGGCGCCGCATGCGGAGCTGGCGGAGCATGTCGCCCGCCTGCGGCAGACGCGGCTGGCAGGCGGCGTCGAAGACATTTCCTATGCCTTCACGGAACAGGGAACGCCCTCCTTGCGGGAGGAAATTTGCCGGTTACGGGAAGCCGGCTATGGCGAGCTCTGGTTGATGCCCTTGTTCCTGCCCGCTGAACCCAGCCTGAGGGCTTGGCTGCTGCGCGTTATCCAGCGCTGGGCGGACGAGGAGCCGGCCGGTTGGCCGTTGATCCGCGTCGGGCCATTGCCCGGCGATCTGCCATCCTTCGGCGCGTGGCTCGAGGAGGGACTGATCGCGGCGGGTGCCGCACCGCCTGTTCCGCCGCGTGTCAAGAAGGTTGCGGAAGGCTCGGTGGTGCCGGCATATGCCCGCCGCATTCTCCTATGCCAAGGCGGTCCCTGCAACAATGCGGGTAGCGCGGCTCTGTGGGGGCATCTGCGCAACGCTCAGGCAAGGCTCGATCTGCGCAATGTTGCCGGCGGAACCATGAGCGCCAAGACAACCTGCCTCGGCCCCTGCAATCTGGCGCCGGTCATGCAGGTCTACCCTGAGGGAAGCTATTATTGTGGCGTCAACGAAGTCATGCTCGATCGTATCATCGAGGAGCATATTCTGGGCGGTGAACCGGTCGGCGACCTGGTTTATGAGCCGTCGCGGCAGAAACAGTATCTCCGTTAGAGCGTTTTCCGATCGACAGAGAGTTCATTAGGAGTCGACCATTGTTTTCAGGAATGTCGATCTGACCTTCGATGTAAAACTTTGCAGGAGACGACGGCCACGCGCGCGGCCGCCGTGATCCGGGAAACGCGGCCGACAGAGCGGCCGCGTCGGGCTTATAACCGCTGAAGCGGCGATGTCATGCTTGCCACTTTTCGTACCAGCCTGCGGGAAACGCCGCGGTGAGGTCGGCGCCTGACAAGCCCGGCCGGAACGGCCGGCCATGGGCGCGGGTCACGGCGACCAGTTCGCGGAAACGTTCGCCAGCGACGCGTGCCGCATCCACGCGCGGCAGTTCACCCTGCGCAGCGACAGCCTCGCCCCAGATCGAGCGGCCGCCGAGGAACCCCGCCGAACCGGCGCGGCAGGCGATCTCCACCTGCATCTTGAAAGCCTCGTAGCCAACACCGGCAGACAGGAGCACCCATGGCTGCGTCACGCCGGCATCGAGCCGGCGGCAGGCGTCGAGCGCCGCCGCCCTGTCCTCATCCGTCGCCACTTCCCCCGGGAATTCCACCTTCAGGACATCGGCGCCGAGTTCGCCCGCAAGATGCGCCGACTCGATAATGCCTTCGACACGCCGCGCCCGCCATTGCGCGCTGGTGACATCCTCGCCCTGCATCGGGTACCAGATCGGCTCGACGACGAGTGGAAGCGAGAGCCCGGCGCATTCATCCACGAGCCGTCGCACCACATCGCGCTGGTCAGCGGCGGTGGATGCTTCCGGCCGGTAAAACCAGAGGAGCTTCGCCATGTCGGCGCCGATCATGCGGATCTTGCGTGTGGTCCAGCCGCTGCGGAAGCGAGTTCGCCGCTCGCCGACGAAGTCGTCATAGCCTTCGCCTTCGATGCTGGCGATCAGGCCGACATGCGACGGCAGGATGCCGGCGCCGATTGCAGGACCGATCGTGAATGCAGGATCGAGGAGGACCGCGCTCGCGTCGGCCATGAAGATCCTGAGCAGCGCGAGCTTCGCTTCCACCGTTTCTGCGTAGGTGACCTGCGAGCGATCCTTGTTGATCAGGGTTTGAAAGGCGATCAGATGGTCCAGCGCCAGGATCGTGAAGAACCCGTCATCGGTCGTGAGGCGCTGGAGCCCCCGCTGCTTGCCGGGATCAACCGGCGAGGCATTCTGAACGGGGTGTCGTGCGGGAGCCGCTGTCATCGAATAACTCCTGGAAAGATGACTTTTGGAAAGAGGGCTGGTTGATGGAGGCGCCGAGGGCGAGCAGGCAGCCGGCGACGAAAGTGTCACCGAGGCCGATCGTGCTGACGGGACGCGGCAGATAGGGAGCCGCGCAGGCTACGACATGCCAGCCGGACGGGGGCGGCCCGAAATCCGGCAGGGCGTGAAAAATCGCACCCTCGGGCGGTCCGACAGGCTGGACGATATGGCCCGCGGCCGCACGCGCCGAGGCAAGGAGGCAACCGCAGATAAGGGCTTCCCGCTCTGCGGCCGCGTCGTGGCGGGTTACCGCGAAGGCCCACTCATCCGCGTGGATGGCGACGCGGTCGAGATCCATGTGTCGAGCCACAGCGACGGCCCGCTCGGCCAGCGAGCCGGGACGGCGGATATAGCGGTCGAATTCCGACAGGCTGGCACCAAGCGAGGTGGCGACGCCGGTGAGGCCTGTCATGACCGCCTCAACCGCAACCTGGCGGTCCCCGTAGTCGGCCAGCTCGACATGAACGGTTGCCGTGCCGGCCGCGCGCCACCGACGACCCAGTTTTGCGGCGCGTTCGATCGCCGCTGGAAGCTGTGCGGGAGGCACGCTCGGGAAGCCGGCGAGCACCGCTGCGCCAGCGCCCAGCATCGCGCTGCTACCGTCGAATGCAGGGTCATCGTGCAGAGGCCTGTCGGCGAGCCGGACGATCACCCGGCTCGATCGCGGTGGTGCGATGCCCCGGATGGGTCTGTCCTTCGTATATTCGAAGATCCAGTTGCGAGCCCGCCCGCGCGGTGTTGGCTCAACCATCTGCGTATGGCGCAGACGGCCATCGGATGTCACGAAGGCGACCCCGTTCGGAATGACCTCCAGCTGGCGCTGGCTGCGATCCTCCAGCGCGAGCACCGCCGGTGCTCCCAGCGTCGCCAAGGCGGCAGCGATCTGGGCGGCCGTGCCGCCCAGCCCATGGCGGTGGGGAAGATGCGCGCCGAGCCATGCATCGCCTTCCGGCCAGTCGACAGCGATTTCGCCGCCTATGCCGTGGCGCCCGCGCCGCAGAACCTCGTCGCCGATCCGTCGCGCCGCAGATGGCGCGTCTTCCTGCCAAAGCGGGACCGCGTCGGCGAGCGGAACATAGGCATCGACGCCAGCGGAGAAGCCACAAAGCGTCGGCGGAGCACTGGCGGCCATGTCTGCCAGCGCCGCAGCCTTTCGGCTGAAGAGCATACGCCAGTCGCTCCCCGTCATTCCTTCACCCCCCCGGCTGTGAGGCCATCGATGATGCGGCGCTGGAAGACGAGCACGAGGACGATGAGCGGCGCGGTGACGACGACGGATGCGGCCGCGATGTCTCCCCACGGCACATAGTAGATATCCTGGAAATTCGCGATGCCGACCGGGATGGTCTGCGTGCTGATATTGGAGGTCAGCGCGAGCGCGAACATGAATTCGTTCCACGCGGCGATGAAGCTGAGCAAGCTGACCGTGACGATGCCCGGGGCGACCATCGGCATGATGATGGTGACGAGCGTGCGGATCTTGCCGGCACCGTCGATGCGGGCTGCCTCCTCGATCTCCTTTGGCACCGCCTGGAAATAGCCGAACATCACCCAGATCACCAGCGGCAGGCCGAAGGCGAGATAGACGATGATCAGGCCGCGATAGGTATCGAGGAGGTGCAAGTCCGCCATCAGCAGGTAGAGCGCTGCGACGAAGGTGATATGCGGGAACATCGAAATGGCGAGCACCGTGCCCAGCATCCCGTAACGCCCGCGAATATCAAAGCGGGCCAGCGCATAAGCGGCCAGCGTACCCAGCGCCACGCACAGAACAGTTGTCGCCGACGAGACGATCAAGGAATTGATAATGTAGAGCTGGAAGCGCTTTGCCACGAAGATATTGACGAAATGTTCGATCGTTCCACCGGGGAACGGCAGATAGCGTGGAACAGCACCGATAATGTCGCGGTTGGACTGGAACGCTGTGCTGAGTTGCCACAGGAACGGACCGATCGACCATAGCACGATGAACAACGCACCTGCGGTGAAGAGGCAGCGGTTGAGCGCCCTGATGGCTGGCGATGTCGTATTGGGTACATAGGCCATGGCCGCTCCTTCAGTTCTGCGCGACGCGAAGGCGGCGTATGAGGAAAAGGCCGAACCCCGCGGCGATCACCATCTCGGCAACGAAGGTCATGGTCGCGAGCGCCGAGCCATAGCCGAATTGCAGGGCCGAGAAGAGGTTCTTGTAGGTGAGGGTAGACAGGACCTCCGTGGAATCGGCCGGCCCGCCGCCTGTCAGCACAAAGACGAGATCGAAGATGCGGAAGGAGTCGAGCGAGCGGAGCATCGCCGCGATCAGGAGCGTCGGTGCGAGCAGCGGCAGGCAGACGCGCCAGAAATATTGGAGCGATGTCGCGCCGTCCACGCGGGCTGCCTCGATCAATGAGCGCGGAATGGTCTGCAATCCCGCCAGGATAAGGAGCGCCATGAATGGCGTCGTCTTCCAGACGTCTGCGATGATAATTGTGATCAGTGCGTAGTCCGGCGATGAATACCAAGGAATTCTGGCGTCGATGACGCCGATTGACAGGAGTATATGGTTGACGATGCCATACTGGCCATCGAACAGCCATCCGAACATTTTCGAACTGATGACGGTGGGAACTGCCCATGGCACCAGCATGGCCGCTCGCACCAGGCCGCGCCCCGTGAAATACTGGTTGACGATCAACGCCATTCCAAGCCCGATGATCGTCTCGAAGAAAGTGGCAACGGCCGTGAACAGGGACGTGTGCCAGAGCGCGTTCCAGAAGCCGTCGTCGGCGAGCATCGTCCGGTAGTTGTCAAGACCGATGAAGCTGTCGGTCTGCTCGATGAGGGACGTATCACGGAACGACAGCCAGACACCCATCGACATGGGATAGAGCGCGACTGCGAGTAGCACCCCCCCGGCCGGAAGAAGGAGAAGATAGGGTGTGGCAGCATCCCAATTGACGCGAAGCGGCTGGCGGCGCGGCTGTGAAACGGCGGGCATCGCGAGCCCGTGGCTGGTCATGCGGCGATCTCCATACCGTGGGGCATGATACTGTGAGGCGAGAGGCGGGGGGGGGGGGGGGGCCCCCCCCCCCCCCCCGGGGGGGGGCGGGGGGTTGGGGGGGGGGCGGGGGCGGGGGTGCGGCGCGCGGCGGGGCCGTCTGCAACGACGGCCGCGGCAGCGTTCGTCTCCAGTCTATTTGGCCAGGATCGCGTCGATCTTGGTCTTCGCGCTTTCGAGTGAACCGGCGATATCGCCGTTGGTGAGCGCTTTAGACACCTCGGACTGCAGCACCAGTGTCAGCTGCGGATAACGGGGCGTGACCGGGCGCGGGACGGCATTGTTGAACGTCGCGCGAAGGCCTGGCCAGTAGGGACGGGCTTCGACGATGCGGGCATCGTCGTAGACGTCTGAACGAGCCGGCGCCTGGCCAATATTCAGTCCCATCAGGATCTGGGCTTCGGGCGACGTCACCCATCGCGCGAAATCGAGCGCCGCCTCGCGGTTTTTCGTGAAGGCATTGACGCCGACCTGATAACCGCCGAGCGTCGCGGCGCTATGCCCGCCCTTGAAAGCGGGCAAGGGCACGACGCCGACCTTTCCGACGACCTTGGATTCCTTCTCGTCCTGCGAGACCGCCCAGGCATAGGGCCAGTTGCGCAGGAAGATGGACTGGCCAGCCGTGAACGGGCGGCGGGACGGTTCCTCGTTCCAGCTCAGCGCATCCTGTGGTGTTATCTTCAGCTTATTGATCGTGTCATACATAAACTGCACGGCTTCGATGGCAGCCGGCTGATTGATCAGACACTGTTTGCCGTCCGGTGAAAGAATCGTTCCATTATTGGAATGGATATATTCGACAAGGTTGCATACAAGAACTTCGGCCTGCTTGGCTTGCCATGAAAATCCGAAGGCGGTGTTATCCTGGCCAACCAAATTCTTGCTGATTTCGGCTAGCTCGTGCCAAGTCTTCGGTGGCGCGATCTTGGCTGCGTCGAGCAGGTCCTTGCGATAATAGAGCATCCCGGCCGTGATAAACCAGGGCAGCGCCATCAGCTTGCCCTGATACGTGCAGGCATCGACCAGCCCTGGGAAAAACACCTTCCGTGCCGAGGCGTCAAAATACTCATCGAGCGGCATCGCCCAGCCCGCGCTCGCGAATTCGGCGATCCAGATGATGTCCTGTGTGAAGACATCCGGAGTGCCATTGCGCCGCGCGAGTTGCTGCACCAGCGCCTGGTGAACTTCTGTCGATGCGCTTGATGGCGGCAGCTCGACATAGGAAATACGCACATTGTTCTGCGATTTGTTATAGGCATCCACCAGAAAGGCGAAGCTCGTCATGCCGCCGAAGCGGGCGGAGGCGAAGGTAATCTCGGTTGCTGCGCGGGCCACATAGGGACTGAAGACTGGAAGGACTGTGGCTCCCGCTATACCAGCCAGGATGCCGCGGCGGCTGGCGCCTGCGCGTCGCGGCCGTTCCGCGCATGCATCTGGCGAAACTGGATTGTCGCTCATGCATTCTCTCCCTAGATTTGCTGTTTTTTGCCATTTAATGCATTTTTATGCCGATATGGTTGGATGAATGCGCTGGCTTTGTCAACGGTAATGCCGTACAAACTGCAAATAATGGCAAATCACTGCACGGATCCTGCATGACCGCGACGTTTCCCATCAGCGATGCGCATCTTCCCGCGCGCCGCCGTGCCGACATCACGAACTATGTGCGCCTGAATGGCGAGGCATCGGTGGCGGAACTCGCGAGCCATTTTCAGGTCTCCATCGACACAGTGCGCCGTGACCTGGACCAGCTGGCGCGCACAGGTCTTGTTGCACGAACGCACGGCGGGGCCGTGCCGGTATCACTCAACCAGGTGACACCGCTGTCGGTGCGCCTGGGGTCCAATCGCGAGGCCAAGGAGCGCATAGCGCACGCGGCTGCGGCGCTGATCTCCGATGGTGAGACGCTGATCGCGAACGGTGGCTCAACGACCCTTGCTTTCGCAACGGCGCTCGAGGGGCGGCGGGATCTCACCCTGGTGACCAACAATCTCAGCATTCCCCATGTGATGCCGCCCGGCATCTGCTCGTCGCTTTATGTCATCGGCGGCGATTACCGCGCCGATACCGATGTGACGGTCGGGCCGGTTGTGCTCAATGGATCCGCAAAGGTGACGGTCGACACGGCCGTGATCGGCGTGCATGGAATCAGTGCGGACCTCGGCTTTTCCAGCCGTGTGCTGGAGGAGGCGACGATGATTGCGGCGATGATGCAGGCCGCTCGCCGTACGGTGATCGTCGCGGATTCGTCCAAGTTCGGCCGCAGATCCTTTGCGATGATCGCGCCGATTGCCGAAGCTGCCATTCTTGTCACCGACGCGGCCTTGCCGGATGAGCTCGCCGGACTTTTCAGGGATTCCGGCGTGCGCATCGTCGTTGCCTGACGAAAACAAGTTGAACAATCAGAATAGACCGGGAGTTAAACGTGCCATTGATCACGCTGAGGCAGCTGCTCGATCATGCCGCTGAGAATGACTACGGAGTGCCGGCCTTCAACCTCGCCAATATGGAGCAGGGGTTGGCGATCCTGGAGGCGGCGCGTGCCGCTGGCGCACCGGCGATCCTGCAGATGGGACGCATGACGCGCAGCTACGCCACGGATATCATGTTGCGCCATATCGTTGCGGCTCTTGTGGAAAGCTATCCGGATATTCCCATTTGCGTGCATCACGACCACGGCAACAATGAAGCTTCTTGTGCCACCGCGCTGCAGAACGGCTATACTTCCGTGATGATGGACGGTTCGCTCCTGGAGGATGCCAAGACACCTGCATCCTATGAGTACAATGTGGCCAAGACACGCATGGTCGTTGACATGGCGCATTGGATGGGTGCCTCCGTGGAGGGTGAGATCGGCTGTATCGGCGCGATCGGCGAGGACGCGGATGGCACCACCGAGCATCTGACCGACCCCGACCAGGCGGTCGCCTTCGTTGCCGCGACGAAGGTGGATGCGCTCGCGATAGCGATGGGCACGTCACATGGGGCTTACAAGTTCAAGCGCCAGCCCGACGGTGAGATTCTGGCCATGGATCGCGTCGAGGAGATTCATCGCCGTCTGCCCAACACGCATCTCGTCATGCATGGCTCCTCTTCTGTTCCACAGGAGTTCCAGGAGCTTATCAATAAGTACGGTGGTGATATGCCGCAGACCTGGGGCGTTCCGGTCGAGGAGATCCAGCGCGGCATCCGGCACGGCGTGCGCAAGGTGAATATCGACACGGACAACCGCATGGCCATGCTCGCGGAGATCCGCCGGATGCTGGCGGAGCATCCCCGGGAGATCGATCTTCGCAAGCTGTTCAGGCCGGCGATCGATGCGATGACGAAGCTCTGTCGGGAGCGTTTCGAGCAATTTGGCACGGCTGGCCAGGCTGCGAAGATCGCGGTACTGCCCCAATCCGCAATGGCCCGTCGCTATGCCTCGGGCGCTCTCGATCCGGGTGTCGCTGCATGACCAAGTCTGCCTCCGCCCCTCGTCCCGCGCGCATTGTCTGTGTTGGCACAACGACGATGGACTTCATCTTCGCGCTCGACACTTTTCCGGTCGGGCCGTTGAAATTCCGCGCCAAGAGCTTCCACGCAGTCGGTGGCGGCAATGCCGGCACAGCGGCGGTGGCGATCCAGCGGCTCGGGGGCGAGGCGCATCTGATGGCGCGAGTCGGCGACGACCCGATCGGTCGGCAAGCGCTCGACGAACTGAGGGCACGTGGGATCGGCACCGAATTGATGATGGTTCACCCGGGTGCCAAGACGACCTTGGCCTGCATCATGATCGACGGATCGGGCGAACGCCAGATCATAAGCTATGCCGATCCAGACTTGCCTTCGACCGTTGCGGATGTGGATCTGCCCGAAGACACCGATGCTCTCCTCGCCGACGCCCGTTGGGCGGAGGGGGCGCTCCATATGATGCGCAAGGCCCGGGCCGCTGGTCTTCCCACCATTCTCGACGGGGACATACCTGTCATTCCCGATGAATTGCTCGCGCTCTCGAGTATCGCTGCTTTCTCACGGCAGGCGCTGGCGGAGAATACGGGGAGCCCCGAGGTGGAAGAGGGCCTGAGGCGGCTTGCCGGGCGCACCCCGGGCGTTCCGGTGGTGACGGATGGCGCCAATGGCCTCTACTGGCTTGACCAAGGCCGCCTACGACACATGCCGGCCTTCAAGGTGAAAGCGCGCGACACGCTCGGCGCAGGCGACGTCTTCCATGGTGCGCTGGCCCTGGCGATCGGCCGCGGCGAAGATGTTGAACAGGCATTGCGCTTCGGTGCCGCCGCGGCCGCGGTTAAGGTGACCCGCTTTGGCGGACGCGAGGGTTGCCCCGATGCGGGCGAGGTCGAGAGCCTGCTCGCGGGAGCAGCCTGAATCCCGGAGGCCCTGAATCACGTAATCTGCGTTTGGATGGAAGCACCCAAACGCAGATTATGTGACTGATTCTAAGAGTTTAGAGCATGCGTGATGCGAAAGCCGTTGCCACTTTTCGCAGCGTGCTCTAGCGGACGCGATCCTGTGTCAGCAGCTCCGCATGGGGGAAGAGCGCGGGCGATCCGCCGCAATGGACGAACAAGACCTTGCTACCTTTGGCGATGGAGCCGCGCGTCACGCAGTCCAGCAGGCCGGCGACGGCTTTGCCGGTATAGACCGGGTCGAGCAGCATGCCCTCGGTTCGCGCGGCCTTGGTGATCGCGGCGTTGCCCTCAGGGCTGGGGATGGCATAGCCTGGACCCACATAGCCGTTCTCAATGCGGATATCCGCTGGCTCGAAGCGCTTGTCGAAATCGAGCAGTTCGGCGCCAGCATTGGCCATGACGGCGATGCGCTCAGAGAAGGGTACTGCGCTGCCGCTGACCGCGATGCCGGCGACCTTGGTGTCGGGCCAGAAGAGAGCGCAACCGATGAGGAGGCCGGCGAGCGTTCCGCCCGAGCCGACGGGCGCGACGATGAGATCGGGCGCAGTCTCTCCGGCCGCCGCATATTGCGCGGCGAGTTCCTTCACCGCCGCGACATAGCCCATCGCGCCGAGCGCGCTCGCGCCGCCGAGCGGGATGATATAGGACTTCTCGCCACGGGCCGCAGCCTGATCCGCGTGATACTGCATGCGCGGATTGATCTCGGTGAAATAGGCATCCGGATCGAGAAAGTCGATCTCAGCGCCTAAGAGATGATCAAGCAGCAGATTGCCCTGCAGCACCGCTGGGCTGTTGCCGCGCAGCACGAGGATAGGCTTCATTCCGAATTTGCGCGCGGCGGCGGCCGTCATCCGCGCGTGGTTGGACTGGTGCCCGCCTGTCGTGATCAGGACCTTGACGTCCTGAGCGACAGCGTCAGCCATCAGATATTCGAGCTTCCTGACCTTGTTGCCGCCTCCGCCGAAGCCCGTGAAGTCATCGCGCTTGACCGAGAGGTCGATGCCATATTCGGCGCTGAGGCGCGGGAGCTTTTCAATCGGCGTCGGGAGAAAGCCAAGGGAGAGGCGCGGAATGTCTTCGAGTTTCATGGAACGTCCTCGGGAGCGCGCGGCATACAGACCCGCGTCAAGGAAGGATTGAGAATGGATATATCATATATCTCTCCTGTCAAAGACAGGAGCGGCACGCGAGATGATCCGGGTCTCCTTGTGCGTGTCTGACCTAGAGATAGGGCAGCGTCGTGCCGACGCCCGCTGCTTCCGCCTGATGAAGGATGCGCGCCGCTAGCGCGATGTCGAACAGGTTGAGGCCGAAGCTGGAAAAATAGAGCGAAGCCTCGGGGGGCGGCCGCCAGCCGTCCACCACCATCCCTGCGAGATCGGCGGCAACCCTGTCAGGCTTAAATTCACCGGCGCGGTACATCTGGAAGAGGCTTTTGGCACTTTTCTCCGCAAAATGACCCCACTGGTCGACCGTCACCACGTCACTGGCGGCGATCGCGGAAAAGGCCACCTCGTGATAGCCGACCTGAACGATCAGCCGGCCAGATCGCACCGCCCCCGCATCAAGGATTGGTTGGGGTGCGGTCGTGCAACTCAGGATGACATCGGCATTCGCGATGGCGTCCGCGATTGCAGCGCAACGGACGAGCGCCACGCCGGTGGGAGCGGGCGCGTTCGTAAGAAGCGCATCAAGCCGCGCGTTGGTCCGGTTCCAGAGCCGAATTTCACCCACGGTCGGAAACAGTGCCAGCACCATGGCGAGGTGAGCCTGCGCCTGGGCGCCTGCGCCGAGAATGGCGACGCGGCTGGGAGGGCGCGGCAGGAGACTCTCCATGGCCAGAGCGGTGACGGCTGCTGTCCGCATCCGTGTCAGGAGGGCGCTCTCGACCAGCCCGAGGGGGCGGCCGTCACTCAGGCGATTGATGAAGGTCGTGTTGGTGATGCTCGGCAGATCGCCCAGGCTTTCCGGCAGATGCACGGCCCATTTCAAGCCAGCCGCGTCGTAGCCGCCGCCGACGAAGGCCGGCAGGCCATAAGCCTTGGCGCGCGGATCGCCGCCCATCGGCATGACGCTCTCAGCCTCCATGCCGGCTTCTCCGGCGCGCAGCAGCCGGGTAGCCTCCCGCACGTCGGCGAGGGCCAGCGCCCAGTCGTCGCCGCCAGCCGCGATGACATCGGCGCGGGAGAGATAGCGCAACGTGATCATGGGCTCTCCCCCGGTGTAGGCACCTTTGCCATTTCATCCAGCCAAATCGTGACGGACCGCAGGAACCGCTCGAAGCCCTCCAGCGTCATGAATTCATCGATGCCATGGGCATTGCCGCCGCGCCCGGCCCCCCCGATGAGGAATGAAGCCGCGTGGCGCGCAAAGGCATAGCCGGGGGCTGCGCCGATTGCCCAGGGCCAGACCTGCGGTGGTGCTGACGTTGCGCCATACGCGGCCAGCAAGGCGCTGACACCGGCAGTATCCCGGGAGAAGCGGGTGCCGGGATAGGCATCCGCGATGTCGAGCACGACACCGCCCAGGCCGGCAGTCCGCAACGTCTCGCGGAAGGCTGCGAGATAACCCGCGGGGTCGAGGGAGGGCGGGCAACGCAGGTCGAACGCCGCGCGCGCCGCGTGCGGAATGATCGCATCACCCGCAGCCGGTTCCGTCGCGAGTGAATTGATGGTGGCGGAGGCTGTCGTTAGCACATGTGACAGCAAGGTTTCCGCATCGCCTTCCAGCGCGAAACGGTCCGTCTTGCGAAAGCGCAGCTCGGCCTGCGGATCGAAGTTTGCCGCGAGGTCGGCGACAATCGCGCGTGCTTCCGCGTCGAGCGTGATCCTGCCAAGTTCGCCGGTTGGCGACCGGCCGAACAGGGCAAGTGCTGCGACGAGACGGCTTGCCGGGTTGGCGATCCACGGCGCGTTGCTGGAATGGATGGCTGCGTGCGGGCCGCCCCAATCGCCCCCATCCACGCTGATTTCGCCCTTGGCTATGCCGGAAAAGCCGAGATAGACGCGTGGCGGGCCTCCGCCATATTCGCAGAAGGACGGGAACAGGCCGCCAATGCTGGCGCGGAGCGGGCAGGCGGAATCGAGGAGATAGGCGCGCAGCGCGCCGCTGCCGCTTTCCTCCTCGCCTTCCACCAGAATTTCGACATTGACGGCCAGGCTGCCGCTCTCCGCCATCTGCTTCAGGACAGACAGCATGCCGGCCAGCGGGCCCTTGTTGTTCTCGGCCCCGCGTGCCACGAAACAGGCGCCGATCTCCGGCAGATCGACGACGCCGCCCCCGAAGGGCGCAACGGACCAACCGGCGGGATCGGCGGGCATCACGTCGTACATGTTATAGAGGATGACGGTGTGGGCAGCGCCTACATCGAGCCGCGCGTGGATGACAGCGGGCCGGCTATCCACGCGGCGGTCATTGATGATCGCCGCGCCAAGCTGGTGGCGCAGCCAGTGGCTGATGGCGGCCGCCTGTCGGTCAAGTGCCTGATCGTCCCCCCGCACCGACGGAATACGGCACCACGCCTCGGCAAGATCGAGGGCGTTCTGGGCGAGAGGGGAAAGCGGCTGGGTCACAGCCTTATCCTTGGGTTGAGCCAGAGATAGGCGAGGTCGACCAGGAAATTCACGACGACGAAGACGAAGGCGGCGAACAGGACCACGGCCTGGACCACGGGGAAGTCGCGGTTCTGGATGGATTCGACCGCGAGCCGCCCGATGCCCGGCCAGGCGAAGATGATCTCGGTGACGAGCGCTCCGCCGAGCAGCGATGCGAAGTATATCCCCTGCACGGTAATGACCGGGATAAGCGCGTTGCGCAGGGCATGGTGGACGACGAGGGACCAGCCCTGCACGCCTTTCGCGCGGGCGGTGCGAATGTAATGCTCGCCGAGCACCTCGATGAGGCTGGCGCGCACCAGCCGCGTGATCGCGCTGAGATAGTAGGCGCCAAGCGCGATCGACGGCATGATCAACTGCTTGAAGGTGCCGATGCCGCTGCTCGGCAGCCATCGCAGATTGAGCGAGAAGACGATGATGAGAATGAGGGCAAGCCAGAACACCGGGATGGCTTGTCCTAGCAGGGAAATCACCCGGATCGCGAAATCGATGGGGCTGTCCTTGCGCACGGCGGCAATCGTGCCGAGAAGGAAGCCGAGTAGCGAACTCCACAGGAGTGCGGCGCAGGCGAGAAGTGCCGTGGCCGGAAGTCGCTCGACGAGAAGATCGAATGCCGGACGCTGGAACCGCAGCGAATTGCCGAACTCGCCGGAGAGGACGCCACCGAGGAAGCGGCCGTATTGAACCCAGATCGGATCATTGAAACCCATCGCCTGGCGAAAGGCCTCGATCTCGGCGCGCGAAGCGTCGGGCGGCATCATCAGAGCGGCGGGGTCACCCGTGAGGAAAAGCGCGAAGAAGACGATTGCCGACACGCCGAGCATGACGATCGCGCCCTGAGCCGCGCGATTGGCGATAAAGATCAGAGCCTTCACGCTGCGGCGCCCCTGCGGTCGGCGCGGCGTACCAGCCAATCCCCGAGGAGATTGCAACCGACGACGAGGCCGCCGATGACGAGACCGGGATAGAGCACGAGCCAGTTGGCCAGAAGAATAAAGGACCGGCCTTCGCCGATGAGGTTGCCGAGCGTCGGCGTAGGGGGCTGCACGCCAAGGCCGAGAAAGCCGACGGAGGCCTCCAGGATCACCAGCCGCGGCAGGTCGAGCGTGACGAGGACGATCTGCGAACCCGCGATATTCGGCAGCACATGTCGCAGGAGCACCGCGAAGTCCGAAAGGCCGATGGCCCGCGAGGCGTCGATATATTCGAGATCCCGCACCTCCAGCGTCCTGGCACGGGCAACCCGCGCGAAGATCGCCCAACCGGTGACGCCGAGCACCGCGATGAGATTGATCATCGAGGGGCCAACCACGGCGACGATGAGGAGGATGAGCAGGATAAAGGGAATGGCGAGCTGGATATCAACGGCGCGCATGATCACCGCGTCCAGCCAGCCGCCGAAATAGCCCGCGATCATGCCAAGGAGTGTACCGAGCACCACGGCGATGACGGAGGCGAAGAGAACGATCCCGAGCGAGATCGCTGTGCCGAGGCCGAGCCGCGCCAGGAGATCGCGGCCGAGCTGGTCCGTGCCGAGGGGGTGCAATTGCCCCCCCACGACACTCATCGGTGGCCTGAACGTCGCGGTGATCTGACCACGGATCGGGTCGACCGGCCAAAGTAGCGGCACCAAAGTGGCGAGCGCAAAGACTGCGACCAAAAGACTGATGGCGAAGATGGCGTCCGCATTTCGGCCGGTGTTCCAGAACCGCGTCATCACGTTCAGCGCTTGCTCATCTCGAAGACCGGGATGCGCGCATCCGGCCGCCCCTCGAAATTGAGGGTCTTTGCTTTGCCAAAGAGGGAATCCTCCTGGTAAAGCGTGATCAGTGGAACTTGATCGGCGGCGACCTTCTGGATGTTCTGAAGCACCACCTTACGCGCTTCGGGATCGACGATCTTGCGGCTCTCGTCGAGCAGCTTGTCAAGCTCTTGGATGGACGCCGTCGAATAGGGCTCGCCGGTCCGCAGGATGGCATAGACGGCAGCATCGGCATCGAGGGTCTGGGTCGAGCCCCAGGCGAGCATGAAGATGGGCCCCTTGCGCGGCACTTGCTGCACATAGACGGACCAGTCCAGAACCTCCTGATCAACCTTCACCCCGATGTCGCCGAACTGCTGGGCGATGGCCTGTGCGACCTCACCGTCCTTCATATAGCGCAGGGTCGACTGCATCTTGATGCGCAAACCGTCCGGGAAGCCGGCCTCTGCAAGGAGAGCCTTGGCCTTCTTCGGATCATAGGCTGGCGGGGGAATATCGAGATAGCCGAAATCGGCCGGGCCGACCTGTGTGCCCTTGGGCGTCGCCATGCCTTTCAGGATATTGTCGACGATACCCTTGCGGTCGATCGCCATGTTCAAGGCTTGACGCACTTTGACGTTGTCGAGCGGCTTGTCCTTCATGACGAGGCCGAGATAGATCGTCAGGCCGCCGTTCTTGACCTGAACGAGGTCGGCTTCGGAGCTCGCCGAGATCATCGGCGCGAGATCGACCGGCACACCCTCGATCAAGTCCACTTCCCCGGTGACCAGCGCCGTGATGCGGGCCGTTCCGTCTGGAATGACGCGCCAGGTCACTTGGTCGATGGATGGCTTGCCCCGCCAATAGTTCGGATTGGCCTTCAGGATAACGTGCTGATCGGGAACAAAAGCCGAGAACTGATAGGCGCCGGTGCCGACGGGCTTCGACGCGAAACCGTCATTGCCGACCTGCTTCACATAGCCGGGCGGCACGATATAGGCCGGGTAGCGACTCATGCGGGTGGGCAGCAGCGGGTCCGGCTCGGTTGTCCTGATGCGAACGGTATAGGGATCGACGACATCCACACCCGCCACGGTCCTGATGTAGGACAGGGTCGGGGATTTGGCGGCGGGGTCGATGATGCGATCGATCGTGAACTTCACCGCATCGGCGTTGAAATCCTCGCCGTTGTGGAACTTCACCCCCTGGCGGAGCTTGAATTCCCAGGTGGTGTCATCGATCGACTTCCAGGATTCGGCCAGGCCGGGGACGAGTTGCATCGCCTTGTCACGCATGATGAGCGTGTCAAAGATGTTGTCGACGATCGTGGCCGCCTCACGCAGGAACCCTGGGTCCATCGCAGTGGTCGAGACCTGCCGCGCAATCGTGATCTGGCTGGCTTGGGCCCATGCGGCGGGGACCGGCAATAAAATGGCTGCCGCCAGGGCTAACGCTTTCAGTTTTCTCATGACGGTGACCTTTTCTCTGGTGGCCGCAGCAGGCTGCGCGACAAAGGCAGAAAAGTCTGTGAGTGTCGCAACGATATATGATATATTCAGCGTGCACAAGGTGTGAGCGGCGAGGACGCCATGGTAAAAATTCAGGCAGCCATCCGAAGCATGAGGGTGTTGTGAGCATTGGTTCTTTCAACGCGGCCCCCCGCAAAAGCCTCGTTGGCTATGTCGAAGAAGAACTGCGCAATGCCTTGGTCGAGGGGCGCCTGGAGCCCGGCACGCGGCTCGTGACCAAGGAACTCGCCGATACGCTCGGAATGAGCATTACGCCGGTCCGGGAGGCTCTGGTGCGATTCGCTGCATCGGGCATTCTCACGGCGGAGCCCGCACAATCTTTCCGCGTTCCAGCCCTGAATGCTGCGCAATATTTAGAGCTTTCCGAGGTCCGAAAGGCTGTGGAAGGACTTGCGGCGGCGAAGGCGGCACTTCGGATCGCTGCCGTGGACATCGCGCGGATGAAGGAACTGCTGGCTCAATATCTGGCTGCGAAGTCTGCCGGCGATCCCCATTCTGCGCTAATGAAGAATAAGGAATTTCGCTTTGTCCTCTACGGCGCTGCGGAAATGCCGACTTTGCTCAGTGTTATCGAGACCTTGTGGTTGAGAGCCGGTCCGGGCTTCAACTATCTTTATCCTGAGGAACGCAGGCCGCTCACGATCCACAACAACTACGGCGAGTTGCTCGATGCCTTGCATCGTCGCTCCGCCGATGCCGCTCGGGTGGCGATCGAACGCGCGATTGATGATGGCGCCAAGCGCGTTCTCGCGGCGATCAACGCACGGGAGAGTTCCAGTGCGGCATGAGCCAGTTCACCGGGGCGCGAAACGGATCGTCGCTCCATGCGTCAAGGCCGGATCGTGATCTGGCTGGGGTATCGTGGTGCCGATGACCGCCTCGAAGAGGCCCGCGCTGCCCTTGTTGACCGACAGATCTTCGAGCACATCGATCCAGGCTGCCCCAAAATCGATGCGCTTCGCCGGACGGCCGTGAGCTTCGGTTTCAGACAGCGAAATCGTCTCTCCAAGGATGGCACGCAGCGTTTGAAGCACAGGAGCGACTGATGAGGTCGCGACCCTGATGCCCGCGATGCCCGTTGCCCCGTTACGGTGTTGCGTCGGTGCGGGAATGCGGTGCGCGCGGCCCGCGCGATCTTCGATCAGGAAGGGCAGGGCATCATCGCCGCCCGCGCCGATGCCGGTCATCAACAGGTCCAGCGACCAACGATCGCCACTCGCGATCGAATTGGAAACTTGGACGGGCCCGCGTGTCGGCGCGTGCTGCTCCAGGAGGCGCGACGTAATCTCCTCGATCCCTTCCACGACGAAAGAATAGTCGGCCCAGCCTTCGCCTCTTTGCAGCAGGGGGCCGAGGCGGTGCTTTTCCGCCGCTGCGGGATCCGCGAAGGCGCTCAGGAGAAGATAGGAGCCATCGGCAAAGCTTATGAAACGGTTGTGCATGGATCCGGCCACACTGTCGTGCCGCTCGGTGACGGTGAAGCCGAGGCTCTCGAAATCCCGCGTAGCGCCGTCGAGATCATGGACGAGGACAATGAGATGATCGAAGGATGCGCGCACGGTTGATCCTCGGCTCGCTATTGAAGAGAACTCAAACAGGGGTGGTTAGATCGTGCTGTCGATGTCGATCGCGGGATCGATCGTCGCCTTGGGCAGGTCGTCGCGGCGTCCCCACTCGTTCCACGAGCCGTCGTAGATCGTCCAATCCGTCTTGCCCATGCGCAGCAGCTGAAAGGCGAGCACCGCCGCGGTCACACCGGAGCCGCAGGTGGCGATGATCGGCTGATCCGGATCGATGCCGGCGCTGCGGAAAGCAATATCGGCTTCCTGGGGCGAGATGAAACGGAAGTCCCCATCCTGCCGCATCATGGATGTCCAGGGCAGATTGACGGCACCGGGCATATGCCCTGGCGCCAGTCCGGGATACCCTGAGGGAAGCGCTCCGGAGAAGCGGTCGGGCATACGTGCATCGACCACCTGAGCCGTGCCTTCGCTCAGCGCGATGGCGACATCGACCCAGCCTGCGATATCAGTGAAAGGCGCTTTTGCCTCAAAGCTTCGCGCGATAGCCGGTGCTGCCTCGCCGCTTTCGAGCGGACGGCCTTCCGCCTTCCAACGGCGCAATCCTCCGTCGAGAACGAAGACCTTGCCGTGACCAAAGCGGTGGAACATCCACCATACGCGCGCGGAGACATAGCCTGCGTCGTAGATTACGACCGTGGTGCCGTTGTCGATACCGAGCGCGCTGACAACGGCCGAGAACTGGACCGGATCCGGCATCATATTCGGATAAGGCGAGGTGCCATCCGACGCGGCGTTGAGGTCGAAGTGGCGGGCGGTCGGAATATGCTCCGCATGGAACGCACTCAGGCCGGTTTTGCCGGCCTCCGGCGCAAACCACGCGCAATCCAGCACCGCCAGATCATTCGAACCGAGCTTCGTCTCGAGCCACGAAGGCTCTACGAGAAAGGTTTCCACGCCACACCTCTCAATGCCAAGCCGAGAAATATATCATATATCGGACTTAGGAAAGGGCATCCATGCGCAAAGATATAGAAGGAATGCGGCGTGGCTGACAGAGGCTAAGCGGTGATGCCGTAAAGCGCCTCCCAGTTCTGGGCTCGTTCGCCGTTCTCGATGCTTTCGACCGTCGTCTTGAGGCGCTTGAGATGCGGCACGGCTACCCCCGCTTCCTCGGCAAAGCGAATGACCGCGCCCACCTGCCATTCCACCTCGGTCTTGCGGCGATGAATCTTCAGGTCGCGCCAAACGCCGGTGTGGGTATTGTCGTGGCTCTTCCAGTAGACGCGCTGGGCATCCCAGGAAGCGGCTTGAGCCGCGTCGTCGGTCGGTCGATCCAGCCGGAACACCTTGGGGTCGAAACCATCGCAGTTTTCTGTGCGAATGCCGATCGCATCCGCGACACTGACCGCCTCTCCGGCCAGGATGGCGAGGACCGCCCGGGCGCGTGGATCATCGTAGATATCGAGGACGGGCGCGTCGACAATCGCTGTGCCGAAATAGACCGAACCTAACGCTATCTTGGACCAGAGGTAGCCGAAGATATTTTCTGTGACATCGATCGGCTGCTGCGTGGACAAGGCGGCTTGTAGCGCCGCGATGCGCGATGTCCCGCGGCCGTCGAGCTCGCCGATCTTGAAGCTTCCCGGCCCGCCATAGACGATATGGCCCGGTTCCTTGTAATAGCCACCAAAGGTGAGATAAGCGCCGATTGTTCGCTCCCTACCGACGATGGCTGCAATCTTTTCTTCCTCTAGCCCGTTCTGGAGTGAGAGCACATAGCCATCCGCGGCAAGACGATCGGCGCAAGGGGTCAGGCCGGCGATCGTATCGCGGGATTTGACGGCGAGGAGCACGCGCTCCATCGGTCCATCATAGGTCGATGGCGCATGAACAGCGGGATGGACAAGTGCGTCGAGATATCCGCTGATCCTGAGGCCGTTGCGTCTGATGGCATCCGCATGCGCCTCATTGGCCTCGATGAAGACGACATCCTGTCCAGAACGCATGAGATGTGCGCCGACGATGCTGCCGATAGCCCCCGCGCCGACAATGACAAAGGGAGAGGTCATCAGCGCATGTTCCTTGAGAGGGGCATATGGGTGCGGCCGCAGTGGGAGCCACCGGTGACCTTCAGGATTGAGCCAGTCGTCCAGGGTGAGGCCTTGGAGGAAGCGAGGAACGCGACGGCCTCGGCGATGTCGTCAGGGTGGCCCGTGCGGCCGAGGGGCGTGCCCCTCAGCATGAGATCGGCATAGGGGTGCAGGTCTGCCCCGCTGTCTTTCGTCCAGACCTCGTCCATGACGAGGCCGGGCGCCACCGCATTGACGCGAATTCCGTGCGGCCCGAATTCGATGGCCATGACCTCGGTCATCATGCTGACCGCGGCTTTCGAACCGTTGTATCCGGCGCCGCCCGCCCGCGCGGAGGTGGCGGCCCCCGATGACAGGTTGACGATCGAGCCTTTGATGCCCCTGTCTATCCAGCGCCGCGCGATCGCCTGCACCGGCAGCATAGTCCCGCGAACATTGATCGCGAAGATGCGGTCCCAGTCATCGACCTCGACTTCAAGCACTGGGATATTGGGGAAGATTCCATGCGCGTTGATAAGAATATCCGGCAGGCCGAGTTGCTCCTCCGCATCGTCCATCATCCGCAGGACGTCATCCTTGGAGGAAACGTCGCCCGCGACCGCCGCCGTGCGTCCTGAGGACGCGAGCTCCGCTGCGACGGTTCTGGCCGCGGTCATATTCAGGTCCGCAATGACGACTGCCGCGCCCTCCCGCTGGCAACAGCGGGCGATTGCCTGACCAAGGCGGCCGCCGCCGCCCGTGATAAACGCCGTCTGTCCTTCGAGAAGCATCGCGATATCGTCCTATTGCGCGGTGGCGCGGAGGGTGTGAAGGCAGGTCTCGATAGCCCTGATGGCATCGGCCAAGGCTAGCGCGGTACGGTTGTGGGCGCGCATCATGCCCACATGCAGAAATCTGGCCGCATCGCTTTCGGGATCGAGCGCCGCGAATTGCCGGATGGGTTGCAGACCCGGATAAGGTTGCTGCGCGAGGGCCGGATCCTGGGTGAAGCGATCCTTCTCCGTATAATCCACCGGTACGAGCGCGCGCGATACTGCCTTGAGCGCTCCGTTGATGGTTGCGGCGCTGGTCTCGTTCGCCGCTGGGGACGCGGCTTTGAGCCGGGTGGCCAGCGTCTCCAGGCGGTTGGCGCGCGAGAGCAGCAAGCTGAGGTCGAAGCCGGCGCCGGCGGCGTCCTGCAACTCGCGCAGAGTTTCTGTGAGATAGCGTGCATGCTCCGCGTAGTCGAGCGGCAGGATCTGGTCGGTGAGCAGCCGCCAGACGGCGTGCATATAAATCTTCGTGTCGCGGACGAGGATCGCCTCATCGATCTTGTCCAGAGTATCGGCAGGATTGTGCCACCACCACCCTGTGCCGTGCCCGACCCGGTTGCCGCCGCCGAAAACAGAGGCTGAGGCGTTCGTTTCCGCATCCGGTGAGGCCGGCTGTTCGCTCATATTCTGGAAGATGCCAGGCACGCCGATGCCCCAGAAAGACTGATCGCCCGCCCGGCTCTGCCGACGATTATTGAAGGTCTGGCCGCTGTAAGCCATGACCGCTTCGGCCGCGAGGGGGCGCAGTTCAGCAGCGCAGCTTGTGTCGCCGACGATTGTATTTCCTAAGCCTCCGGTCGAGTCGACGTTGACATGGACCAATGCGCGCCTGTCGATATCTTCCCAATGCGCATCCGAATACCAGGATGAACTGGAATAGCGCCCTTGCGAATGCCCCGACCAGAAGACGACGCGCAGCCCGCGCCGCCATGTGTCGCGGTGCAGAGCCGCGATGCGGGACACTTCCATCATGGTGGCATTGGCGCCACCATTGTCCATGACGCCATAATACCAGGTGTCATGGTGTCCCGTATAGAATATGTAGGGTTGTTCGTGAGGCTCCGACCCGGTCATCAGGTCGGCCACCAATATAGGCGTCTTGCGCCATCCTGTATCGACTTCGGCGTGCAGAGTGACTTGAAGGGATGAATTGTCCTTCAGTCGTTGACGCAACGCCTCGCCTTCATCGAAGGCTATCTGGACGATGACCGTCTTTGGGAGGCGATCGACCGTTTCGTGCGTGGGACTTCCCCAGACCGGGGAGACACACATCTCGTGGAGATGTTCATGCGGGCTGATATGGATCTGGCCGGCGGCGCCCGCTTGCGATGCGCGCAGCGCTGCCGCAGGATTGGCGATGCCGTCGATCAGGACAAGCTTGCCGGCGACATTCCGGTGCGCGAAATCAGCGGGCGTCCCGGCCCCGAGGTCGATCACTTCGGCCGTGAGGCCACCGGCGGGGGATGATCGCGAGAAGGAATGCGTGATCGCGCGCAGAACGCGACCGTCGAGAACGACCTCGCCCTTGAGCGGAATGCTGATATAGGCGTCGTGCAAAATGATTTCCGTGGCGAAGCCATAGGATTTCATCTGCTCTTCGCAGTAGCGCAGACTGTCGAGCTCGGTGGGCGTGCCGGCCACCTTGGTGTAGCGATCGAAGAGGCGCATGTGTTGCATCATCAAGGGCCCGTCGACGGCCGCAATGACGGCTTCCAGTGCAGGGGAGCTCATGCCGTGGTTTCCTTCCGAGAGCCGCCGACGTCGAGCGGCAGCTTCTGATTGCGCAGAACGAGGCTGAGCCCGCCAATGATGGCAACGGCAAAGAGGATGAGAACCGTCGACAGCGCCGCGATGGTCGGATCCTGCCATTTCTGCAGATAGAGGAACATTTCGACGGGCAGCGTATTGTCGCCCGGCCTGACAAGGAAAAGCGTCGTCTCGACCTGGTCGAATGATGTAACGAACGCGAAAACGCCTGCGACCACTACGGAGACCGAGATCTCCGGCAGGATTACGCGAAAGAAGGTCTCCAGGGGACCTGCGCCGAGATCCATGGCGGCTTCTTGCAGCGTCCAGTCAAAATTGAACAGGGCCGCCGTAATCAGGGAGATCACGAAGGGCAGGACAACGAGCATATGGGTGAAGAGGAGGCTCGAATATCCGCCCAGAGTGCCGATGCGCACGAAGAACATGAAGAGCGCCACGCCCAGCACAATCTTCGGCATGACGATGGGCGACAGCATGAAGGCTTTCACCACATTCGGCATGGGCAGGCGATAACGCACGAGGGCGTAGCCGGCCATGGTGCCGATGATCAGCGCGCCGAGCGTGGCCAAGGTGGCAAGGACAAGGCTGCGCCAGGCGCCGGCATAAAAGGCGGCCTGGCCTGCAAGGTTCTGATACCAGCGCAGGGAGAAGCCTTCCGGCGGGAAGACATTATAGGCAACTGCCGAGAACGAATTCACGACCACGACGAACAGGGGCGCAATGATAAACAGAATACCGAGAATCGTGAATGCCCATAGAAGAACGTAGCGTATTCGAATGCCGGATGCTGCAGCCTGCATCTCACGCCTCGCTATATTTGAGAAGACGGTTGCAGAGTGCGACCACGATGATCGCAATCACGAGGAGAACAAGCCCGCCAACCGCCGCAACCGGCCAATTGATCTCGGACGTGGCGTTGTAGACCTGCAGCGGCAGAACCAGCACACGCCCGCCGCCCAGCATGGCCGGCGTGACGAATGCGCCTAGCGCCAGCGTGAAGGAAATCTGTACGGCCGCGACGATGCCGGGCAAGGTGAGCGGCAGGGTGATGCTGCGGAACGTGCGTAGCCAGCCGGCTCCCAGATCCATGGCCGCCTCGCGCAGCGCCGGATCGATCCGGCTCATCGAGGAATAGATGGGGAAGACGACAAAAGGCAGGAAGACATGGGAAAGGCTCAGGACGACACCGGCCAGGTTGAAAACGAGCGTTACGGGCTCCGCCGCGAGACCGGTTGTTTTCAATAGCCAGTTCACCGGCCCCTGATCCGCCAGCAGTACAATCCAGCCATAGGAACGCACCACGACGCTGACGATGATGGGCGAGAAGATGATCAACGACAGCCACCGCTTCATCCAGGGGCGCTCGAGGCGCCACAGCGCGAAGGCAAGTGGGTAGCCAATGGCGAGCGCCAGTAGCGTCGTGAGCGCGGCCATCCACAAGGTGTCGAGAACGATGGTCTGATAGTAGGCGTCAAACAGGAAGCGGCGATAGGTTGCGAGCGAGAATTCGTCGATGAGCTTTCCGCGCCGAAACGTATAGAACGAATACTCGAAGAAAGTCAGCATCGGGAGGACGAAGGCGTAGAGCATCAACGCCAGACTGGGTGCCAACATGAGCCATGGCATGGCACGCCTGCGCCATTCCCGACGAGACTTCGGCGCAACGACAGTGCGCGCGGTGAGATCGACCATCGCAGCCTCAGACATCGCCGAACAGGCGCGTCACGCCCGGCTCCCAACCGATATCGACCAGACTACCCTGCACGAGAGGGCTGGACAGACCATCGTGCCCGGCCTCGACGGTGATCTCGGTTCCAGAAGGTTCGATCGCCATCACGTAATGCACCGTCGATCCGGCGAAGATCGCGTCGCGCACGCGGGCCTGCGTACGGATCGGCATGCTGCCGGCCGCCTCGCCCATGCGGATCCGTTCATAGCGGATGACGATCCAGCCTTTGTCACCCGTCGGCTCCTGGGCGATATGCGTTGGGAATGTAAAGCCGCCCAACGATACCGTTGCCGTCCCGGCATCCCGGCCGGCTACTGCGACGGGGAGAAGATTGGCGTTTCCAATGAACCCGGCGACGAACCGTGTGGCGGGATGATCATAAATCTCCTGCGGCGAGCCGAGCTGGTCGATGCGGCCGTTGTTCATCACGGCGATCTGATCAGACATGGTCAGGGCTTCACCCTGATCGTGTGTGACGTAGATGAAGGTGGTGCCGACCTCTCGCTGAATGCGTTTCAGCTCGAGTTGCATCTGCATGCGCAGCTTGAGATCCAGCGCGCCGAGTGGCTCATCCAGCAGCAGAACCTTGGGGCGCTTTACCAGGGCGCGGGCCAAAGCGACACGCTGCATCTGCCCGCCGGACAACTGTCGCGGCTTGCGTGTCGCAAATTGTGTCAGCCCGACAAGCTCAAGCGCCTCGCCGACGCGGCGATGGATGACATCACGTGGTTGCCGCTCGACGCTCAACCCGAAGGCGATGTTGTCGAACACCGTCATGTGCGGGAAGAGCGCCCAGCGTTGGAAGACCATATTGGTCGGGCGCCTGTAGGCTGCGATACCGGCCATGTTCTCGCCCGCGATCATGATATCACCGCGATCGGGAAACTCGAATCCGCTCGTCATGCGCAATGTCGTAGACTTGCCGCAACCCGAGGGACCAAGAAGGGAGAAGAAACTGCCGGCTGGCACGGAGAAGGATATGTCATCGACGGCGGCATATGTGCCGAAGAATTTCGAGACGTTGCGGAATTCGACGTCGGAGGTCACGTGGCATTCCTTGTCGTCGCTGGTGCGGGGCGGCCGAAGCCGCCCAGCAAATCTCAGCGCAGTTTGAACTTGACCTCGCGGTCCCAACGCTCCCGCCACTCAGCGGCGTCCTGACCGATGGATCCGTAGTCGAACGGAATGGAGGTGGCAGCCAGCTCGGCGTTCAGCAGCGGATCGCTCTTCTGTTCGTCGTCTAGTGCAGCATTCTTGACCAGAGATACTGCGAAAGTGAGCTTGGAATAGCGGCCCGCGTTTTCCGGAGACATCAGCTCGTTGATCAGATCCTCGCAAACAGCCTTCTGGGCGGGATTAACACCCTGAGCCATACTGAGGTATAGCGGGAATCCGATTGTGCCTTCCTTCGGAATGGCGAAGCCGAGAGGGGCGCCTTCCCGGATCCAGACATAGGACAGGCCCGAGAACCACGGAGCCATCCATGCATCGCCCGAGACGAGAAGATTCTTCACAGCGTCATTGGAATCAACCAGCGCTCGGAAGTTCTTGGCATTTTCGGACCAAATCTTGAACCCGGGATCGATATTGTCTTCGCCGCCGCCGTTCAACCGCGCCGCGATGACCAGCATGCGGTTGTCGTAGTCGAACATGGTGATGCGGCCCCTGTTCTTGGGGTCCCACATGTCGGCCCATGTCGTCGGCGGCTCCTTCACGGCATTCTTGTTATAAAGAATGCCGATGCCTGACATCATATAGGGCGTGCCCTTGTTATCGGGCCGCGCATATTTCGGCTCGATATTGGCGAGGTTCGTCACGCGTGCCGGGTCGAGATTTGCCCAAAGACCTTCGACGTCACCTTTCGTGATCGAATCGACATTGAAGAATCCACAATGCACCAGCGGTTTATCCGGAGTGGTGCGATGTGCGGCGACCATCTTGGGGTAGGTGATCGCGTTATTCGATTCCAGGATGTTGATCTTAACATCCGGATGATCTTTTCGATATTTCTCGATGACCTCGGTCGGTACGATGCCCTGGTTCGAGCCTGCCCAGATGAAGAAAGTAATTTCCGTAGGCTCGGCGCTGCGGGCCGCATTGGCAAACAGGCCGATGCCGAGCGCGACGCTGGCCGCCGCGATGATGCGAGACACCTTCATTCCCCGTCCCCTCTGTTATGGGTGACCGTGATGTGAGTTTATTACGCTTTGCGTAAAAAAAGTTGCTTCTTATTGCGGAATGCGAAAATGATATGTCGATTGACGGCGGTCGTCAATGTGTTGATGGAGATGATCTGCGCATATAACGTGGGCGGACAGCTGAAATTTTGAGCGTGGTAATACAGGAGCCCGGAGTGCCCGGACCATTGGATAAACTGGACCGGCGGATCGTCGCCGCCTTGGCCCGCGATGGGCGACGTACCTTTCGGGACATAGCGCGTGAACTCGACATCTCCGAGGGGACCGTGCGGTTCCGCGTGACGCGGCTGCAGGAGGAGGGGCTCATCCGCGTAACGGCGGTTGGCAGCCCGCTTGCGCTCGGCGTCGAGGTCTATGCGATGATCCTCATCCGCGTAAAGCCGGGGCACGTGAAGGAGGCGGGGACGATCCTCAGTTCCTATCCCAATGTGCGATTTGTGGGGTCCGCTTTTGGATCGGTTGATCTGTTCATTCAAACCTTGCATCGTGATACACGAGATCTTCACCGTTTCGTCAGCGAAGAACTGCCTCAGCGCATCCCCGCCATTACCAGCATAGAAACCTGCCAGCTCGCCGAAGTTCTCAAGAGCACATGGACCTGGGGTGACTGGTTCGAATACCTGGATGGTGCAGACGCTGCCCGGGAGCCTCTGCAGGAGGCGGCGGAAGCCTGACATTTCCACACGTTTCATCTTCTCCAAGGCAAGGGGTCAGCGATGTCATCACGCGTGCCAACTTTCACCACGCGTCCCGAGATCGAAGGCAGTTTCGGCGTGGTGACTTCGACGCACTGGGTCGCGACCGCGGTCGGGATGTCGATGTTGGAGCGCGGCGGCAATGCATTCGATGCTGGTGTGGCCACAGCCTTCACCCTGCAGATCGTCGAGCCACATCTCAACGGCCCGGGCGGGGACACGCCCATCATTCTTCACGACCGGCGCACAAGACGTACGGACGTCATTTGCGGGCAGGGGCCAGCGCCAGCCGCGGCAACGATCGATGCGTTCGAGGGGCTCGGACTGGATCTGGTGCCCGGTACGGGGCTGCTTGCAGCCTGCATCCCCGGCTCTTTCGACGCATGGATGCTGCTGCTCAGGGACTATGGCACGCTGCGCCTTTCGGATGTTCTCGCGCCGGCAATCTACTACGCGGACCATGGCGTGCCGGTCATTCCCCGTATCGCCGCTGGCATTGCCTCGGTCGCATCCCTTTTTCGCGAGCATTGGCCAAGCTCGGCCGAGGTGTTCTTGCCCAATGATGCCGTACCGCAGGTTGGCCAGTTCTTTGCCAATAAGGCGTTGGCAGACACCTATTCGCGTGTCCTTCGGGAGGCGGCGGGGGGCAGTCGCGAGCAGGAAATCGAACGCGCGCGGCAGGTATGGAGCCAGGGGTTCATTGCCGAGGCCATTGATCGGTACTGTCGAGAAGAGCAGTTATTCGATGTGTCGGGGCGTCACAATCCCGGCTTGCTGACCGGGCAGGACATGGCAAGCTGGCAGGCGCACGTGGAAGCCCCTGTCAGCTATGACTACGGCCGCTACTCGGTCTGCAAGACGGGACCCTGGAGCCAGGGGCCGGTCCTTCTCCAACAGTTGGCTTTGCTGGCTGGGTTTGAGCTCGATGGGCTTGATCCGCGCGGCCCGGATTTCATCCATCTTCAGGTCGAGGCTGCAAAGCTCGCTTTCGCGGACCGCGAGGCCTTCTATGGCGATCCCGATTTCACGCCTGTGCCGCTGGAGGTGTTGCTATCGCAGGACTACAATACCGGCCGAAGGAAATTGATCGGGGAGCGTGCCTCCCTGGAGCTTTGCCCCGGGCAGGTGGCGGGTCTTGGCCGCCATATACCCGTCGTTGCGCATGCGGCTGCAGCCGTGGAGGGGGCGGGTGAGCCGACCTTGGCGGACCTTCCGGCCGAGCGTGGGGATACGGTCCATTTCGATATCATCGATCGCGACGGCAATATGATTTCGGCAACGCCTAGTGGGGGTTGGCTGCAGAGTTCACCCGTCATACCGGGGCTTGGCTTTCCGTTGGGCACACGCGCGCAGATGTTCTGGCTGGAACGCGGTCTGCCCAATTCACTCGCTCCCGGAAAGCGGCCGCGTACGACACTGACGCCCTCGTTCGCGCTGCGTGACGGCGAGCCCTGGCTTGCCTGGGGCACGCCGGGAGGCGATCAACAGGACCAATGGAACCTGCAATACTTTCTGCGGGTCGTCCATAGCGGCATGAACCTGCAGCAGGCCATTGACGCGCCCGCCTGGCACAGCGAGCATTTTCCCGCATCGTTCTGGCCACGGCAGGCCGAACCCGGGCTTCTCGTGGTCGAAGAGAATGTGCCATCGGCGACGATTGAAGAGCTACGGGCACGGGGGCATGTGGTGCGCGTTGGTCCGGCCTGGAGCGAGGGGCGCTTGTCGGCCGCCTCACGCGAGGGTCGGCACCTGCGGGCCGCGTCAGGTCCCAGGGGGATGCAAGGGCTGGCTGTTGGCCGTTGAGGTGAGATACGATGCGCGCGGCGTTCTACGATAACTTTGGCCCCCCCGATGTTCTGGTGGTCGGCGACATCGACCCGCCGGAATTGCGGCCTGGTGAGGTGCTGATGCGCGTTGCCGCGTCGGGGATAAATCCCTCCGATGTCAAGCGACGGGCCGGCTGGGGTGGAGCGGCTTGGCCGGGCCACAGGATTGTCGCCCATTGCGACGGCGCTGGCGACGTGGTTGCGGCGGCCGATGCGGTTGGTCAGCCCTGGGTCGGTCGCCGCGCTTGGGTGTGGAGCGTGCCGGGCCGAACGTTTTTACGCCAAGGCACCGAGTACGGGACGGCGGCAGAATGGCTCGCGGTGCCTGCCGCCAATCTCGCTCCGCTTCCGGATGGGGTGGATTATCGCGTCGGCGCCTGCCTCGGGGTTCCGGCCATCACCGCGCATTTCGCGGTCTTCGCCGATGGACCTGTTGCGGGCAGGACGGTGCTCGTCCAGGGCGGTGGGGGCGCCGTGGGTGAGCTCGCGGTCCAGATGGCGAGAGCGGCTGGCGCCCGTGTGGTCGCCACTGCGCGCTCGGAGCCACGTGCCGCGATCGCGCGCGCGGCCGGAGCCGAACTGGTGGTCGATGGATCCCAGGCGGACGCAAGTGATCTCGTCTTGGCCTCATGCCCGGACGGGATTGACAGGGTGATCGAAGTGGATTTCGGCGCCAACATTGATTTCGATGCGCGCGTTATTGCGACCGGTGGGACGATCGTCAGTTATTCGTCGACAAGTTGTCCCAACCCTGTGATCCCTTACTATGCGCTGCAACGGAAGGCGGCGCTGATCCGCCTCCTGTCGAACTACATTCTGCCGGCCGAAAGCATTCGCGCGGCCATCGACCACGTCACCCTGATGCTGGAGACCGGTGATCTGCGCCCAACGATTGCCGCGGATATGCCTCTGAAGTCTGTCGTCGAGGCACACCAGGCCGTGGAAGCGAGGACGCCGGGCAAGGTCGTTCTGCATTGCGCCCAGTAACGGATGAGCCGAAGACGCCCCTCCGTTGGCCGCAGGTGTTAGACGCAGTCGTTCAGCCTTGGCCAACGGGCCTCTTCGGAATCGTCAGGCCTTGGCCAGGCGGCGCGCTTCGTCGGCTGTCTTCTTGATCGCATCGGCAATACCCGTGCGGCCCATCATGGCCTCCTGGAATTGGGCCATCATGAAGAGTTCCCATTCGGCGTACCACGCGGTCTTCGTCGCTTGGCGCAGGCGGGAAATGCTTGAAAGTTTCTGGAAGTCACTGTCGTTTCCGCCCGTCATCTTGGCTACGAGCTCTTTCACCGCCGGGTCCTGATAGAGGGCCGGGTAGGGAGAACGTCCCCCCTCACCAAGCAGCCGCTCTTTCGGCAAGGTGAACTGCCCTTTTTTGTCGGTTCCCGCGTAATATTCGAGCAATTTCCACGCTTGATCCGGGGCTTTCGTCGTCGCGGCGATGCCGACGCTATGGGCGTAACTTACGGTCGCGATGCATTGGGGCCCCAGACCGGGCACCAGGGCCATCTTGATCTTCCCGGCAACCTTTGAATCCGGCCAGACGTTGAATTCTGCCAGGGCGTACTGCGCCATGTAGCCGAACTTGACGATCCCTGTCCGAATGCCTGTGCGCGCCGCGCCCCAGTCGCGTTGCATATCCTCCTGGCCCACGATCTTCCATTCATTGAGGGCCGCGGCGTACCATTCGAGGACTGCCTTCAATGGATTGTCGGCTTTATCGAAGACGGGTTGATTGTCCGCGTCGAACAAGTCTCCGCCAGAGGCGAACACCGTCGCCCAAAGGCTCCAGAAGTTACCGGGCTGGCGCTTCATGGCGAGACTGAGCGGAAATTCGTCGATGCCCGCTTTCTTGACCGCAAGCATCTGGGTCTTGAGCTCGTCGAGATTACTCGCGGGCTTGTCAAAGCCGGCCTTGTGCAATGTATCCTCATCATAGGCGAAGCCGAACGCATCACTGAGATAGGGCAGGCCGTAGACCTTGCCGTCAACGCCTTTGACACCTTCCCGCGCTGCGGGCGTGGCGGCGGCGAGCAGTTTATCGAGACCGGTGGTGCCATCGAGAGGCTTGAGCCATCCACTGTCGGCCCAGGCCGCGATCTCGCTTTCGGGGAGCTGCACGATGTCGAGGGGTGCTGACGATATGAACTCCGCGATCATGCGGTCGCGGTAGCGCGAATAGGGCGTGCTCACCCATTCGACGGAAAGGCCCGGTGTTGCATCGAGATAGCGATTGAGGCCGGGAATATCGGCGGCCGGATAACGCTCCCAGGCACGCATTTGCAGGGTAGTGCCCCCGCGTTTGAGGGAAGCCGGCGCGTTGCGGTCCTGGGCGTCTGCCTGACGCCCCAGAGCAAGAACTCCGCCGGCAGCGGCGGCAATTTGGATCAGGCGGCGGCGCGACAAGGGCCTCCGTGGGGCGTGATACATGGTTTCCTCCCGACTATCGTTGTTATCTGTCGTTGGTGCGCGAACGCCGGCCGGCCGAAGCGGGCCCTGAGATGGCTCTGACCTGCGCGGTGAGATCGCGCGGCATTTCAAACAATTCCGGCCGCAGATCGCGCAGCAGGTCCACCCGGTGCAGCACTTTTGCGATATGGGCGTGCATGATGGCTGCAGCCTCATCGGGTGCGCCAGCTGCAATGGCTGCAACGAGCTGGCGGTGTTCCTCGACGATGGGTGCGAGAGGATAGTTGCTCGCCCGCGTCAGATGCGCGATGCGCACGCGATCAAGGTGCACCTTCGCGTTCTGGACAACGCTCCAGACGCTGGGGACACCCGCGATCGTCATGATCTCAATGTGGAAGGCATCGTTCAAGGCGAAGAAAGTGCGCTCGTCTTCAATCGCAAGTGCTGCGGTATGCGTCTCCACATGCTGATGAAGACGCGCCACATCGGCAGGGCTCGCCCGACGTGCCGCTTCAGCCGCCGCGGCGCATTCAAGTGAGGAGCGGACGAAGTAGGCAGCGCGGAATTCGTCGAGATCGAGAGGCGCCACAACAGTGCCGCGCTGTGGAAACACGAACAGCAACCTCTCGCGTTCAAGCCGCTGGATGGCCTCACGAACAGGCGTGCGGCTGGCGCCGAGCTCACGGGCCAACGCATTTTCGGAAATTGTGCTGCCCGGCTCCAGGGTGAGGTCGAGGATGGCCCCGCGAATGGCGCGGTAGACCTCTTCCGACACGGAAGCGGATGCGAGTGTTGTGACGGGTGTGGCGACGATCATGTCTCACCTCTAGCACGCACAAAAATGCCATACAAGGTCATTTGAGTACTTGCATACAAGTATGTCGGGAGCTAGCTTGAGCGTGTTGAGCCCACCCCCAATGGACAATTCGCATGCCTGATGCTGCCGCCTTCCGCTCGGCACTCGTAGCCGCCAATCCAGCTCTCAGCCGCTTCAATCCGCTTCCGCGCATTCTCTTCCATGATGATTTCGATTTCGGTGTGAACGGCTGGTGCGAACTCATCGGCAATCACGACGGCAATCTCGACCATGTTCGATCTGTCCTTGCAGATATGCGGCCACCCCAGCTCAGCACCTGCTCGTTCTTCGACATCGGCACGCATGGTCCGCTGAGTGGGAGCTATGCCCTCAAGCTTGCGACCCGGCCGAAGCCCAATCACATGGCGCTTGCGATCAAGCGGGCGACCTCGGTCAAGTCTGGTCTTGTCCAGTTCGAGACGTATTTCTGCTTCAAGGCCGAGCAATGGATCGGCGCGAGGCCGGATCATCAGAACGGGTTTGACGGTAATCTTGATCCGAGCGTCTATGACTTTGGCGATTTCACGATCGGCAATGATGTCTGCGATCGCGAATTCGGCCGCCGTTATCATTGCTCACTGCGCTATCAAAATACGAACTCTGCGGGAGAGCTCGTGCGCAAGTGGCGCTACAAGACCTCAGTGCAGACGACGACCTTGATGGAGAGGAGCGGAAGTGCACCTGTTCAAGATTATCACGTGGCGCACCCCGACGACTGGGCGGATGTGCCCGACGGTCAGCAGGCACTGTGCTATAACGAAGTGCCGACAAAGCTGAACTGGCATTATCTTCGCTATCTGTTCGACACAGATGCCGGCAGAAACGTCGAGCTGCAGGTCAATGACAAGATAATGGACTTGAGGGCCATACCTGTTCCGCGTTTTGAGCACGGATATTGGGGATTGGAGCGGCTTCTCAATTTCACCGTTGATGTGAAGACGCATCGCTCGGTGCGGAATTTTCTGTTCCTCGATTCGGTTCTCGTGTCTGTCGATTGGTGATATCCATGCTCTCTCGCGCTTTCACAGCTGTTATTGAACGCAATATTTCGCTGAGTGGTGATTTCTGGACCGAACCCTATGAAACGGCCTGGGCAGCGGAGGCGCGCTGGTTCATCCACGTGCTTGAGGCGGACAGCGGCGCCACGCTTCAGATCGCCAGCGACATATCTCCTGAAGGGTTGACCTGGTGCCCGCATGAGGCCGAGCCAGTTGCACTGCTTGGGCCTGGATTGCTGTCGCTTCCGGTGAATAATGTCGGGCCATGGCTCAGGCTGAACGGTCGGGTGGACGGGCCGGAGGGCGCGCGGATGAAAGCCATTATCTATCTCACGTTGAGAGGCTGAGCATGGCGGTCAAGGGCGAGTATCCGTCCCCGGCGTTTGCCTGTTCGTCCGCCGGCCCGCAGAAGAGTGCGTGGCGCCTTTCGCGGGAAGGCCTCGTGCGGGGGCGATGGGTTGCGCCGCGGGAGCCACAACCATTTCTGTTCTTTGTGCTCAACACACCCGCCATACTGCTTCTGCTGGCCTTCGTGCTCTATCCGATCATCTACTCGTTCCTGCTGTCCCTGCATCAGTATAATCTGCGGCAGCCGGCACGATTTAGATTCATCGGGCTTGATAACTACATATCGATACTGGGAAGCGAGCAGTTCTGGAGGGCCGCCCAGACCACCGCGCTCTTCTCGCTCGGCTCGATAATGCTGACGATCGTGCTCGGAACGCTCCTGGCGCTTCTCCTCAACGAAGTCTTTCCCGGACGAGCGCTTCTGCGCGCTATCATTCTCATTCCCTGGGCGGTTCCTCCCGTGGTCAACGGGCTCATCTGGCAGTGGCTGCTCGACGGGCGCTATGGCCTCATCAATGCTGTGCTTGTCGGTGCCGGAGTGCTCGATGACTACCGATCCTGGCTCACCGATGTGAACACGGCGATGCCGGCCCTGATTGTCGCACAGGCATGGAACCATATTCCCTTCGTTTCTCTGGTGATCCTGGCGGCACTCCAGACCATTCCCGATGAGCTCTATGAGGCCGCCCGCATGGACGGCGCGAATATGCTGCAGCGTTTCAAGGCGATTACCTTGCCATGGCTCAGTCATTCGCTTCTGCTTGTGCTGATCACCCAGACCATGGTCGCCCTGCGCACCTTCGATATCATCTATGTCCTGACTGGTGGCGGACCAGGTGACAGCACCACTGTGCTGGCATGGCTCACCTATGTCACGACATTCAACTTCGCGGATTTCGGGCGTGGCAATGCCTATGCTTATCTGATCGCGCTGACGACTTTGGCTCTATCGATCGTTTATATCAGACTGTTGTGGAAGCGGGGAGAACTCGCACGATGATGTCAGAACGCGCACATATCCTCCGCACATGCGGGCTCATGCTAGCCGCCGCGCTTTTCTTCCTCTTCATGTTTACGCCCGTCTATTGGATGGTCGCAACCAGCCTGATGACGGAAGCTGAGATGCTGGCCGTACCGCCTCATTTCATTCCGCAAGCCCCGACACTGCGCAACTATGCCACCATATTCGGTATCGGCGACCCGGAGTTCATCGCATTCGCGCAGAACAGAGCGCCCGCCGTCTTTGATATCTTTCCCGCCATGATCAACAGCCTGATCGTCGGCCTGTGCGTCGCGCTCGCCAATCTGCTGATCGCGTCGCCAGCGGCTTACGCCTTTTCACGCCTCAATGTCCGGCGATCGCTGCCGCTGCTGATGGTCTATCTTGGCAGCCGGATGTTACCGCCGATCATGCTTGTCGTGCCCATGTTCCTTCTCATGCGCAACTTCGGCCTGATCGATACGCCCCTGTCGCTGATTGCCGCCTATTGCATCCTGACAGTCCCGTTTTCGATCTGGCTGTTGCAGGCCTATTTCAAGACGATGCCGGTCGAGCTGGAGGATTCGGCGACCATCGACGGGGCGACACGCTGGCAAACGATGCGCCATGTGATTTTGCCGCTGGCGCGCCCCGGTTTGACCTGCGTCGCCATTCTTGCCTTCATGGCGTCGTGGAGCGAGTTTCTGTTCGCGGTGGTCTTCACGAAGACGACTGCAAGCAAGACGCTTCCGGTCGTGACCGCGAGTTTCGTCGATACGGCGTCCATCCAGTTCGACTATGTCATGACTGCCGGCGTTCTCACGGCCTTGCCGCCATTTTTGCTCGCGCTCATCTTCCAGCGCTATATCGTTGGCGGCTTGGCTGCCGGTGCCGTGAAGGGCTGATCGTTCATGCTGCCAAGGCTAGGTCTCGGTTGCGCCGCCTTCGGCGTTCTCGCTGACACGACGTCGGACTGCGCGGTAATGGCGCTGATAGACCATGCCTGGTGTTCCGGCATCCGCTATTTCGATACGTCGCCGCTCTATGGAAGCGGCCGGTCGGAGACCCTTCTCGGCCGCGCTTTGGCATGCCACCACGCGGACACGATCCTCTCGACGAAGGTCGGGCACCGGCTGACCGCGCCCTTCGGTACGCGGCCATCGCCAGCCGAACGGCGGATGGACTTCTCCGCCCGTTTTGTCGTCAGCTCGGTCGGCGAGAGCATGGCGCGGCTCGGCCGAGAGACAATCGATCTTGTCGTGCTGCACGATCCGGATGAAGGCCTGCTTGATCAGGCTCTAGACGAGGCGCTTCCTGCCTTGCGAGAGTTGCAGGGCAGGGGCGTAATCGCGGCTGTCGGGATTGGAACCAACCGCGTCGATACGGCGCTGCGGGCCATCGTGCGCGCGAAACTTGATGTCGTGTTGGTGGCTGGACGCCATACGCTCTTGGACCGTTCCGCCGATACGCGCTTGCTGCCGGCATGCGCGCGCGCAGACCTTCCTGTCATTCTCGGCGGCCTCTTGAACTCGGGTTTGCTCGCGGATCGTCCGGGGCGCGAGACATTCGACTATGCGCCGGCGCCTGCGGGCATGCTGGCCATGCGGGATCGTCTGGCCGGCATCTGCGCCGCATATCATGTCCCCCTAAGGGCCGCGGCTTTGCAGCTTGCGGGCAGACTTGCCGGAGCAACGACACTGCTGGGGCCGGCAACGGTGGAAGAGCTCAAGGACAGTCTTGCCATGCTGGAGCTCGCCATTCCGGAGGATTGCTGGCGTGCTCTTGACGCGGTCGGCGAAACCGATGCGGTCGCACTTCGATGATTGATAGCCACCTCCATTGCTGGACGCCCGGCGACGGCTTCCTCGTCAGGGTTCGCGAGCGCTTCGAGCGGCTTGACCAATCCTTTGGGTTGGCGGAGGCCGCCCCCCTGTGCAGGGCGGCCAGTGTGTCGGGCGTCGTGCTCGTTTCGTCGGCTCAGGATGCTGGCGAGACGGACCGGCTGTTTGCCGAGGCGGGGCTCGGCGTCTTTCCAGTCATCGGTATCGTGGGATTTCTCGATCCGGCGATCGATGATGTCGAAGAACGCCTCGATGGCTGGATGGTGAACCCCCTTTTTGTCGGCCTGCGGCTCCCGTTGCCGGTCATGCCGGCCGGCTGGTTGGAAGCGCCCGGCACACAGGCCCTGCTCGATCAACTGGCCAGCCGGAGGCTCATCGCAGAGATCCTTGCCGTGCCGGACCAGTTGCCGCACGTTCTTGCGTCGCTCCGGCGCCATCCTGATTTGCGCGCCGTCATCGACCATGCCGCCAATCCCCCGGTGGCAACAGGCGCCGTTGACCCCTGGGCGGACTGGATGGGGCGGGTCGCCAGGGAAACGTCTGCGGTCTGCAAGATCTGTGATTTTCACCAGGCCGGGGAGGAAGGCCTGACGGACGATGCGATCCTCCCGTTCCTGTGCCATCTCCTGGAGGACTTCGGGCCCGGGCGGCTCATTGCCGGGTCGAACTGGCCAGTTGCCTCGCTTCATGGCGGCTATGGCGACAGCTTCGCGCGTCTCGATCGTCTCTTGCGGCGTCTGGGCCTCGACGCCCAGCGCCGGGCGGCAGTCTTCAACGACAACGCGCGCGCGCTGTTCTCGGCCGCGGCGACAGCGCCGCCGCAGTAACCACGGATCGGGATCGCCGCGATACTGTCTCAGCTGTCCGGTGTCACTGCGAGGCCATAAAGGCGTGCGGCAGTGTCGCAAAGAATAGCGCGCTGATCCTCTTCGCTATAGGCCGAGACTGCTGAGCGCATCGACTGGACAAGGCTGGGATAGTCCGTCCAAAGCTTCTCGATCGGAAAGTTCGATCCCCACAGGCAGCGCTCGGCACCGAAGATCGACACAGTCTCCGCTACGATCTCGGCGATCAGCGCGCTGTCATTCTTATGGACGAACGTGCCGAGGCCTGAAAGCTTTGTCGCGACATTCGGACAATCCGCGAGCCGCCGCATCCCGTCGCGCCAGCGGCTTTTGCCGGTCTGTGAGAGATCTTCCAGCATGCCGGCGTGTTCGAGCACGAAGGTGACGCCGGGGGTCGCCCGCGCAAGCTGGGCGCCGGACGTCATCTGGGATTCGAAGAGCTGCAACTCGAAGAGCCATCCGTGATCGGCAAGCCGCGCGAGATTGCGACGAAAGCGCGGATCATCGGCGATATCTGGCCGGTCGGCGAAGCGATAGAGAGCCTTCTCATGCCAGTGGATCTGCTGGCGGATGCCGCGCATGCGCGGGAACCGGGACTGCGCCTTGAGAAGCGTTCCGACATCATCGTCCAGGAAATTCGCATAGCCAACGACGGCGTGGGGCCAGCCCGTGCGCCCCGCTTCTTCCTCGACCCATTCAACTTCTGCCAGCGCGCCGCCCGCCGGCCAGTTCGTCTGGACATAGATGGAGGCGATCACGCCCGTTCCTGCGATATCCGTCAGATATTCCTCGATCGGATAATCGCGCTTGATGGGGTCGTAATCGCCGAAGATGCGCGGCTGGCTGGGGCCCTGCAGCCAGGTGAGATCCTTTTGCCGCCAGATATGATGATGCGCGTCGACGATAGGGAGATTGTTCAGTTGCGCTGACACGGGTTGCTCACATCAGATGATCGAGAATTTCGGGATTTTGCAGCAGCGTCTCTGCATTGTCGTGATAGCGGACCGCACCCGTGGCGAGAATATAGATGCGATCGGCCACTGAGCAGGTCAGTTTGGCGTTCTGCTCGAACAGCGCGACCGTCAGCCCCTCCTCTCGCAGGCGCCTCAAGGCGCGTCCGATCTCGCCGATGACGATCGGCGCCAGGCCCAGCGATGGCTCGTCGAGAATGAGGAGCTTCGGATCGGCCATGAGCCCCACAGACACGGCCACCATCTGCTGCTGACCGCCGGAGAGGGTTCCCACAGCCTGCCAGCGCCGCTCCTTCAGAATGGGAAACAGCTGATAACTGCGATCGAGGTTTCGGTCGCGCTTTGTGCGGTCACCGATCGCATCGGCACCGATAATGAGGTTCTCCTCCACCGACATGCGGGGAAACAGGCCACGCCCCTCAGGGACGATCGATAGGCCATGGGCAATGCGCTGATACGGGGGAATGGCGAGCAAGTCCTGCCCGTCGAAAGTGATCGCACCGGCCTTCGGCGCCACGAGACCGCCAATAGCCTTGACGACGGAGGATTTGCCCGCGCCGTTTGGACCGACGATACCGACGATCTCTCCCGCTCCGACGCTCATTGCGAGATCATCGACGGCAAGGAAAGGTCCATAGCGAATAGTCAGGCCAGAGACCTCAAGCATCGGCGCCTCCCAGATACCGATCGATGACCCGCTGGTCGGCGAGAATTTGTGCGGGTGGGCCTTCCGCGAGCTTTTCGCCGGCAAGTAGCACGACGACCTTGTCGGCCAATTCACGGATGACCTTCATTGTGTGCTCGATGATGAAGACCGTGCAACGTGATTTCAGTTCGGCGAGAAGCGCGATCATCGCTCTCACCTCGCTGGAGGAAAGGCCTCCAACGGGTTCGTCGAGCATGATGAGCTTTGGTTGTTGAACCAAGCGCATCATCAGCTCGAGCCGCCGCTGCTCGTCGAGCGAAAGGCTGCCGGCCTGGGTTTCAAAGCGATGGGCAATCCTTAGCCAGTCTGCGAGTTCCGCGTAGCGTTCCGATGAGACCGGGTCCGGCGCATCGACCATCGCGATCGCGATGTTTTCTGCCACTGTGAGCTCGCCAAAGATGCGCACGGCCTGATAGGTCCGTGTGAGACCCACCTGGGCGAGTTCAAACGGCTTCTTTGCGGTCATGGCATGCCCGTTGAAGCCCACGCTGCCAGCATTGGGCTTGAGATGGCCCGTAATGCAATTGACGAAGGTAGTCTTTCCAGAGCCATTCGGGCCGATCATCCCCAATGTCTCGCCGCGATGCTGGGTCAGGTCGATGCTTCGCAGCGCGACGACACCTCCGAAGCGCTTGGACAAGCTTCTGACGTCGAGAAGAACATCGCTCATGCGGCGCTCCTCTGGTCGAGCTGACGAGCGGCCACGTCCTTCGCGATCTCGGCCTTTGGCGCCTTGCGCTTGAAGCCGCTCGCGAGGCCTCCTGGCATCAGGATCGTTACGGCGATGATCAGGACGCCGTAGAGAATGTCCTTCACGGTATAGTAATCCTGCAATAGGAAGGGGATTGGCGCCAGAAGCATCGCTCCGAATACAGGTCCCCAGATGGTGCCGCGACCTCCGAATGCGACCATCAGCCAGATATTCATCGATATCAGCACATCGAAGGAACGGGGAGAGATGAAACCGATATAGGGAGCGTAGAGCGCGCCTCCGACACCGGCATAGAGCGAGCCTATGAAAAAGGCCGCGAGCTTCTGATAGGTGACATTGATGCCGAGCGTCTCTGCGAGACCGTCATCTTCGCGGATTGCCGCGAGGCGTCGGCCGAAAGGCGACCGCACGATCACCATCAGCACCGCGATGCCGATCACCGCCATGACGGCAATGACGATTTCGTAGCCGAGGCCGGAGAGCTCGCCACCCCAGGGTATCGATGGCAGCGGAATCTGCGATATCCCGGTGTCACCATTGGTGATGCTTGCGAAATACACGAAGCCGAGCGTGATGACGGTCTGGATGACAAGCGAACACAGCGTGAAGTAAAAGCCTTTAAGCCTGAGCGATGGCAGTCCGAGGATCGTGCCGGCGATCGAGGCTGCGAGGGTGCCGACAGGCAGCGCGAGCCAAAACGACCAGCCGATGGCTGTCAGGTTCACCACGAAATAGGCACTGATACCGGCAAGTCCCGCAAACATCAGCGGCATCAGGCCTGTATAGCCATAGAGCAGGTTCATGCCCGTCGCCCACAAGATGTGGAGCAGTGTCATGCCGGCGACGAACGCGAGGTATCGGTTGCCCGAAAGAAATATGGGCACCAGCACGGCGGCCACGGTGAAGGCAGCAAGGGGCCAATGGGCGGAAAGGCCACGCTGCGCGTTATCGGTCGGCAGGGCCGTCATCGTGCGAAAACCCCCGAGGGCTTGAAGAGCAGGATCAGCAGCATCGCGCCGAGATAGGAGAAGGCGGCGATGGTGGGACTTGCGAAAATGGAGACGATCGCCTGGGTGAATCCGAAGACCATGCCGACGACGAGGGCACCCAGCACCGAGCCAGGCCCGCCGATGATCATGATGGCAAAGGCGGTGATCGCCATTGTCCAGGCAACGGTGAGATCGAAGGAATAGGCGAGTGCGAACAGCACGCCACCGGCAAAGATCACCGCATTGCCGAGGATAAACGATAGGCTGTAAATCGCCTTGACGTTGACGCCACGCAGGGTCGCGGCATCCCGGTTCTGGAACACCGCTCTCAAAGCCCGGCCATAACGATGGAAGCGCAGCAGGATAAAAAGCGCGGCCAGGAGGGCTATCGCGATCGCCAATACCATCAGCCGGTTGTTGGCGATGGGGAACGGGCCGATCAGGGTAATGCCACCGACAAGCGGTGGAAGCTGGAACTGGTCGCTCCAGCGGCCGTAGGTGATGGCATAGATGCCGGCCAGGATTTGCGTGATGCCAAGGCTCAATACGAAGTAAGAAATATTGCGGTTTGGTACATCGTAGAAACGACGGATGAGCAGTACTTCGAGAATATACGAGAGCGGCACGGACAGGCCGATGACGAGAAGGGCCGCGATCCAGGGATTGAGGCCCCAGCCCACCGTCATCGTCCAGCCGAACAGTGCCGCGAGGACGAAGAACTGACCGTTGGCTGCGTTCGGCATCCAGATGCTGCCGTAGACGATGGTCACCCCGGCCGCGACAAGAGCGAAGATCGCGCCGAGGAGCAGCCCTGTTGAGAGAGTTGATAGAAGAATGATCAGGTTGGCATTAGACATCGCCCCATCCAACTCGTTCCGTGATGCGTGGCTGAACCGGCATCGCCGTGATATCAAGCTTTAAGTGGACGCCACCGGCTGGTTTGTCCGGTGGCGTTGCGATCACTTCACAAGCGTATAGACAGGGATGACTTCCGGGTCCCATTCCGTGTAGAATGCTTGCTTGGCCTTGTAGCCTTTCTCGGCGACGTCCTGGATCTGCATGAAGTAAATATACTCCTTGCGCGCTCCATTCTTGTCGAACTCGATCGGGATTCCAGACGTCGTCTCTTTGGTCTTCAGAGCCGACATGGCATCGCGGAATTTTTCACGGTCGTCAGCCGCTTCCGGGTTGTTGTCGATGGCCTCACGAATGACGTGGGCCGTCACATAGCAGAAATTCTCACCATAGGACGGCGGCCGCCCGTGCTGAGCAACGAACTGCTCGACGAAGTTCTTGCCTTCTGGCGTCAGATTATCAAGATTCGAGTCAAAGAAAGTCCCATAGAATGAGCCGACAGAACGCTTCCCCCAGTTCATGACCTGCGTGGTGATACCAAAAGGATGAATGATCTGCTCCGGCTTGATGCCGAGATCGAGAAGCTGATTGGTGATCGTATTGTCAAAGCCACCGGCACCGGACACGAATACATAGTCTGGCTGGGCCGCCAACACCTGCGCGGCCTGCACGGTGGCGTCGTTGGCGCCTTGCGGGAAAACGATATCAGCCACGATATTGAGCTTCGACAAGGGTGCCTGATACTTCAGCCCCGCAGTGATGGCGCGCATCAAAGCATAGTCCGAATAGATCAACGCGATTTTCGCACCCGGCTTGCGCTGCTCGACGAATTTGGCGATTGCATAGCCCCAGCCAGCGGCATTCGGCTCCAGCCGGAAGGTATAGCGCGTCCCGGGCTTCGTCAGCTGCGGGAAGGCCGCGACCGGCACAACGAAGGGCACCTTGTTTTGCTCGGCGTAGCCGTATTGGGCAAGGCCCGTGTCGGAACTCGTCGGACCCGACAAGGCGAGCACTTTGTCCTGAACATCAAGAGAGCGCGACGCGGCGACCGCCTGGGCGGGATTGGTCTGGTTATCCGTGACGATGAATTCGATACGCCGCTTGCCGGGAGGATTTATCTTTTGTTCGGCAAGCTTGAGCCCGGCCACGCAGCTCGTGCCGAAGAACGACCATGGGCCGGTCAATTCCGTCACGAAGCCGATCTTCACAGGTGGCTTCTCCTGGGCTCCCGCGCCCATCGGAATAGCGCCGACGAGCAGCGCGCAGGCTACTGACCTCAGAAAAATGCTCATATGCTTCTCCCCTTATGGCGCCGCGCTCTGTCGGCCGGTCGCCGGTTGGCCAAGTCGATTCCTAGGCGGCGCGGCCCTCCCGCGTCCCCGACAGTAGATCAGCCTCGACCAATGCCGTGCGAATGCGGGCAATCTCGGCTGCAGAAAGCTTGACAAGCGGCGGTCGGACAACAGCCCGCGGCAGTTTGCCAAGCAATACGAGCGCCTCCTTCATGCGATTGTGCATATCGACGAAGGGATCGGCGTAAAAGACGCGTGCGATGGGGTGGATCCGGTCGTTGAGGCGGCGGGCCTCGGCGAGATCGTTGGCCTGCACAGCGCGGAACAGTCGTGCCTGGAGGTCGGCGATTACGCTGCCTGAGCCCGAAAGCAAGCCGTTGCAGCCAAGGACGAGTGATGACAGGAGCCAGGCGCTGTTAGTCGACAGGACGTTGACCGGATTGCTCCGGCCCTGAAGAGCGCGGACCGTTTCCTCGTGCTGCTGTACGATCGGTGTCCAGTCCTTGATGGCGCGCACCGTCGGGATCTCGTCCGCAAGCTTCTGCAATGTCTCCAGCGGGTATCCCTGTCCGGTCGCACGCGGATACTGGAAGACGATCAGCGGCAGGTCTGTCGCATCGGCGATGCGGCGGAAATGGGTGAGGGCCATTTCCGCGGTCTGACCGAGCGTGAAAGGAGCGGGCGGGAAAACGAGTAGGGCCGATGCGCCTCCAGAGGTTGCCTGGCGGGCGATCGCCGCGGCCTCAAGGCTGCCGTCCGCCCATATGCCGTGAACGATGGGAAGACGGTCGCCCACGGTGTCCGCGCCGATCTCCATGACGCGGCGCTGCTCGTCCGCGCTGCAGGAGGCAACTTCAGTCGAATGGGCATTCAAGGTGATCGCCGCAAGGCCTTCGACCGCCGCGACGTCGCGAAGATGGGCTTTAAAGCTCGCCTCGTCGATCGACAGGTCATCATGGAAGGGTAGCAAGACGGCGGGGATGACGCCGGTTGGCAGGTCGTTCGCAAAACGCGGCATTCTCTCCATGCTCCTCAGTTGCGATGTGGAAAGGGCCCGGATCGGGCGCGAGCTTCCAGCGGCCAGATACGGCCGAGTTGCTCGGTGGTGCGGACGAGCGCCGGGCCCCAGGCTTCCAGATCGGCCCGCGTCGTTCTGTTGGTGGGCGCGGCGAGGCTGACAGCGCCGACGCATTCGCGCCCTCCTTGAAGCGTATCGGCCCAGATCGGTGCGGCGATCGCGCTGATGCCTATCTCGTTTTCCTCGAAAGAGCCGGCAAAGCCCCTCTGTGCTGCCTGTTCGAGATCTTCGCGGATCGCCTCTGGCTCAGTCTTGCTGTGCAATGTGCGCGCCTCGATGCCCTGAGCCTCGATCAGCGCTATCGCGCGTTCGACCGGCATGGTCGAGAGCCAGGCCTTGGCGATGGCGTGGGTATGGAGACTGATCTCCAGGGAATAATTGGGGTCGATCTGCAGCGTTCGCTTGGTGCCGGAGACCAGATGGACCCAGGTCAATTTGTCCCCACCCGGCTCGACAACTGCGAGGCGAACGAGTTCACCGCTCTCTTCGGCCAGCGTCTTCAGCACGGCGGCGCACTGATCCAGCAGCCTGCTGGTCTGTAGATGCCGCAGGCCGATGTTGCTGACCCGATAGGTCAGATAAAAACGCTGCACGCGATCGTCGCGCCAGATATAGCCGGCGTGCTCGAGCGTATCGAGCAGCCGCACGGCGATGGCTTTGTTCACGAGGAGTTCACGCGAAATCTCGGCCAAGCTCATGCCATCCGCCGCGCTGGACAAGTGCTCGATCAGATCGAGAGCGCGCTCCACGGCCAGGATCGTATCCTCGCCAGATCGCTCCGCTGTCCGCCGCTCGCCTGTACCAACACTTCGCATCCACATGTCTCCGTTCAGAGCAAGTCCGTTTGTTGCGGACTTGCTCCTCTCAAAACAGTCGAGCAAGTTCTTTAACCTGGGTGGCATCGCTTGATGCCGTCCAGGTCGGATTTGCTCTAGCAGCATCGCCACCGGCTCAAGCCGTTAGCGGCCGCTTCACGGGCCATCTGCTCGGCTTCCGGATGCGGCCAGAGCATCCTATCGCAATAGGGACAGCCACCCCAGTCGGAATGATCCTCCGTGGCAAAAGGCCGGTCCTTGGGCAATCTACGCCGCCGCATATCTGTCCGGCGAAGCGCCGTCGCCTCGCGGTCGATGTGGCCCTCATTGTCGAAGGACGCGCCGTAGAATTCAGACGCGGCCTTTCTAGAGACATAGCCCTGACGGACGTCATTCTCGAGGTCTGCGAGATTGCGCTCGAGCGGTGAGCCGAAGCCACCCCCGCCGCCCGAGCACACCGTGTAGACATCGCCCGCTGAAAGCTTCTGCGACAGCACCTTGCCGGTCGGAAAGCGCTCCGCTGTACCGTCCCGTTCGAGGCGCACCTCGTTGCCGAGCGCCGACAAGCCGCCGAAAAGGCCCCAGGGCCTGCAGTCGACACGGTCGATCTGGGCATTGAACATGATGTCGTGGCGTGCGCGAACCACCTGCTCGGTTCCGAGGCCGCCGCGATACTTGCCGGCACCGCCGGAGTCCTCACGCAGAGCATAACGCTCCACGATCAGTGGATATTTTGCCTCCACCTGTTCCGAGGGGCCGTTATGTGTGTCGCCATCATTAATGGCGACGGTGGCGCTCATGCCGTCCTCGCCCATCTTCGCGCCCCAGCCGCCGCCGATCAGGCCGCCGAGATAGAGATAGAGCTTGTTGTCCTGCGGTTGCCGGCCGTTGATGGAGGCGATCACGAGGTCCGCGTGATGCCCGGCAATCACCCGCGTGGGGACCGCCGGAGCGAGCGCCTTGAAGATAGTGTCGACCACCGTCATGGGATAGGTCATCCACCAACGCATCGGAGCAGGACGTTCCGCCGAAACGACCCGGCCCGGTGGCAGCACGATCGTGAGATTGCGGAACGCGCCATCATTGACCGGGAGCTCAAGACCGGAGGTCAGGCATTTGAAGGCGACCTGGGCCGCGGAGCGCCCCGCGGTTTCGCCAGAGTTGTAGAACCCTCGCACCTGAGCGCCGACATCCGTCAGGTCGATGGTCATTTCATCGCCCGCTACCGTCACCTTGACGCGGATCGGGATACGCCGGCCGGCTTCGATACCGTCGTCATCCATGAAACTCTCGGCTTCATAAACGCCGTCCGGGATCTGCGCGACGCTCGCACGCGCCACCGCCTCGCCATGGTCGAAGATCGATGCTATGGCGCCATTGACCGCGGCTTCGCCGTATTTGGCGACCAGTTCGAGAAAACGCTTCTCGCCTGTTCTGACGGCCGCCACCTGGGCCTTCAGATCACCCATGGCACGCTCCGGCAAGCGTACATTCATGCGGATGATCGACAGAATCTCGTCGTTCGGTGTGCCTCGTCGCCACGCTTTGACGATCGGCATTTGCAGCCCTTCGGAGTAGATATCGGTCGTCATGCCATCGAGCGTGCCGCCGATATCCTGCCAATGGGCCATGCAGGCCGAGAAGCCGATCAATCTGCCATGATGGAAGATCGGCACGGAGAAGGTCATGTGGTTGAGATGGCTGCCGGTTGTGTAGGCGTCGTTCGTCAAGAGCACGTCGCCCGGCTCGATGCCATCAGCACCGAAATGCGCCAGCTTTGCCTTGATCGTTTCACTCATCCCACGGATAAACATCGGTAGGCCAAGGCCGATCGACACTGTGTTTCCGTGGCGGTCGAAGAGCCCGACGGTGAAGTCGAGCGCCTCGTAAATGATCATGTTATAGGCGGTCCGCATCAGGTTGGTCTTCATCTCTTCTGTCGCAGCGATGAAGCCGTTGCGGATGATCTCGGTCGTAACCGGATCAGGGCCTTTATAGATCTCGCCCATTAGCTTACCTCCACCGCGACGTCGAGATTGCCGCGCATGTCAACCTGGGCTACGTCGCCCGGCGGCAGGACGGTCGTCGAGGCATATTCCTGGATCAAAGCGGGACCAGGGATACGATGGCCGGCAGCGAGCCGGGCGCGATCGTAGACCGGTGTGTCATGGCGACCGCCAAGCGCGCCGAAGTCGACCACCCGGACCCCGATGAGTGCGGCATCGACCCCATGCTGCGCGGTCGGGACCGCGGCCAGCGACGGCTTCGCGATACTGCCGATCGCCGATAGCCGCAGGCTGACGATCTCCGCCTGCTCGTCCTGCGAGGAATAGCCGTAGCGCACAGCATGCACCGCGTCGAAGGCCTCCTTGATCGCGGCGGAATCCCGCCGCGCGAAGGCGTCCACCGGTACTTCGACGGTTACGGCATGTTCCTGGCCGACATAACGCATGTCGGCGGCATATTTGATCTGGATATCCAGCTTGCCCGGGGCGGCCGCTTGGATTTCCTCACGCCCTTGATGCTCCATTTCCGTAAAAATGGCATCGAATACATCGAAGGGGGCTTCCGAGAGCCGGGCGAAGAGCGTGCGCACGAAATCGCGGCGCAGATCGCTGACCAGCATTCCGTAAGCCGAGAAATGTCCTGGCGCGTTCGGAATGATGACGCGCGGAATTTGCAACTCGCGGGCCACAAACACCGCGTGCAGGGGCCCCGCGCCGCCATAGGCGACCATGGCAAAGTCGCGCGCGTCCAGGCCGCGTGCCGTCGTCACGCGCTTGACGACATTCGCCATCTGGGTGACCGCGATGCGGATGACACCGTCGGCGGCTTCCGCGGCCGTAAGGCCGAGTGGACGCGCCACGCGCTCCTCCATCGCCTGGCTGGCGCCCTCGATGTCGAGCTTCATCTCGCCACCGAGGAAAAGATCCGGCGACAGTCGTCCGAGCAGGAGATTGGCGTCGGTGACTGTCGGCTCGGTGCCACCTCCGCCATAGCACACGGGGCCGGGAACGGCGCCGGCGCTTTCCGGCCCGACACGCATCTGGCCGTGGACCACACGGGCAATCGAGCCGCCGCCCGTGCCAACCTCCTCGATATCGATCATCGGGATCTGGATCGGCAGACCTTCCGCGTAACCCCCGACCATCACCTGATTGGCTGTCAGCTCGACGCCGTCGAGGATGACACCGGCTTTGGCTGTCGTGCCGCCCATGTCGAAGGCTATGACGTTGTTGAGGCCGATTTCGGCGCAGAGCTCACGGGTGCCGATGACGCCCGCTGCCGGGCCCGACTCCAGCATACGGATGCATTCTCGGCTGGCTTGCGCGGCGTCATAGAGGCCGCCGGTCGATTGGACAATGAGAAACTTCCCGTCGAAATCGACGCTGCCCAGTACACCCTCAGCTTCCGCCAGGTAACGCGTGACCCGTGGGCCGACGTAAGCATTCGCCGCAACTGTCGAGGAGCGCTCGAATTCCCGATATTCCTGTGAAAGCTCGTGCGACGCGGTGACGAACGCATTCGGCAATAGTTCGCTCAGCAGATCCCGCGCGCGGATCTCGTGGGCCGGGTTCCGATAGGAATGCAGGAAGAGGATCGCGACCGCCTCCACCTTCTCCTCCCGCAGCACGGTGGCGACACGTTCGACCTCGGCGTCGTCGAGCGGCCGCAGCACCTCCCCGGCAGCATCCAGGCGCTCGTCGACCTCGATGCGCAACGCGCGCTCGACGAGGGGCCGGTGCTTGCGAAAGAAAAGATTATAAGCTTCCGGCCGGTTGATGCGGCCGATTTCGTAGATGTCGCGGAATCCTTTCGTCGTGACAAGCGCGGTACGTGCGCCCTTGCGTTCGAGCAGCGCGTTGATGGCCACCGTGGTGCCGTGCAGGAACAGCCCGGCATCGGCAAAGCGTGCGCCGGCCTTTTCCACACCACGGTTCATACCGGCAATAAGGCTCGCCGGTGTCGTCAGGGTCTTGCCGAGGCGAATTCCACCGGTTTCTTCGTCGAAAACGGCCACATCCGTAAAAGTGCCGCCGACATCTGCAGCTATGCGCAAACCCCGTGCGTCTATACCGGTTTTTGCCCCCATGCTCACGATGAGGCCTCGTCGACAATGGGATTGACAAGCTTGCCGATGCCCCCGACTTCCACTTCGCAGACGTCGCCGGCTTTCATGAACAACGGCGGTTTACGGGCAAAGCCGACGCCAGCGGGGGTTCCGGTGACGATGACATCGCCGGTTCGGAGGGTCATTGCTTCAGATATTCGCGCGATCAATTCTGGTATGGGAAAAAGAAGATCGTCAGTATTGGCGTCCTGCACGATTTCGCCGTTCAGACGCGTCGTAATTCTGAGCCCTTTCCCGCCCAACGGCACCTCGTCGGACGAAACGAGGAAGGGGCCGATGGGAGCAGTATTGTCAAAGTTCTTTCCAAGTGTCCACTGTGGTCCCTTGAACTGCCAATCACGGATCGAACCATCGTTGAACACCGTATAGGCAGCGACATGACCGAGAGCGTGTTCCTCTGAGATCCGCCGTCCACCCTCACCGAGAACAATGGCCATCTCGGCTTCAAAGTCGAGATGATCAGAAATCAGCGGGCGTATGATTGGATCGTTCGGCCCGATAATTCCAGTATCCACTCTCAGGAAGAATACCGGAAATTTCGGCCGATCATAAGGGCTTTCGGCCGCGTGGTCGGCGTAGTTCAAGCCCACGCATATAATCTTTCCGAATTCTGCCAATGGCGGCAGTAGGCGCACTGACGCTGGTTCAACTGCTGGCGCGCTCGCAATCGCGGCGCTGGCCTTTGCTCTCAGTGACGCATCAGTGAGGATCTTGAGCGGATCGATGGGTAGTCCGCTAGCGGGACGAACGATGACGCCATCGCGAAGAGCAACCAGCTCGCGCGCGCCGTCAATCTCGGCCAAGCCAAGGCGCATATAGCCCTCCCGGGTTTGAATATTTTTTGTAACGGCGTTACTGTAACGACGTTACTCTTAAGGCGTCAAGCGCTCTTTTTTGCTCTCGCGGTGGATCAGCTATCGCGGATATCCCATCGCGCCACCGCACCTGGATGGGCGGAATTTTCTGATGAACGGGAGATCCGGCTCAGGGCAATCAATTCCCGCGATGCGGCAAATCGGGTATCTGCTATGAGACTATCCCTGCGTTTGAATGAAGCTGACCAAGAGGAAATCTGCAGTGCTGCGCCATTTCTCCCATTCGGATGTCGAGGCAGGCCTCGACTATCCCAGGCTTATCGAAGCTCTCGCGGACGCTTTCCGGCGTGGCGGCGAACCGATGCCTGTCCGGCGCAGTTACGAGGTTGGCCTGGATCACGCACCTGCTCATCTTCTGACAATGCCGGCCTGGCACCGCGGCAGGGCACTGGGCGTGAAACTGGTGACAGTCTTCCCGCAGAATGCCACGCGCGGTCTCGGTGCAGTTTCCTCTCTCTATGTTCTGTTCGATGGTGAAACTGGCCAGCCCCGTGCCATGATCGACGGAGAGGCTTTGACGAATCGGCGCACGGCGGCCGCTTCAGCACTCGCCTCGCGCTATCTTTCGCGTCCGGATAGTCGAACGCTGCTGCTTGTCGGCACGGGCCATGTCGCGTCGCACCTGCCGAGCGCCCATCGTGCCGTGCGGCCGATCGACAAGGTCATGATTTGGGGACGCAATCCCCAGCATGCGCTGGCACTTGCCGAGCGACTGGCTGGCCAGGGTTTCGTCGCTGCCCCGATCTCCGATCTTGCCGCGGCGATCGCGCAGGCCGATATCATCAGTTGCGCGACGACGGCCAGTGCCCCGCTCGTCGCCGGCGCGCACCTCAGGCCGGGAACGCATCTCGATCTCGTCGGCGCCTTCACACCGCAGATGCGTGAGAGTGATGACGAGGCCGTCCGTCGCAGCCGCGTCTTCGTGGATACCTATGCGGGCGCGCTCGCGGAGGCAGGGGATCTGCTGCAGCCGATCGCCTCCGGAAGCTGGCGGGCCGCTGATGTCTGCGCGGATCTCCACGAACTGACGAGCGGCGCGAAGCCGGGGCGGGCCACCGAAGATGAGATCACGCTGTTCAAATCCGTCGGGGCCGCGATCGAGGATCTTGCCGCTGCAACCCTGCTTGTCGGCGATCCATCGTCCTGAGCGGCGCAAGTCGCGGAGACGCGTCGGCTTCGTCGTTCCCAAATCAAAAAAGGACTCGGTCAGCCGCGATGAAGTCAGTCATCGCTCTCATCTCTCGGCGGATCACCTGAGATGATCTTTGCGGGTTCACTCGGCCGCGACACGCCATACGACGCCCGGGGGGCGATAAATAAATGCCCCTCGCGGCCCTTTGCGCCCGGGTCGTAAAGTTGTAACAATTAGAACAAGTGATGCCACCCGGGAGATCGACTTGGCGCGCAGGCCCAAGCTGAGTGACGTGCTGTATGCCGAGGTTCTGGATCAGATCCGGAGCGGCCAGTTCGAACATGACGCGAAATTGCCATCTGAGAACGAGCTCAGCACACGGTTTGGTGTTTCACGCCCCGTTGTCCGCGATGCATTGCGGCGTCTGCGTATCGATGGCTATATCCATTCGCGGCAAGGCGCAGGCAGCTTTGTGACAGCCCCGGTCGGAGGGGCGGTCGAGCATGAGGCCGGACTGCGGATGCTGCCGACACAGATTACGAGCATCTCGGATGTTCAGAAATTTTACGACTATAGGATCTCGCTCGAAGGGGAAGCCGCCTACTTCGCCGCCACTTATCGAACGGAGGACGATATCCGACGTATCGGCGCACTCCTTCAAAGTATGAAAGCGCAGCAGGCTGATGCGAGCGGGGCGATTGAAGAAGACCTGAAGTTTCATTTCGCGATCGCTCAGGCGACGCACAACCAATTTTTCCTGTCGGTTTGGGACGCATCGAAGTCTCATATTCGGTTCATCATCGAGATGGCGCGAAATTTCGCGGTTCGTCATAGCCGCGACCACACAACGATGATCCGATCGAGCCATGAGCCGATTTTCGAATGTATTCGCGATGGTGATGCGGAGGGCGCCCGGGAGAAGATGCGGGAACACATATCACGCTCGCGCGAGCGCGTGTTCTTCGGGAAATGGACTTAAACGACCATCCGTGCGCCAAGTAGTCTGGCAGTCGTCGCGGCGTCCCCGAGGGAGACGCTCGTTTGGATGACACAACTGAGCAAAAAAATGACGCGGCGGCCGCCGCGTCAGTGGGGGAGGAAAGCACCGATGAGGAGAGGCTCTATTCATCGCGACTATCTGAATGCCGCGAGGGCTATTCCATGTCCGGTGTGATCACATTGATAGGACGCTTGGAGAACAGCGCTGCCATCATGGTTTCGGCTGACTTGCGCTTCACGTCCTCGTAGGCCTCCGGTGACACGAAAGCCGCGTGGGGCGTAATGACAAGCCGGCCTGATACCCATGGTTCGCGCGCACGATAGGCCCGCACGAGTTCCGGCAACGGTTCTGCGGGGGGCTCGACCGGCAGCACATCGAGACCGAGACCGGCAAGGTGACCGCTCTTCAAGGCTGCGCCGGCCGCGTCGATATCGATGAGCGGGCCACGCGCCGTATTGACAATCACCGCGCCCTTGGGGAGCCGTGCTATCTCCGCTGCCCCGACCATGCCGCGCGTCTCACGGGTGAGGGGGGCATGCAGGGAGAGGATGTCGGTCTGCTGCAACAGGTCTTCTAGGCTGGCGGCGCGCTCGATGCCCAGCGCCGTCTCGACACCGTTGCTCAGGTAGGGGTCGTAGAAGACCACGCGGCAACCGAATGCCTTCGCACGTAAAGCGGCTGTCGTGCCGATGCGTCCAAGCCCGACGACGCCGAAAGTAAGCGCCGACATGCGACGAAACAACGGATCCTGGATCGGAGCCCAGGCGGCTGGGGGATCCGCACGCTGGGCGTCGTGGTGCAGAAAAAGGCCTTTGCGCAGGGCAAGTGCCAGCGCGACGGCATGATCGCCGACTTCTGCTGTCGCATAGTCAGGGCAGTTGCAGACGATCACCCCGCGCCGGGCAGCGGCCTCGCGGTCGATGCGGTCATAGCCCACGCCCATGCGAACGATGGCCTTGAGCCGAGGAAAGCGCTCGAAATCCGCAGCAGTCATGAAATGCCGGAACAGCATCAGGCCGTCAGCGGCCGCACAGTCCTTATCGCTGACGTCCTTCAGACTTTTGACATCCCGACGGGTAATCGTGATGTCCTGACCGAAGACAGAGGCTTCCAAAGCCTCGTCGGTATAGATCGATTCGGTATAAAGAACGTTGGCCATGCACTTGCCCCTATATCAGCCCTTCGCGGGAGCCTTTTCCAGGAGCTCTATGAGAACACCGAGCGGATCGCGCATGTAAAGGCCACGAATCCCGGCTGCAGCGCCTTCAGTGATGGTTGTGATCTTGCCAGCGAGCGTGCCGCCGCCTGCGAGGATCTTGTTCACCGTGGCGTCGAGGTCGTCGACTTTGAAGCAGACATGGCCGACCGCGACCTGGTTGGCCTGCGCGGCTATCGGCTCGCCGCTGGCAGTCGCGAATTCGATGAACTCGAGATGCGCGTCATGGCTGAAAAGATGGGCGATACGGAGGGTTGCACCATCAATCCCCGTAAAGGGAGGCACCCACTCGCCGCTGCGCTCGACGATCGGACGGGGCTCGAAGCCCATCACGTCAGTCCAGAACGCCACGGATTTTTCCAACGATGGCGTTATGAAGCCCGTGTGGTCAAAAACATGCGGCATCATGTATCTCCTGGCTGAGCGGGTTCAGCACTTAACCTTGATCGACTTGAAGCTGCGGCAGGCGGACTTCAGCGTTTCCTCGATCGGGATGCGCTCTACGCTCGAGGCCGCGACGAAACCGACTGCATCCGTGTGGAAATTCACGTATTCCGCATCTTCGGGGGAAGAGATCGGGCCGCCATGTGAGAGGAGAATGATGTCTTCGCGCGCGGATTTGGCTGCCTCGAAGAGCGTCTTCAAGGTGGAGACGGCGTTGTCGAGCGGCATGGCATTGCGCGATCCCACGTCGCCGCCGGCGGTGAGGCCGCAATGGCCAACGATCACGTCGACGCCGGCTTCCACCATCATCCGCGTGTCCTCGGGCGAGTAGACATAGGCCATGGTGAACATGTCCTTGTCGCGGGCGCGCCGCACCATGTCAGCCTCACGGAAGAAGCCGAGGCCGGCAGCTTCCAGATCCTTCCGGTACTGCCCGTCGATGCGGCCGACAGTCGGAAAGTTGATGATGCCGGAGAAGCCCACACCGGAAATCTGCTCGAGCAGCCGATCCATGTCGCGGGTCGGATCGACGCCATAAGCGCCACCAACGACCGGCATATCCTTGGTGGCGGGAATAACGGCCCGCTCGCCGAGGCGGAGCATGATCTCATTCGCGTCACCGACCGGCAGGTTGCCGACCATGCTCGGATGGCCGTTGAGGCGGAAATAGCCAGAGTTGTAAACAACGACCAGATCAGCGCCTGCCTGCTCGGCGCAGCGTGCAACGAGGCCGTTGCCCGCACCGACCACGAGGATGGACTGCTTGGCATCCATCTGCGCCCTCAGGCGGCCGAGAATCTCAGTCCGGGTGAAGCGTTTGCTCATGGGCGAGCCTCATTCTTTTTTGCGTTGATCATATCGATCAGAAGCGAAGTCGCGGCGTTGATCGTCGCGCGATCGTTGATGTGCGCATCGACATCGATCACGGGAATATGGGAAGCGAGTTCCGCGCGGAGCGTGCTGTGGAATGCATCATCCGCAGCGGGATCCCAGAAGGGACCATCCTTGCGGTCATAGGCGGAGAAGCCGCCCAGCGGCAGAACGACCGCAACCGGGCCCTTGGCCGCATTGAGCTTGCGTGCGATGAAGCGCGCAATCTCGACATTCTCTTCCGGAGTCGTACGCATCAGCGTGGCGAGCGGCGTATGCGAAACGAAACTGCGTCCGCGGAAACGCTCGGGCACTGTTGCACGCGGACCGAAGTTCACCATGTCCACGGCGCCGGGCAGGATTACCTGCGGCAGGCCACGTTCTCCCGCCGCCTCAAGGCGATGGGGGCCGGCGCTGCAAATGCCGCCGACGATTTCATCCGCCACTTCAGTGGTCGTCAGATCGAGAACGGCGTCGATCCGTTCCTCTCGGATCAAGGCCTCCATAGCCTCGCCGCCGACGCCACGGGCGTGGAAACCGAGCACCTCGAGGCCTTCCGGCTGCAGGATCGCGAGCGCATGTTCGGCCCCCTCGGTCGTCGAACCAAAGCTCGTCAGACCAACGCAGCCCCGGCCGGAGCGCGCAGAGGTCGCTGGGGCGACCGCGAGCATCGCATCCATGGCCGCGACGGCGCGATCCAGAATACTGCGCAGGAACGTGTTGAGGCCGAGGATATCGACGACCGAATGAAAGAGCAACGCGTCCTTGATGCCGACGAAGGGGCGTGTGTTCCCGCAGGCAACCGTGGACACCAGCATCTTGGGCAGGCCGAATGGCATCTGGCGGAAGGCGGTTGCGGCAAATGCCGCGTTTGTGCCGCCGCCGATGCCGAGATAGCCGGCAACCTCGCCCTTGGCGAGCAACTCGCCCAGGATGTGCTCCAGACCTGCAATCATCACCGGCAGGGCGGTTTCCCGGTCGCGCCGGGCGACGAGCGCGGCGAGATCGCCGCCGCCCGCCTTGGCCACAGCCTCGCGGGGGAAGTCGGCCGTCAGGCTCGGGCGGCCGAGAATCCCGCAGTCGATGACGATGACCCGTCGCCCGCGCTTCTCGAGCGCTGACCGGATGTATCCGATCTCCTCGCTCTTGGTATCGAGCGTGCCCGCGATGACGACGGCACAGGTGCCCATCAGTTGCCGCTCCGGGTGGCATGCCAGGCATCACGGACGTCGTCAGGGATGTCGACCTTGACGATCGTGTTGTTGGTCATGCTCTCGACGAGCGCGTCGAGCGTGTAGGAGTTGATGACTGAGTCAATCAGGCGTGGCGACGGCGCCGACCGGCCGCGCACGACGTCGACGAAGCGGGCGAGCTGGGGCTTGTAAGCCTGATAGGACGGCAGATCGTCCTGAAGCGGATATTCGGATGGAACGGGATGCTCGATCGTCTTCACATGGGAAAACCTGAGCGCCTCGTATTCGAAGATCGTGGCGTCGCCGGCGAGCGTGAAGGGGGTCGACAGACGATAGACGCGGTTGGCGCAGGTGATCTGGACCTCCTGTGTGAAGATCGCGGCGTTGCTCGTTTCGATGAGGCCGACGCGGCCGTTCTCGTAGGTGACCTCGCCAAAAAGCCGCGTGATCGTGCCATAACGGGGGCTGATGGTGCCAGAGGCGTAGACCTGCGCGGGCAGAGCATCCGCATAGCGGCTGAGGATATTCACGGGATAGCAGGTGCGGTCATAAGGGACCGAACCGCCGGTCTCCTTGCGCTGCCGCCATGTTTCCTTGCCGCCCTCGGGGTCGGGCGCGTACATGCTGAAGCTGGAGCGGATGGAATCGATAGCTCCGCTCACCTCACGCCGCACAAGCTTGTCGAGCTCGCCGATGACGGGATGGTGCGTGTACATGAAGGCTTCGACCAGCGTGACCCCGGCGGCTGTCGCGGCCTGCCACATCTCACGTGCCTCCGCGCCGGTCAGCGCAAGCGCCTTTTCGCACAGGATGAAGCGGACGCCAGAATCAATGGCAGCCTGGATCTGCTCGCGGTGCTGCGCCGGCCAGGTCGCAAAGACGACGCCGTCAAGCGACTCCTTCGCCATCATTTCCCGCGCATCGGTATAGATGCTGTTGCTGCCGAACTTATGCGCGAAACGCCGCGCGGATTCTTCGTTGACGTCGGCACAAGACGTGAAGCGCACAGCACCGCCGAGCCGCTCCGCCGCGATGCCATGAGCTTCCGAAATACGTCCGCAGCCGACGATACCGAGCCGCACCTGATCCATGAATAAATCCTCCGGCCCGACGCCGTTGAGCTGTTGGGGTGGTGACAGTGTCAGGCGCAGCGTGGCAGGAAGGCGGTGCCCGCGCGCTTGGCGATCTGGTGGAGACGAGCGAAATTCACCGCATAGTCCCGCTCTTCCGCGAAATGCTCGCAGTAGCAGGTAATATCGGCGTCCAGCGTCGCGATTTTCTTGAGGTAGCTCGCAAGATCCATCGTGCCTTCGCCGATATAGACCTCGTTCCAGCGAAGGCCAAAATGCGCGCCTTCCCACTGGATATCCTTGATGTGAACGCTGACGACCTTGTCGGCGAGCAATTTGAACGTACGCTCGATCATCGACGTCGTGTCGTAGAAGGAGGCATGCGATATCATGTTGCCCTGGTCCATATGGACACCGAAGCGTGGATGATCGACGGAATCGATGAAGGCGCGGATGTCCTCGGGCTGGTAGAAGAACGAGGTGTACCAGGGCTCGACCCCGTATTTGGAGACCTTCAGGTCAATCCCGTCCAGCGCGCGCAGAACGATGTCCCGGAACTCGGCCTTACAAGCGTCCGTAAAGTTGTAAGCATGCGGAAACAGGGGGCGATCGGATGGGTGTTTTGTGCCGACCAATGTATTGGTGGAACGGCAGCCCATCAGATCCGCATTGCGCAGGACCGTCCGAAAGCGCTTCAAGCGGCTCTGGCGCAGCTCAACGTCGTCCGTCAGAAGGTTTTCCCAGAAGCCGGCCTCGCCAATGACGATGCCAAGTTTTCTGGCCTCCTCACCATAGGCGATGGCTTCATCTTCGGTGAAATGTTCCAGCTGACGCGGGGCGATGATGGCAGACAAGCCATAGCAGTCTAGCTTGTCGCAAAGTGCCCTGAGTTCTTCGATCGTGCTGGGTGCGAACAGAGTGCAGCCGAGACGCACATGACTCTCCCTTGCTGGCCTTGTTTTCACCAACCTTACTTGCGATCTTTATGACATGAGACTTTACATGTCAAATCGACGGGAAGGTCGCGCCCGTTCTGAATTGATGTCGTAAATATCATTATTATTCAGCATATTAATCAAATCTGTGGGAGCCGATGGGTGCCGATTCCTGCTCGGCGCAAGTTATAATTCAGTTATATGTTGACATGTTTGATTTACCAGTTAGCTTCTCAGCTGCCGGCTGATACGAAGGGCGGCGCCGAAGGAAGAGCGCGTGGTTTAAGGGCTGAGCGCGCCGGTTGATCGGGGAGAGATCGTTTGACGATGGGGGGCCGACGCGTCTCCACATTCCGGATCAGCCATTTCGGAGCCGGCGAACGGCAGGGTTTCGTGCCGCGCGCGATCAGCGTGCCGGGCGCGCGGCAAGCGCACGATTCCGCCTCAGAGGGGCGGCAAGGACAGGCGACAGGGAGAGTGGCCATGGGATCAATCAATAAAGTTCAGTATCTGTTAGCTGGCGCAGTTCTCGCCATAGCCTGTTCCCAGGCTTCGGCTGCCGATGTGACGATTGGTTTTCTATCCTCGCAGAAGCCCGGCGCGTTCAGCGACGTCATCGCAAGCTTCGAGAAGGCTAATCCGGGCATCAAGGTCCAGGCGCAATACATCCCATTTGACCAGCTCAATGCGCAGGTGCAGGCGCGCCTCGGTTCGGGTGACACGAGCGTCGACGTCTACACGGTGGACGAGCCGCGCGTTCCTTACTACGCCCACCGCGGCTTCCTGATGGATCTGTCCGATCACCGCGCCGAGATTGAGGCCGCTTCCAATGCCGCGCCGATTGCAGGCGCGAGCTACGATGGCAAGATCTGGGCGTTCCCATTCTGGACCACGGCGCAATTCCTTTTCTACAACAAGGATCTCCTGAACAAGGCGGGGCTTCCCGAGCCGACCGGTGACCCTGCCAAGCGCCTGACCTGGGAGGAGCTTCTTCCGAATGGCAAGAAGGCGCAGGAAGCTGGCGCGAAATGGGGCTTCGCCTTCGATCAGAACGATCGCTATTACGAACTGCAGCCGCTCTATGAGAGCCTTGGCTATGGCCCTGGCCTCAAGGGTGACAAGCTGCTGGAGCCGGCGCTGACAAGTGACGGCTGGATCAAGACCACGGATTGGTATCGCAATCTTTACGCTGACGGCCTTGCGCCCCGTGGTGTCACCTATGAGCAGATGCCGGCGCTCTTCTCGTCGGGCCAGCTGGCTTACATGGTGGGTGGCGTGTGGCATGCGCGTGCCTTCCGCAACGCCGAGGGCTTGAACTTCGGTGTTGCGGCGATGCCTTACTTCAAGGATGGCAAGCCTGTCACGCCTACTGGCTCTTGGACCATTGGCGTCAATCCGAAAAGCACCAAGAAGGATGCGGCGCTCGCCTTCGCGAAGTACATTACCCTCAATGCGGAGGGGGCTCTTCAGGCCAGCACGGTGGCGCCTCAGCCGCCGGCCAACAAGTCGGCGTTCGAGGCTTATCTCAAGCGTGAAAGCGAAGCCGGCAAAACGCCCGCCTTCGGCGATATCGTCCGCTACGATCTTGCCAACACGGCGGTCAATCGTCCTCGCACTATCGGCTATGTCGTGTTTGAAGAGAACATGAACAAAACCTTCAGCGACATCCGCAATGGCGCCGAGGCTAAGCCTTCGCTGGAGCGGGCCGAGGGTGTGCTGCGCGCCGGCTTCGGACGCCTGAACTGATGGCTCTGGTCGGGCACGGCCGGAATGGCTCACGCTGGGGAGAGGCGCTTCGGTCCAGCTCCCTCGGCGCTGCACTTCTCTTTCTGGCGCCAGCGCTGATCGCCGTCGTCGTCCTGCGTATCTGGCCGGCGGGATTGGCGCTCTGGCAATCCCTGCATGAGCCAGGAGCCGCGCCCGGCTTTGCCAATATGGGATTTGGCAACTACACCTATCTCCTGAGCGACCCGGTTTTCATCGAGTCGCTCACCACGACTTTTCTTTTCCTGATCATCGTCAATCCGGTGCAGATTGGCCTTGCTCTCCTTCTGGCGCTCGCCATGGACAAGGCTTTGCCGGCGGGCGGGCTGTGGCGCACGCTCATGCTTCTGCCCGTCGCCGTGCCGCAGAGCGTCTCGGCGATCATCCTCGGCGTGGCCTTCAGGCCAGACGGGCCGGTCAATGCCTTGCTTGCCACGATCGGCATCCCTCCCCAGGGCTTCATGACATCGACAAGCCAGGCGCTGATGACGATCATCATGATCGTCAGCTGGGTCGGGGTTGGCTACTGGATGACCTTCCTGCTCGCTGGGTTGCGTGACATTCCGCATATTCTCTACGAAGCGGCGGAGATCGACGGCGCCAACAGCTGGCAGCGCTTCTGGCATGTCACCTTGCCGCAGCTCAGGCGCACACTGACTTTCGTGCTCGTCGCCAACACGGTAGCCAACTTCCTGGTTTTTGCGCCGGTCCAGATTCTGACCAAGGGCGGGCCGCAGGGTTCGACCAACCTCATCATGAACGAAATCTACACACGCGGCTTTCTCTCCGGAGATATGTCCGGCGCGGCGGCCGCGACCGTCATTCTCGTCGCCCTCGTCATCGTTGTGGTCGGCATACAGTTTCGGATGATGACCGAGCGGGCAAAATCATGAAGACCAGCGGTCCCTGGTTGCGCTTCGCCTTCGTGGTCGCGTGCTGCATCGTCGTGATGCTGCCCTTGTGGTGGGCTGCGGCAAGCGCGCTGCGCCCAAGTGAGGAGGTTTTCCGCTACTTATCGCCGATCAGCATCTGGACGTTGATACCCAAGCAGTGGACGCTTTCCAACTTCGTTGCTCTGAGCCAGGGGCCGTTCGCGCAGGCGATGATCAATTCTGCGCTGGTGACGACGCTCACGGTTGTCATCGGTCTCGCGGTATGTGCAATGGCGGCCTTCGCGCTCGCCGTGCTTGAATACCCCGGCCGCGGTGTCATCTTCGCCATCATGGTGGTGAGCTTCCTTATTCCCTTTGATTCGATCGCCGTGCCGCTTTCGGAGCTTTTCCGTAGTCTTGAGCTGCAGAACAGCTATGCCGGCCTCATTCTGCCGGGCATTGGGAACGGATTGGCCGTCTTCATGCTGCGTCAGTTCTTCATGGCCATTCCCAAGGAGTTGTCGGAAGCCGCGAAGATTGACGGTCTTGGTTGGGGTGGCATCTTCCTGCGCATTTATCTGCCTCTGTCGCGACCGGCGCTCATCGGTGCTGGCCTCATCCTCTTTGTGTTCCAGTGGCAGGCGTATCTCTGGCCGCTTCTGATCGCACCGAACCCCGACTATCACGTCGCGTCGGTGGCGATCGCAAGCTTCGCTGGACAGTACGACGTCGACTATGGACAGATGTTTGGCGGCGCTGTTGTCACCGCCTTGCTGCCGATGGCTATTCTCCTGATCTTCCAGCGTTATTTCATCGCGTCGCTCGCTTCTTCAGGCTCGAAGGAGTGAGGGTGTCGGCTACACCGGGGTGATCGCCACCGTGCTGGACGACCTTTGGACAAAGGCCGCTTCCAGCCGCGTGGTGGAGGGTGGTGCGAGAGGATCGGCGAGCCGGCGATCGAGGAGCGCGATGGCGGATCCGGCGATCTCGTCCGGATCTTGTCGGAAGGTGCTCAGACGGTAGGCGTCCCATGCGGCTTCAGGAATATCGTCGAAGCCGATCACCTGGAGGTCGTGGGGCACAATGAGGCCGTTGCGGTTGCGCGCCGCGTCGATGAGCCCGAAAGCGATCAGGTCGTTGACGCAGAACACGGCCTCAGGAGGCTGCGAGCTCCTGAACAGCCGAGCGGCCGCCTCCTGCCCGCCCGCATAGTCGGAGTCGCGGCCTTGCGCCGCTATAACCTCCGCGCCGAGCCGCCGGGCCTCGCTGACGAAAGCCTGCCCGCGTTCGATAATACTTGGCGTGCCGGATGCTGAGCCTGCGAGGGCCAGTCGTCGCAGCCCCCGCGCGGCGAAAAGATGCGCCGCCTTCCGCGCCGCGCCCGCGTTGTCGATCTGGATATGGTCGCAGTCGGGCTCCGACCGTCCGATCATGATGAGCGGTTGGCCATTCTGGCGGGCGAGTTCTACAAAGGAAGAGGGGGGCGAGCCGGACAGGATAATGGTCGCTTCCGCGCGATAGCCGAAAAGGGCGGTCTGCGCCGCGCGCATTTCCGGTTCGGAAATGCCGGTATTGATGATGAACGGCACGTTGCCGCGCCTGATCAGGGCGCGCGTCAACGCGGCCACCAGATGGGCCCGGAACCCCAGTTCCGGCTTCGTCACAACGAGGCCCACCAGTCGGCTGCGATGGGCGAGCAGGCCGCGCGCGAGGTCGTTGACCTGATAGCCGAGTTCCTCCGCCGCGCGCATGACCTTCTGGCGTGTTTCCGCCGCGATACTGGCCCCCGGCGTAAAGGCGCGGGATACGGCGGAGCGTGACACGCCCGCAAGCTCGGCCACCTGCTGCGCGCTGACGAAACGCCGCGCTGTCGGCTCCGCGGTAAGCATGAATTTCAATGACCGACCTTCGACAGCACATCGGATTTCAGAAAGCGTTCCACGACCAGCATGAATCCGATTGACGGAATGAGAAGCAGGATCGCGGTGATCGAAGCCACCTGGTAATTGCCGCCGGCGCCCGCAGTATAGAGCAGGAGCGGCAACATGTTTACATCCGGCGCCCCGACGAAGTAGCTGCCTGTGAATTCGTCGAGCGACTCCAGGAAGACGAAGATCGCGCTGGCGAGAAGTCCGGGCGCCGCCAGCGGCAAGGTGACGTCGCGGAAGGCGCGCAGCGCGCTGGCTCCGACGGAGCGCGCGGCTTCCTCCAGCTCCCTGTCTACCGCGGAGAAGGCGGCTGTCGCGATCCACACCGCATAGACAAGCCCATGCGTGACATGCACCAGCACGACACCGGCGATCGTGCCGTTGAGGCCTATCTGGTAAAACAGGCGGGCGATATTGACGTAGACCGTCAGGTTGGGAAACGCCTGGGGAATGAGAAAGGCGAGCAGGATCACGGCGCGAAAGGGCAATTTCAACCGCGCGAGCGCGTAGCCGGCGGGGATCGCGAGCATCAGCGAAACGATCACGGTGAGTATGGCGACCAACAGGCTGTTGGTCAGCGCCTCGAGGGCATTGCCGCGCGGCGAAAACACGCGCGCCCAGTAGCTGAACCCATAGTCGATAGGTAGTGCGTGGGGAAAATACCAGCGCTCGGCGACCGCCCAGAGCGCCAGATTGGTCAACGGGCCGAAGATCGCGAAGGCAATTAGTCCAAGTACGATGGCGCGCGGTATCCACCAGAGATCGATGCGCGAGCGGGCGAGGCCGGGGACCGCCGGAATGGCCAAGCTCATGCCCGTTCCCTCACGCTGTGACGCAGGTAGATCCAGGCGACACAGGCCGTCGCGGCGAGCGAAATGAGGCCGAGCGCATTCGCCACGCCGTAGTCGCCATAGGCATTGATGCGAAAGGCGATGTCCGCGGTGATCATGGTCGGCGACTGGGCATTGATCATCAGAGGCACTGATAGCACCGACATCATGGTGACGAAGGACAGGACGAGGCCGACCATCAAGGTCGTCGCCACCTGCGGCACCAGGATCTCCCAGAGAATGCGCAGACGGGAAGCGCCGAGATTGCGGGCAGCTTCCAGTGTTCCGCGGTCGACGGAGGCCATGGCGCCGGCGACCAGCAGGGCGACGAAAGGCGTTTGCTTCCAGACAAAGGCGATGACGATGCCGCGCCAATCGAGGAAACTGGTGGCCTGCAGCGGGGTGATGACGCCAAGGGCCATGAGCACATTGTTCATCAGGCCATTCTTGGCGAGGAACGTCCGCAGCACCTGCCCGACGACGATGAAGGGGATGAACATCGGCCAGCGGTAGAGCCAGCGCAGCAAGGCGACGGCGCGCGGGTTTTCTCCAAGCGTCAGGTAGCCGCCGATGGCGATCGCGAACAGGCCGATGAGGACCGTCGACAGGGTGACGATCATCACGGTGAAGATGATATCGGACGTGTAGAGCGCAAAAGACTTGGTGAAATTGCCAAAGCCATAGCCGCCGTCCACCACGAATGCCCCGATCCCCGATGCGGCAAGCGGCACGATGAAGAGGAAGACGATCACCGCGAGGGCGGGCAGGACCAGGAGCAGTCCGAAGAGGCGTTTGGTCATGGCTTCATTCCGGGGGCGGCCGCCAGGTTCATCCGGACGGCCGCTCTATCTTTTTGTTTGAGCATCGGGTTCATCCAAAAACCGAACACACTTTTTGGTCCGATGCTCTTGATCAACCGGCGCTCAGTTGGTCGCCTTGCGCTCGTAAGCCTCGAGGATCGCGTTATTGTACGGGGCGATCGGGAAGGGCTTACCGTAATTGGCGAGATCTTCAGGCTTTACGTCGATGAAGAGCTTGTTCCAGGTGGCGTCGTCGAGTTCCGCCTTCACATGCTGGGCGTCGATGCCCGGATACCAGTTGAAGCGCTTGACGATGCCCTCTGCCTGCACTTTCGGGCTCGTCGCGAGCGCGACGAATTTCTCGGCAAGCTCCTTGTTCGGGCTCTTGGCCGGGATCACGTAGTGCATGGGCTGGCCGGGCATGCCCGGCGCCGGCAGGATGAGCTTGAAAGTGGGAGGCAGCTGGCCGCTGGTCTGCCAGGAATAGAACATGTCGACCCACACCGGCCCCATGGCGATCTCGCCGCGCGACAGGAGGTCGAGCGTGCCGGCATTGCCGGGGGTGAGCGTCGCATTCTTCGTGAAGTCACGCAGGCTGGTGAAGGCCTTGTCCCACTTCTTGGTCTCGGCCTCATCGAACGGGCCGTTCATCAGCTTGTTGGCATCGCCGTCGCCGAAGGCATAGATCCAGCCCATCACGAAGCTGACGCCCGACGCGCCGCCCTTGATGCCGTTGTAACCAAACTGCTTGGGATGGGCCTTCGCCCACTCGGCGAGCTCAGCGTAGCTCTTGGGCGGGTTCGCGATGAGCGCCGGATTATAGGCGATCGCGGTCTGGCTGTTGAACATCGGCATGACATAGCCGGTGACCTTGGTGCCGAGCGCCATGTCGGCATTGGCGCGCGTCACCATCTTGCCGGTCGGAATCTTGTCACGATAGGCTTCGAGATAGCCACCGGTGATCATCGGTCCGATGAACTTCTCATGGGCGACGGCGACATCCGCATCCCACTTGGCAACATTGGCCTGCTTCTGCGCCTCGAAGCGCTCGACGATCTTCTGCGAGCCGGCATCGCCGGGGCCGGTTCCGACGACACGCACGGTGTTGCCCGGATTCTCCTTCTCGAACAGCGGTCCGAGATATTCATTGATGTAGTCGACCATATTCTGGTCGCCGGCGGTGAGGACGGTGAGTTCGGCTGCGGCGGCCGGGGAGCTCGCGAAACCGAGAACCAGCGTCGCCTGGAGAAGTCTCTTCATGGGTGGTCTCTCCGTTCGATGAAAAATCATGCCTGGGATGCTTCCGGCACACGGCCCGTCGGGGCGTCGTGAGGGGAACGGGAGGAGGGCCCTGAGGCGCTCCCTGCGTTGAAGAGGAAGAGCTTGTCCGATGGAATGCGGACCCGCACCGCCGCGCCTGGCGCGTGCCGGCAGGCGGAATCGACCAGCAATTCGTGGACGCCGACACGCACGGCATGTCTCCATTGGCCGCCGGGATAGCTCGTCGCCTCGACTTTGCCCATGAGCTCCAGGTTTTCGCCTGAGGAGGGCAAGACGGAATCAGCGGGCAGCAGCTGCGCCGCCTCGGCGCGGAAGCGAGCTTCGATCGGCCCGTCTCCGAGCGTTCTGCCGTCGCGCGGCAGCGTGGCGTGACCGTTTCCTGGGCCGGCATCGATGTCGATCCGGTCGCCGTTGACCCATCCGGTGAGCTGGAGCACATTCTCCGCGCCCATGAAGGCGGCGACGAAGGGCGAGGCTGGACGGTTGTAGACGTCCTCCGGCGTGCCCTGCTGGGCGATCCGGCCGGCGTCCATGATGACGATGCGGTCCGCCATCACCATGGCCTCTTCACGATCATGGGTGACATGCACAGCGGTGATGCCGAGCCGCTTCTGCAGTGCGCTGATGTCGTGGCGCACTTTCAGCCGGATGCGCGCGTCGAGATTGGAGAGCGGCTCGTCGAGCAGCAGGATCTGCGGATCGACGGCAAGCGCCCGGCCGAGCGCCACACGCTGGCGCTGGCCGCCGGACAGGGCGGCCGGCTTGCGCTGTCCCAATTGCGACAGGCCGAGCAGATCCTCCAGCGCGGCAACGCGGCGCGTGATCTCGTCGCGCGGTAGCCCCTTCAGCTTAAGCCCGTAGCCGATGTTCTGCGCCACGGTCATATGCGGCCAGAGCGCATAGGATTGGAACACCAGCGCCATGCCGCGCCGGTCCGGCGGCAGGCGGGTGACGTCCCTGTCGGCGACGGTGATGGAACCGGCCGAGGGTGGGGCGAAGCCGGCGATGGCGCGCAGGAGGGTGGTCTTGCCGCAGCCCGACGAGCCGAGCAAGGCGACGAATTCGCCCTTCCGGATCGAGAGATTCAACCCCTTCAGCACCTGGGTCGAGCCGTAGCCGGCCGACAGGTCTGAGATGCGAAGGAAGGTCTGATCGCTCACGGGTCTCGCCTTTTTGCACAGCTGTGCAATCAGGAGCCGAATGCTCCCTCACACGGCGAGAGACATAGAAACCTTTCTTAACGGGCTGATGACGATCGATCGCCAAGGAATACGCGCGGCGCTCCGGGAAATGAGAATGCAGACAGGCAAGGGCTTGTGCACGCCAGGGAGCGAGGTCAGCGGTTTGACAGGCAGAAGCGATGCAGCGCGGCTGTTGCATCGCGGCAGGTCATCCGCGATCACGAAACCGGTGCAAGCGCCTTGATCAGTGCATCTCGCAGCAGGCGCCGCGAGGCCGCACGCGTCTTGAAGCCCGCGTGGGCGGTCAAGGTGACATTGTCCATTGTCACGTAGGGGTTATCGCGAGGCAGCGGTTCCTCGTCGAAGACATCGAGCGCGGCATGGCCCAGTCGCTCCTCCCGCAAAGCATCGAGCAGGGCCGACTGGTCGATGAGGCCTGCCCGCGCGGTGTTGACGAGCAGGACGCCTTGCTTCATCAGCGCGAACTCGGCGTGGCCGATCAGTCCGCGCGTCTCGTTTGTGAGCGCGAGATGGAGCGAGATGACGTCGCTATCACGCAACAGGTTTTCCAGCGAGGAGGCCTGACAGGCGCTCCATTCCGCATCGAGTGACCGGCGGTTCCAGATCAGCGGCACCATGCCGAGTGCCCGTGCGATACGCGCCATTTCCCGGCCGATGCCGCCGAAGCCGACAATGCCGATCGTGCGCCCGGCAAGCTCGATCCCCTCCAGAGGATCCCAGTTCCCCTCCCGCACGACGCGGTCCATGCGGGCGACCTGGCGTGCCGCGGCGAACATCAGCGCCGTTGCATGTTCCGCTACAGAGCGGTCACCGTAGCCGGTGACCGTCAGCACCTCGACGCCGCGCCTGCCCGCCGCCTCGACGTCGACATAGCTCGACGCGCCGCTGCCGAGAAACACGATCCGACGCAGATCGGGAAGGCGTCCGAGCACGTCATCGTTCATGAAGCTGTGCCCGTTCATGAGCACATCATGCCCACGGGCGAGTTGCACGATTTCGTCGGCACCGGGGTCGCCCACGTTCACGGTGATGGTACCGGCGTGGATGTCCGCGACTTCGTCCATGAGCTCGCGCATGAAGGGCGAGCAGTCGATATAGCAGATACTCATGAGGCTTGGCTCGCCTTCCGGGTCTCGGAGGTTCCGAATACGCCATGATCCATGGTTGCGAGTAGCGATCGCGTATAATCATGACGCGGATTGCCGAAGATCTCGTCCGTCGTTCCGTATTCGAGCATGCGCCCGTGATAGAGAACGGCGATGCGATCGCACATATAGCGCGCAACCTCGAGATCATGGGTGATGAAGATCATCGCCATGCCCGTTTCCGCCTGAATATCCTTGAACAGATTCAGCACACCGGCGCGAACGGAGACATCGAGCTTTGACACCGCCTCGTCGGCGACGATCAAGCTCGGCGACAGGCAGATCGCCCTGGCGATCGCGACGCGTTGCAACTGCCCGCCGGACAGCTCATGCGGGTAGCGCTCCGCGTGCGCCTCGGTCAGTCCAACACGATGCAGCAGCGTGTTGACACGCGCCGGCATCTGCTGTCTCGCGCAGGCCTTGGCGACCCTGAGCGCATCGACCAGTGAGGCGCGCATGGTCTTGCGCGGGTTGAACGAGCCGGCGGGATCCTGGAACACCATCTGCAGATCGCGCCGCATGGGGCGTAGCTGCGTTTCGGAGAGCCGGGTTATATCCCTGCCGCGATAGAGGATGTGTCCGGCGGACGGCGTGTAAAGACGCAATATCGCGCGGCCCAACGTGGTCTTGCCGGACCCTGATTCACCGACGAGGCCAAGAATTTCGCCCGGCGCCACGTCAAAGGATATGTCGTCCAGGGCTTTGAAGGCCGGGTGCGAGCCACGGCCGGGAAAGGTAATGGCGAGATTGCGGACGCTGACGAGAGGCGACCCATCGAGGGGGGAGCGGCTCCCAGACGTGTTGTCCTCGGGCGCGTCGTCCCGCCGTGTCACAATGGCAGCATTCTTGTCTGCGCCGATGCGCGTCGTCAGCCGGCCACTGTCGCCACCGCGCGCCAGTTCCTGCGCCGTGTCGATGAGAAGCTTTGTGTATTCGTGCTGCGGATCCTCGAAGATCTGCCGTGTCGGGCCGATCTCGACAAGTTCTCCGAAACGCATTACGGCAATGCGGTCGCAGAGTGTGGCCGCGACGGCAAGATCATGGGTCACGAAGATCATGCCGGCCGACAGACGCTGGCGGATGTCGCGGAATAGCTCGAGAATTTGCAGCTCGACAATCTTGTCGAGATTGGTGGTGGGCTCGTCCGCGATGATGAGGTCAGGCTCGAGCGCGAGCACGAGCGCGATCAAAGCGCGCTGCAGCATGCCGCCGCTGAGTTGGAACGGATAGAGATCGATCGCTGCTTCCGCGCGCTTGATGCCGACGCTGTGCATCAACGCGATTGCCTTTTCGCGGGTGTTGCCGAGCGCCATACCCGTGTGCGGCCGGTCGGGCCCGTGGGCGGCGGCGCGTGCGATGATATGGTGGAAATGCCAGCCGATCCGCTTGGACGGGTTAAAGGAGGCGACAGGGTCCTGGAAGATCATCGCCATGCGGATACCGCGCAGGGCGCCGAACTGGTACTCCGTCAATCCCGGCAGCGCGATGCCGTCAAAACTCAGTTCTTTTGCCTCGACATGGGCATTGCGCGGCAGAAGACGCAGCAGCGAGAGGCCGGTAATCGTCTTCCCGGAGCCCGATTCGCCGATAATGCCGAGGATCTCATTGCGCCCGACGGTGAGGTCGATGCCGTGGATGATCTTCGTCTCCTTCCCGTGGTTATGGAAGGAAACATTCAGATCGCGAATGTCAACGAGCGGTTTCGCCATGGTCTTACGCGCGCTCCCGCAGGTGAGGATCGGTCATGTCGCGAATGCCGTCGCCCAGCAGATTGAGGCCAAGCAGCGCGATCGAAATGGCGATACCGCTCATCGTGAGCACCCAGGGAGCCCGGCTGAAATACTCGCGGCCATCCGCCATTACCCCGCCGAGGGATGGGGTGGGCGGCTGCACGCCGAGCCCGATGAAGCTGAGGCCCGCTTCCAAAATGATGGCAAAGGCCACGCCGACGCTCGCCTGCACAAGGATGGAGGCGGAGATATTCGGGAAGATCTCCGTCACCATAACCGCGATCGGTCTCCTCCCCATGAGGCGCGCCGCCTGGACGTAAGATTCTTCTTTCACCAGCAAAGTCGTGTTGCGCGCGATGCGTGTGAAGATGGGCAGATAAACCAGCGCGATGGCGCCAATGATATTGATCGACGAAAAGCCGAACAGCACCATCAGCAACATCGCAAGGATGAAGCTCGGGAAGGCGAACAGGAGATCGGCGACACGCATGAAGACGGCATCGATTATGCCGCCGTGGTAGCCGGACATGATTCCCATGAGACAGCCGGCAAGGGCTGCGATGGTAATCGCGGCGAAGCTGATGAGCAGGGATACTTGGCCACCGGCCAGGACGCGCGCGAGCACGTCGCGGCCGAAGGAATCCGTACCGAACGGATGGCTCCAGCTCGGCGGGGAGAGGATGGCCATGAAGTCCATGCTCTCCGGCGTATGCGGCAGGAGATAGGGGCCGGCGACGACTGAGAAGACGACGAAGAACGTGATCAGCGAGCCTGCGGCTGCCGTTCTGTTGCGGAAGAACCGGGCGAGGGTCGTGGTGAATTGCATGCGGCTGACCCCTAGCTTGACCGGCGCGGATCAAGGGCCGCACAGACGAGATCAGTGATCATGTTGACCACGAGTACGATGAACAGGAATGTCACTGTGCAGGCCTGCAGTACAGGAAAGTCGCGGGAGAATGCCCCGTCGACCATCAGTGATCCGATACCTGGTATCCCGAAGATGCGCTCGACGACGACGACACCTCCAAGAATATAGCGGATCTGCAGCCCGATGACCGTCAGATACGGTACGAGGGCGTTGCGCAGCACGAAATGCACGAAGATGAACTGGCCTCGTAGCCCAAACGACTTGGCGGTGGTGACATAGGGCTTGTTCATCACATCGATGAGCACGGCACGCAAGGTGCGCGCGAAGACGGCCGCCATGGGCGCGGCGATCGCGAAAGCGGGCAGGAAGCCGAAATGCAGCGCCCGCAGGAAGTCATCGGCCGGTGAGACATAGCCGAAGGTCGGGAACAAGCCGAGATTAAGCGCCAATCCGAAGATCAGGACATAGCTCAGCCAGAAATCCGGCATGGAAATGCCGAAGACCGCGATCGATGTCGCCACTGTATCCGCTGCACGACCACGTTGGAGCGCGGCGATCGTGCCGAGTATGAGCGATATGACGATTGCTATGGTGAGGGCATAGAGCCCGATGAAGACCGTCGCGGGCAGCTTCGTCAGAAGGAGCGTCGCGACGGGAACACCGCTGGCCAGTGCCAGAGATTGACCGAAATTGCCCTGCAGCATCTGCGTGAGCCACGCGAGATACTGCACATGTACCGGCGCGTCGAGACCATGCGCGGCCCGGAAGGCCGCGATGGCATCGGGCGACGCCTGCTCTCCGAGAGCCGATAAGGCAGGGTCGCCCGGCGCGGCTTTCATGGTGAAGAACACCACGAGCGTACCGACGAGCAACACGCCCGCGCTCCCGAGAACCCTTTTGGCGATATAGATGAATAGGGCCCTCAGGCGCGCCATGCGCTCGCGGTGCAGCCCGGATTGCAGGGCGACGTCGGACATTAAGGCCTGCCTTAGGTCGTCTTGATGTTGATGAACTGGTCGCCGAAGTTCGAATAGGGCTTCTGAACGAAGCCGCTCACGCCCTTGCGCAGCAGGTTATGGATATTGGACGTGAAACACGGGATGAACGGCAGATCCTCCATCACGACCTTCTCGGCCTTGTGATACAGCTCGACGCGCTTGGCTTGGTCCATCTCGCGGGCGGCCGCCTCGATCAAGGTATCGGCTTCGGGGTTGGAATAGCCGCCGAAGTTGCGCCATCCCTTCGAGTGGAAAATATCGTTGATGTATTCATCGGGATCAACGAGGCCGAGCCAGCCCCAGACCGAGCAGACAAAGTCGCCGGACTGCTGACGCGCGTAAGCGGCGTTGGCGTCCGTGACCTCGACCGTGAATTTGGTGCCGAGTGTCTGGTTGACCTGGGCTACGAAGATCTCGGCAAATCGCTTCCACCAGCTTCCGCCCCAGGTGACGACCGCCACCGTCTGTTCGCCCGGCTTATAGCGGGACTTCGCCATCTCGGCCTTGGCGGCCTGAGGGTCGAACAGGGTCTGTGGCGGACGAATATTGGAAAAGTAATCACCAAGAAGCGGCGGGAAGATGCCGTGCGACGTCGCGCCCTCGCCAAAGATCACCGCATTGACCATTGCCTCGCGCTGGAAGGCCATGGATACGGCGCGGCGGAAATGCGGATCGTCGAAGGGCGCCTTCCTCAGATTGAGCGAGAGGAAGCGCATGTTCAATCCGGGCTGCTTCAGAATCGTCGCATTCGGATTCGTCGACAATTGCGGAACGTCGGCCGCGGGTACCGTGCTGGTCAGATCGATCTGGTTGCCCAGCAGCGCCGTGACGCCGCTTGATTCCTCGGCAATGAGCGGCACGTCGACGGTTTCAATCGTCGGCGCCCCGCCGAAATAGTCCTTGTGGGCCGCAAGCTTCAGCCCGGTGCCGGCAGACCAGGATTCAAGCTTGTAGGGTCCTGTGCCGATCGGTTTGCGCGCGAAGGCTTCCGCGCCCATGGCCTCGACAGCCTTGCGAGGCACGATCTGTGTCCCGGTGCGGGAGTTGGTCAGGAAGGTCAGGAGAGGTGCGAAAGGGCGCTTCGTATAGATCCGCACCGTCAGCGGATCAACGGCATCCACGCGATCGACGGCCGCGACCTTCGCCCGGTTCGGCGATGCGAAGGATTCGTTGAGGATCCGTTCGATCGAGAACTTGACGTCGTCCGAGGTCATCTCGGAGCCGTCGTGGAACTTGACGCCCTTGCGCAGTTTGAACTCGATGGAGCCGTCTTCCAGCGTCTTGTAGGATTCCGCGAGGTCCGGGACGATGTTCATCTTGTCATCAAAGGTCAGCAGCCCGTTATACAGCGACCAGATAACGTAGAACTCGGGGATGAGCGTCGCCTTCCCCGGATCGAGCGTGTTGATCACGCTGTAGCCGGTGATGGCCGCCCGCAAGTGTGGCGCGGCTGCGAAAGCCAACCGTGCGTTTCCACCCAAAACGCCCGCTGCGGCCACGGCGCCAATACCTTTAAAAACGGCACGGCGCGGTATGGATATGCTCGTATGCATCCTCTGGCTCCTTGTTATATAGATTTCCAGTTTTTTCTATTTGAATGCCCTAAAGGCCGCGCGCTGGCTTCGATCGGGCTCGCACGGCTTCCCTCAGGCGCTCGCGAGCCCGAGATTGCCCCGCAGCGTCGTTGCCTCGTAGTCAGACCGGAAAAGTCCGCGCCTGCGCAGCTCCGGAATGATGAATGTAGCAAGATCGTCCATGCCCTGCGGGAGAATGGGGGGGCAGAAGTTGAAGCCGTCCGCGGCGCCAGTCTCGAACCAGTCCTGGAGATCGTCGACGATATCCTCGGCCGTTCCGATGAGATAGCGGCCGGTGTAGCCCGCAGCAACATCCTCGTAGAGTTGCCGGATCGTAAGGTTTTCCCGGCGGGCCTTGGCCAGAAGATTGGCGCCGATGCTGATACCATCGGTGAAAAAATCAGACGGCAATGGCTTATCGAGATCATAGCCGGAGAGGTCGCCGCAGAAATTATAGAGGAGGGCAAGGCCTGCAACAGGATCGATCAGTCGCTGCAACGTATCGAACTTGGCCTGAGCCTCGGCCTTTGTCGCCCCGACATAGAGCGTGACACCTGGCATGATCAGAGGCGCGCCGGATCGGCGTCCGAATGAGGCGGCGCGATCCTTGAGATCGGCATAGAAGGTTCGCGCTTCTCCGATATCCAGCGAGTTCGTGTAGACGACATGCGCGTGCTCAGCCGCGATATCGCGTCCCTGCGATGATGCGCCGGCCTGGACGATGATCGGCTCACCTTGCGGGGTCCGGCAGGAGTTCAACGGGCCGCGAACCGAGAAGAATTTGCCCTTGTGATTGAGAACATGGAGCTTCTCGGGGTCGTAGAACTGCCCCGATGCCTTGTCGTGAGTGAAGGCATCCGCGTCCCAACTGCTCCATAGCCCCTTGACGACTTGCACGAATTCAGCAGCGCGGGCGTAGCGCTCATCCTTCTCGAGATTGGCGACCCGATTGAAGTTCTGGGCCTCTTGATCGGACCAGGATGTGACGACGTTCCATCCAGCGCGGCCCTTGCTGATGTGATCGAGCGAAGCGTATTTGCGCGCGACGTGGAATGGCTCATTGTAAGTCGTCGAGGCCGTGGCGACGAGCCCGACCCGGCTGGTGCAGGCGGCGATGGCAGAGAGCAGGGTCAGCGGTTCGAGTTCCGCATTCTTCATGTCGCGCGACAGGGCACCCGCCGGGTTGTCGGAACCGCGCACAGCGACCCCGTCGGCAAGAAAGATCATGTCGAGCTTGGCAGCCTCGGCCTTGCGCGCGATTTCGCGGTAGGTCTCGAACTCGACGATGCTCGTCGGCTGGAAATCGGGATGGCGCCACGCGGCGATATGGTAGCCGAGATAGCGCATGGACAGCCCGAGCCGCATCTGCCGGGATGCATTCATCTTCGTTCCCCTTCATTGGCCCGCCATGCCAAACGCATGTGGAGGGCATGGCCCGCGAACAGTTCAATCACGGAATGCCGCGTTGCCGGGTTGCGCCCCTCATTCCGTATACTGATATCCTATCGCGCTCTTGCGATAGCGCAAATGCATTTTTTGTGAATCGTCACCTTGGCAGCATGTCTGACATCGAGAAAAACATATTAAATAACTGTTTTATTGGTCATTTTATGAGAATTGCTCTGGCGAGGCGAGCCGCTTTGCCCAATGAAAAACCACGGAGATCGTCTTTCTGGATTGAGCCTTTACGATCATTGAGTATACTAAAATGGCGCAACAACGGTTGTTCAGAACGATATGTTCCGCGACGCCAGCGAAAGACGACGATGCACGATGTGAATGGGAACGATGCAGGTAGCTCCTCCCGTGGCGACCAGGCCTATGAGGGTTTGAAGACCAGGATCCTGCGGCACGAGTTCCTGATGGGGGCGGTGCTTAAGGAGGACGAGGTCGCGTCCTGGTTCGGCGGCAGCCGCATTCCGGCGCGCGATGCCCTGCGGCGGCTGGAGCAGGAGGGCTTGGTCGAGCGGGTGGGGCGTCGCTATGCCGTGCGGACCTATACCTACCCGGAGATCCTGGTGACATACCGCCTGCGGGCAGCGCTCGAACATCTCTCGGTGGAACTCGCGGTTGCCAATCGAAAAGCCGGGGGGCTCGACCGTGTCGCCCATATTCTCGAGCTGCAACGTGCGTCGCTGCAGACCATCAGCCGCGGTGAATTCAGCGATCTGGATACGGCCTTTCACCTGTCGATCGCTGCGATGAGTGAGCTGGATATGCTGCAGCACGAATTGTCGCTCATTCTCAATCGCGCCCGTCTGATCCGCACCAACGAACTGGCCATCGATGCCGGGCCCGAAGGGGCGTATCGCGATCACTGCAGGATTTTTGCCGCCGTCCAGCGCGGAGATGCCGACACTGCAAAGGCCGAGCTCGACTATCACTTCTCCACAACGGTTCGTCTGCACGCGATTTCTGCCGCGCCGGGCGCTACCCAGGGTTCAGCCAAATGAATTATGCGGATGATTGCATCAATACATTCCCAACACTTTGGTCGGCGACAGTCAGGGAAGACGATCCCTCGCGCCCGCTGGATGGCGACACGACGTGCGATGTGGCGATCATCGGCGCAGGCTATACCGGCCTTTCCGCAGCCCTCGTCCTGGCCAAAGGCGGCGCCAGCGTCCGCGTGATCGAGGGCGGATATCCCGGCTGGGGCGGCTCGGGGCGCAACAGCGGCGCTGTCATTCGCGGTTTCAAAAGCAGTCGTTCTGGGCTGATCAGGGAGTTCGGCCCGCAGCGCGGTCGCGCGATGGCAGATTTCGGTGCCACCACCACGGATGTCGTCTATGATTTCATCAGCACCTACGACATCCAATGTGATCTCAAGCGCACCGGCTGGATCCTGCCCGCGCATAACACGGCCGGGCTGAGGCGGGTGGAGGAGCGTCAGCGCACATGGACGGCCGATGGAATCGGCGGTCTGGACATGCTCTCGCGTGATGAGCTGACCCGCATGCTTGGCTCTTCGGCCTACATAGGCGGCATGATCGATCACGAGGGTGCCTCCCTTAACCCGCTGGGTTACGCGCGCGGTTTGGCGCGCGCTGCCACGGCGGAAGGCGCGACCGTGTATCGTGAGACACCTGCGAAGGGCGTCTCACGCAAGCCGCAGGGATGGGTCGTAGAGACATCGCGCGGCCGCGTGACGGCCTCGACAGTTATCATCGCGGCGGATGCCTATTCCAGCGGGCTGAATGCGAGCGTCGAGCGGACGATGGCGACCATCCATACCAATATCGTTGCCACGAAACCGCTTCCGGCGGCGCTTGCAGCGGGCATATTGCCGGGAGAGCAGGCAGTGTCGGACAGCCGGCGCATCCTCTACTACTGGCACAAGGACCCTTACGGGCGCGTGCTGTTCGGCACGCGAGGGACTTTGTCCGGCCCCCGGCAGGCTGAGGACTTCGCCCATGTCGAGGCCGCGCTCGCAAAGATCTATCCGCAGCTTCGGGGCGCCGAGATCGAATTCCGCTGGTCGGGGAAGGTTGGGCTCACGCGGGATTTCCTGCCGCATATCGACCAGCCGGAGCCTGGGCTTTGGACATCGCACGGCTATTGCGGGCGTGGTGTCGCCATGGCCAGCGCCTATGGCAAGCTGCTCGGCGAGACCATTTTGCAGGATCGCTCGCAGGCCACCCTGCCGGTTCCGAACACGCCCGCGCCCCGAATGCCGCCTTCGCCGATCAGCGATCTTGGCATCGTCACCGTGACGCAGCTCTATCGCGTGATGGATATTTTCGCCTGACTATCCGCGAGGGCGTCCGCGCGCCCGTCCTTTCATGCCGAGGCGGGTTGCGCGATCTCCGGCACGCCCTTCGACGACCAGGCGTCCAGGATGCTCGCGGAATCGGTGACGATGCCGAGATGAGCGGCAATGATCGCCAGCGCGCCCTTCTCCATCGCCTCGTTCGTTCCTCGCACCAGGTCCTGCGGTACGGTCACGTTGTAGCCGAGGTTTGAGGCGTCGAAGGCCGTATTCAGCACGCAGCAGTCGGCGAGGCATCCGTCAAGCACCAGGCTTTTGGTGCCGAGATTGCGCAGGAGAAAGTCGAGGTCGGTCGGGAAGAAGGCTGACAGGCGCTTCTTTGTCTGGACGATGAGGTCCTTCTCGTCGACATGGGTGACGAATTCCGTCCAGCGCGTCCCCTCGATCGCATGTTCATCCATATTCCGGATCTCGCCGACATGCAGTGGGAAAACCAGCCGCCAGGCGGCCTTCAAACCGTTCACATCGTCAACGCCGCCTTTGCGCAGGACACTACGGACGTGGATGACAGGTATCCCGAGCTTGCGCGCCGCCGCATGGAAGGCGTCGACGGCGGTGACGATCTCACGGGCACGCGGAGCGGGGCAGGGGCAATCGGGCGAATCTTCGAGATGCCCACGGTGCAGGTCGATCGAAACGATCGCCGCGTTGCGGGTATCGAACCACGGTGCGAATTCGGGTCCGAGCTGTTGGGCTTTGCCGTCGATATAGGCTTTCATCCCTGTCTCCTCAGCGCTTTTCGCGATCATAGGCGATACCGAGCGCGGCCGGCGCTCGTAGCCGTGCGCGCAACCCCGGGCGCGACATCACGATCAGAACGATCAGTGTTGTCGCATAGGGCAACATGTTGAGAAAATGCGGGTCGATGAAAGCCTGGCCGCTGGCCTGCGCGCGAAACCGGTAGGCATCCACGAGACCGAACAGAAGTGCGCCAAAGACCACCCAGCCTGGACGCCAGCTCGCGAAGATGACGATGGCAAGAGCGATCCAGCCGCGGCCCGCCGTCATATTCTCCACCCAGGTGGGCGTATTGATGACCGAGAGATAAGCGCCGCCAAGGGCGATCAGCGCGCCGCCGGCAATGATATAGGCATAGCGCAGGCCAACGACTGTGATCCCGAGCGAGTCCAAAGTTTCCGGGCTCTCGCCGAGCGTACGAAGGATGAGCCCGGGCCGGGTTTTGTGAAGGTAGAATGCGATGAATGCGGCGATCGCGAAAGCCAGGAAGACCATTGTATCCTGGCTGAACACGATGATGCCGAGCCCGGGAATGTCGGCGAGGGGAGAGGCCTCGCCGACCGGGCCGCGTGTCGGCAGGGCCTTTCCAACATAGGACTGCCCGACAAAGGCGGACAATCCGCTTCCGAGAATGGAAAAGGCGAGGCCCGTCACCACCTGGTCCAAACGGAGCGTCACCACGCAGAAGGCGAAGGCGGCGCTGAAAAGGGCGCCGCAGAGCGCGGCACCCACAAGCCCGATCGCCGTGGAACCGAGGGCGAAGGTCATCACGAAGCCACAGACCGCGCCGACGAGCATCGTCCCCTCGATGCCGAGATTAAGCACCCCGGCGCGCTCCGTCAGAAGCTGTCCGAGTGCGGCGAAGAGGATCGGCGTCGCCGAGACGATGGCAGCCGCGAAGAGCAGTTCGATGTTCATGCGGTCGCCCCACGGATCAAGCGGATTCTGTAGCGGCCGAGAGTCACCCCGGCGAGCACCATGATCAGGATCAGGGCTTGGAGGATCGTGCTGATCGAAGAGGGAATGCGCGAAACCTGCAGGCTGAAGCCGCCGTTGAGCAGGCCGGCATAGAGGATCGACACGACGACGATAGGCAGGGCGCGGCCACCCCCGAGCCAGGCGACCAGGATCGCCATGAAGCCGTAGCCCGGTGACAGGCCAAGCTGCAGTCGGCCGGTGGTTGTGGAGAGTTCGACCGCGCCGGCCAGCCCCGCCAGGGCGCCCGAGACGCACAGGGCGGACAATGTAACGGCCGCGGCGCTGATGCCGCCGTAGCGCGCCGCCTGTGGCGCATCGCCCGAAACCCTGAGCTCGTACCCCCAGCGTGTACCGTAGTCGATGATCCAGACGCAAAGCGCGGCTGCGGCCAGGATCAGCAGGCCGCCGTTCAGGCTGCCGAAGAGCGGGCCCATCTGGGCATTGTCGAGAATGGGCGGGGAATAAGGAAAGGAATAGGCCAGGGGATCGGCCCAAGGTCCACGGACGAGATAGCCGACCCACAACAGGGAGATATAATTGAGCATCAGCGTCGACAGGATTTCGTTGACGCCGAAAACGACCTTGGGGATCGCCGCGAGTGCCGCCCAGAAGGCGCCGGCCAGGATCCCGGCGCCAATGACGCATGGGAGGGCGATCACGCTCGGGGTGGTTTCCGGCAACGCGAGGCCGACGGCCGTCGCGGCGAAGGCGCCGAAGAAGAGTTGCCCCTCAGCGCCGATGTTCACAAGTCTTGCGCGGGCCGCAATGGCGATGCCCAATGCGCACAAGCCGATAGGCACAGCCTTGTTCAAGGTGCCCTCAAAAGCGGCTCGCGATCCGAAGCCGCCGCGGATGAGGGCGGCATAGGAGGTGAGCGGGTCATGACCGCTCAAGGCGATGACGAAGCCGCCCACGACAAGCGCAAGCAGCGCGCCGGCTGCGACGCGAATCGCCACTTCAAGTGGCTTGGCGGACTCAAGGCGAGGCTCTAGGCGAAGGCGCATGAGCATTGGAATCCTAGTGCGTCCGTGCCGCGGTCATCAGCCGACCGATGGCGTCCCTGTCGAACTGCCGCGGCGCGAGATCGGCGACAACGCGCCCAGAACTCATCACAAGGACGCGTGTCGCTATTTCGAGCGACTCGTCCAGTTCCTCGCTTGCCATGAGAACGGCGTTTCCCGCCACCGCGCGCTCGGCAAGTGCCGCCCGGATCTGCGCCGCGGATGCAATATCGAGCCCGCGGGTGGGATAGCTCGCCACGATCAGTGATGGCTGGCTGGCCAACTCCCGGCCCAGCACCACGCGCTGGAGATTGCCGCCCGAGAGCCGTCTGGTCGCTGAACCCGGATCAGCCTTGACACCAAAGCTGCCCAGCACGGCGCTTGCGTGGAGCCTGACGCGGGCAGGCGCCAGCCAAGGCCCGAACGGGGGATTGTTGTGCTGCGAGCCGAGAAGCGCGTTGTCCTCAAGGCTCAGGCCTGGCGCCAGCGCGATGCCCAGATGTCGGGATGGGATGAAGGCAAATGCGCGTCTGCCGGCGCGACGAGGCGCATCGATCTGCCCTGAGGAATGGCGCAGCAGGCCTCCAATCGCATCGAACAGTTCGGATTGACCGTTGCCGGTCACGCCGAGCACTGCAACGAGTTCTCCGCCATGCACGTCAAAGCTCACGTCGGACACGACGGTCGCTCCGTCGCGACCCGCGATCGATACGTTTCTCACCGACAACTGTCGCTCGCCGCGTGCGGTTTGCGGTCTTTGTCCCGCGCGCACGACACGCTTGCCGATGATGAGTTCGGCGATGTCATCGGCTGTGAGGGACTGGTTCGGTCCCTCGAAGACCACGCGTCCGCCACGCATGACAACGAGATGGTCGGCGACCTCTTCGATCTCGGCGAGTTTGTGCGAGATCAGGATGATGGAGCGACCGGACGCCGCGATACGCTTGACGATGCCGAAAAGCTGTTCAGTCTCCTTCGGCGACAAAACCGATGTCGGCTCGTCGAGAATGAGCAGCCGCGCACCCTGGGCCAGCACGCGCAGAATCTCGAGCTGTTGGCGTGCGGCGAGAGGCATCGTCCAGACTGGTGCCGCCAGGTCAAGCTGGAAGCCGACCTCCTGCATCAGATCGGTCAGCGCGGACGGGGCCTGGCGACGTTGCAAGAACCGGCCACGATCCGTGGCGAGCGAGATGTTTTCATAGCCAGTCAGCGTATCCACCAGTTTGAACTGCTGATGGACCATCCCCACACCTGCGGCGACAGCCGCCGAGGGTGAACCGAGCTCCACGGGGCGGCCGTCAACGAGGATGCGGCCTGTCTCCGGCAGATAGAGGCCGCAGACCGCATTCATCGCCGTCGATTTTCCCGCGCCATTCTCCCCAAGCAGGGCGACGACGCTGCCGGCCGGCACCGCGAACGAGACATCACTGTTGGCGAGCACGTCGCCGAAGGACTTGGTAACGTGCTCGACCTGCAGGACGGGCAAGCCGTCCCCCCTTCCGGAATGCTCGCGGCTCAACACCCCAGCGGCGATTGTCACTTCTTGCCTACCGTGCCGTTGACCCCTTCGACCAGCCACAGAACCTTCTGCACGTCCGTGAGCGAAAGGGTTCCGCCTTCCGGCACCACGACCTTGCCGTCGTTGGACTTCAAGGGGCCTTTCCAGTAGTCGAACTTGCCGTTGATGATGGCCTGCTTCTTTTCGTTCACGAGGGCGACGACATCTGCCGGGATGGCCTTGTTGAACGGCGCGAGACTGATCACGTCGTCATTGAGGCCGCCGAAATAGTCTCCGGGCTTGAACGTGCCGTCCTTCACGCTGGCGATCGCGTTCTTGTAATACTGGCACCAGTCCCACATCGTCCCGGTCAAGACGCGGTCGCCGGCGATCTTCGACAGGTCGGCTTCGGAGCCGATCGCCCACGCGCCCTTCTCGGCTGCGCCCTGGGCAGCCGAACCGGTGTCCTGATGCTGCGCAATGACGTCGTTCCCGGCCTCAGCCAGCGCCACCGCTGCCTGTTTCTCCGCCGGCGGGTCGAACCACGACAGGGTCCAGACGACATTGACCTCGGCCTTCGGGTTGACCGACCGCGCGCCGAGCGTGAAGGCGTTGATGCCAGCCAGGACGGACGGCTTCGGATGAGCCGCGACGAAGCCAATCTTGTTGGATTTCGTCATCTTGCCGGCGACGATGCCGGTGAGATAGCGCCCATCCCACAACTTGCCATAGTAGGTCTGGATATTGGGGTTCGGGGCAATTCCCGGGCCAATATTGAAGAAGAATTTGTCAGGGTTCTGCTTGGCGACCTGCTGCGTAAAGGGCTGGTAACCGAAAGCTGTTCCGAAGATGACGTTGTAGCCTTGGGAGATGAAGTCGCGCTCGATGCGTGCGACATCCGGGCCTTCGGACACCGATTCCACAAAGGAGGTCGGAATGCCGGCCTTCTCCAGGCAAAGACGTGCTTCGTCGTGGCGGAAGGTCCAGCCATTGTCGGCGCGTGGGCCGACATAGAGGAAGGCGGCCTTGACGTCGGACGCTGAAACGGGGCCGATGGTGGCCAATCCCAGTGCGCCGGAGAGAATCGCGGCAACGACATTACTGCTGGATCGTTGTGTGATCATAGCCTCGCTCCACCTCGATTTTTGTATTTTTCAAGTTTTCCCTGAAAATTTCAATATGATTACGCCTTAACTTGATTGGAAGCGCAAGTGCCTTTTGAGGCCCTGGTCAATTGCGCGTCGAACGATGCCTTTTGGGCGGGGTTAACCCGCAGGATCGGTGATGCCGTGATCCAGCGCGCCTGCCGAAAGGAACAACGCGAGTAACTGGTAGTAGCCGGCGATCGCAACCACTTCACTCGCGGCCGGTGCACCGACGCGTTCCACCAATTCCTTCAACCTGTCCTGGTTGACTTGGCAATTCAGGACCGCATCCCGGCAAAGCGCGATAATGGCCTGATGCGCGGGCGTGGCGGCTTCTGCCGACCGCCCCGATGCGGCCGCGGCGATCGTTGTCTCCTCGACCCCGAGGTCGCGCGCGATGGGCAGATGGTAATCCCACTCGTAACCCGAGCCGAAGGCTGCGGCGGTGGCGAGAATCGCCACCTCGCGCAGGGGAGCGGGAAGTGCTCCCGAGAAGCGGATCGCCGCGCCGATCGACTGGATCGCATTCGCGAGGTCCGGCACATCGAGCATGGCGAGGAACGGCAGCGGCACACCCGCGCGCGGTCCGGATGCGATAGCATCATGGACCTTGCGCTGTGCGGGCGTCATCTCCGCGACATTGCGAACACCGATCAGCATCGCCTCTCTCCGTTTAGCGCCCGTCCGGCCCACCGGACATCATGCCTGAAGCGATCTGCCTTGGACCGAAGATGGCCTTGGCCACGTCGCCGACGGCCTCGACATCTTCCGGGATGCCCTGGAAGCAGACGATCCGGCAGGGGCAGGCTTCCAAACCTTCGTAGCGCCAGGGGAAGGCCCCGATCACGGCGCGCTGGTTGAGCATGAGCTCGATATCGCCGCCCACATTCTCCGCATGGATCAAGCCTTCCTGGAAGGCTTGCGAATGGAAGGGGAAATAGTCCTCAACAACCTTGCGGCCGGAGCGCTTGTGCACATAGCTGTTCTTCCCGAAGAATTCGTCGCAGCTCATGCCGACCTTTTCTTCGAATTGCTTGGCGAGGTCAGGACGCATGCGGCGGATCGTCGTGTTCATGGCATGGTCGCCCGAGCCGCAGTCGATACCAAACCATTTGATTTTCTTTGCGAGCATCCAATCGAGAAGCTCCTGCTTGCCGCCTGGGTGCATGCAGAAATACTTGACGAGATCCTGCTGCGGCTTGCCTTCCCAATAGCGATGCCAGCCGGTGTGGATGATGAGGATGTCCCCTTCCTTCACATCGACGGGGGCGCTCTCGATCATCTCCGGCGTGATGACGGCCCAGTCATCCATGTGTTCGGACACGTCCACCACAGCCCCCGGGCCGACCAGGAAGTCGAGGGGATAGGAGGCCATGTCGCCCATGCCGTCGGTGCCGTGCATGGCGCCATCGATATGCGTGCCGACATGCAGGGCCGAGTCGATGCGCTGCGCGACGATATGGATCGTCTGAAGGTTCTGGGCATAATACATCTTGTTGCCCGCATACCCCACCCAGCCCGGCGTGTGGACATTCATGAGATGGGAAAGGTCGATGATCTTCATCAGTCGGCTCCAGATTTGAATGGATTAGAGCATTTTCGAGCGAGGTGAACCGGTTCGCGTGAAGAAAATGCGTGGAAACAAAAAATCTTGAGTCTCCCGGTGACCCTGCTTCACCGGGATACTCTAGTGGGCACGCCGCCCGAACAGCGACGCCACCCAGGATTTCAGGACTGCGAGCATGAGGCCGAAGCCGCTGATCGGTTTGGCGGCCGCCGGTGCGGGGGCCGTAGTCGCGGCGGATATTGCGCCCGGCGCCCGCGCTGCGGCTGTTTCCTGCGCTGCGGGGGCGGCTTCCACGGACACAGAGCTAGCCGCGAGTTCCGCCTCGGCGTTGCGCACGAAATCGGCGATCAGCACGTTGGCGACCTCGGCGATGATGCCTGTGCGGCCGAACTGCGCGATCGCCCCGGAGAGCTGCACGTCTGCATCGACGACGACTTTCGTCTTTTCCCCTTCTGCGAAGAGGCGGCAATCCATGATCATCTTGCCACGGCTCGCACCCTTCTTGTCGACGCCTTTGCCTTCGACATGGACGGACTTGGCGACATCATCATAGACGACATCCGCCTCGCCCTCGAAGCTCGCCTGGAAGGGGCCGATCTTTGATGAAACCTTGCCAGTATGTTTCCCGTCTTCCTTCGGACCGAGATATTCCGCGCCTGGCAGGCAACGCGCGACATTCGGGATATCCTGGAAGAAACTCCAAACGGCAGGCATCGGACGTGCCACTGTGAATTCCTGCGCGATCTTCATGGCTGATGCCTCCTCTGAGATCGACCGCCGGACAGCGAACGGTGGCCTGCGATGTTATCGGCATGCCTGAGAATGGCTCGCCGCGCGCCGGCTGCTACTGTTCAAAGCCCTCGGTCACATTCTGGCAATAGTTATAATTTACCCGGTCTCACTCCGAGTATTCGATGGTTATAGGCGAATCGCTCCAGCAAGTGTCGCGTCAGCATGGGCGGGCGCGCAAAGTCTGTGCAGACTGCTGGTTTTCCTGCGGATGCTTTCCGGAAGGTCTGATCCGGATCACATCAGAGCGTTTGTCCTCCCGCGGTCACGCCATAGACATCGGTTCGTCTGTCCTCGCGCGGTTTCACCCGCTCCGTCCGCACCAGCGCGGCCTGGGCGATCGCAGGATCCATTGGGGCGACAAGCGTTGCCTCGATATCCTGCGCCAGGGGGCCGGTGAGAATCCGTCCGTAGGGGTCGGCCACCAGGGAGCAGCCGAGAAAGGCGACATCGCCAGCCGTCCCGCTCTGCGAGGCGCAGGCGATATAGACTTGGTTGAGATTGGCCTGCACGATCGCGCCACGTGCCTGGCCGATCAGGCCATCACCATCACGCTCGATCTTGTCGAAGCCACGGACCCAGGCGGTGGGTACCGCGATGAGCTCGGCGCCTTGCAGTGCCAGGACGCGCATGACTTCAACGAAGCGCAAATCGTAGCAGACGCACAGGCCGATCCGTCCGAAGGGCGTCGACGCTACGCGGAGACCGCGGTCGCCCGGTGTGAAGATGAGCTTTTCCCCGTCGAAGAGATGAAGCTTCCGGTAGTGCAACAGAAGGCCGTCCGGCCCGACGAGAAGCGCGGAATTATAGAGACGTCCGCCGTCGCTTTCACAGAAGCCGCCGGCGATCACCACACCGAGACGCCTGGCAGCCTCGGTCCATGCGGAAAGAGTCGGCCCGTCACAAGGCTCGGCTGCCGCCGACAGATCATCCTGGTTCAATGTGTAACCGGAGATCGCGAGTTCGGGCAGTACGATGACACGGGCGCCGTCGGCGGCCGCGTCCTCGATAAGCCGCACGCTGCGCTCCCGATTCTCCCGCGCTCGCCCGGGCAAGCCGGTGAACTGAATGACTGCGACGGAGAACGTCATGCCGGCTGTTCCGCATCCGCCGGCAAGGCACCGACCGCCTTGAGCAGGGGAACATCCGCCGGGCTCGGGCCGCCGACACTCACGACCCCGACACCGCGATCGGCGGCGACGGCATGTTTGACACCAACCGGCACATGGACCACGCAGCCCGCGTGGAAGGGAAGCTTGATGTCGTTCGTGTAGTCGTAAGCGGTGCCCTCGCCCTCGAGGATAAAAATCGTATCCTCCGATAGCGTATGGACATGCGGCGTATTTGCTTCGCCGGCTTCCAGTCGCACATAATTCAGGTTCGCATTCCAGGCGCCGGTGCCGGGCCATATGACGAACCGGGCGTCTTTGGAAATGAGCGGGAGACGTAACGAGGGAGTGTCACGATGAAAGATCCGGATGGCCATCAAACTGCCTCCCCGGCGGTGGTGAGATGAGCGTAGAGTTGTGGATCGGCAGGGCAGGGGCCGCCTATCAGTTTCAAGCCTGCCGTTTCGGCGGCCTCGAACCGATAGTGGTCTCCCTTGTCGATATGAACCATCGAGCCTTCGACGAGGGGCATGCGCTCGCCGGAGTTGAGATCGGCGATCACGCCGGAGCCCGCTGCGACGTAGTAGGCGCTATCGGAGGGATGAACCAGCGCGATGGTCTGATCATTCGGCTCCAGATCAAGCACCTGAAAAGTGCGATAAAGAGCACCGTTGCCTGGCCACATCACTGCTTTGGCGCGGCCTGAACCAACGATGATCGGGAGATCGGGACAGTCTATCGCGCTATCCACGACCCGGACTGTGTTATGGGTTTGGGGGCAAGCCACGGCTTCAATTTCCGTTTGAATATTATTCACGTATTTTAGTATGATCAAAATCCAACGCCGTGCAAGCGCTATTCGTCTCTGAAGGCGCGGTTGGTGAGGCGCCTGTTAAATGATCGAGGATACGGCCATCGTGAGTGAGCCCTTGCTGAACCCCCAGGATGATCCCGCCGGGACGACCGCGAGTACACTCGCGGCCATCGGGCTTCGCATTCGCGAAGTGCGGCTCGCGCGCAACATGACACTGCAGGCCCTCGCCGACGCCTGCGGTCTGAGCGCGTCGATGCTCAGCTTGGTCGAGCGCGGGCGGGCCTCCCCGTCGATCGGGTCGTTGATCGTCATTGCCAATGCCTTGGGCGTGCAGATGTCCGACTTCATCGTCGATCAGGCGATGGACGACGAGAAGCTCGTCGTCAGCAGTTCCGAGCAACGGGTAATCGAGACCGCGGCCCATGTGATCCGCAGGTTGATCAAGGAAGACCGCGCACGCGGTGTTTCGATCGCGCTCAATGAATACGCACCCCATACGGGCGCGACCGAAAAGCCAATCACTCACGATGGTTTCGAATATGGCTTCGTCCTCGAAGGAAAGCTTACAGTCGAGGTCGATGGGACGTTGCACGTAGTGGAGAGCGGCGACCTCATTTCCTACAGTTCGCGCCGTCCCCATCGCATCTGGAACCACGGCAAGGAACAAGTTCGCACCCTCTGGATCAACTTGCAGCGCGACTAGGACCAGTCGACATCCGTGCTTCCGATGGGATTAGGGCAGGAAACGCGATGTCATCCCGGACGCCGTGCTGAACTTCGGCGTTGCCGAGTTCGGCCCCTCGGGATGAACAAGTCGGGTCGACCCGATTGGCTTGCGGCTGTCCGGGATCAAAAAATCATGGCGTTTCAGTAAAATGGCGCCTTCTGCAAAGGTAGAGAGCCCTTCAAGAATAGTATCGATTCTGGATCCCGGGCCCGAACCGAGGCTCGTCCCGGGATGAGCGGCGCGGGCGACCCTGAATGTCGATTCAGACCAGGGCGTCACCGGCAGAACTGCGAAGCGTTTTGCGTATGGAAATGCCTGAAATCAAAGGGTAGAGCGTCCTCAGCATCGCAGCAGGGCGTGTAGCCGGCTCGGAGCAATCGGCAGGCTCGTGATCAGTCCTGGCCGATCGAGCGCGTCATCGACGGCGGCCGCTATGGCCGCGCCGACCGCCGTGATACCGCCTTCGCCGGCGCCCTTGACGCCGAGCGGGTTTTGGGGGCTCGGTGCATCCTCGCGCAGGAGCACCTCCACCGGCGGCATCTCATGGCAGGTTGGCATGAGATAGTCGGCGAAGCTCGTGGCGAGCGGTTGGCCTTCCTCGCTATAGACGAACTCCTCCAGAAGCGCACCGCCGATGCCCTGCGCGGCGGCGCCGACGATCTGCCCCTCGATGAGCATGGGGTTGATTGCGCGTCCGACGTCATAGGCGACGAGATATCGCTCTACCTGAATCCCGCAGACGGCCTTGTCCACGCGCACTTGCGCGACATGGATTCCATAGGGGTAGTTCATGTGATCGGCGCGGAAGAGCCCTTCGGCGTCCAGGTCTTCGCCGGATTGCGCGGCGATTTCGGCAAGGCTGATCGTCGCGCCCGAATCGCGCGACACCACGCGTCCCATTTCGAGCGTGAGCGCGCCGACATCGGCCTGCAGCAGGGGCGCGGCAAGAGCGATTGCCTTTTCCTTGAGCGCCTCCGCGGCTATCTTCACGGCCGATCCCGTCATGACCGTCACGCGGGAGGCGAAGGCGCCGAAGCCGATGGAAATCCGGTCCGTCTGGCCATGGATCACGCGGATCCGCTCGATGGGCACGCCGAGCACGTCGCTGCAGATCTGCGCCATCACGGTTTCGATGCCCTGGCCCACGGAGGCCGCGCCGGTGACGATCTCGATCGTATCATCGGATTGGACCGACATTGTCACGAGGTCATGGGGCCCGAGGCCGCTCTTCTCGACGAAGAAGGCAATGCCGAGGCCGACCGACTCGCCAGCGGCACGTCTGCGGGCAAGATCCGCCTTGAGGTCCTGGTAGCCGATACGGGCAAGAGTACGATCAAGCAGGTCGTGATACTTGCCCGAATCATAGAGCACATGGGTACCGAGAGCCTCGATGCCGCGGTCGAACGGCATCCGGTCCTCGGGGATGAGGTTGACCCGGCGTACCTCCACCGGGTCGAGGGCGAGCCTGGCCGCGATCGCGTCCATCAGCCGCTCGCGGACAAAGGTCGTCTCATAGCGGCCGGGCGCGCGATAGGTACCGGAGGGCGTTTTGTTGGTCAGCCGGATATGGCCTTCCACATGATAGGCCGGAATGAGATAGGGCCCGGGCAGGAGGGCCGCGGCCAGGTCCGATACCGTGCCGCCGTGGGTGCGGACATAGCCGCCCTGGTCGGTGTAGAACGTATCCACGAGCCCGCGCACAAAGCCGTTCGCGTCGACGGCCGCCTTGAGGCGGTGCACCTGGTCGCGCGAGTGGTTGGCGGCCATCAGATGCTCGCGGCGATCCTCCACCCATTTGACGGGGACGCCGAGCCGGTGGGCCGCGGCGCAGACCAGCACGTCTTCCGGATAGAGCTCGCCGCGAATGCCGAAGCCGCCGCCGACATGGCCCTCGCTGAGGCGCACCTGCTCCGGTTTGAGGCCGAGCATGCGGGCGATGCTGTCACGGTTGTAGTGCGGCACCTTGGCCGCGCCATACATGGTGAGAACATCCGTTTCCAGATCATGCACGGCGAGGGCCCCGCGTGCCTCGAGCGGCACTCCCGTGTGGCGCCCGACCTTCAGCTCCATCTCGATGATTGCGGCGGCGCCCGCAAAGGCAGCCTCCATATCGCCGTAGGATTTGGTGATGACAGCCGGTTCGCTGAGGAGCGCGGGATCGCGCTCAGGCATGAAGCCGACGGGATCCGCGGTCGCGTCGAGGCAGGGCGTTTCTTCCTCGATATCGCAGAAGACCAGTTCGGCCGCATCCTCGGCGGTATAGGGGTCCTCGGCAAAGACAGCAACGACGGGATCACCGACATAGCGCACGTAGTCGCGCGCCAGGACATGCTGCCGATAGGGTTCGAGACCCGCAATGCGGGTCATGCGGAAATCGATCGGTGGCAGATCCGCAATATCGGCAGCGGTCCACACGGCGATGACGCCCGGAAGCGATTTCGCCTCTTCCGTCTCGATATCAAGGATACGGCCGAAGGCGACTGGCGAGCGCACGATGCGCATATGCACCTGGCCGTCGGCGCGGTTGTCGGCGGCGAAACGCCCTTCCCCGGTGAGGAGCGGGCGGTCCTCCAGCCGCTTCAGCGATCGGCCGATGGCGGACATGCACGCATCTCGTTTGCAGCAAGACAGACAGATTTGATGATGTTCTGATAGCCGGTGCAGCGACAGAGGTTCGACGACAGGATATCGCGGATTTCCGCCTCGCTCAGATCGGGGTCCGCCTCCAGCGCGCCTGCGGCCAGCATCAGGAAGCCCGGTGTGCAAAAGCCGCATTGCAGCCCGTGGTTCTCCCAGAACGCCTTTTGCAGCGGATGCAGCACGTCACCCTTCGCCAGGCCCTCGACCGTGCGTATGGCACGACCCTCCGCCTGCACCGCAAACATCAGGCAGGACCGCACGGGCTTATCATCGACCAGAACTGTGCACGCCCCGCACACCCCGTGCTCGCAACCCAGATGCGTCCCGGTAAGCCCGCAATCGTCGCGCAGTGCATCAGCGAGTGTACGCCGCGCCTCCACGGAAAGGTTGTAGTCCTTGCCGTTCACCTTGAGCGTGATGACATGCTTGTTAGCCATGGACGTTCCGTTCGGCCTCGCGGATTAGCTTGCGGATATGTTGCGGAGTAGCGGGCATCTGGAAGATCTCGACCCCGAAGGGTGACAACGCATCGACGGTCGCGTTGATGATCGCAGCCGGCGCGCCGATCGCGCCGCCCTCGCCGACGCCCTTGGCTTTGGTGATCGTCGCATCCGAGAGCGTCACGAGATGCTCGATCTCGATCTTCGGGACTTCCGCGATGGTCGGCGGCAGGTAGTCGGCGAGCGAGACGGTGAGCAGATTGCCCGTCTCGTCGTAGATCAGTTCCTCGAACAACGCGTTGGCGATGCCCTGGGCGACGCCCCCATGGATCTGCCCATCGACGATCATGGGATTGATCAGGACGCCGGCATCCTCGGCGACGACGAAACGTTCGATCTTGACGCCGCCCGTCTCGATATCGACTTCGACGATGCAAGCGTGGCAGGCGTTCGAGAACGTGCCGCCGGGATCGTAGGTAGCGTTCTCGATCAGGCCGGGTCCGGCTTGCGCGAAGCGATGGCTCTGGTGATAAGAGGCCCGCGCCACCTCGGGAATGGGCAGGGACTGGTTGGTGCCTGTGACACGCGCCAGCCCATCCTCGAGCACGACCTGATCCGCGTCAGCCTGCATCATCACGGCGGCGACCGAGCGCAACCGCGTCGCGACCTTGCCGGCGGCAAGCTTGCAGGCCCCACCGGCGATCACCATCGAGCGGCTGGCGAAGGTTCCCCAGCCATAGGGCGTTGCATCGGTATCACCTGAGATGACTTTCACCATCGCCGGCTCGACGCCGAGCTCATCGGCGATGAGTTGGGCAAGCGCCGTCTTCAGCCCCTGTCCATGCGGCGAGGAGCCGATCCGTGCTTCGACGAAGCCGGAGGGATCCATCGCGCAGGAGACGATCTCATAGCCGGGGACGATATTCATGCCACGCGCGGCGTAGGCCGGTGTGCCATAGCCGGTGCGCTCACTGAACACGGAAAAGCCGATGCCGAGATATCGCCCTGCTGCGCGCGCTTCCCGCTGCCGGGCGCGGAAGCCGGTGAGATCGATCGCCTCGACGGCGCGGTCCATGGCTTCCTTGTAGCTGCCCTCGTCATAGACGAGGCCGGTCGGCGAGCGGTGCGGGAAGGTGTCGATGAGGTTGCGGCGACGGATCTCGATGGGATCGATGCCGAGGCGCTTGGCCGCGACATCCATCATCCGCTCCATGGTGAGCGTCAGCATGGGCCTTGAGACGCCGCGATAGGGCGCCATCATGCCGGTATTGGTGGTCACGCCGCGCGAGCGAACGCCATATTCCGCCAACTTGTAGGGGCCCGGCAGTTCGGCCAGCGCCATCAGCGGTTCCACGCCGCAGGTCACGGGATAACAGGAGAAGGCGCCGACATTGCTCTTCAGGTCGGCGTCGATCCCGAGAAGCGTGCCGTCCTTGGCGAAGGCCCCGCGCACGCGGAAGGACTGGTCGCGGCTATGGGACGATGCCAGGAAGTTCTCCCTGCGGTCCTCGATCCAGGCGACGTCGCGCTCGAGCTTACGCGCCAGCCAGACGAGCACCACATATTCGGGGAACAGCGACATTTTCTGGCCGAAGCCGCCGCCGACGTCGGGCGCCACCACGCGCAGATCCGCTTCCGGCATCTGCAGCACGTCGGCAAGGCCCGTGCGCAGCATATGCGGCATCTGCACCGACGCGTAGAGCGTCACACGCCCGGAAATCCGGTCGTATTGCGCCACGCCGCCGCGCCCCTCGAGCGGCATCGCCGATTGCCGGCCTGACCGCAAATCGAGCGAGATGATCTCGGCGGCGTCAGTGAAGGCGGCATCGAGGCCTGGGCTGCGCATGGCCCCCTCGACGAGCACATTGCCGGGCGCGTGGGCGTGGACCGCCGTCGCGCCCTCCGCGAGCGCCGTGTCCATATCGACGATCGCATCCTCGGCGTCGATGTCGGCAAAGACCTGCTCGGCGAGATCCTCCGCCAGGCTCTGGTCATCAGCGACTACGACGGCGAGCGCCTGGCCGCAGAACATCACCCTGTCCTTGGCCAAGATGGGCTGTTCGACCGCGATATAGTCCGGCCGGTGCAGGATGGGGCAAATCGGCTTCACCCCGGCAAGGTCCGCGGCTGTGAAGACGAGTTCCCCCTCCGGCACGTCGATGCTGAGAATGCGCCCGGCAGCAACCGGGCTGCGCACGAACTTCACGGCGGCAACCCCGCGCGCGAGATCCGCGACATAGCGCCCGCGTCCCATCAGGAGCGAGGGATCTTCGAGGCGCGGCAGGGATCGGCCGATCCAGCTCATGCCGCGGCCTCCGTCAATGCCCGCAGGACGACGGTCCGAATGAGATCGCTGCGATAGTCAGCGGAAGCGTGGATATCTTCGCTCGGTTTGATTGCCGCCCGTGCGGAGGCTGCCACATCCTCGAACAGTTGACGTGAGGGTGCCTTGTCGACGAGTTCGTTTTCGAGGTCGCGCAGGCGGATCGCCCGGTCCGCAACACCGCCGACGCCGAGGCGTGCCGCCGTGATGCGCCCGTTCTCCAGCTTGAGCGCGACGAGTGACATCGCCAGCGCGAAATCTCCCGCCCGCCGTGCGAATTCATAGAAACCGCTGCGCCAGCCATCGCCCAGCAGTGGCAACCGTGCCTCGGCCAGAAGATCCTGCGGTCCAACGGCCGTGGTGAAGGTGCCTTTGAAAAAGTCGCCGGCGCGGCAGCGCCGTTCACCGGAAGCGTTGACGATGAGCAGCTCAGCGTCAAGCGTCGTGGCGACGAGGCACCATTCGGACGCCGGATCGGCATGGGCAAGGCTGCCGGTGAAGGTGCCGCGCTGGCGAATGGGATAATGCGCGATATGCCGGACGACCTTGGCCAGCAGCACGCCGAGCGGGCCGGGAACTGCCGGCTTGTGGAACGCGGCGTGGCGTGTCAGCGCGCCGATGGCGAGGGTGTCGCCCGACGGCTTGAGGTAGTCGAGTTCTCGCGTCCCATTGATGTCGATGAGCACCTCGGGTCGCGCCAGTCGGAAGTTCATCGCAGCGACCAGGCTCTGGCCGCCTGCAAGGATCTTTCCGTCATCGCCGTGCTCGGCAAGAGCGGCGACGATTTCGGCCCGCGATCCGGGTCTGATGTAGTCGAATGACGCAGGCTTCATGAGTCTTGTTCAGTCCCGAATGATGGTGTGGGCAGCATCCAACCACCTCCAGCCCGTGCCGGGCCGCCTATTTCGTTCCTTGCGCTAACCGCGCAACCCTCTGTCTTGGCAGCGCTCGTTCGCGCTTTCATACTATCGAATCCATCCTATGGACTTTTTGAGTATAAGCAAGATCAATTGAAAAATAATAAAATTTGGACACGCCGAACTGCTGGGCTGCATGCACATTGATCGTCTATAAGCCGTTGTGATTGAAGCGATTATCGAGATGGATTCGGGTCTTCCCCAAGGATCGCACCATTCCGCTCTATCCCTCATTCCTGGTCCCGACGTCCGTTGGCTTGCACGCTTGTATTGGAGAGGCCGGGGCCATTCTGATATGGCGAGAAGCCGCAGGTGACCACCGCGTACGGGCCGCCTATGGTGAGGTCGTAAATGGGGGCTTCAACAATGATGTTGCGTCTCGAAAACCTGCTCGTTGGCTCCGTTCGCCCACTCGGGCAGACGGAGGCGCCGAGCGGCATCGACAAGCACCCGGTAGACGGCCCGCTTCGGTTGGGCTTGGAGGGCTTCGAGGGCGACGCGCAGGGGGATCGACGGCATCACGGCGGGCCGGACAAGGCCGTTCACCATTATCCCTTCGAGCACTACGAGGCTTGGCGTGGAGAGATCGGGAACAGAGCTCTTCTCGCCCAACCCGGCGCCTTCGGGGAGAACCTCTCGATCGCGGGTCTCGATGAGGCCATAGTGGCGATTGGAGATGTCTTCCGGCTGGGCAGCGCCGTGGTCGAGGTGACGCAGGGACGCCAGCCTTGCTGGAAGCTCAATATCCGCTTCGGCATCGATGACATGGCGTCGCGTGTGCAAACGAGCGGCAGGACGGGCTGGTATTATCGCGTCATTGAGACGGGACTCGTCGGACCGGGCGACAGCCTGACCCTGCTTGATCGTCACGTGCCGGAGTGGACCATAAGGCGGCTTTGGCGGCTGCTCTATGTCACGCCGCTCGATTATGCGGAACTGACCGCGATGGCCGATCTGCCGGGGCTGCCGGAAAGCTGGCGGCGGCTTGCCGAGCGTCGGCTCTCGACCCGTGTGGTGGAGGATTGGACTTCGCGTCTCTTCGGGGTGACGCACGCCCAGGCGGGATAACGCAGCGGGCGGCCTTGGGGCATCGCACTTGCCGCGCGGCGCGCGCGACAACACGGGGGCGCGGCGGTCTCGACAGCCGCGCCCACGCGAGAATTCTACGCCGCCTCGGCGCGTTCGGGGATCGGCAGGCCGAGCCAATCCTTGTAGAAGGTGTCGATATCAGGCTCGAAGTCCCGGATCACCGGATACCAGGGTGTCGGCGCCTCGACATCATGCAGTGTGCCGCATTCCGGACAGTAATACTCACGCAGCACCTGCCAGGATGAGGTCGGGGCCATCAGCCGCGGATAGATCTGTTCCATCTTTTCCGGTGTGTCGCGGACATGGACGCGCGCATGCAGCTTCCAGTTCTCGCGCCAATCGCAGAAATCATGGCCGCATTCGCAGCGGACCTTCCATTGCTTGGTTGTCTTGAGCTGGACGATGTAGAGCTTCGGCCCCAGCGGCAGGACGATGCGGTCGTCCCAGGGCATGCGTTCCTGCAGGATCTCGATATAGGTGGCGAAGCGCTCCGGATCCTTCGGCGTGGAAAGCATCTGGTGGAGCGTGTCGTGATCGATCTTGCCGTCAACGAGATCGGCGATCTTGGCGCGGGTATAGGCCATGGCTGTTTCCTCGGATTGTCATTGAGTGTCGCGCGGGAGCGCCGGGCCGGCGGCAAGCCGGCCCGGAAACGGGATCATTCCTCGACGAACTGCACGGTCTTCACATCTGGCAATTCGGAGACGTCCATGGAGTAGTGCGAGCCATAGTGGGGAATGCCGATCTCCTCCTCGGTCAGGCTCCAGCTGGCCGGCAGGTTCCAGAAGGCGCGGAAGTCCTTCTCGAAGCGCGGGCCGAGCTTGAACGAAGCCGCGAACATCTGTTGCACCTGGGTGCCGGCATCCTTGGCCAGGATCTTCTCGCGCTCGCCCTTCAGCCATTCGCCGGTCGGGACAGACGTGGCGATGCGTTCCTTGCGGATCGCCTTGCGCCGCTTGTCGGTCGCAGCGGTATCGAGCACGAAGCTGCCGTCGGCGCCCTTCTTCGTTACCACCCCATACACCTGAGCGGCGAAGCGCTCGAGCAGGTAGCCACCGTTGAGATCATCGACAACGCTCTGGGGCTCGCGGTCGATCGGATCGCCGAAGCCCGGCCCGCCGCGCATATAGTTGAGATAGAGATCGTAGTCGGCGAACATTTCCTCCGTTGTAATCGCTTGCTTGTCGCGCTTGATCACAGCGCCCTTGATCAGGTCGTCCCAGACCGGATTCTGCGGATCGGTGTCCCCCCCGAGCGGGATCGGCTTGCCCTGTTCGATAAGGTCTTTCAACCCGGTATTATGCGCGGCAAAGCGATAGCCGGAGGCTGCGGGATAGCCGCCCATCAACCCCCAATCCGACGAGATGTGACCATTGCCCATGAAGAACATGGTCCAGTCCTTGGCGTTCCAGACCAGACGCAGGCTCTCGAAGCCGCAACCCCCGCGATATTTGCCGGCACCGCCCGAGGAGGCCTTGATCTGGCGGCCGAGATAGATCAGCGGCTCGGCCAGTTCCCAGATCTCCATGTCGCCCATGTCGCCTTCCGGGTTCCAGATCGCAGCGGCATGGCTGAGGCCATCGCCGACTGCGGTCGCCCCGGTGCCGTTGGCGGCGCATTCGAACGAGTTCACGGCGTGGATTTCGTCATACTGGTTGAAGCCGCCGCCCTGGAGCCAGTTCGAGGTGTTGGCGTTGCCGGCGTTGACCTCCTCGAGATAACCGCGCCCGAAATAGGAGCGCGACAGCCCGCGCCACAGCGCCGTCCAGGCCGAGACCAGGAAGTGCCAGGAATAGGAGAAGGCAACGCGCCGATCGTCCGGATTCATCCAGGTGCCCTTGGGCAGGCGGAATTCCGTACCGTAGGCCGCGCCGTCGTTGATCATCTCGGAGGGGATCAGCGTCTGGGTCATCATCACCCAGATGCCGGAGGTGAATGAGACCTGATGGGCGTTGTAGGTATGCCAGCCCCAGCGGCTCGCGCCCTCGAAATCGAGGCGCCATGTGCCATCGCCCCGGATCGTGATCTCGCAAGGCGCATGCATGATCGTGTCGAGCTTGGCGAAATCGGACGGCACCCGCACGTCCTCATGGGCATAGGGCACGTCGACGAAGCCGACCTGACGGTATTTGCCAGGAATGGTCATCGCCTTGATGCGGTTCTGCAGTCCAAGCCGTCCATGCTCGACCGCCTCATAGGCAAATTTCCAGTAGTTTTCGATGCCCTCCTCGGCGATCACCTCCTCGACAAGCTTGCGGATCATGTGGCAGCCGGCGATGCGGGTGCGCTCGTCGAGCATCCAGTAGCGCGTGGTGCGCACCATGCGCTGGCTCTCGTGCAACCAGTCGCGGAACAGCGTGTCGTTTTCACCCACCTTGCGGCAGGTGATGGAATAGCCGTCGCCGAAGCGCTGCACCTGGCCCGTCGCCATGGAGCCCGGACCGACCGCGCCGGTATCGATGACGTGGGTGACGCCACCGACCCAGCCGATCAACTCGCCGTCCCAGAAGATCGGGACGATGGTGTGGATGTCGCAGGGATGGACATTGCCGATCAGCGAGTCGTTGTTGCAGAAGATATCCTTGTCCCTGACGCCGGGATTACTCTCCCAGCCGTTCTCGATCATGTATTTGATCGCAGCACCCATGGTGCCGACATGGATGATGATGCCGGTCGAGGTCAGGATGCTGTCGCCCGCCGCGTTATAAAGGGTGAAGCAGAGTTCGCCCTCCTGCTCGACGATCGGCGAAGCGGCGATCTTCTTGGCCGTCTCGCGGGCGTCGACCACGCCGGCCCTGAGGCGCGAGAACAGTTTGTTGTAGAGGATGGGCTGGCTGTCGCGCAGCTCCATCGTCTCAAGACCCGCGTAGCGCTTCGTCCGCTTCGTCGCCTCCATCAGGCGGTCGCGGTGCTCCTTGAGTGTCTCACCGCCGCGCACGATGCCGCGCGTCGTTGAGGCGAGGTCTTTCTCTCGAACATTGACGTTCATGACTGTATTCCTCCGGATATTGTAGGTGCTGGCCCGTGTCACACTTCCTTGAGGTGGAAGAGGCGGTGCCCGTCGAGGAAGGTCTCGAAGCCGTCGGGAACGACGAAGGTTGTCGCGTCGGATTCGATGATCGCAGGGCCGATGACTCGGTTGCCCGGACGCAGGGATTCCATCCTGTAGAGCTGTGCATCGACCCAGCGCTTTTTGCGGTAGAACTTGCGTGTGCCGATTTTCGCGTCTTCAGGCGGCGTCTCGCCTTCAAGCGGCTCCTTCGGGATCTTTGGCTTCGGGATCGGCACCGCGCCACGCATGATCGCTCCGGTTACCGAATAGCCCAGTTCCGGCGAACGGGCTGACGCCGCATAGACGCGGCCATAGGTGGTGTTGAACGCGTCCTGGAGTTGCTCCCAATCCTCGGCCGTGCCGGCAGAGCCGAGCGGCGATTCGATCTCGAGGTCGTTGAGCTGGCCGCGATACTGCATGCGGTAGCCGGGCGTCAGCGTTACCTGCTCGGGTTCGTAGCCGTTGAGTTTGAACTCCTCAAGCACGTTGCGGGTGAGTTCCTCCCAAGCGGCCTGCAGCGTCTGTGCCGCTGCCATGCGCTGGTCATCGGGAGCATCCGGCGCGAGGTTGATGTCGAGTGACTTGTCGTAGCGGTATTCGAAATCAGCGGCCGCGCAGCCGAAGGCTGAGAATCCGGCCGCCCAGGCCGGCACGATCACGTCTTCGAAGCCGAGCCCCTCAGTATAGCCATAGGTGTGGACCGGCCCGGCCCCACCATAGGAAAAGCAAACGAAACTCTGCGGTGAGTAGCCCTTGCCGGAAATCATCGAGCGCAGATAATCGCGCAGGTCAGAGTCGAGCAGCTCGATGACGCCGGCCGCCGCATCTTCTACGGAGAGGCCGAGCGGATCGGCGAGTTGCACCTTGATCGCATCGACCGAGCGCTGCCGGTCGAGCTTGACCGCGCCGCCGAGGAAGTTGTCCGGGTTGAGATAGCCGAGCACCATGTGGCAGTCGGAGATTGTCACCGTCTCGATGCCGCTCTCCTTCCAGCAGACGCCGACCCGGTAACCGGCTGAATCCGGGCCGAGCTTGATGGCCTTGGTGTAGGGATCGAGCCGAATAAAGGATCCGGCTCCGGCGCCGACCGAGTCCATCGCGACAAGCGGAAGCGACAGTACGAGCCGTGCCATGTCCGGATCGTTCCGGATGGTCAGCTCGCCCTGCGTGATCAGCGCCACGTCGAAGGATGTGCCGCCGATATCGGAGCAGGCGATATTGCTGTAGCCAAGCACCTCGCCGAGATACTTGGCGCCGATGACGCCGCCGATCGGCCCGGAGACGATGGTGCGCGCCAGTTCCTTGGCTTTCCAGGAAATCGTGCCACCATGGGTCGCCATCACCCGGAAGTCGAACTTGGTGCCGTGTTCCTTGAAGGCGTCGGAGATCTTCTTGAGGGTCTGGCGAGACGGCTCGGCCGCATAGCCTTCGAGAATAGTCGTATTGGTTCGGTGCGTTTCCTTGCGCACGGGATAGTAATCGGCCGAGGCGAACACCGGGATGGACTTGCCGCTCTTGGCGATTTCCTCTGTCACGATATCGCGCACGCGGCGTTCGTGATCGGGGTTCTTGTAGGAATGGAGTAGGCTGATGACGATGCCCTCGACATCGGCAGCGATGAGTTCACGCGCGGCCTCGCGGGCGGTCTCCTCCCGCAGCGGGATGACCACCGTGCCCGACATGTCCACACGCTCGACGACCCCGCGCGTCAGGTTGCGCGGCACGAGCGGCGGATCATAGCGATGGGTGTTGAGGTGGATGCGGTCCTCATAGGCGTAGCCGAGATAGGCCTGGATCGCCCGGCCCATGCGATGGAAGTCCTCCATGCCGCGGTTGACGATCAGGCCGCAACGCAGGCCTTTCCGCTGAACGACACGATTGAGCATCGCCGTGCCGGAATAGACCCCTGTCTGGAGTTGCTGCAGCGCCGCGTCGAGCGTTAGGCCCCAGGCACCGAGGCCGTCCTCACTCGAGGCGATCAGCCCCAGCGCCTCGTTCTGCGGGGTGCTCTGGGCCTTGCCGACGACGAAATCGCCATCTGAATCGACGAAAAAAGTGTCCGTCATCGTGCCGCCGGCATCGATGCCGAGCACCTGCACGCTTCTGTCGTTGGGGGTATGTATGTTCATGAGCGTCCTCCTTCTGAGGGTCGGCCTCTGACGAGCCGGTAACAGGAAGGAGGGCAGGGAGCGTGCCAACGCCGACGCTAGGCGGCGATATCTGGTTTTCCAGGTGCTTGCCGCACGTGCGAAAAAGAGCTTTCGCGTCCGCACATCGTCCGATCGTCGGACGCCGGACGGCTGGTTGTCCGGCGGACGGACGTAGGATCAGTATCCTGTCGGAGCGGCAGCCCGATATTCGGCGAGCCGCAGGTAGAGTGTGGAGCGGGCGATGCCGAGCCGCTTTGCCGCTTCGGTGAGATTGCCGCCGCAGGCTTCGACCTGGGCGAGGATGGCGGCGCGTTCGGCCACGCGTAGATTGGCCTTCGACGCGGGCAGCGTTGCTGCGACAGGTGGTGCTGAATGGGCGACGGCAGCAGGGCCTAGCGCAAGCTCCAGCGGAAGATCCGCGAGTTCGAGGCGATCGTTCTCTGCCAAGGCGACCATGGCATCGACGACGTTGCGCAGCTCGCGCGCATTGCCCGGCCAGGGATGGGCGGTAAGGTGCTCCAGCAAAGCGGGCGCGAATGTTGGCGCGGGCTTGTTGAGCCGCTCCGCCGCCCTCGCCGCGAAGCTACGCGCGAGGGTGGCGACGTCTTCCCGACGCTCGCGCAAGGGCGGAATGCGGAGCCGCGCTGCGGCGATGCGGTAGTAGAGGTCGCGGCGAAAACGACCGGCCTCGACCTCGGCGGAGAGGTCGCGATTGGTCATCGACAGGATGCGGATGTCGACATGCCGCCCCACCGGATCGCCAATGCGATAAACGATCCCGTCCTCCAGCACGCGCAGCAGGTAGGATTGCAGATCGAGCGGCATCTCGCCGATTTCGTCAAGGCAAAGGACGCCGCCGTCTGCCTGCTCGATCCGGCCGGAGCGACCATTCGCGTCGGCACCGGTGAAAGCACCCTTGGCATAGCCAAACAGCTCACTGGCAATCAGATCACGAGGCATGCCGCCGCAATTGAGCGGCACGAAAGGCCCGTCTGCGACTGGTCCGGCGCCCTTGATCGCGCGGGCGAACAATTCCTTGCCGACCCCGGTCTCGCCTTCGATGAGAACGGGCAGGCTGTTGGCGCCGAGTTTGCGCGCCCGCATGCGCACTTCATTGATCGCCGCGCTCTCGCCCAGAATACTGCCGAAGCCGATCACGGGCTCAACAGCCTCCTTGGGCTGGCTTGTCGGGGGCCGGCTGCGGGGGCGATGCATTACGATGAGGCATCCGATCGCTTCGCCTTCGTTCTGCACGATTTCCAGGCTCGCGTTCGGAAAGCGGCGTCGGCAGTTCTCCTCCCAGGTCTCCTGCCGCGCTGAACCGATGAGCTGCCTCAATTCGCTCCTGAAGCCATCGGGATCCGCATCGAGGCGCCGCCGTGCGTTCTCGGCGGCGTGCACCACAAAGCCGCGCCTGTCGATGACGAGGATATCCTCGCTCAGCCATATGGCGCGCTTCGAGACGAAACTGCGCAGAAGGAGTTCGTGCTCGGCCCGGGCCGCCTGACCCAGCGTCGCCTCGATTTCCTGGCCGATCGACACGGCCAGTGCCAGGCTCTGCGGATTGAAATGCGCAAGGGGCCCGGAAATATCGACGACGCCGAGAATGTCCCCATCCAGCGGATGGCGGACCGGTGTGGCGGCACAAGTCCAGCGCTGCACATCCTCGCAGAAATGCGCCGCACCGCGAATCTCGGTCGGCTTCCCATCAACCAACGCCGTGCCGATGGCATTCGTGCCGATCACCGCCTCCTCCCAGCGCCCGCCGGTCTCCAGGTGATTGCGACGGCCGTTATCGACAATGCGGGGATCACCAGCGGTTTCGACAATGAAGCCGCTGGCATCTGTCAGGATCATCATCGACGAGGCTTCGGCGAGAAACAGGCCTGAGCGGCTTAGCGCCGGCCGCGCGGCGGCGAGGAGGGCCGAGCTGCCCGAACGTCGCCGGTATATTTCAGGCTCCGTGGAAAGGGGCGCTTCGCGTCTTGATGCGTTGACGCCAAGGGCTCGCGAGCGCACCCAGGATGCGACAAGGGCAGAGGGTATCCCAGCGGGGGCTTCTCCCCTGCCGAGAAAGGTCTCCCACGCGTGACGCATTTCGCGCTGTCTGTGCATGCGTCCCTCCCGATCACCGATAACGGCTTAAACGCTGCTACGGACGACCATTGCAGGCAGGCGGCATCGCCGTGATCGGGAGCGGCTGGCGGCCGAGCCCGGATGGCAAAGCCGCCGTGGCAGAGAGCCAACCTCGTACTGGTCGACTCCGCTTGCGTTCCCCCAAATCGTAGGCTTCTAAGGCCAACCTCGCTCGAACTATGCACAGGGCATCGGCATCCTGCAACCCGTCAGTCAGGCCGGGCTGCGTTACGGGTGTTCTGTTAATGTGAGTGCGGTCAGGCGGCTGGCCAGCATTGATCCCCATACATGTTTGAGGTGCTGACGCGGCTTTGGCGTCTGGAGCTCGGTGGCCATGCGACCCGCAGAATGCGCAGACTAGGAGTGGTGCTTATATTATAGACCGTCGATGACGCTATCAGGCATGGGGCTTCCCGGCGGAGAATAGACGTCCGGGTTGAGCACATCCTTCAGCACGTTCACGAAGGTCTGGGCCGCGAGCGAGAGCGGGCGGCGTTTTGGAATGATCATGCCGATCGAGACGGGAATGCGCGGCTCGAACTGGCGTATCACAATATGGTCCAGCTCGCCCGCGTCCCATACGGAGAAATGATCGACGAGCGCCACGCCGCGTCCGCGCTCCACCAAGCGGCGTATCAACTGGCTCTGGTTGGAAATCAGATAGTTGGACGGCCGCACACCCTCGGTGGAGAAGGAGCGGAAGATCGCCGCGCCAAAAGGCACGGAACGCGGATAGGTGACGAAGGGCTGCCCGGCCAGGTCGCTCGCCAGGATGATGCGGTGCTTGGCGAGTTCATGCGCCTTGGGCATGATGCACACCATCGAGGCCGTTTTCAGCGTCTGCGTCATCAGGTCCGACTCGTGCTCGGGATGATGGACGAGGCCAAAGTCGTAGTTGCCGCGGCTGACATAGGTGTGGATCTTGTCCGAGTCGAGCAGGTCGACCTGCACCTGGATCCCCGGATACTGGCTGTTGAAGCGCTCCATCGCCATGGGGATGAGCGCTGTGCTGAAGGCCGACAGGATGCCGATATTGACGTAGCCCTGCGCCATCGTGGTGAGGTCCAGCGACAGGTTTTCGAATAGGGTCAGCTCGTCCATCAACCGAGTGGCATGGGTGAAGAGAAGCTCGGCCTCGGGGGTCGGGCGCAGCCGTCCGGCGCGACGCTCGAACAGCCTGACGCCCGCAAAGTCTTCCAGCTGTTTGAGTGATTTGCTGGCGTTCGGCTGGGTCGTATGGAGCGCCTGCGCGGCCTCCGTGACCGAGCCCGTCTTCATGAAGGCGGCGAGCGTGTCGAGATGGCGCAGCTTGATCCGGCGCATGCTTCGATGGAACTCCAGCACATTCCAATATGGAATGGAAAGCTCGAATAATTGAATTTTACGGGATAGGGAAGCCCCTCCTAGAGTGCCGGTGATCAACGGATTTGGCGGCTGTCCCTGCCGCCGGAAAGACGAACCGCATCATCATGGGCACTATCAGGGTTGGCATCGACGTCGGCGGAACCTTCACGGATTTCACTGTGCTTGACGACGAAACGGGCGCCATGCGTCATTTCAAGGTGTCATCGACGCCGCATGATCCGTCCGAGGCGATCGAGACCGGCATCGCCAGTTTTCCGGAGCGCGGGCTCTCCGCGGCCGATGTCGTGCATTTCGGCCACGGCACCACGGTTGCGACCAACATGGTCATCGAGCGCCGGGGCGGCAAGACAGGCCTCCTGACGACCGCAGGGTTCCGCGACGTGCTCGAGATCGGCCGGCAGACGCGGCCGGACCTGTTCGACATGAGCGTGCGCAAGCCCGACCCGCTGGTGGTGCGTCCGCTGCGCCTTGAAGTCTCCGAGCGCCTCGGCCCCGACGGCGAAATGATCCTGCCCCTCGACGAGGAAGGCGTGGCGGCAGCCGCGCGCCACTTCAGGGAGGCGGAGGTCGAGGCCATCGCGATCGGCTTCCTGCATTCCTATCGCAATCCGACGCATGAGCAGCGCGCCGCGGCGATCATCCGGGACTATCTGCCCGACGTTTTCATCAGCCTGTCCAGCGACGTGCTGCCCGAATTCCGGGAATACGAGCGCATCTCCACCACGGTTATGAACGCCTATCTGATGCCGCGCATGGACGGCTATCTCGACCGCTTCATGAAGCGGTCGCGCAAGACCGGCGTGGAGGCAAAGCCTTACACGATTCATTCTAACGGCGGCCTGATGTCGACCGAGACGGCGCGCAACTATCCCGTGCGCACCTGCCTGTCCGGCCCGGCGGCTGGCGTCGTCGGCGCGGCCCTCGTCGGCAAGGCCGCCTCCTTCCCCGACATCATCACCTATGATGTCGGCGGCACGTCCACGGACGTCGCGCTGATTGCGGGCGGCAAGCCCGCCTATTCGGCCGACCGCGACGTGGCGGGCTATTCCATCCGCTGTCCCATGGTCGACGTCAGCGTCATCGGTGCCGGCGGCGGCTCTATCGCCTGGCTCGACGATGCCGGTGGCCTCAAGGTCGGCCCGCAGAGCGCGGCAGCCGTGCCCGGCCCGGCCGCCTATGGCAAGGGCGGTACGGAAGCGACCATCACCGACGCCAATATCGTCCTCCAGCGGCTCAATCCCGTCGCCTTGCTCGACGGCGCCATGCCGGTCGACCGCGAGGCCGCGCTGAAAGCGGTCGGCGCGGTGGCCGAGAAGATCGGCCGCAGCGTCGAGGACACGGCCTGGGGCGTCATCCGCATCGCAGTTGCCAATATGGCGCGCGCGATCCGCGCCGTGTCCATGGACAAGGGCCATGATCTCAAGCAATTCGCCTTGATGGCCTTCGGCGGCGCAGGCCCGCTGCACGCCTCGCTGGTCGCCGCCGAGACCGGGCTCGAGACCGTAATCATTCCGGAATCGCCCGGTACCATGTGCGCGCGCGGCGTGTTGCTGTCCGACGTCACCCGCGACTTCGTCTCGACCCAGATCAAACGGGCGCAAGGCGAGAGCTGGGGAGAGATCACGTCGGCGGTCAGTGCGCTGGAGGAACAGGCCCGCGCGTGGCTGGAAGCCGAGACCATTCCCGATGACAAGCGCGCGCTGCAGCATATCGCGGAAGCCCGCTACGCCGGCCAAAACCACGAGATCCGCGTGGAAGGCGTACTGACGACAGCCGTGGATTTCGCCGCCCGCTTCGCCGAGGCGCACAAGGTGGTCTACGGCTATGCGCTCGACGATCACCCGGTCGAGATCGTCAACCTCCGCGTCCAGGCGATTGGCCATGCCGGCCGTCCGCTACAGACGGTGGCTGATGTGCAGGGCTCCATGGCCGCGGCCAAAATGGGCGAGCGTGACGTTTATGTCGGCCCTGAGCGCGGCTGGCTGACGATGCCGGTCTACAAGCGCGCGCTGATGCCCCAGGGCGAGGAATTCTCCGGCCCGGCCATCATCGAGGAACTGACCTCGACGGCCTATGTGCTTCCCGACCAGCAGGGCGTCGTCGACGCCTATGGCAACATCATCCTCAAGTTTGTGAAGGGTCGCGCGTGATGCGACAGCACGTCAAGCCTCCGCGCGAGTTCGACGCCATCGAGATGGAGGTTTACTCCAACCGGTTCATGTCGATCACCGACGAGATGGGCCTCAGCCTCGTCCGCTCCTCGTTCTCCACCAATATCAAGGAGCGCAAGGACTGCTCCGTCGGCCTGTTCGACGGTACCGGCCGCCTGATCGTGCAGGCCTCGCATATTCCGGTGCATCTCGGTTCGCTGCAGGGCGGCGTGGCCGCGGTGCTCGAGAACTTCAAGCCCGAGGAGATCAAGCCGGGCGACGCCTTCATCTGCAACGACCCCTATCTCGCCGGCGGCTCGCACACGCCCGATATCTCGATCCTCACGCCGGTGTTCTATGAGGGGCGGCTGTGCTTCTTCGCCGCCAATCTCGGGCATCACTCAGACGTTGGCGGCGGGGTGCCGGGGTCCTGCGACCCGAGCCAGACCAGCATCTTCGCCGAGGGCCTGCGTATTCCTGTATTGAAGATCGCGCGCGAGGGCGTCCTCGACGAGCAGATCGTCAAGTTGATCAGCACCAACAGCCGCGATCCGCTGGAGCGCGTGCTCGACCTCAAGGTGCAGATTGCGACCAACGAGATCGGCCGCCGCAAATTGGTCGCGCTCGCCGACCAGTTCGGCATCGGCACAGTCGAGAAGGCGGTCGACGACCTCATCGCCTATTCGGAAAGCCGCCTGCGCAAGCGCATCAAGGATCTGCCCGATGGCACCTATTCGGGCGAGGCCTTCATCGACGGTGACGGCATCGGCCATGAGCCCTGCCGTATCAAGGTCGCCATCAAGGTCGAGGGTGAGGGCATCACCTTTGACTTCACCGGCACCGATGTGCAGGCACGGGGAGCTGTCAATATTCCGAAGACGGCCCTCGATGCCACCTGCTACTACACCATCAAGGCCCTGCTCGACCCGACACTGCCGCCCAATGAGGGCATGGCGCTTCCTGTCACCATCGTGGCGGAAGAGGGGACCCTCGTGCGGCCCAAATTCCCGGCGGCGGTCGGCATCCGCTCAACCAGTTGTCAACGCGTGGTGCGCGCCATCTTCCAGGCTTTCGCCGATGTTCTGCCCAAGGAGAAAGTCTTCGCCTCCTCCGCGGACATGAATGCGACGATGATTTTCTTCGGCCCGCACAAAACGCGCGAAGGCAACTTCGTTTATCTGGAAACGGTGGGGGGCGGCGCAGGCGCGAGCCTCGCACATGACGGCATGAACGGCATTCAGGTGCATATCACCAACACGTCGAACCTGCCGGCCGAAGCACTCGAGATCGAATATCCCCTGATGGTGCGCCGCTATGCGCTTGCCGACGGTTCCGGCGGCGAGGGGCATACCACCGGCGGCATGGGTATCGTCCGCGAGGTCGTCGCCATGACCGACGGCATCCGTGCGAATGCCTCCAGCGAGGGCCTGCGTACGCCGGCCGACGGCGTCTTCGGCGGTGGCGCCGGCGAGGTGGCCCATCTCAAGTTCGGGGCTGCGGACGGCAAGACGACCGAATACGACATATCGATCACCAACATCCTCATGAACCGCGGGGACAGCCTGTTCCTGCAAACGCCGGGCGGCGGTGGCTTCGGTCGCGCGTCTGGACCTGAAGCATCTGGAGAATGACTGACATGGCCCTCGAAAACCTGACGCCGAGCGACGACGCGATCAAATCCGCGCCCAACCCCAACTATCTCGAGGGGGACTATCTCAAGGGCGTCCTGGAAATGGCCTTTCGCGATGGCAATCCGGTCGCCGAAAAGCTCGTGAATGAGATCTTCTCGTCGCGCCAGATCGAGTCTGTCTATCTCGTCGGTGCCGGCGGCTCAAACTCCTATATCGAGCCGGTCAAGTATATCCTCGACAAGTATTGTGACCTGCGCATCGAGCGTATCAACGCGACGGAATTCGAGACACGGCGCCCAAAGCCGGTCAACGAGAAGGCCGTAGTGCTGCTCACCTCGCATAACGGCGAGACCGAGGACACGGTCGTCGCCGCGCGCTGGGCGAAAACCACGGGCGCGGTCACCGTCGCGCTGACAGCGGGCCATGAGAGCGGGCTCGCCAAGATCTGCGATCACCTGCTCCCCTACAGCCGTGAGCTGCCGGGGATGCCCAAGACGCTCGTCGCTTATCTCTTCGCGGCGCATCTTCTGAAATATCTCGGCAATCCGGTCGGCGCCCGCCTCGTGCGCGATCTTGAAGCGATGCCGGCACGCCTGCACGAGATCAAGGATGCAGAGCGTGAGCGCGGCATGGAACTCGCCCGCCGCTACAAGGACGAGAACATCTATTATGTTCTCTCCAGCGGGATCCTGTCGGCGCTCAACTACCAGTATTCGATCTGCATCTTCAACGAGATGCTGTGGCTCGACGCCTCCGACATCCATTCCGGTGAATTCCGCCACGGGCCGTTCGAGGTGGCCGACGCGGACATGGCCTATATCTTCCTCATGGACAATGGCGAGAACCGCAAGATCGACCAGCGCGCGCTGAAATTCACCCGGCGCGTCACGGACAAGATCATCACCTTCGACGCCGGTCGTTACGAGGACGTATCACCGCTCCTGTCGCCTTTCGTCATCGGCGTCACCTGGTACTGGTTCGCCCATACGCTTTCGGTGCTGCGTGAGCATCCGCTCTCGGTGCGCCGCTACATGTGGAAGGTCGACTATTGATGGCAAAGCGCCCGCCAGCATCGTTGCCGGACGATCAGATGCGCGTCCCGCATCAGGCGGAACGCCGCTTGCGGGTGCGTGCCTGCCTCTTGGACCACCTGGGCAGGAGGCCGGCATGGCTGTGACCGACAACGATTTGCGCGGTTCGCGCGTGATAGGGCTCGGCGACAATGTCGTCGACCGCTATCTCAACGCCGGGGTCATGTATCCCGGCGGCAATGCGCTCAACTTCGCGGCCTATGCCAAGATGCTGGGCGCGGACGCAGCGTTCCTCGGTACGTTCGGGACCGACCGCGCCGGCGACCATGTCCGCGCGACGCTTGACGCGCTTGCGATACCGACCACGCATTGCCGCGTCGTCGAAGGCGCGAACGGCCATGCCGATGTGCGGATCGTCGGCGGAAATCGCGAGTTCGTCTTTTCCAACAAGGGCGGTGTCGCGCGCGAGCATCCCTTCGTGCCGGACCAGGCCGATCTCGACTATCTCGCGCGCTTCGCGCTGGTGCATACCAGCTGCTACAGCCACCTCAACGCGCAACTCGCTGTGCTGCGCCCGGCCTGTGCGCTCCTGACGTACGACTTTTCCTATCGCTGGCAGGTTGATGATCTGATCGGCCCCGTGGCGCCCTATCTCGATTTCGCGGCGCTGTCGGCCGGCGATGTTGGCCGCGAGCGCGGTATTGCCGCGCTCCGCGAGACGGTGGCGCAGGGCTGCGGCCTCGCACTGGCGACACTCGGGCCCGAGGGCGCGATCGCTTATAATGGCGAGGACTTCATCGCTGTCGCACCGCAACCGACCGAGGTCGTGGATACGCTGGGCGCCGGGGATGCCTTCATCACCGCGATGCTGCTGTCGCTCGCAGCGTCCGGCTGGCGCCGCGGAGTACGTCCGCCAGCTGGCGTCATCCGCGCCGCAATGGACCGGGGCGCTGAATTCGCGGCGCGGATCTGTCGGATCGAGGGCGCCTTCGGCCATGTCGCGCCGATCGACGCCGAAACCCCGGCTTGAGGCAGAGGCGCGATGCTCGAAGTCAGGAACCTCTCCATAGCCTTCAAGACCGCAGCGGGCCTCAAATCCGCCGTGCGCGACATTGGCTTCACCATCAAGCCGGGTGAGATTCTTGGCCTGGTGGGCGAAAGCGGCAGCGGCAAGACCATCACGTCTCTCGGCGTGATGGGTCTGTTGCCGCCCAACGCCGTCGTCACAAGCGGTGAGGTTCTGGTCGATGGCGTGGACATGCTCAAGCTCGCGCCGGCCGAACTGCGCAAGCTGCGCGGCCGCCATGTGGCGATGATCTTCCAGGATCCGATGGCATCGCTCGACCCCATTTTCACCTGTGGGGACCAGATCGTCGAGGCGATCCTGCTGCATGAGACCATCGGCAAGGCAGCCGCACGCCGAAAAGCACTTGAACTGTTGGAGAAGGTTCGCATCCCGGACCCGGCCCGCTGCATGCGCTCCTATCCGCATGAGCTGTCCGGCGGTCAATGCCAACGCGTCATGATCGCGATGGCGGTGTCCTGCAAGCCGCGCATCATCATTGCCGACGAGCCGACGACGGCGCTTGACGTGACGGTTCAGAAGCAGGTGCTGGACCTGCTGCGTGGCCTCAACAAGGAAGTCGGCGCTGCGATTCTGCTGATTACCCACGACCTTGGCGTAATCTACGAGGTCGCCGACCGTGTCGCCGTCATGTATGCGGGGAATATGATGGAGGAGGCAGCAACGCGCGACCTCTTCGCCAAGCCTCAAAGCGACTATACCAAGGCGCTGATCGACTCCATGCCGACGCTCGGCCTGCGGCAGGAGCGTTTGCCCGTCATCGAGCGGGATGCGGCGGGCCAGGCCCGCAGCGTCCGGCCGCAGCCGCGTACGCGGCCTGTGGAGACGGTGCGGCCCATCGGGACGGATGTCCGCCCGCTGCTTGAGCTCAAGGATCTGCGCAAATCCTACTGGGTGAAGCCATCGCCGCTCTCGGCGCCGGTTGAGATGCGCGCGGTGGACGGTGTCAGCTTCTCCATCGCGCCGCGCACCACGCTGGGGCTTGTCGGTGAATCCGGTTGCGGCAAGACAACGCTGTCGCGTGCGGTCATGCGTCTGTCCAATCCGGATTCCGGGCAGATCCTGTTCAAGGGTCAGGATATCGCGCAATTGCCGGAACGCGCCATGCGCCCGTTTCGCCGCGAGATCGCGATGGTTTTCCAGAACCCCTATGGCTCTCTCAACCCGCGCCAGAACGTAGCCGACCTCATCGAGGCGCCCATGGTGATCTTCGAGGAAGGCACGGCGGCCGAGCGCGGCAACCATGTCCTGCAGCTGCTCGATGCCGTGGGCCTGCCGCGTGCGGCCGCTGCCAGATATCCGCATGAATTCTCCGGTGGCCAGCGCCAGCGCATCGCGGTTGCCCGCGCACTCGCGCTCAAGCCGGCGCTCGTCATTTGCGACGAGGCAGTCTCCGCGCTCGATGTGTCGGTCCAGGCGCAGGTCCTGAACCTGCTCAAGGACCTGCAGGTGGAGTTCGACCTGACCTATCTGTTCATTTCGCACGACCTGTCGGTGGTCGAGCATGTCAGCGACGCGATCGCGGTCATGCAGAAGGGGCGCATCGTGGAGGCCGGGCCTGCCGAGGCGGTCTTCAAGGCGCCGCAGCACGCCTATACGCGGCTTCTCCTGGATGCGGTCCCCACCGTCGGCGCTGAACGCGCGGGGAGGGGAGCCGCATGAATGCGACATTCGCAGGCGCGCTCGCCCTTGTCGGACGCAAGCTTCTGACGGCCTTCGTCCAGCTTCTGGTGGTGGCGACGCTGATCTTCTCGGTGATGTACATCATGCCGGGCGATCCGGTGCTGCTGCTGCTCGGTGCCGAGAGCAACCCCTCTCCGGAGGCTGTCGCGACGATGCGCAGCCAGCTTGGTCTCGACCAGCCGGTGATCAGCCAATATTTCGTCTGGCTCTGGAACGCATTGCATCTCGACTTCGGCAAATCGCTGACGAACGGCTATCCCGTTGCCAATTATGTCAAGAGCAACCTGCCGCGCACCCTGGAGCTGGCCTTCGCCGCGATCATCGTGGCGACGCTGATCGGGGTGCCGCTCGGCATCGCTGCGGCGCTGAAGCGTGGCTCCCTGCGTGACACGGTCCTGACGTCGATTGCCACGATCGGCATTTCGGTGCCGGTTTATATCCTGGGCACGCTGCTCGTGCTGTTCTTCAGCATCAAGCTCGGCTGGCTGCCGGCCAGCGGCTATACCGACATCTCGCGCAACCTGGTCGAGCATTTCCGCAAGCTTGCCCTGCCGGCGCTGGCGCTCGGCTTCGGCCTCGCGGCATCGATCGCCCGCATGACCCGCTCGTCGATGCTCGAGATCCTCGGCCGCGACTTCGTGCGCGCGCTCAGGGCCAAGGGCATGTCCGAGCACCGCATCATCTGGCAACACGTACTGCGCAACGCAGCCATTCCGATCGTCACGATCATCGGTCTGCAACTCGGCAATCTCATGGGCGGCACCGTTCTTGTCGAGGCCATGTTCAACTGGCCGGGCCTGAGCACGCTTCTGGTCAGCGCGGTTTCTGCCCGCAACTATCCGCTGGTGCAGGGCTCGATGCTGGCCATCGCGGCGCTGTTCATTCTGATCAACCTGGTCGTGGAGCTGTTCTACAGCCTGCTCGATCCGCGCATCCGCAGGAGACGCTCATGATGGGCAGGCTCCTCAGCCTATCGCGCAGCCAGCCGGCTTTCGCCGCGAGCTTTGCGATCCTGACGGCGGTCGTCTTCGTTGCCATCTTCGGCGCATGGCTCGCGCCGCAGAACCCCTATGCCATCAATCCCTTGGCGGTGAACCAGGGCAGCTCGGCGGAGCATTGGCTCGGTACCGATGAGTTTGGCCGCGACCTTCTGAGCCGGCTGTTGATCGGCGTGCGTCCGACCATGCTGGTGGCGATCGGCGCGACCGCGATCGCCGGCTTTTTCGGCACGCTGCTCGGCATCGCCGGGGCCTATGGCCGGCCCTCCCTGTCCTTCATCATCATGCGCGGCGTGGATATCATGCTGAGCTTCCCGCCGATCCTCCTGGCGCTGCTGGCCGTCGGATTCTGGGAAAGCGGCGTCTTCAGCCTCGCGGTGGTGATCGGCGTCCTCTACATCCCCCATTTCGCCCGCGTGGCGCATGCCGCGACGCTGCAGGTCACGCGGCAGGAATTCATGGAAGCCGAACACGCGATGGGCGCTTCCGTGCGGCGCGTGGTGGGCGTCGCCATCCTGCCGAACATACTCTCGCCGCTTGTCGTCCAGGCGACGCTGACCGTGGCTGCCGCCATCCTTCTCGAATCCGGCTTGAGCTTCCTCGGTCTCGGGATCGTGCCGCCGGAACCGTCGTGGGGACAGATGATCGGCACGGCGCGCGGCTATCTCAGCCAGCACCCGATGTATGCCATCTGGCCCTCGCTCCTTCTCGCGCTGACCGTTCTTGCCATCAACGTGATGGGCGACCGGCTGCGCGACGATCTCGATCCACGTCTCAGGGAGGAATAATCGACATGACAAAGGTCATGACAAGAACCGTGGCAGTAATCACGAAAAGCGCGTGCGCAACGATAATGCCAGCAAGGGGTAACATCATGAAAAAGCGGGTTCTCGGAGCGCTGTTCGCGCTCGCATCGAGCTTTGCCATCAGCCAGGCCCTCGCGGCCGACGGCGGCACGCTCTATTTCGGTCTCTCGGGCGAGCCCTCGACGCTCGACACGACCATCAACGCTGGCACACCAGCGCGCACCATCCGCCTCGCCATCCATCGCGGCCTCGTCAACTACGGCGCTGATGGCAAGCTGTCGAACGAGCTGGCAGCGTCCTACGAGGTCTCGCCGGACGCGCTGACCTATACCTTCAAACTGCGCGACGCCAAGTTCCACGACGGTTCGCCGGTGACGGCGGCGGATGTCAAGGCGTCGCTGGAGCGCATCAAGGCGCCGGACAGCAAGGCGACCTACAAGAATGAACTTGGCGTGATCGAAGGCATTGAAACGCCAGATGCAAAAACCGTCAAGCTGACGCTGTCGAAGCCCTTCGTCCCGTTGATCCACTATTTGGCCCTGCCGGAATCCGCGATCGTGCCGGCCGCCTGGCTCAAGCAGCATGGCAATGATCCCAACGCCGCGCCGGTCGGCGCCGGCCCCTTCAAATTCGCGAACTGGGAACGTGGCCGCGAGCTCACCGTCGAAAAGTTCGATGGCTACTACAAGCAGGGCAAGCCGCATCTCGACGACGTGCACTACGTATTCTATGGCGACGAGAATACGCGCGTGAATGCGCTGAAATCCGGCGACGTGGACATCATCGACTACGTGCCGTGGAAGGATGCCGCCGCGATCGAAGCCAATTCCGACCTGCAACTCGCCAGCACGTCCGGCCCGTTCATGATGTTGCAGTTCAACACCAAGTTCGAGCCGTTCTCCAAGCCGGAAGTCCGGCAGGCGATTTCCTATGCCATCGACCGCGCCGCGGTGATCAATACAGCTTTCAACGGCCGCGGCACGCCGCTTTTCGGCATCGCCATTCCCGAAGGCTACATGGGCTATTCCAAGGACAAGGCGAACTACTTCAGCCACGATGTGCAGAAGGCGAAGGACCTCCTGGCGAAGGCGGGTTATCCCAACGGCTTCCAGGCCCGGCTTCTGTCGACCTCGCAATACGGCTTCCACAACAACACGGCGGTTGCCGTGCAGGCCGAGCTTGCCAAGATCGGCATCAAGGTCACGCTCGACCTGCCCGATTGGTCCGGCCGCATCGCCAAGAACAACGCCGGGGACTATGACTTCCTGGTGGCGGGCACGGCGGGCGATATCGCCGACGCCGACTGGCTGAGCAACTTCTTCTACGGCGGCAAGCAACTCGTGCGCCTGAACAATTCGGCCTATTTCGACGATCCGACGATCAACGAACTGCTCGACAAGGGCCGTGTGACCCTCGACCCCGCCGAGCGCGAGAAGATCTATGGCCAGTTCGTGGATCGCGCTCTTGAGCTGTCACCCTTCGCTTATTTGATGTGGCGCGACCAGAGTTTCGGCCTGCGCAAGAACGTTAAGGGCTTCACCAATATTCCGGGTTTCCTGACCTTCCAGTCGGGAATCACCGTCGAGGATACCGAGGTCAAATAGGCATTAGCGGGTCACCGACACTTGATCGGTATGGGAAAGGGCGGCACGATGTGCTGCCCTTTTTTAGTCATAGGCATGTCAGGTCCGGCGCAGTAAGGTGTGGGCGTTTCCCGCCTGCTTCGCCGCCCTGCCATCGAGCCAGCGGGCGATCGCCATGCCGGCTGCCATCGCAGCGACGAATAGGAAGGCCGAGGGCAGCCCGAACCCGAGCAATGTGAGCGCCGGCCCCGGGCACAGGCCAGCCAGCCCCCAGCCGATGCCGAAGATCGCCGGACCGACGATGACGTGGGCGTCGATGGCGCGCGTGGTCGGCATGGTGAATCGTTCCGCGAAGAGCGGCCCTGGGCGGCGCAGGACGAGCCGGAAGCCGCAAAAGGTCACGGCAATGGCCCCGGCCATGACGAAGGCGAGGCTCGGATCCCAGTGACCGGCGAGATCAAGGAAATTCAAGACTTTCGCCGGATCGGCCATGCCGGCGACGATGAGCCCGAGGCCAAAGATGAGGCCAGTGATGAACTGAAGCAGGATGGCCATGTTTCCTCACAAGACGTGGCGCATAAGGAACACGGTGGCGATCGCGGTTGCCATGAAGACCGTGGTCGCGACCAGCGAGCGCGGCGACAGGCGGGCAAGGCCACAAACGCCGTGTCCGGAGGTGCAGCCCCGGCCCCAGACCGAGCCGAAGCCGACAAGAAGCCCCGCGACGGCCAGAACGAACGGGCTGACGACGAGGGTAGGCGTGGGCAGGCCGCCCGCCAGCGTGAGATAGACCAGCGGCGCGAGAATGAGGCCCGCCACGAAGGCCAGCCGTCCGGCGAATTGATCATCGCCATAGGGCGGCAGCAGCCGCGCGGCGATGCCGCTGATGCCAGCAATGCGGCCTGCGAAGAGCATGAGCAGCACCGCCGACAGTCCTATCAACACGCCGCCGAAAAACGACGCGACCGGGGTAAATTGCGTTGCCATTCAGCAGTTCTCCAGCGTCCGGGAGTGAACATCGGGGAGGGAGCGGGCAGGGGGAACCGGAGTAGCCCGGTTCCCGGCGTGACGACGATGCAGATCGCCAGCCCATATGGCCAGTCGCCCCGGCCGGCCTCCGTCCGCGCGATCGAAGGCAGCGGCTGCGCGACGTGCTGTGAGAACGGAACGTGGTGGGCGATCGATCGAGCCCATATTGCCCCCTTGCTGCGTCAAGGCCTCGATAAATAAGATTGTTAAGTAATATCTTAAATTCTAAAATATGTCACTGGCAAGATCGAACGGCGGCGAGGCAGCGGTGAACGAACTGGAAGACAAGGCCGAGGAGGCCGCGCGGCTGATGTCGGTCCTCTCCAATCCCAAGCGCCTGCTGGCGCTTTGCCAGCTCGTGGAAGGCGAGAGTGCGGCGGGGCGGCTGGCAGAGGTCGTGGGATTGTCCCCGGCCGCCTTGTCCCAGCATCTCGCGCTCATGCGCGCGATGCACATTGTGGAAACCCGTCGCGACGGCGCCACAGTGTATTATCGGTTGGCCAGTTCGGAAGCGCGCGCGGTGCTGGAAACGCTGTATCGTGTCTATTGCGTGCCTGACGGATGAGGACCCGGCGGAAACGCGGCCGCGTAGGTCGACGGGGCGATGCCGCTTCAGCGGGAGCCTGCGGCTGGAACTGCAAAGGCGCCACTCCCATCTCGCGTCCCGGTCTCGGCAGATCAGGCATTCGCGAAGATCAGCCGGAGTTCGTGTCCATCCCGAGATAGGCGAAGGCGAGGTCTTCGGCGCCCGCTGGCGTTGCGGCTATCTCCATGGGCACGTTGAACGCTTTGGAGACGAGCGCGGCCTGGGCTTTCAGCGCAAGGCGCTTTCCCGCATTCGGCTCGACGGCAAGCACTGCCTTGCACATGGCCGCGAGGCGTTCCCGATTCCGTTTCAGCCATAGACCGCGCAACTTGCGGTCATCATGCGCCTCCTCGGGATGGCCCTGATCGAATATGACCACGAAGGGCTCGCCATGCGCGATGAGGGCGTCCATCTCGCGCTGCCATTGGGCGCCATAGCCGGGCTGGATTGCCCCGCTCCGTGAACGCACGATCGGGAAGGCGTCGACATCGTGGACGACAAAACTTTGGGTATTGAGGGTGGTGGCATCCAGGGTCATGCAATCGCTCTGCGTAGATAGAAATGGCCGCGGGGCAGGCGTGCGCTGCGCGCACCCACAGCCGACCGTCCGATCACCGCGCGTTCGCGCGCGGTTTCCACCGGCATGCGCAAGCCTAGCGAAAGCGATCCGGTAGCGGTAACGCTATCAGGACGATAAATAATGAGAAGCGGCCAAAGGCTGGGTTAAGAGGTATTTGCGGTGCGCAATCCGAGCGAGCGTCTGGATGGGCCGTCACTGTTCGCCTTTTGGGGCAACGACAAGCCTGACAGCGTGTTCCGGTTCGGCACGCGCGAATTCGATTGGCATTCCCATGTGAGGGGCCAGTTCTTCTTTGTCGAGAACGGCCTTGTCCACGTCCAAACGTCGCGCGGCTCCTGGCTGTTACCGCCGCATCGAGCTGGCTGGATTCCGCCCGGTGTCTCGCACAAGATTCGCTTGAGCGGCGTCGTGAGCGGCTGGGGCGTACTGGTAACGCCGGACGCCAGCCAGGGGTTGCCGGCCGAGCCCTGTGTGGTGGGGGTAAGCGACCTGATGGGCGCTCTGGTCCGCCGCGCCGCCAACTGGCAAAGCAAGGAGCAGCTGGATGATGAACAGGAGCGGATCGTCGCTGTCTTGCTCGACGAGGTGCGCCGGGCGCGGCGCGAACCGTTGCATCTGCCGATGCCGGTCGACCACAGGCTTTTACGTGTCGCCATGGCCCTGCTGCAGCATCCCGACGACCGCCGCACGCTGGCTGATCTTTCGAAGGATGCGGGGCTTTCCGCCAGAACAGCACGGCGGCTCTTTCAGGCGGAGACCGGTGTGACCTTCATGCGATGGCGCGAGCAGGCGCGGCTCTCCCACGCCATGGAGCGCCTCGCGCATGGCGATGCGGTCGCATCTGTGGCCGACGGGTTGGGCTATGCGACGCCGAGCAATTTCATCGCGATGTTCCGGCGCGTCTATGGAGAGCCGCCGGGTCGCTATTTCAAGAGGCGGGGGTCTTCGCCTGGTGGCCTGGACGCACTGTAGCCCGTCCAGGTCCGGAGGAACTGGCTGGTCAGCCTTTGCGAGGGAACTGGCGCTGACACGATGCCGGCCGTCTGTTGAATTTGAGGCCAAGGCGCCGCAAGGCTCTTGCATGGTGGGCTTCACATACCATCACTCAGGACCATTCCGCTTCCCGTTTCGGCCACCATCAATGTTGCCGCATGGATGTTGGTGGACGGGATGATCGGCATGACCGAGGCATCAATCACGCGCAGTCCCTCGACCCCACGAACCTTGAGCCTGGGATCGAGCGGGGCTAGTTCGTCGCCCATGGCGGCGGTGCCGCAGGGATGGAAGGTCGTCGAGGCGGTTGCCTTGATGTAATCGAGCAGGTCTTCGTCGCTCTCCACCTGGCACCCGGGCTTCAGCTCGTCCACGATCCACGGTGAGAGCGCCGGCGTGCGCGCCAGTTTCCGGCCGATACGAAAACCCTCGATCATCGCCTTCTGGTCATAGGTTTCGGAGAGATAGTTTGCGGCGATGCGCGGCTTGCCATGCGGATCAGGTGAAGCCAGCGTGACCTGGCCGCGACTATCCGGCCTGCAGACGCAGGCGCTGTAGACGAAGCCCGGGAACGGATGCAGACCCGTCTCGTAGCTATCGAGGCTGAAATTGGCGACCTGGAACTGCAGGGCGGGATCGCCCGAAGCCGGGATGCGTTTCGGCTGAGCTTGCGTGGGCACGAACAGGCTCGCCTCGGCGGCGGAGATGGCCATGGGGCCAGTCCCAGCCAGCGCATAGCGCATCCCCATCCCGGCGATGCGGACGGGGTTGCGCATGATGTCGTTCAAGGTGACCGCGCGCGTGCAGCGGAAGGCGAACCGCGCCATGAGATGGTCTTGCAGGCCGCAGCCGACCTGCGGTGAATGGACGACCGAGGGGATGCCGAGCGCCGACAACGCCCGCGCGTCGCCAATGCCCGAGAGCATCAGCAACTGGGGCGAATTGAGAGCGCCGCCACAAAGAATGACCTCGCGCCGGGCGCGCAGGATACGGGTGTCCGCGGTTCCCGCCGGCGCGATCACCACACCGGTGGCACGGCGGTCCTGGACAACGATGCGGTGGACGAGCGTGTTCAGCTGCAGATGTATGCGTGCGCCGCGACCAATAGCCGGCCGCAGGTAGGTCGCGGCGGAGGTGTGGCGCTTGCCGCGCTCGATATTGAACGGCAGGAAACCGGCTCCCGCGAGCGTCCGACCGTTGAAATCGGGATTATAGGGATAGCCGAGTTCGAGCGCGGCATCCACGAAGGCACGCGCGACCGCTGAGGGGTGCTTGGCCATAGCGACAGGTATCGGTCCGTCGAAGCCATGTCGCTCGTCGTCGGCCTCCGTGTGGAGGCAGCGCTCGAGCTTGCGGAACGCGGGCAGCACGTCCTGGTAGGACCACCCACGCGCGCCCGCCTGCTCCCAGAGATCGAAATCCCCGGGCGATCCGCGCAGGAAAACGAGGCCATTGATGCTTGCGGATCCGCCAAGCAGCTTCCCGCGCGGCCAACGGATCTGGCGCCCGTTGAGTTCGGGCTCCGGCTCGGTGGTGTAACCCCAGTTCACCTTTGGATTATTCATCAGGCGAGCATAGCCAATGGGCACTTTGACCCATGGGTTATTGTCCCGTCCCCCCGCTTCGACGAGACAGACCGAAGCGCGTCCGTCTTCCGCGAGCCGGCTCGCCACGATGCAGCCGGCGGCACCCGCACCGACGACGATATAGTCGACTTCATCCGGTATCTGCATGGAGAGCCTGCGCCTATCGAGCCTGATGGTCTATGCCGACCATCACCACGAACATCTCGGCATAGTCGTCCGTCTCGTTTTTCCAGGCATGCACGGTTGCGCGTTGCACCAGCATGTCACCGGGCGCGAGACGGGCTTCGTTGTCTTCCATGACCGCGACGATCTCTCCGCGAATAACGCAGACATAGTCGATCGTCGGCGTCACATGCATGCCGGGATGCCGGGCCTGATCGCCGCTGCGCGCGCCGCTCGCGCCCATGGCCGCGAAGAGATCCGCGGATGCGAGCCCTGTGCCCCAACGCTTGCTGTCGGGCGGGATGCGAACCACCCGGCAGGATGTCCCGCCGGGGAGCGGCGCGAAGGTGACAGGCTGCGCATCACTTGCGGCAATGCGGGCTGCCGGATCGCAGGGAACCCCAGTCCGCCACAGCTCGATGATTTGCCCGCCTCCGGGTGTATCCAGAATGGATGGGGGCGGCCCATCCTGCTGGATTTCAGAGCGTCCTTCAGCGTTGATGCCGGTCACAATGCGGCGGTAAGAAGCCATCAATTTCTCCCGCCGTCGACGAAGTAGCTCTGGTTGGTGCAGGCGCGAGCCGCGTCGGAGGCCAGAAAAATCACCATCTCCGCGACATCGCTCGCCTCGATCTCGGTTGGGATGCACTGGTTTTGCCGACGCCGGGCCTCCGCCTCCTCGCTCCACCACAAACGCCGCTGCCGCTCGGTCAGAACCCAGCCGGGAACGACGTGATTGACACGGATGCCCTCCGGCCCGAGTTCGCGCGCAAGCGCTTTTGTAAGGCCGGCGACCCCGGCCTTGGCCATGAGATAGAGGCTCATGGAGGGAGCCCCCAGATACCAGGCGTGGGAGCCGATGTTGATGATCGCGCCGTGGCCGAGACGCGCCATTCCCGCGCGCACCGCCTGTGCCGCGAAGAATTGATGCCGCAGGTTCACCGCAAGGCTATCGTCAAAATCATCGGGCTCGATATCCGCGACGACGCGGCGCTCATCGTTTGCGGCATTGTTGACGAGAATGCTGATGTCCCCGAGAGCGCCCTGAAGCTGGCCAATTTCGCTCCGGAGCGAAGCGATGTCAGTGATGTCGCAATGCCGGAATAGCACCTCCGTGCCGGTGCGCTCGCCGATCACCGCGGCAGTACGCGCGCCTTTGTCGGCATCGACGTCGAGAAAGCCGGTTCGCACACCTTGCTCAGCGAGGCGCAGGACGATGGCTGCGCCTATGCCGGACGCGCCGCCGGTGACGATCGCCGTGCGGCCGCGCAGGCTGGGGTAACACGCGGCGGCGGGCGTCGAGGGAATATCGTTTGCGGCTGGGGGAGCGGCGGTGGACATAAGATCTCAGCCTTTCACGGAGCCGGCGGTCAATCCGGCGACAAGCAACCGTTGGGCCAGCATCACGAGCAGAACGACCGGCAGAAGTTGAACGGTCACGCCGGCGAACAGAACGCCCCAGTCTGTCCCGTAGATTGCATCCATCACTTCGCTGATGACGAGCGGCGCGGTCTTGGCATGCTGCGTAGTGAAGATCAGCGCGAACAGATATTCATTCCAGGAGAAGACGAAGACGAATATGGCACTCGCCATGATCCCCTGACGTGCAAGGGGGAAGATCACCCTCGCGATCGTTTGCAACTGTGAGGCCCCGTCCACGAAAGCGGCCTCGTCGAGCTCGCGTGGCACCTCATCGATGAAAGTCTTGATAATCATGGTACAGAGCGACACCCAGAAGGCGGCATAGAGCAGAATGAGGATGATATGAGTGTCGCTGAGGCCGAGCGCATCGACGATGGGAAAGAGAGGCAAGGTGACGACGATGGGAGGCAGCAGGCGGATGGCAATCATGTAGATCGCGCTCGCGCCCAGGAGCCGCCCGGAGTAGCGGGAATAGACATAGCCACCAAGGAAGCTCACGAAGACCGCGAGCAGCGTGGCACCGAAGGCGACGATCAGGCTGTTGCGCATCGTCGCGAAGAAGGCATCCCACTCGTTCCAGAGCGTCACATAGTGCTCGAATGTCGGCTGGAAGATCAGTGACGGAGGATAAGCGAACATCTCCGTCTGTGGTTTGAGCGAGGAAACGATGATGAACAGTATCGGACCGGCGGACCAGATCAGAAACATCAGTATGGCGAAGTATCGCGCTGTCGATATTGCAAAATTACGCATGGCCACCCGCAATCCGCCGATGCATTTGATAGAGATAGAAGGATGCAACACCCAGCGAGCTGAGCACCATGAGCCAGCCCGTGGCAGAGGCCGTGCCAAAGTCACCGTTTCGGAACGCGCCCTGGTAGAGATAGACCGCGAGCACCTCCGTCAGCCGGGCCGGCCCGCCCTTTGTCAGAAGCCAGACCTCGGAGAACATGCGGAAGGCGAAGACGAGCCGGAATATGACGGTGATGAGCAAGGCCGGCACAAGCAATGGTAGCGTGATGCGGACGAAAGTCTGCAGGGTTCCGGCGCCGTCGATGCTCGCCGCTTCGTAAAGCGAGCGTGGGATCGCGAGCAATGCCGCATAGAGCAGCAGGAACGTAAACGGCAGATGATGCCAGATACTGATGATCGAGACGAGCGCCAGGCCTTGCGCAGGGGACGCGCTCCAGTTGAGGCTCAGCCCGATTTCCGCAAGTGTACGGCTGATCGCGCCGTAACTCGGGTTCATCAGAATCTTCCAGGCGAGCACGCCGACGACCTCGGAGACCGCGTAGGGCATGAGGATGATCGCGAAGAGCAGATTGCGGCAGGGCAGCTTGCCGATGAAAAGCAAGGCAAGTCCTAGTCCGAGCAGAATTTCGGCATAGACGACGACGTTGACGACGACGAATGTATTGAGAGCCGAGTGCCAGAAATAGCTGTCGGTCAGCACCGTCCAATAATTGGCGAGCCCGACGAACTCAGGGGAAACGCCGTAAGTTGAGGCATTGAGGCTCAGCCAGAAAACAGCGAGGGACGGCACTGCGATGACAGCGAGAAGAAGCAGATGCACCGGCGCGAGCAGGCCTAGCGCAGACAGATTGAGTGCCTTCATCAGAAGAAATCCGGAAGCAGCAGGGGCGGGCGAGCGGAAGGAGCATGAACAGGCGCGCTCCTCCCGCCGGCCGGTATCGTGCCTGGTGTGTTATTTCACTAGCGGGGCGATCCGCTTCTGCATGGAGGCAGCCGCGTCTTCGGGCGTTTTCAATCCGAGAACAGCCGCCTGGGATTCCTCCATGAAGATCAGATTGACCTGCGTGGAGGCGTCATAGGACGAGGGAATGGTCACGGCTTCGGAAATCGCGAGCGCTTCCTCCTGAGTATAGGGCAGAAGCTCCTTCAGCCGTTTATCCTGATAGGCCGCGGGGCGCACCGGCCCGTTGCCGTTCAATGCAGCACGGACCGTATTGGCCGGACTCGACAACTCCTGGACAAGGCTCCACGCGAGTTCCTTGTGGGTGGAATTCTTCGGGATCGCGAAGGACCAGATTTCCGTCATTGCGACCACATCCTTGCCCGATTTGGGATCGGCCGGAATGGGGATGACCTTGATATGGCCCGCGAATTTCGACTTCTTTGGATCGTTGTAGGTCGTATAGCGCGCGAATGGATCGAAATCGATGCCGACCTGGCCATTCTGCACGCCGGTAATGACTTCATCGATACCGAGTGTGGCGTAATTTGAAGGAAGAACCCCTTCCTTGTAGAGCTGGTTCATTGTCCGGAGAGCATTGACCATCTCCGGATTGCCGGCCTTGACGTTGCGATCCTGATCGATCAGCTCGGCGCCGAACATGTTGAGGATCGAGAGAACAGCGAAGGGACCGGCACCCGCTGGCACCGCAAGGCCATTGACCTTGGTACCGTCATCACGCGTGAAGGTGAGCTTGCGCGCGAATTCAAGAACCTCGGCGGGTGTCCGCGGCGGATGCGTAAGCCCGCGTTCCTTGAAGAGGCTTTCGTTATAGTGAAGGCCTGTTGTCGCGTGACGGAACGGAATGGCGAACATCTTGCCGTCATAGCTCAAGGCAGCACGAAGATTGGGCGGGATGCCGGCAAAATCTTCGATGGGAGCTTTTTCGTTCCAGGGATCGAGAGGCTCGAGCAGCCGGCTCATCTTGGGCGTGGCGTATTTATTGATGATAAGGACCAGATCGATCGACGTGGAGCGCAACGAAAGCTCACGCAGCAACCGATCGTGCATCGGGTCGATGTCTGCCGTGATCCAGTTGAGCTTCACATTGTTCCGCGCGGCCCACTCGCCGGCGATATCACCGCCGGTCGTGCCGGGTACGAGGCCACGCGCCACGTTCTCGTGCACTTTGTGAGACAGGATCGTGAGTGTGACCTCGGGCTTCTTATCCTGCGCGAACAGCGCTCCTGAGGTGCCGAGCATTACAGCACATGCGACGATCACAGAACCGAGACGAAATTTCATTGGTCTCCTCCCCTTGAATGATGGTGCATATTATCAGCCCGTCTGCGCTCTATTCCTTGAGCACCAGATAAATCAGAAACTTGGCGGAGCGTTCGCTCTTCTTCTCGAATCCGACCTTGAGTCGCAACCAGTTGCCGAACTCGCGTTGTACGAAGGTGATGGCCTCGCCGGCCTTCGCCTCGATCCGTTGGGTCGGGCCTTCATCGGCGAGCCACAGAAGCCCGTCGGGCGATATTTCTGGACGGATCAGAACGGCGCCTGCGTCGTCGGCCGCATCCTGAATGCGCACAAACCAGCGAGCCTCGGTCGCCCAGCCGGCCTCATAGGGCTCGGTCTCAAAGTGAGAGTCATAGGTGTTACCCTGTTCGATAACAGCAGTGAATGATCGCTTCATCGCGGCACTCTCACCAGTCTACGGATGCGACGACTGAGTCGACCCAGAGGAAATTCCGCACGTTGCTATGTGTCCGTACATCGAGACAGAAGTTGAGCAGTCGCTCGCAGCCCCAATAGGGATGGTCGTAGCGTGGCACCGGCAGATCGCGAAGATCCATGGTAAGATCATTGACCTGCAATTCTGTATTGGCACGCTTCTCCGTATCGAAGACCCATCGCAGATAATGCCAGTTCGATTTTGTGGGAATTTCGTTGTAACAAAGCGGCTGATGTCCGCCGGGTATCGGCTCCCAATCGCCGGGCCGGCAGACGTGATAGTCCTCCGGCGATTGCGCCAGCCCAAGCTTTTCCATCATCGTCGTTGGCTGCACGGACGTCTTATACTGCCATTGCTGGACAAGCTTGCCGTCATGGTCGGTATTCTGATAGCGTAGCGCGCAATGATAGCGCTCGCCGTTTTCACCTTCACCCACGTCATTGCTGATCGTAAAGTCGCCGAACTGAGACGCGGAGGGATGGAAATTACCATCCCAGGCTCTTTCCCCGACTTTCGGTTGATTGAAGATGGTTTCGGCCTTGAACGTGAAGTACATCTCAAATTGCACAAGTCCACGTTTCACATAGGTAAAGCGTTTGATCGCCTGACTCATGTGATTGGCGCGCGGCCTTGTGGCAAGCTTCAATGCATAGGTTCCGTCGATCGAACCGTGCGTGCCGGTATCGAAGAACGTGAGGCTGCTGAGCTGGGGAGGGCGCAAATCGCGCGCCATGCGACGCAGACTGTCGAGATTATTGTCGTGGTTTCCGCTCAATTCGCACCAGCCATGGCTGCCGTCGTCGAAGTCGTTGACGAAGAGAATGCGCGGCAGAGGATTGAACCGGCTAAGCTGCGGATCGCTACGGCGAATTGCACGGCTCAGTGCCAATTCAAGCGTATTGTCAGATAGTTGGTGCCCGTCTAGCATCGTGTCTCACGCGGCTTGATGATGAAAGCGCTTTCATTGCTATGAAAAGAGAGGCGGTTTGTCAAGCCGTGGTACAGGCGCCTGCGATGGGTTACAGTTGGAGCAACAGTTGAAGGTCAGAATTCGCGCATGCACGATTCCCCAGTTCTGAGAATGGAAGACATAGCGCGAGAGGCCGGTGTATCGCTGGCTACGGTTTCGCGCGTTTTCAACCAGCCCGGCATCGTGAGCCCCGATACCGTTGACCGGGTCCGACGCGTTGCCGGCCGCCTTGGCTATACACCTAATCTCACCGCGGGCAGCCTGGCTGGAAACCGCTCCAAGATTATAGCGGCTGTAGTGCCGACAATTACGAACTCGATATTTTCGGAGACAATTGACGGATTGTCCACAGTTCTTACGGAGAACAGATATCAATTGCTTCTTGGGCAAACTTTGTATGATAAAAAGCGTCTGGCGGAGCTCGTCGAGACCTTCATCGGCCGCCGGGTCGACGGGCTCGTTCTAACCGGACTCACGCGGAATGCTGCCTTGCGGAAACGCATTAAAGCGGCCCGCATTCCGGTCGTTGAAACGTGGGAGCTCGGACCCCGTCCCATCGATATGCTGGTCGGCTTTTCCAATGGGGACGCAGCTGCGGCCGCGGCGCGGCATCTCATTGACCGTGGCCGGACGCGTCTCGGCTTTATCGGCGGTATGGATCTGCGCTCGGGCGCTCGCTTGAAGGGCTTTTCGGCGGAGGTGACGGCGGCTGGGCTCGGCGCGCCGACAGTCGTTCGGATCCCGTCACCATCGCCTTCCTCGGTTCTGGCCGGGTGCGAGGCGCTCGTGCGGCTGCTCGCCATGGCGCCTGATGTCGATGCAATTTTTTGCAGTAATGACATGATCGCCATGGGTGTCCTCTTGGAGTGCCAGCGTCGCGGGGTTGCTGTCCCCGCACGGGTCGCGGTCATGGGTTTTTCCGATTTGCCCGTTGCGCAGGTGCTCGTGCCTGCCCTGACCACGGTGCAGGTGCGTGCGCGTGAGATCGGACAGAGGGCGGCCGAGCAAGTGCTCGCGCGTCTGAACTCCACAGAGAAAGGGCCAGCACAACTCGACCTCGGTTTTTCCATTGTCATCCGCGAAAGTACGTGAGAAAGGGCAAGAATCCCGCGTCCGCGGAGAGAAAGTGGTCGTTCAAGCTTTCCGCTCTGCGGAAGCTTATGCTGTTCAGCAGAAATAGCCGTCGCTTTCATATCAGGGTGATTTTACGCTCCCCGCAAATGTCTTGGGGAGAGAAACCATGAAGGGAATTTTGGGGGCGGCCGTATTCTTGGCCGCGTTCGCTGCGGCGCAGCTGGCTCTCGCCCAGGAGCCTGTGAAAATCGGCTTGATCACGACCCTTTCAGGCCCGCCCGGCTATCTCGGCGAGGACATGCGAGACGGCTTCAAGCTGGCGATCGCGGAGGAAGGCGGCAAGCTCGGTGGCGTTCCGGTGGAATTGCTCGTGGAGGATGACGGTCTCAACCCGGCCACCGGCAAGCAGATAGCCGAACGTATGATCAAGCGTGACAATGCCGCCATCCTGACAGGCATCATATTCTCCAATGTGTTGCCTGTTGTGGCACCTGTGGCGCTAGCGGAGAAGCGCTTCTATGTCTCATCAAACGCCGGCCCATCAACCTTTGCCGGCGCGCGCTGCCACGAGAACTACTTCGTGTCTTCATGGGAAAATGATGCGATGCACGAGGCAGCAGGCATCGCGGCCAACAAGGCGGGATACAAGAAGGCCGTCGTGATGGTACCAAACTATCAGGCAGGCAAGGACGCGGTCGCCGGCTTCAAGCGCTTCTACAAGGGCGAGATCACTGACGAAATCTATACACAGCTCAATCAGACAGACTACGCTGCCGAGATCGCGAAGATCCGCTCATTGAAGCCGGAAGTGCTGTTCTACTTTCTGCCGGGTGGCCTCAGCATCAATTTCCTCAAGCAGTATTCACAAGCTGGCCTGACGGGAGCGGTTCCGATCATCGCACCGATGGTGTCGATGGAGGCGCGGATCCTGCAGGGCGTGGGCGAGGCCGCTAATGGCATTCGCGCCACCGCCCACTGGAATTCCGATCTCGACAACGCAGCGAACAAACAGTTCGTCGCCGATTATCGCAAGACATACAATCGCGAGCCCACACCCTGGGCGGCACAGGGCTATGATGCGGCGCGCATGATTGGCAGTGCGCTCAAGGCAACTGGCGGTAAGGTGCTGGAGGACCAGGAAGGTTTCCGGACTGCCATGAGGGCGGCCAAGTTTGAGGCTGTGCGCGGTGCGTTCAAACTTGCCGGGAACAACCATCCGATCCAGAACTGGTATCTCCTGGAGGGCAGGAAGGACGATAGGGGCCAACTGAAGCTGGTCACGGTCGAGACGATCGCCACCGACCACGGCGATGCTTATGCGCAGCAGTGCAAACTGAAATGATCTGCTGGGCGGTGATCAAGCGAGATCGCCGCCCGCCCTCGTCCTGAGAAACGCCAGGGTCCCTATGCTGCTTTTCATCGAACAGCTCTTGAACGGCGTGCAACTCGGCATTTTCCTGTTCCTCGTTGCTGCCGGACTGACGCTGATATTCGGCATCATGGGCTTGATCAATCTTGCCCATGGTTCGCTCTACATGATCGGTGCCTTCGTCTGCGCCAGTGTTGCGCAGGCTTCTGGGTCATTCATGCTCGGCGTTCTCGCGGCGCTCGTGGTGGCGGGCTTGTCTGGAGCGCTCATCGAATTCGTGCTGATGCGGCATTTGTATCAGCGGGACCATCTCGATCAGGTGTTGGTGACCTTCGGGCTTATCCTCTTCATCAATGAAATCGCGACGATGCTCTGGGGCAGGACGCCCCTGTTCATCAGCGCTCCAGAGATATTTGCTGGATCGATCGAAATCCTTCCCGGCGTTCCTTATCCCTTCTACCGCCTCGTGATCATCGCCGTCGGCCTTCTGCTCGCTGTCGGCCTCTGGCTGACGATCACACGTACGCGCATCGGCATGTTGATTCGCGCAGGCTCGACGAATCGTGAAATGGTGGCGGCGCTCGGCGTGGATATCTCGCTGCTCTACACGCTGCTCTTCGCGGTCGGAGCGATCCTGGCGGGATTGGCCGGCGCAATGTCAGGGCCGCTAGTCTCGGTTCAAGTCGGCATGGGTGAGCAAATCCTGATCCTCGCCTTTGTCGTGGTGGTGATTGGCGGAATCGGCTCCGTTCGGGGAGCATTGATCGGCGCGCTTCTGGTCGGTGTGATCGATACGCTCGGCCGGGCCTTCTTTGCTGATGCGCTGAAGCTGTTCCTCCCGCCGGCTGAGGCATCGGGCATCGGCGCGGCTCTGTCCTCCATGGCGATCTATGTCGTGATGGCTATCATCCTGATCGCGCGGCCAACCGGCCTCTTTCCCGTTGCCTCCCGTTGAAAAATCATGCGCGCTCGATCCGAAATCTATCTCCTGCTGGCCCTTCTGGCGCTGGCGCTCGTCTCTCCCTTCCTCGCGGAGCTGACAGGCCAGCAGTATCTCATCTCCTCGATGAGCCGCTTATTGATCTTTGCGATCGCCGCCATCAGCCTGGATCTCATACTGGGCTATGGGGGGCTCGTCAGCCTCGGACACGCGGCCTATCTCGGCATCGGGGCCTATGTGGTCGGCATTCTCTCGTTCCATGCCTTCGAGGGCACCACCCTGTTCGGCTTGCCCGGAACGGACAACGGCGCGGTGAGCTTGCCGCTTGCCGTTGCGATCTCGGCCGTGACGGCGGCTCTCATAGGGGCATTGTGCCTGCGTACCAGCGGGATCTATTTCATCATGATCACGCTTGCCTTCGCGCAGATGCTGTTCTTCCTCAGCGTTTCGCTGCAACGCTACGGCGGCGATGACGGTCTCTTCATGTCCGGGGGCGCCAACAAGATCTTCGGCCTTGATCTCGGTGATGATGCGACCCTGTACTTTGTCAGCCTCGCGGCTTTGGTCGCCTTTTTCCTTCTCTGCCGCGCCGTCGTCGGCTCGCGGTTTGGACGCGTCCTCGGCGGCATCCGGCAGAATGAGCCGCGTATGAAGACCCTGGGCTATTCGCCCTATCGCTACAAGATCGCGGCCTTCGCGTTGGCGGGAGCGGGCGCAGGGCTCGCGGGAGGGCTTATCGCCAACCATGCGGAGTTTGTCAGTCCCGATCTGTTGCATTGGACGCGCTCGGGCGAATTGCTCTTCATGGTGATACTAGGCGGTATGGGATCGTTGACGGGTGCGATCTTTGGAGCTGCGGCCTTTCTCCTTCTGGAAGAATATCTGCCTATTGTGTTCGGCGCCTTGTCGCTTGATCTTTTGAAGGATCACTGGCGGGTGGTGTTCGGGCCGCTTCTCATTCTCATCATGCTGTTCAATCGGCGCGGCATCTATGGGGGCATCTTCGGTTCTGGAGGACGTGATGGGCGGTGAGCCGATGCTTGTCGTCGACCATCTGGCGAAATCCTTCGGTGCTTTGCGCGCTACAGACGATCTCAGTCTCGCCGTCTCACGCGGTGAACTCCACGCGCTGATCGGGCCGAATGGGGCGGGCAAATCGACGTTGATGAAACAGCTGTCTGGTGAGATTGCGCCCGATAGCGGGCGTCTCGTCTTCGAGGGGCGCGACATCACGCATCTGTCCGCGCCAGAGCGCGCACGTCTCGGAATGGCGCGGTCCTATCAGATCACGTCGATCTTCCCGGACTACACGGCGCTCGAAAACGTCGCGATGGCTGTGCAGGCGCGGCTCGGTCATTCCTTCCGTTTTTTCCGGAGTGCCAGGGGCGACAGGGCGTTGGAAGGCCCGGCGCGCGAAGTCCTCGCCATGGTACACCTCGGAGATCTTGCCGACAGGCCCGCCCATTCGCTCGCCCATGGCCAGCAACGTCAGCTTGAAATCGCCATGGCCCTGGCGATGCAGCCCACGATGCTGCTGCTCGACGAGCCAATGGCCGGCATGGGGCCGGAGGAAAGTGCCTTCATTGTCGAACTGCTCTCCGGTTTGAAAGGGCGAGTTACCATGCTTCTGATCGAACATGACATGGAGGCCGTGTTTTCGCTGGCCGATCGCATCACTGTCCTTGTCTATGGCAAGGCGATCGCCTGCGGTGTACCGGATGCCATCCGCAATGACCCCACTGTGCGCGAGGCCTATCTCGGCGAGGAACTTGTCGATGCTGCTTGAACTGATTGGGGTCGAGACTTTCTATGGCCGCAGCCAGGTGTTGTTCGGCGTTGACCTTGCGATCTACGATGGTGAGGTTGTGACGTTGATGGGTCGCAACGGCATGGGAAAGACGACAACCGTGCGCTCCATCATGGGTCTGACGCCGCCGCGCAGCGGGCGTATAGGATTTGCAGGCGAGGATCTGGCTGGATGGCGCGCCCATCGTATCGGTAAACTCGGCCTTGGTCTCGTGCCGGAGGGGCGGCAGGTTTTTCCGACCTTGACCGTGCAGGAGAATCTCGTCGCCACAGCCGCGAACCGCGCCGGCAATGTCACCCCCTGGACCCTCGACAGGGTCTATGCGCTGTTTCCACGTCTGCGGGAGCGGCGGAACCAGTTCAGTCGCTCCCTGTCCGGCGGTGAGCAGCAAATGCTGGCGGTGGCTCGTGCCCTCATGACCAACCCGAAACTGCTTATCCTCGATGAGGCGACGGAAGGCCTCGCACCGCTCATTCGAGCTGAGATCTGGGCTGTGATCGCGCGCCTGAAATCCGAGGGCCAATCGATACTGCTGATCGACAAGAATCTCGCACCCATGAAACATCTCGCCGACCGGCATTTCATTCTTGAGAAAGGCCGGGTCGTCTGGTCGGGAACCTCGCGGGATCTCGATTCCATGCCGGACATCGCCCACCGCTATCTAGGGGTGTAAATCTCAGCGTTTTGTCACGAACGCCTTCACCCGGTCGACATAGCCGGGTTCCAGTCCAGCCTGCCGCTGCAGGTCGCGTTCCAGGTCGAGCTGAGCCGATAAGCTGTTTGTGCCAGCCGCCTCGAGCGCTCGCTTCGTGAGGGCGATCCCCAGGGATGGCTTCTCTGCGAGAAGGGCCGCGATGGCCTGCGCCTCAGCCTTGAGGTCTTCATCCTCGCAGATCTTCCAGATCAGGCCCCACGCCGCGGCCTGTTCCGCAGAAACGGGCGTGGCAAGAAGCGTGATCGCTCTCGCTCTGGCCGGGCCGATGAGACGCGGAAGAAACCAGGTGCCGCCGCAATCGGGGACCAGGCCTAGATTGGTGAAGAGCTCGAGAAAGCGCGCCGAGCGCGCCGCAATGACGATGTCGCAGGCCAGCGCGATGTTGGCGCCGGCTCCGGCTGCCACGCCATTGACGGCAGCGATCACCGGGCATCGGAATGCGCGTAGCCGTCGCACCAGCGGATTGTAGTAGCGCTCGAGGCTGTCGCCGAGATCGGGCACCGTGCCGTCGGGGCGAATGCGGTCCGCGAGATCCTGGCCAGTGCAAAAACCCCGCCCAGCCCCTGTCAGGATAACCGCCCTGCAATCGTCATCCGCCGCTGCCTCGTCCAGCGCAGTCTGCAGCGCCTCGTGCATCGCAACGTTGAAGGCGTTGAGGCGTGAGGGCCGGTTCAGCGTGATGATGCGATAGCCCTCGCCCTTGTTCGTGAGGACGGGTGCGCTATCACTTTGGCTCGGCTCCGTCTCGTGACGCGGCATGGTGGATCCTGGCGCATGATAAAAGGAGCCAGCCCGGCCCGCATGACGGCATCCTAGCGAATGCGCAGCCGTCAAGCGGATTAATTGTTCCGCTGTGCGAAAGAGTTTTCCGCTAATCCGCTTGACGCTCGATCCCTGTCGCGGTCATTTCAATCCTCATTCCACAAGCGAATTTCCGCGAAGACTTCAGCCGTCGTCGCCATGCGGATGGTACCGGCAGAAATCGTCTTCGCTGGGCAGGAGAGGGCAACGCCGATGGGAACAACGACGGAACCGCGATTGATACTGGGCATCGTCGGTGCGGGAGCCATGGGCTCAGGCATCGCGCAGGTGGCTTCTGCCGCCGGAATTGAGGCGCGCATCTTCGATACCCGCGCGGGCGCCGCCGACGCAGCGAGGAGCGATATCGCCAAGCGCCTGCGCAAGCGGGTTGATGAGGGCAAGCTGAAGGCCGAGGAGGCTGAGGCCAGCATCAATTGCATCGTGGCCGCGGATGCCCTCGCGGCGCTCGCCGGTTGCGACGTGGTGATCGAGGCCATCGTCGAGGATCTCGATGTGAAGCGTGCCTTGTTCAAGGCCCTTGAGGACGTCGTCGGTCAGGACACCATCCTCGCGTCCAACACGTCCTCTCTGCCCATCGGCGCCATCGCGGCCGGGCTCCGGCACCGCGAGCGTGTCGGAGGGCTGCATTTCTTCAATCCAGTTCCTTTGATGCGGCTGGTGGAGGTTATTCCCGGCCCGGAAACGACGGATGCCGTCGTCGCGACCCTTACCGATCTCGGGCGGCGCCTCGGCCGCGAGCCAGTACTCGTGCGCGACACGCCCGGCTTTCTCGTTAATCTCGGCGGCCGCGCCTACCCCACGGAGGCGCTCGCCGTTCTCCATGAGAATGTCGCTTCTCCGGCCGAGATCGATGCGGTGATGCGTGATTGCTGCGGGTTCCGGATGGGACCTTTCGAGCTGATGGACCTGACCGGCGTCGACGTGAACTTTCCTGTGACGCGCTTCGTTCATGAGAGCTTCTTCGGCGATCCGCGCCTGCGCTCGACGCCTTACCACCGCTATCTCATGGAAACCGGCCAGCTTGGCCGAAAAACCGGGCGGGGATTCTATGCCTATGGGCCAAATGCGGAGAAACCGTCCGCCGATGCCGCCAGCGCGGGCGGGACGGTGGCGCAGGTCGTTTTGGTCGAGCCTTGCGAGAGGCTGGTGGCGTTCGCTAGCGAACTCGGCTTGGCGTGTTTGGGCAGCGACGACGGCGCTTCGCCGTTGCTCTGCGCGCCTCTCGGTGAGGATGCAACCGCATTCGCGACGCGCCATGGCGTCGATGCCGCCCGTCTGGTTGCCCTTGATCTGAGCTTCGACACGTCAAAGCGGATCACCGTGATGACCGCGCCTGGCGCTGATCCCGCGATCCGGCAGGCTGTTATCGACGTGCTCATCGCACGTGGTCGGTCCGTCACGGCGATCGCCGATTCGCCTGGCTTCATCGCCCAGCGCATCGTGGCGATGGTTGCCAATCTGGGATGCGAGATGGCTCAGGCCGGGCTGGCGGCTCCGCGCGATATCGACAAGGCGATGCGGCTTGGGCTCAACTACCCGCAAGGTCCACTGGAATTCGTGGAATCCTGCGGCGCGCGCAACATCTTGGCGATACTCTCGACGTTGCAGGCCCTCACCGGGGATGACCGTTACCGCCCCAGTCAGTGGCTGCGCCGGCGGGCCTCGCTCGGCATTCCCGTCTGGACGGCGTGAGCGCCGCCAGGCGCTCCCCGCAAGAGGTCGATTGTGGCCCTCAGGGCGTCGGCGAGGCGGCCGTGCATGTCCATCTCGCTGACGCTGCCTGTGGCAATCGGCATCGTGATCGCAGCCATTTCCCCATTGTTCTCAAGGCCCATCGCGATTCCGCCAATTCCACGCCGCCAGGCGTCGCGAATAACGCAGATGCCGAGTTCGGTAGCCTCCACGAGCTTGGCGTTGAACGCATCCACGTTGCCCCCGCGCTTGGCAAGATCGGCGCGCACGCGCGTGGCGAGGATGCGCCTGTCGCGATCTGGCATGGCCGCGAGAATGGCTATGCCGGCTGCTGACACCGCGATAGGCAAACGCCCGCCCGTTGCAAGGCGAACCGCGACCATCTCGGACCCCTGAACAACTTCGACGAATGTCACATGCAAGCCGTCACGAATGACAAGGCCCACCGTTTCGCCGGTCTCCTCCGACAATTGCTTGAGTAGTGGCCTCGCCCTATCGAGCAAAGTCATCCCGGCGAGCACGGGGTAGCCAAGGGTGAGGTTTTTCGGCGTGAGCTCATAGGCACGCTTCGACTGGCTGAAGCGCAGATAGCCCAGCGCCATGGCCGTGTGGGTGAGGCGGCTGACGGTCGAAGGCGGCAGACCCGTTGCCCGTGAAAGTTCACCGTTGTTAAGCGGCCGTTGTTCGCGCGAAAGGGCCTCGAGTATGGCCAGTCCCCTCGCGAATGCATCGACGAATTGCCGGTCCTCGCGCTCCATGATTTTTCCTCGACTATTCCACTCTGCGGAAGGGCTTTTCGCAATTATGGATTGCGAATATCACCTCTCTCGGAGAGAGTCCACGCAACCTTCGTAACGCAGGCGACAAGCCGCTTCACTCTGAAAGGGAGGAAATGGATGCTGACCGGTGACATGCTACGTCGCTCAGCCGAACGTTTTCCCAGAAAGCCTGCCATCCTCTGGCAGGGCACGTCACTGAGCTATCGGGACCTCGATCTGGCCGCCAACCGGCTGGCCAACGCCCTAATCGGCCTTGGCCTGGCTAAGGGGTGCAAGGTCGGAATCATCAGCCGAAACCGCACCGAATACGGCATCGCATTCTTCGGCGCCGCCCGCTCGGGTGGCGTGCTCGTCAATATTTCCGTGCTCTACGCACCGGAAGAACTGCAGTATGTGCTCGACAAGGCCGATGTCGAAATCCTGATCTTCGAGCATGGCTTCGCCGAGAAGATCGCCGCTGTACGGACGTCATTGCCGAAGATCCGGACATATATCTGCATTGGCGGCCAAGCCGAAGGGGCGATGGACTTCGAGAGGGTCCTCGCCAGCGGCGCCTGCGATTATCCAAAGGTGGCAATCCATGAGGATGATCCATTCAGCATGACCTATACGGGCGGCACGACAGGCCGTCCGAAGGGTGTTCTGACAAGCCATCGCAATCGCATGATCACGGCTCATACGGTGATGGTCGAGGAAGCGATCGACGAGCGCGATGTGGTTGGTATCGTCACGCCTCTCTTTCATGTGGCCGCCCTGAATATCATGTTCCAGCCGGCCGTCCTGGCAGGAGCGACAAGCACGTTCCTCTCGAAATGGAATGTCGCGGATTTCGCCGCCATGGCCCGCGAAACCGGGATGACTGCGGCTTTCATGGTGCCGACCCAGGCAAGCATGGTGATCAGCGATCCTGCATTTGACGCCGCCAATTTCAGAACATGGACCAAGCTCTCGTTCGCCGGTGCGCCGATGCCGGACTGGGTGCAGCGCGACTTGCTCGACAAGCTGCCGGCGCTGAAGCTGACGCAGATCTATGGCCAGTCGGAAGTCGGTGTTCTAACGGTATTGCGGCATTGGAACCTGCCTGCCAAGCTCGGCTCGGTCGGGCGCCAAGCCTATAATATCGACGTTGCGATCGTGGACCGCGAAGGTAATCCCGTTAAGACAGGTGAGATTGGCGAACTTGTCTCACGCGGCGAGAACGTCATGCTCGAATACTATAATGAACCTGAGCAAACGGCGAATTTCTTCCGAAATGGCTGGGGATGGACCGGCGATTTGGCGACCGTCGATGAGGACGGGTTTGTCACTCTCGTCGATCGTTCGAAGGACATGATCATTTCAGGTGGCGAGAACGTCTATCCCAAGGAAATCGAGAACGTGCTCTACGAGCACCCATCGGTGGCGGAATGCGCCGTCTTCGGCATTCCCGACGACAAGTGGGGCGAGGTGCCGGCCGCTTATGTTCAGATCAGAAGCGGCGGATCGGTCACCGAGGATGATCTGGTCGCCCATTGTGCGGAGCGTCTCGCCCGCTTCAAGCGACCGCGCGTCGTGAAGTTCGTGCAGGATTTTCCCAAGACCCCCATCGGCAAGATCCAGAAGAACTTCCTGCGGGAGCCCTACTGGAAAGACCGGGAGAAGAAGATATGACGAGCCCCTATGCCAGCTATAGCCGATTGAAATTCGATTGGCCGGAAGAGCGCGTTCTGCGCATTACTATGGAAAATCCGGGCCGCCTCAACTCTGCTGATGCGGTCATGCATGGGGAGCTGGTGCGCGTCTGGCGGGATATTGATGCGGACCCCGATGTCTCCGCGGTCATTATCCGCGGCGCGGGCGAAGCCTTCTCGTCGGGCGGAGATCTCGATCTCGTCAAGGAGATGACCGAGGATTTCCACACGCTGACCCGTGTGTGGAAAGAAGCGCGTGATCTCGTCTACAATCTCGTCAATTGCTCTAAGCCGATCGTCTCCGCCATGCAGGGACCGGCGGTTGGCGCTGGACTTGTGGCCGGGCTTCTGGCGGACGTTTCCATCGCCGCGCGTTCCGCGCGTATCATCGATGGACATACCCGGCTCGGCGTCGCCGCGGGCGATCACGCCGCCATCGTGTGGCCACTCCTGTGCGGGCTCGCGAAGTCGAAATACTATCTGTTGCTTTGCGAGCCGGTCAGCGGCGAGGAAGCGGAGCGTATCGGTCTCGTTTCCCTGTGCGTCGATGATGCGGAACTGCATGACAAGGCGCTCCAGGTCGCAAAGAAGCTGGCTGCCGGCTCGCCGACCGCGATCCGCTGGACGAAATACGCGCTGAACAACTGGCTGCGGATGGCGGGCCCGACCTTCGATACGTCACTCGCCCTCGAATTCATGGGCTTCAAAGGGCCGGATGTGCGCGAAGGGCTGGCGTCGCTGCGGGAGAAGCGCAGGCCGAACTTCACCAAGGACTGCCCTCTCTAATTCATGGCTCACGGCATTTTCTCGGCGCGAGGCTGTCGCGGCTTCGCTCGAAAATGCCCCAAGGAGATCGCTACATGACGGAAGCGTTCATCTGCACGGGCGTGCGGACCCCCATTGGCCGTTATGGTGGTGCACTGGCGGCGGTGCGGCCCGACGACATGGCGGGGCTCGTGCTGCGCGAATTGATGGCGCGCGCGCCCGCGCTGCCGGCAGAGGCCATCGATGATGTCATCATGGGTTGCGCCAATCAGGCGGGTGAAGACAACCGCAACGTGGCTCGCATGGGCGTGCTGCTTTCAGGGCTGCCCGACACCGTGTCGGCGACGACGATCAACCGGCTCTGCGGCTCCGGCCTTGATGCCGTGGGCCAGGCCGCCCGGGCCATCCGGGCGGGCGAGGCGGAGGTGATCATCGCCGGCGGCGTCGAATCCATGACGCGGGCGCCTTTCGTGATGGGCAAGGCCAGCTCCGCCTTCTCCCGTTCCGCCGAGATCTTCGACACGACAATCGGCTGGCGTTTCATCAATGCGGCCCTGAAAGAGCGTTGCGGTATCGATTCCATGCCGGAGACTGCGGAGAACGTGGCCGAGCAGTTTGCGATCTCCCGCCAGGACCAGGATGCCTTCGCCGTGCGCAGCCAGCAACGAGCGGCGCAGGCACAAAAATCGGGCCGCTTCGGGCGCGAAATCGTGGCTGTCACGATCCCTCAACGCAAGGGCGAGCCGATCGTCGTCGACAAAGATGAACACCCGCGCGAGACGTCCGTCGAGAAACTCGCCCAGCTTGCGACACCCTTCCGCAAGGGTGGAAGTGTCACGGCTGGCAATGCATCCGGTGTCAACGATGGAGCCGCCGCGCTCATCATCGCATCCGACACGGCGGTCGCGCGATATGGCCTGACGCCGCTTGCCCGGGTGGTGGGTCTGGCGACGGCGGGCGTCGAGGCGCGCATCATGGGCATTGGGCCGGTGCCGGCGAGCCGTAGGCTCATGGAACGCCTGGGGCTGCGAATATCGGACATGGACGTGGTCGAGCTCAACGAAGCTTTCGCCGCTCAGGCGCTTGCCTGCCTTCGCCAACTCGGCCTGCCGGATGTTGCCGCCCATGTGAATCCAAACGGAGGCGCGATCGCGCTTGGGCACCCCCTCGGCATGTCCGGCGCGCGACTGGCCCTGACCGCCGCTGTGGAACTGCAGGAGCGCGGGGCGAAGCGTGCTCTGTGCAGCATGTGCGTCGGCGTCGGTCAAGGCATTGCCCTTGTGATGGAGAAGGCGTGATGGACAAATCCGCGAATCCGCCTGGGGATCTTCCGATGAAGCCGGAAGTGATCCTCGACCGCGCAACCGATGCTATCGCGGTGGTCCGTATCAACCGGCCAAAAGTGCGCAATGCTCTCAATATGTCCGTACGCCGGAAATTGGCGGAGATCTTCGAGGAGTTTGCCGAGGATAGCCTCCTGCGATGTGTTGTCCTGACCGGTGACGAAACAAGCTTCGCAGCCGGCGCCGATATTCAGGACATGGCGGAAATCAGCGCCGTGGACATGTATCTGCGCCACAATGAACGGCTGTGGGAAGCGATAGCCCGTTGCCCGCAGCCTGTCATTGCGGCGGTGAACGGCTTTGCGCTGGGCGGCGGGCTGGAACTCGCCATGCATGCCGACATCATCATTGCCGGGCGCAGCGCCAAACTCGGCCAGCCGGAGGTTCGCGTCGGCATCATGCCGGGCGCGGGTGGCACTCAACGCCTGACACGTGCCGTCGGCAAGTTCCAGGCGATGCGCCTTTGCTTGACCGGAGAAATCATCGACGCGCGTGAGGCTTACGCAATGGGCCTTGTCAGCAAGCTCGTTGCGGATGAGGAGGTCTTTGCGACAGCCATGACGATGGCAGAGCAGATGACAAAGCTGCCGCCGATAGCCCTGGCCCAGATCAAGGAGGTCATCCTCCAGGGACAGGACGCCTCGCTTGGCGCAGCGTTGGCTTTGGAGCGCAAGGCCTTGCAGGTCCTTTTCGCCACCAGCGACAAGAACGAGGGTATGCGCGCCTTCCTCGAAAAGCGTCCGCCTCATTACACCGGCGCATGAGCGGGACTGCAGGTCTCGTCACGGGATCGACCGCTCGGTAACACACGTCTCACGGATAGTTTGGAGATAACGCCATGGATCTCGGAATCGCAGGTCAAACTGCTCTTGTCCTGGGCGGTACAAAAGGCCTCGGCTTTGCCTGTGCGCATCATCTCAGCGCTGCAGGTGTACGGGTGGCCATCAATGGTCGCAACGCCGAGGAGGGCAGGGCGGCCGTCGCACGGCTCAGCAACGGCGCAGCCTTCATACAGGGGGACGTGTCGGACGCGGATCAGCCGGGGCGCCTCATCGCGGAGGCGCAGGAGCAGGTTGGTGCGATCGGTATTCTCGTCACCAATGCCGGCGGGCCGCCAACGGGGCAGTTCACCGACCACCAGCTCGACACCTGGCGCAAGGCGCTTGAGGTGAACATGCTGGCGGCGATCGAGGCCGCGCGGCTCTTGCTTCCGGGCATGATACAGGCCGGCTTCGGGCGGATCGTCAATATCACCTCCTTTGCCGTGAAAGAGCCCTATCCCAACATGGCGCTGGCCAATGGTGTTCGTGCCGGGCTCACCGGGGCCATGGCGACGCTTGCCCGCGAGGTGATTGGTAAAGGCGTGACGGTGAACAACATTCTGCCCGGATTGATGGCGACCGGCGCTCTCGACCGCGTCATTCGAGCGCGCGCGTCGCGCGATCAGATCCCGGAGGCAGAAGCATCCGCGCGTATGGCCGCCTCTGTGCCGGCTGGACGGCTCGGCACTGCCGAGGATTTCGGTCCGCTCTGCGCATTTCTCTGCTCGCGGCACGCCGACTACATCACGGCGCAGAACATCGCGGTGGATGGTGGCTTGGTGCGCAGTCTCCTGTAAGCGGAGACAACCAAGCCGCAGGTCATCTTTCTGCACAGCGGAAAAGCTTTTTGCAAAACGGTAGCCAGTTTCTGGCACTCTGCGGCACAATAATGAAAACCAACTCACGCTTGCCGTGAGTATCGACCAGGAGAGGAACCCATGAAGAAACTATGCCTCGGCCTGTTCGCCGCAGCCTGTTCGGCTTCGGCAGCGATGGCCCAGATGTCTGACAACACCGTCAAGATCGGCGTTCTGACCGACCAGACCGGGGTATTCTCATCGTTGGCTGGCAAGGGCTCCGTCGTTGCCGCCCAGATGGCGATCGAGGATTTCGGCAACCGCATAGGCGGCAAACCGGTGGAGCTCGTGAGCGCTGACCACCAGAACAAGGCGGATATTGGCGCCCAGACCGCGCGCCGCTGGTATGATACCGAGGGCGTCGACATGATCGTCGATGTCCCGAATTCATCGGTGGTGCTCGCGGTTCAGCAACTCGCCCGGGAGAAGAACCGTGTCCTGATCGTCTCCGGCGCCGGCACGGCGGATCTTACCAACAAGGCCTGCTCGCCAAACGGCATCCACTGGACCTGGGACACCTATGCGGCTGCCGTCAGCACAGCGAAGGCGATCGTGCAGGAAGGCGGCAAATCCTGGTTCTTCCTCACTGCCGACTATGCCTTCGGCCATACGATGAAAGCGGATGTCGCGCGCGTCGTCGAGGAAAGCGGTGGCAAGGTTGTCGGCGGCGTGCAGCACCCGCTCAATACGGCCGATTTCTCATCCTTCCTGCTCCAGGCGCCCAGCAGCGGCGCTGACGTAATAGCGCTCGCCAATGGCGGCAGCGATACCATCAATTCGCTCAAGCAGGCGCAGGAGTTCGGCCTGACGCAGAAGGCCAAGATCGCAGGTCTTGCCATTTTCCTGACGGATATCCACGCGATTGGCCTCCAATCCGCGCAAGGGCTGTATCTCACCACAGGGTTCTATTGGGATCAGAACGATGAGACCCGTGAATGGTCTCAAAGGTTCTTCAAGCGCCACGGGGCGATGCCGACCATGTCCCAGGCGGGCGTGTATTCAGCGATCATGCACTACCTGAAGTCGATCGAGGCAGCTGGAACCGACTCGGCTGACAAAGTCGTCGCACAGATGAAGGCCACTCCCGTCAACGATTTCTTTGCGAAGAACGGCAAGATCCGCGACGACGGCCGCATGGTCCACGATATGTATCTCGCGCAGGTGAAGAGCCCGAGCGAATCCAAGGGTCCATGGGACTATTACAAGATCCTTCGCACGGTCCCGGGAAATGAGGCCTTCCGTCCGCTTTCCCAGAGCGAATGCCCCCTCGTCGCCAAATAGGAGGCACCAGGGATCAACGCAACGGCCTCCGCTCTCGACGGAGTGCCATAGCGTGCCTGCATAAAGTGCGTCGCGTCCTGAGCGAGGCCGGTCTTCTCACCGCTGGCCTCGCACCTTTTTCGCATTGCGCGGTATTGCGGCGGAATCCTCCCGGCCAGTCACGCGCCAGCCCATGCATGGACCCATGTCAGACGACATCATTCTGAGCGCCTCCGGGCTTACCAAGGAGTTCAAGGGCTTCGTCGCCGTTGACGACGTCGCGCTCGCCGTCCGACGCGGCACGATCCACGCCCTGATCGGCCCGAACGGTGCCGGCAAGACGACATGCTTCAACCTTCTGACGAAGGTCTTGACCCCGACACGCGGACGCATCGTCTACAACGGTCGCGACATCACGAGAATGCGTCCGGCGGATATTGCCCGGCTTGGCCTCGTGCGTTCATTCCAGATTTCCGCGGTCTTCGGCCAAATGACCGTCCTGGAGAACGTGCGCATCGCCTTGCAGCGCCGTTTGCACGGCGATTGCTTCGATTTCTGGCGTTCCGAACGTGTTCTGTCCTCGCTGCATGATGAGGCGTGGGCGCTCGTCGATGCTGTCGGCCTTGCCGATCTCGCGGTTGTTCCGGCGAGTGAGTTGTCCTACGGCCGCAAGCGCGCACTCGAGATCGCCACGACGCTCGCGCTTGATCCGGAAATGCTCCTTCTCGACGAGCCGATGGCCGGTATGACTCAGGAGGATGTCGACCGGATCTCGGCGTTGATCCGGCGGATTTCCAAGGACAGGACCATTCTGATGGTCGAGCATAATCTCTCGGTGGTGGCATCCCTGTCGCACCGCATCACCGTGCTGACCCGAGGCAAGATACTGGCTGAGGGAGATTACCAAACCGTCTCGAGCGATCCCCGCGTCGTCGAAGCTTACATCGGGGTTCCCAATGCTTAAGGCGGTCTCGAAAGGTCAGGATGTTCCCCTGCTCGCCGTTGACGGGCTCCAGGCGTGGTACGGCGAGAGCCATGTGCTCCATGGCGTGAAGTTTGATGTCTTGCCCGGCGAAGTTGTAACCCTGCTCGGCCGCAACGGCGCCGGCAAGAGCACGACCTTGAAGTCGATCGTGGGCATTGTTCGCAAGCGGCGCGGCTCGATTCGATTCAATGGCGCGGAGACCATCGGGCTGAGTGCACGCGCCATAGCGAGGAGCGGGATCGCCTTCTGCCCGGAGGACAGGGGCATTTTCTCGAGCCTCAATGTGGATGAGAATCTGCGCCTGCCGCCTGTCGTTGCCGAGGGTGGCTTGAGTATTGATGAGATATTCGCCCTTTTCCCCAATTTGCGGGAGCGTCTGAAGAGCCAGGGCACAAAGCTCTCCGGGGGCGAGCAGCAGATGCTGGCCATCGGGCGCATCCTGCGGACGGGGGCGCGGCTGCTGCTGCTTGATGAACCGACAGAGGGGCTCGCGCCTGTCATCGTGCAGCAGATTGGCCGCACGATCGGCAAGCTGAAGGAGCGGGGTTTTACAATCGTGCTCGTTGAGCAGAATTTCCATTTCGCCGCGACCGTAGCGGACCGGCATTTCGTGATGGAGCATGGGCAGGTCATCGACATGCTCCACAACACCGAGATCGCAGCGAATACTGCGAAGCTCAATCGTTATCTCGGCGTCTAGGGGAGCGAAAAGATGTTAGGTCTATTCGGCATTGCCCCTCAGGTTCTCTTCGGTCAGCTTTTGCTTGGACTGATCAACGGTGCATTCTACGCGATGCTCAGCCTGGGGCTCGCGGTCATCTTCGGGCTGTTGAATATCGTCAATTTCGCTCACGGCGCCTTCTATATGATGGGTGCCTTCGGGGCTTGGGCGCTCTTGTATTATCTTGATATCGGCTACTGGTGGGCGCTACTTCTAGCGCCGCTGGCTGTTGGCTTATTCGGCATCATCGTCGAGCGCTGTCTGCTCCGCTGGCTTTATTCTCTCGATCATCTCTACGGGATGATTCTGACCTTTGGTCTGGCATTGATTATAACAGGGGTCTTCCGCAACCAGTACGGCGCGACGGGGCTGCCCTATGCGCTTCCGCCCCTCTTAACGGGGGGGCACAATCTCGGCTTCATGTATCTCCCCAATTCCCGCGCTTTTGTGGTGGTTGCATCACTCGCGGTCTGCCTTTCCACCTGGTTCGTGATCGAGAAGACGCGGCTCGGGTCCTACTTGCGCGCGGCAACCGAAAATCCCACGCTCACCGAGGCCTTTGGGATCAATGTGCCGCTTCTTATCACCATGACGTATGGTTTCGGGGTGGCGCTCGCCGGTTTCGCCGGCGTGCTCGCCGCGCCGATCTACGCGGTCAACCCCACGATGGGCTCCGACCTCATCATCGTCGTTTTCGCGGTTGTGGTTATCGGCGGAATGGGATCAATCCTCGGCTCGATCATCACGGGGTTTTCGCTCGGCGTGATCGAGGGGTTCACGAAGGTCTTCTGGCCGGAGGCATCGGCAACGGTCATCTTCGTGATCATGGCCATCGTTCTCATGGTGAGACCTGCCGGCCTCTTTGGAAAAAGCTCCTGACATGGCGATCGATAGCAGCCTCCCCACAGCGGCCCCCAATCAGAACCTGGGGATGTCACGCGATCATATGGCGGTCATCCTAGGCTTGGTCCTGGTGCTGGTCGCGGCGCCATTCTTCCTCTATCCACTGCTTGTCATCAAAATCCTGTGCTTCGCTTTGTTCGCCTGTGCGCTCAATCTCCTGCTCGGTTACGTCGGGCTTCTGTCCTTCGGCCATGCCGCCTATTTCGGCATGGCGAGCTATGCGGCGGCCCATGCCGCGAAGATCTGGGGTTTCACGCCCGAGCTCGCGATCCTGTTCGGGGCAGTGGTGGCGGCCCTTCTTGGTGCCGTTTTCGGTGCGCTGGCAGTCCGTCGCCACGGTATCTATTTCGCGATGGTGACGCTTGCCTTCGCGCAGATGGTCTATTTCTTTGCCCTGCAGGCACCTTTCACCGGTGGGGAAGACGGTATTCAGCAAGTGCCGCGCGGCTTCCTGTTTGGAGTCCTATCTCTCGCGGATGATCGCGCGCTTTATTGGTTCGTGTTGGCTGTCTTCATCGTGTCGATGCTGGCTCTCCACCGCATCATCCACTCGCCTTTCGGACAAGCGTTGAAGGCGATCCGCGAAAACGAATCCCGTGCCACATCTCTCGGTTACCGGGTGAATCAATACAAATTTCTCGCCTTTGTCCTGTCGGCATTCTTTGCCGGCTTAGCGGGAGCTACGAAGGCCATCGCCTTCCAACTCGCCAGTTTGACCGACGTCTACTGGACGATGTCTGGTGAGGTGGTGTTGATGACCTTGATTGGAGGTGTGCATACGTTCATCGGGCCTGCTGTAGGGGCCGCTCTGGTCGTCGTATTGCAGAACTACTTCGCCTCCTTCGGTGATTGGGTGACGACGATCCAGGGCGTTGTCTTTGTCGTCTGTGTGCTTCTCTTCCGTGAGGGTATTGTCGGCTTCATTTCCAAGAAATTGAAGCGTCCACTCTGACAACGAAGTCTCAGCGATCCAATTTGAAGGGAGAACGCTGCAGGCGTTGGTAGGACTATGCCGCGCGGAGCGTTTACCGAACCGTTGTCCCGGCGGGAATAGCAGCTTGCCTACTCCAGCCTAGCGCGGCGCTGATGGCCCGAGCCGTCTCCCGAACATCGTGGGATAGCGCCTGCATCCGATCCGGCTGCATATACGGGGCAAGGCTTGATACGCTGACTGCCGCGACGATGGCGCCACTGGCATCCCGGATGGGCGCCGCAACGCAGCGCAGTTGCGGTTCCGATTCCTCAAGGTCGAACGCCACGCCTTTCTGTGCATAGCTTCGCATCTGGTCGAACCAGGCTGTTCGGGAGCTTGGGGAGAGGGGAGGCAGACCGGGGCCGCGAGCGTCCAAAAAGCTGGCCCACCGTGCTTCACTCATGTCCAACACGAGCGCCTTGCCGAGCCCCGTGCACCATACAGGATGGCGATCGCCAACGCTGGACCGGATTTCGAACCGGCGTTGTCCTGGCACCTTGTCGATGTAAAAAACAACGCCTTCGTCGAGGATGCCGAGCTGGACGGTGTCGAGCGTATGTTCCGCCAGGCGCTGCAGATGGCCATGAGCCGCCTTGCTCAAGGGCATGTCCCGCCGCGCTTGAAAGCCGAGTTCGAGTAGTTTGGGACCCAGGCTGTAACCTTCGCGCGGTGTGAAGTTGATGTACCTGCGATCGACGAGAGCTGACGCAAGGCGATGCGTCGTCGTCCGGGTGGTGCCAAGTTTCTTTGCCAGCGCAGGAAGATCGGTAGCGCCGGAGGCGATCGCTTCCAACACGTCGAGGCCCCGCATCAGCGTCTGGGCACCCTGCGTGCCGGGCGCCTCAGGTCGACGTTCTTTCGCCCGATCGGGGCCGACGCCGTTCTCCAGCGTACCGGTCGACACCGCTTTTCGCATCGATTCACCCGCCTCCCTCAATCCTGACCAGACATGCGCCGCACGGACCTTCGCACAAGGCTTGTCACGGCGTTGCAGCCGACAATGCATCTTGACAATTCAGCGGCCCATCCTCTTATATCCCATAATATGAAACTAAATACCATATAATGGGATTTAGGAGGATGGCATCATGAAAAGCAGGATGAAACCCTCCGAAATCGTCTGAACGGCCTGCAGCAAGCCAGGGTCGCATGGGAGAAGAAGTGATGACCGATCCAACACGTTTTGCCGGCCGCGTCGCGGTCGTTACCGGTGGTGCGGCGGGTATCGGCTTGTCCGTCGCCAGTCGTATCGTTGCCGAAGGCGGCAAGGTCGCTCTTTGGGATCGAGATCCGGCTGCGATCGAGGCTGCCTCTGCGAAGCTGGGTGCCAGCGGCCTCGGCATCGCGCTTGACGTATCGGATTGGGAAGCGGTCGAGGCGGCTGCGAAGACGACCGCTGATACTTTTGGCGGCATCGACATTCTGGTGGCGAGCGCGGGCATCACCGGCCCCAATACAACAACATGGACCTATCCCGTCGAGGACTGGCGCCGGGTGATCGACATCAACCTCAACGGCGTCTTCTATTGCGACAAGGCCGTGGTGCCCTTCATGCTTGAGAAGAGCTACGGACGCATCGTCAATATCGCCTCCATCGCCGGCAAGGAAGGCAATCCCAACGCGCCTGCCTATAGCGCTTCCAAGGCCGCCGTCATCGGGCTCACCAAATCTCTCGGCAAGGAGCTCGCCAAGAGCGGTGTCACCGTCAATTGCGTAACCCCGGCCGCCGTGCGCACGGCCATCTTTGATCAGATGAGCCAGACCCACATCGACTTCATGCTGTCCAAGATTCCCATGGGACGTTTTGGCCAGATCGAGGAAGTTGCGGCGCTGATCTGCTGGCTCGCTTCGGAAGAATGCTCCTTCACCACCGGCGGCGTGTTCGACGTCTCTGGCGGACGAGCGACCTACTGAAGAGGCTGGGAGGCCGGTGCGATTACATCCAGCCTCGCCTCCCGGAGATGTCTAGGTCGAGAGATCGCGTTCCATGGTCGGCCGAGGCGCGCGATCCTGCACGAGAAGGTCCCGCTTCAGCAAGGGCTCAAGCCAATCTGCAAAGACCTGGAGACGGCGCGAAAGATGATGACGGTGCGGATAGAGCAACGTCATCGGCATCGGCTCGGCGCAATACTGCGGCATGACAGCGACGAGCTCACCGGCGTCAAGATGACGCTTGACGTCATAGGCTGGAATCTGGATGAGCCCAAGCCCCGCCAGGCAACAGGCGATGTAGGCTTCCCCGCTGTTCACGGTGACACGGCCGCGCATTGGCATGGTGCGCAGTGAATCGCCCTCGACCCACTCCCAATCTTCGACCCGGCCAGTCGAGGGGGAGGCGTAGTTGACCGCCCAATGGCTGGCGAGATCCCCGGGTGACTTCGGGACGCCGCAGCGATCGAGATACGCGGGGCTCGCGACATTGATGAGTGGCAACTTGCCGATGGGGCGGGCGATCAGGCCTGAATTGTTCAACGCACCCACACGCAGAACGCAGTCGATACTGTCCTCGATCAGATTGATGGTGCGATCAGTGACGCCGAGATCAATGTCGATGCCAGGATGCCGGTCGAGAAAATCTGGCAAGGCTGGGGCGATGATCAGGCGCCCGATGCGACCGGGAACGTCGATCCTGAGTTTGCCAGTCAGGCCGGCGTCTGTCTGGCGGAACAGGTTTTCCGTTTCTTCCACATCGGCGACGAGGCGCAGGCATCGCTTGTAGAAGTCGAGGCCGTCCTGGGTTGCAGCGACCTTGCGCGTGGTGCGATGGAGGAGGCGCGCTCCGACGCGATCCTCGAGCTCGATCACGGCGGCGGATACGGAAGATCGCGGCAGGCCAAGCGTATCGGCCGCGCGCGTGAAGCTCGAACAATCCACCACGCGCGTGAAGATGCGAAAAAGTTCGATACGGTCCACGGGCGACGGCAACCTCACATTGTTCGCGATTTCTGACAGCTGATGTCGAAATCAACGGCTTTATCAGCCGAGCTTAGACGATATCCTCGCCTTACAAAAGTGGCCGCTCAGCCGTGGCCGCGTGTTGGTAAAGGAGGCATCACGCCATGACCGACCACACTATCAAGGGCAAGACCGTGATTATCGCCGGTGGCGCCAAGAATCTCGGTGGACTGATCGCCCGCGACTTGGCCACGCATGGCGCGAAGGCGGTCGCGATCCACTACAACAGCGCTGCCACGAAGGCGGATGCCGAGGCCACCGTGGCCGCTGTGAAAGCCGCCGGCGCCGAAGCCGTCGCGTTCCAGGCGGACCTGACGGCCGCGGGCGCAATGGAGAAATTCTTCTCCGACGCGGTCGCGGCGCTTGGCCGCCCCGACATTGCGATCAATACTGTCGGAAAGGTGCTCAAAAAGCCCATTCTGGAGATTTCGGAAGCCGAATACGACGAAATGAGCGCGGTCAACGCCAAGTCGGCCTTCTTCTTCCTCAAGGAAGCTGGCAAGCATCTCAATGACAATGGCAAGATCTGCACGCTGGTGACTTCTCTGCTCGGCGCTTATACGCCGTTCTACGCCGCCTACGCGGGTACCAAGGCGCCGGTCGAGCATTTCACACGTGCCGCCTCGAAGGAGTTTGGCGAGCGCGGCATTTCGGTCACGGCCATCGGTCCCGGCCCCATGGACACGCCGTTCTTCTATCCGGCCGAGGGCACTGACGCGGTCGCCTATCACAAAACGGCTGCAGCGCTGTCGAATTTCTCCAAAACGGGTCTTACCGATATCGAGGATATCGTCCCCTATATCCGCTTCATGGTCTCTGAGGGCTGGTGGATGACGGGTCAGACCATCCTCGTCAACGGCGGCTATACGACAAAATAAAGCAAATGGGCGACGAGCTTTGTGCGTTGCTTTCATTCCGGACGAGACCCCAGCTCGCTAGAGCGTTTTCGAGCGAATTGGATATCCGTTCGCGTGAAGACAATACGCAGAGATAAAGACCTGGAGCATTTCCGGGAACCGGAGTTCTCCGGAAGTGCTCCAACTCCTTTCGTTTCCCGTGTCGGGGAAAAAGAAGACAAAACGTGCGTCTTCTTCCCCACCTGGTGGCCGGCGCTGCTGGCCAGGAAGGGGATCCGGGGTTATACCCCCATGCTCTGGGTCCCCTTCTGCCGCGCATTTGTGACTATCAAACGTCGATCGGTCTATTGGGGCGCCCAATACGTCGCGAAGGGCTATGATGTACTATTCCTGAGGAGTGCGGCGCATGCACATGGCGATGGTGATCGGCGGCGGGCTTGTTCTGCTCGGATTGTTCCTGCTGTTCGGCTGGCTGTGGGGTGGCAATGGGCCGGCACCGGCAACAGCCGCAAGGGCGTTCGTTCCGGCTTGGCTTCTCATGTCCCTGATCAACATGTGGGTCGGCGTGACCAGGGCCGGCTATTCCGTGCGTGAGGAATTGCCAATACTCCTTATTGTCTTCGCAATCCCCGCGACTGTCGCGGGGATTGCGCTCTGGCGCTTGGCGCGGTGAGGGAGGCGATATGATCGACCGGGCGAGCCAACCCCATTCCCTTCTGCGCCGCCGCGATGGCCACCATGCCCGTGTGACCTTTGAAGAGCTTTTCTTTGATCTGGTGTATGTTTTCGCGATTACGCAGCTCAGCCACAAGTTGCTGCACAGCCTGACCGTCCCCGGTATCGTCGAGACGGTCATCCTCTGGTTCGCGGTGTGGCTCGGCTGGCAATATACCTGCTGGGTCACCAATTGGTTTGATCCTGAAACACCGCGAATTCGCTCCCTGCTTTTCGCCGTGATGCTGGCTGCGCTCGTGATGGCTTCCGCCATTCCAGCGGCGTTCGGAGAGCGGGCCTTCGTTTTCGTGCTGGCCTATGTCGCGATTCAGGTGGGGCGGACGGCCTATATCGTTTGGGAGCTGGGGCCTTCCCATCCGCTGTCGGCCAACTACAGACGGATGCTCGGTTGGCTCGCGATTTCCGCGGTATTCTGGATTGCCGGCGCCTTCGCCGAGCCATGGATGCGCGCGGCGCTATGGGCGCTCGCGGTTGCCTGCGAATATATTTCGCCGATGTTCGGCTTCGCCCTGCCAGGGCTTGGCCGCTCGCGCACGAGCGACTGGACGATTGAAGGCGGCCATCTTGCGGAGCGCTGCCAGCTCTTCGTGATCGTAGCCCTGGGCGAAACGCTGCTGGCCACGGGTGCGACCATGGCCGGGACCGAAAGCTGGAGCATCGCGGTTCTCTCGGCAATGCTCGCCACGTTCCTTGGCACCCTGGCGATGTGGTGGCTTTATTTCGGCATATCCAGCAAGGACGCCACCAATACGATTACTCAATCGCGCGATCCGGGCCGGATCGGCGCCTATTTCCACTATGTCCATGCAATTCTGATCGCCGGGGTCATCACCACCGCTGTCGGCAATGATCTGGTGCTCGCCCATCCGCATGATCCGTTGAAGATAGCTTACGCGCTGACCTTGTCGGCGGGTCCGGCGATCTATCTGCTCGGGAGCGCCGTTTATAAGAAGGTGGTCTATGGCGTCGTGCCCATGTCCCATCTGGTTGGCATTGCGCTTCTGCTCCTGCTCATACCGGTCGCTCCCCTTGTCGATCTGCTCACGATGGGCTGGCTGACGACGATCGTCATGCTCGTGGTCTGCCTCTGGGAGGGAAGGGTACTGCGCAATCGCCGCGATGACGTCATCCCGCTCTCCGCAACCCACTGAGGGTTTCCATATCATGTGGACCGGAACGGCTGTAGGAAGCCGGAAAACCCGCATGGCCACCCGTGAACGCCCGGCGGAGGTCCTCCGGTTCTGGCGGACAGCGGAGGACAAGTGGTTTGCGAAGGACAACCGCTTTGACAGCGCCTTTCGTGAGCGCTTTCTCGACCTGCATCTGGCTGTCGCGGCGCGCCGACATGATCGCTGGATGGAAACGCCGGACGGTGCCCTTGCGCTCCTCATCCTGACGGACCAGTTTCCGCGCAACGCATTTCGCGGCACCGGGCATATGTATGCAACCGACCCTCTCGCGCGCCTCTACGCCCGGCAGGCACAGGCGCTCGGGCACATGGAGCGCGTGGAACCGGCGTTGCGGCTTTTCTTCTGCCTGCCGTTCTCGCATTCGGAGGACGAAGCGGACCAGGAGACCGCCGTATCGCTGAATAGGCAGCTCGGGCAGCCCTGGCTGGAGCATGCGGAAGGGCATCGCGACATCATCCGGCGCTTCGGGCGATTTCCTCATCGCAACCCCATGCTGGGGCGTGAGACGACGCAGGAAGAAGCGGTTTTCCTGAACGCTGGCGGTTTCAAGGGGTAAGGCGCTGCCACAACCCTCCGGGCAAATCGGCGGTGCGAAGTCGGGCTTCCTGGGGACCATCGAGCGGAGGGGGTCTGGCAGGTTGGTTTCCTGCAAGCCCCTCCCGCCGGAGGCCGCGCGTTCAATTCCTTTTAAGCCAAGCCTGCTATCCAGGCTCGTCGCGCTGCGCATCGCCGATGGTGCCTGTAACTCACTTGCACAACGGATGCTCCGGGGTTGTGACGCGTATCGGTGGGATGTGGATGGCGATGCGTTTGAATGCTGCCTTTATTCTGATCTGTGGCGCCTCTCTCTGTGCGGCCCCGGCGCTCGCAGCGCCTGAGACCGGTCCGGATCGTGCAAAGTCCGTCGGCATGGATACCCCTGCCGCTGACAAGCCAAGTGCAACGGCCGCCATAAGTGATCCGGTTCCGGCGACGCGCGAGGAATGGGTCGCCGTTACACGCGCGGCGACGTTTCCCCGTCCGCTGCCAAGGCAGTCCCAGATCAGCCCTGCGATCGTGAAGCTGCAGATCATGCTCGATCGCGTCCATGCGTCTCCCGGCGTGATCGACGGACACCTCGGCGGCAATGTCGCAAAGGCTATTTCCGCTTTCCAGGCCATGCGGAACCTGCCCGTCAACGGCGTCCTCAACCAGGCGATCTGGGATATCCTGGAACGGGAGAGCGCCGAGCCGCCGCTGATGGCCTATACGATCACGGTGGAGGATGTCGCCGGGCCATTCGTACCGGACATGCCCAAGGACTACAGTGCATTGGCCACGCTCTATCGGCTTGCCTACCGTGGCCCCGTGGAGCTGCTCGCCGAGAAATTCCATATGGACGAGGATCTGCTCCGGCGCCTCAACCCCGGGGCGACATTCCAGGCGCCGGGCGAGACGATCGTCGTCGCTGATGTTCGTCAGAAAAAGGCACGGGCGAAGGTCGCGAAACTGGTCGCGGACAAATCGACCAAGCAACTGCTTGGTTATGATAGTACAGGCGCGCTCGTCGTCGCCTATCCCGCGACGATCGGAAGCCGGGACCTTCCATCTCCCACCGGCGTGCATCTGATCGGGGCGATCGCCGTCAATCCCGAGTACTGGTATCGTCCCGCGGTCAACTTCCAGCAGGGCGACAACACCAAGGCGCTTCGCATCGCCCCCGGACCGAACAATCCCGTTGGGTCGGTCTGGATCGGTTTGGACAAACCGACCTACGGCATTCACGGAACCCCGGAACCCAGCCGGATCGACAAGACGAACAGCCACGGCTGCATCAGGTTGACCAATTGGGATGTGGAGGAATTGGTCAAGCTGGTGCAGCCTGGTGTTCCCGTCGAGTTCCTCGACGGTGTGGAGGTCACCAGCTCGATCCGCTGATTGTCGTCCGTTCCGATTGGATTGAATCGCCTGCCCCTCAGCTGTCATGGCCGGGCTAGTCCCGGCCATCCCGATAGGTGAGGCTCGTGCCCTTCAAATCGGGATCCCCGGCGCAAGGCCGGGGATGACGCTGTTGGGATCGGCTCCTTCGACATGGCCGGATAATGCTTAGCCAAGCACCGTGTTGTCGCCCCGCATCACCTCGCAGAGCGCGCGGGTGACGTCGCGGGTTGACGCCTTGCCGCCGAGATCCGGCGTGTGCAGCGCGGGGTCCGCAGTGACGCGCTCGATGGCGTGCATGAGACGCGCGGCGGCCGCCGGCTCGCCGAGATGGTCCAGCATCATCACCGTCGACCAGAAGGTGGCAACGGGGTTGGCGATGCCCTTGCCCATGATGTCGAACGCCGAACCATGGATCGGCTCGAACATGGAGGGGAAACGGCGCTCCGGATTGAGATTGGCAGTCGGGGCTATGCCGATCGAGCCGGCCAGCGCCGCAGCGAGATCCGACAGGATGTCAGCATGCAGATTGGTGGCGACGATCGTATCAAGGCTTCCCGGCTTCAGCGTCATGCGGATGGTCATCGCGTCGACCAGCATCTTGTCCCAGGTGACGTCGGGAAAGTCGCGGGCAACTTCGGCCGCGATTTCATCCCACAGCACCATGCCGTGCCGCTGCGCGTTGGATTTCGTCACGACCGTCAGGAGCTTGCGCGGCCGTGACTGGGCCAGCGCGAAGGCGTAGCGCATGATGCGAGTGACACCGGCGCGGGTGAAAATGGAGACCTCGGTGGCGATCTCCTCCGGCAGGCCGCGATGCGAGCGCCCGCCCTGGCCGGCATACTCCCCCTCCGAATTTTCGCGCACGATGACCCAGTCGAGCGCCTTGTCGTCGATGTCGCGCAAGGGCGTGCGTATGCCCGGCAGGATGCGCGTGGGGCGCACATTCGCATATTGGTCGAACGGCTGGCAGATCGCGAGCCGGAGACCCCAGAGAGTGACATGGTCCGGCACATCCGGAGCGCCGACCGCGCCGAAATAGATCGCGTCACAGCCAGCAATCTGCGCCAGGCCGTCCTCCGGCATCATGCGGCCGTGCCGCTTGTAGTAGTCCGATCCCCAGTCGAAATGGTCGAAAGCGAAGGCGAAGGTGCCTTCGCGCTGGGCGAGCGTCTCGAGCACCTCAATCCCCGCCGCGATAACCTCTTTGCCGACCCCATCGCCGGGAATGACTGCGAGCCTGTAGGTCTTCATGGGCGCCTCTCTTCCATGCAATCTTCCATGGAAGATGAACCACGGCTCGCCACGGGGGGCAATTGGCGGGTGAGGCTTCGTTGAAGTCGGCAGACCTGGCTGTTCCCGCAGACCCGATCTCAGCCAGGGAGAATCAAGTCAGCAACAGACAGGCCTGTTCTTGGAGACCGCGCCGTTTGTCCGACGGGTCTCCGGATCCATGTCTGATTACCGCGCGGCAGCGCGCAGATTGCGGACGACCGCATCAGCGACGTCAGTCGTCGAGGCGCGACCACCCTGGTCGGGCGTCAGCACCTCGCCCGCGCGGGTGGTTTCCTCGATGGCAGCAAGCATGGCTGTGCCGGCCTCGGCTTCGCCAAGATGCTCCAGCATCAGCGCGGCGGTCCAGATTGTCGCCAGCGGGTTGGCAATGCCGCGATGGGCGATGTCCGGCGCAGAGCCGTGCACGGGCTCGAACATCGACGGTACGCCGCCCTCCGGATTGATGTTGGCGGAGGCCGCGAAGCCAAGGCCCCCCTGGATGGCAGCGCCGATATCGGTGAGGATATCGCCGAAGAGGTTAGAGGCGACAACAACATCGAGGGTTTCCGGGTTCGTGATGAACCGGGCCGCGATGGCATCGACATGGTAACGCTTAACCTCGACGTCAGGATAGTCCTTGGCGACGATATCGGTGACCTCGTCCCAGAACACCATGGAGTGCTTCTGCGCGTTGGATTTCGTCACGGAAGCCAGGCGTCTGGTCCGGCGGCGCGCCTGCTCGAAGCCGTAACGCAGGATGCGCTCGACAGCCTTGCGGGTGAAGATCGCCGTCTCGACAGCGACCTCATCCGCCGTGCCGACATGCAGCCGCCCGCCGGCGCCGGAATACTCGCCTTCCGTATTCTCACGGATGCAGAGGATATCGAAATTCTCCGCGCGCAGCGGGCCCTTCACGCCGGCCAGCAAGCGGTGTGGCCGTGCGTTGACGTAGAGGCCGAACTGCTTGCGGATCGGTAGAAGAAGACCGTGCAGCGAAACAGAATCCGGCACCTTCGCGGGCCATCCGACCGCGCCCAGCAGGATGGAATCGAAGGGACGCAACTGCTCGATGCCATCCTCCGGCATCATGCGTCCCGTCGCGAGATAGCGCTCGCATGACCAATCGAAATGTTCATAGTCCAGACCAAAGCCGAAGATGCCGGCGGCTGCGTCGAGCACCGTCCGCGATGCCGCGACCACTTCGACGCCGATTCCGTCGCCCGGTATGACGGCAATGCGATAAGAGCTCATCCGCTATCCCCTGCTATGATGCGCAAACTGTCCGCAATCGAACTTGCGTCTTCCGATACAGCCGTTGCGTGCCGAGGGGAAGCCCGCATGCGAATTCTGCCGACGTCGACAGCGGAGATGAGGACACGGCGATCGACGTCCTTGCGCGGATCGATCAGGACGCGTCAAAAGGTCTTGCATGTCAGGGGCTATACGGCTTTGTGTCAATGATCTGTTATCGAAATGGCGACCAAAAGCAGCTCCGTTATGGCATCACATCGCGCAACCGGATCCATCGCATCATTCGCATGGGACCCGCGCGTGCTGAACACCTGACATGGCGGCATCTCGCATGGCTCTCTATCAGCCAGATATCTATATAAGCAATTGATTTATTGACTAATATATATTGGCGCGATGACGATCCGCCATTTCGTACCACATTATTTTTCGGACGCTGACTTCCATTGGCGCAGTTGATCGTCGCGAATTGGAGCGCGAAATGGATCACCCAGCGATGGATCGTCGAGTGGTCGATGCCAATTCCACGCTCTGCCATGATTTCTTGCGGGTCGCGCGAACTCAGCCCGTACGCCCGACACCCGTGAACGCGCGACAGGATCACCGATCGGTCGAAATGGCGCCCCTTGAACATGAGACCGCCCCCGCGACGGGAACAATCTCATGCCAGGCCCGAATTGCCGCAGCGTTTGCGACCGGGAGCGCCAGAACGATCACGAAACATTTCTGTCCAGTGATGCAGCTAGCCGGCTCGCGCCATATCGTCAGTGGGAATGTCTTGGTGTTCCCGCCTTCCGCTTCCCAAGCAGAAAATCAAAATCGCAACCTTCATCGGCTTGAAGGACCCGTTCCACATAAAGACTTTGGTATCCGCTTGTCTGGATCGGTTCTGGAGCTTTCCATTGGGCCGAACGCCTTTCAAGCTCCTTCGCATCGACAAGCAGCTCAAGCTTGCGTGCCTCCACATCGAGCTCGATGATGTCACCGTCCTGGACCAGGGCCAGGACACCTCCGACGGCCGCTTCCGGCGTGGTATGCAGAATTACTGTTCCATACGCGGTACCGCTCATGCGGGCGTCGGACACCCGGACCATATCGGTGACGCCCAGACGCAACAGTTTGGCGGGAAGCGGCATGTTTCCAACCTCCGCCATGCCCGGATAGCCTTTTGGGCCGCAATTTTTGAGGACCATCACGCAATCGGCGTCAATATCCAGCTCAGGATCGTCGATACGCGCGTAATAGTTCTCAATGCTCTCAAAGACAACGGCGCGGCCGCGATGCTTCATCAGGCGCGGTGTGGCGGCCGAAGGCTTGATAACGGCGCCTCTAGGAGCCAAGTTCCCCCTTAAGACCGCAATTCCGCCTTCTGTTGTTAGAGGTCGGTCTAGAGGGCGTATAACCTCGTCATTGTAAACCGTCGCGTCCGCGATGATTTCCCCGATTGTTTGCCCGGCGACGGTCGGAGCATCGACGTCGATCAGGCCCTTTGCCTCCAAGATCTTCATGACGGCGGCAAGGCCACCGGCATAGTAAAAGTCCTCCATAAGGAATTTTCCGGAAGGCATCAGATCGACGATAGTCGGCACGCCTCGGCCGAAGGTATCCCAGTCATCAAGTGAGAGATCGACGCCCAGGCGGCGCGCAATGGCTATCAAGTGAATGGCGGCATTGGTAGACCCACCTATCGCACCATTCACCCTGATCGCATTGAGAAACGCGCGTCGGGTTAAGATATCAGACATACAGACGTCTTCGTTTACAAGGCCGACGATCCGCCGGCCTGAGAGTTGCGCGAGGAGCTTTCTCCGCGAATCGACAGCTGGGATGGATGCGTTGTCATGCAGAGCCATTCCCAGCGCCTCCACCATGGAGGCCATGGTGGAGGCTGTCCCCATGGTCATGCAACTGCCTGCCGAACGACTTTGTCCTTGCTCTGCGGAAAGAAAATCGGACGTCGACATTCGCCCAGCCTTGAGATCTTCGTAGTATTTCCAAACATGCGTCCCCGAGCCGATCGGTTTCCCGCGGAAATTGCCGTTGAGCATAGGCCCACCGGAGACCACAATAGTGGGCAGATCGGAGCTCGCGGCGCCCATCATCAAGGCAGGGGTTGTCTTGTCACAGCCGACGAGAAGCACAACACCGTCGATTGGATTCCCGGTGATTGATTCCTCAACATCCATGCTAGCCAAATTGCGGAAAAGCATGGCGGTTGGACGAAGGTTCGACTCGCCTAGCGACATCACGGGGAATTCGAAGGGAACCCCTCCAGCTTCGTAGACGCCTCTTTTCACGTGGTCCGCGAGTTCGCGCAAGTGCGCGTTGCAAGGTGTCAATTCCGACCAAGTGTTGCAGATCCCGATGACGGGGCGCCCGTCGAACGCATCCTCAGGAATACCCTGATTCTTCATCCAGCTCCGGTGCATAAACGCATTTTTGCCTGCCCCAGAAAACCAGTCCGCCGACCTCAATTTCCGTTTCTCAGACATTGTCATCTTTCAGCTTGTCAGTCGTCCTTCGGGGACTCGAGGGTCGCGGAAAAATCGCCTTTGCCGCAGCAGGGCGTTGACCGGATATCATTATTCATAATATTCATATTATATAAAAATCAAGCCCGCCGTCGCGCCCCCGACGGCTTTGTGGGAGGGCCGCGCATGCAACGGAAAAAGTCTTATGAATGAAACGGAGCTCTGCGCACGGCTTGCACTTGCGAAGGTGCTGGCGAAAGAGGGAGGGCGGCGTGCCCGTGAATTATTTCGCTCCGGGAATTTCGACGTCGCATTCAAGGGTCCAGGCGATCCACTGACCACTGCGGATTTGGCGGTCGATGCGTTTATCCTGGATGGAATTCGCCGGTCATTTCCGCAGGATGGGATCCTGAGTGAGGAATCTGGTGGTGCGGAGGCCGATGTCCTTTGGGTGATTGATCCCATAGACGGAACCCAGAATTTCTCTCGAGGGATAGCGCGCTTCGCCGTCTCCATCGCCATTTGCGAAAATGGGCAACCTATCGGAGGCGCGATCTACGACCCTATGGCCGATGAACTCTTCTTTGCGCGAAGGGGGGGAGGAGCCTTTCTCCACGACAGGGCGATACGGACCAGTTTGATCTGCGATCCAACATGCGCCCTGATCGAAGCAGGCTATTCAGCCAAACACCCGTGGGAAGCCTATCATGGCTTGACGGGCCGGCTTCTTTCCGCTGGGTTCGGGGTGCGCCAGGTCGGCTCTGCGGCGCTCGGTCTTGCCGAGGTTGCTTGTGGTCGGATCGACGGATACTGCGAAATGCACCTGGAAAGCTGGGATGTCGCCGCCGCCGCCCTGATCGTGGCTGAAGCGGGGGGCATCGTCAGCAACTTCTTCGCTGGGGATTTGCGAATGGGTGGTCCAATCGTAGCCGCAGCGAGGGGCTTGTGGGAACCTCTTATTGCGGCATCTGCGATTGCGGACGGGCGGTGCGCGCAGACAACACTGCAGTGTTGACAGGGCATTTTTGTCGGGTAATCTCATTATTATGAATAATATGAAAATTAACACGAGTGTCCCCAATCCCGGCGGGGCGCGGGCGTCGGGGAGATCTGTCGCCTTGGCCGGCAGCCTTCACGGCATGGTGGTCGAGCGTCTCGGGTTTCTCATCGCGTCCGGTGAGTTCAAGGCGGGCGACTTACTTCCTAACGCCGACGAGCTGTCGGCGCGTCTTGGTGTTGGGCGAAGCGTCCTGCGGGAAGGACTTAAGGTTCTCTCAGGCAAGGGCATGATTGAGGCTCGGCCCAAGACGGGCACGAAGGTTCGTCCTCGGTCCGAGTGGAATCATCTCGATCCCGATCTCCTGGCGTGGCGCTACGTTTCCCCTGGTCTTGAAGATGTTGCCTCGCTGTTCGATCTGCGGCGGGCGATCGAGCCCGCAGCCTCCGCGCTGTGTGCGCAGAGAGCCAGCCAAGAACAGACCTCGGAACTCCGGGCGATCTTCCTTGAGATGGAGGCGACAGCCGACGATAGCGACCGCTTTGCTGGCCCAGATCTCTCATTCCATCAAGCGCTTCTGCGGTTCACCGGGAATGAATTGTTGGCATCATTGGCGGCCGTGGTTGAAACCGCGCTTCTCATCAGCTTCCGGCTCTCTGACGATCGGTCGGATGGGCAGCGTCACTCGCTGCCGCTTCACAAAGCGCTGCTCGAGAAGATCGAGGCGCGGGACGCTGAAGGGGCCAGGCTGGCAGCAGTCGCGCTCTTGAACGATGCGGAGACTGATGTTCGTCGTGTGCTTGAGCGGCGCGGGAATGCTGCGGCCGGACGCCGGCAGCGACAGGACTGAGAGATATGATTGAAGCGCAAACAATCTATCCGAGTCTGGACGACGTTCCTGTGTTCATCACGGGAGGCGGAAGCGGCATCGGCGAAAGTCTCGTCGAACATTTCTGCCGCCAAGGGTCACGGGTGACCTTCGTCGATCTCGCGGAAGAGGCGTCGCTGGGAGTTGTGGAGCGCATGAGGGCCGCCGGATTGCGCGTGCCGCGGTTTGTGCGATGTGATCTGCGCGATATTGAAGCTCTGCGCGCCGCGATCACCCAGACCGCGAAAGAGGACGGTCCCATTCGCGTTCTCCTGAACAACGCCGGGAACGACGATCGGCATCGCACGGAGGACGTGACTGTCGAATACTGGGACGACCGCATGGCGGTTAACGTCCGACACCAGTTTTTTGCTGCCCAGGCTGTTCGTCCCTTCATGCGGGCCGCCGGCGGCGGGTCAATCATCAATTTCGGTTCCATCACGTGGATGGTTGGCGATCCTGATTGTCCTGCTTATGTGACATCCAAGGCGGCCATTACTGGCATGACGCGCGCCCTCGCGCGCGAGTTCGGCCCTGAGCGTATCAGGGTCAACTGCATGATTCCGGGATGGGTCATGACCGACCGGCAGATGCGTCTCTGGCTCGACTCCAACGGGGAGCGCCAGATCGCCGAGCGGCAATGCCTGCCTGACCGAGTCCAACCCGCAGACATTGCCCGCATGGCGCTATTTCTCGCGGCCGACGACAGCCGGTTGTGCACCTCTCAGCATTTCATCGTCGACGCAGGGTGGGTCTAGGACTCATCCTACAGGAGTGATCGATGCGCATTGTCCAATACCAGAGTTCCGAGGAAGAGCGCCGCGTTGGTCTCATCAGTGACGACGGCATGGCGCTCCATCCACTTCGAGGGGCTTCGTCCGTGCGCGATCTGGCCCGCCAAGCCGCAGATCTGCGACAGCCACTTGCAGATATCGTGTCGGATCTCGCTGAAGACATACAAGTAGACTACATCAGCCTTCTGGATCAGGGCCAAATACTCCCGCCGCTCGATCACCCAGAACCGGCGCGCTTTCTTATAACCGGCACGGGCCTCACGCATATCGGAAGCGCTGCTGCGCGTAACAGGATGCATGTCATCGCCCATGGCGAGAAAGCGGCTGATGAATCCGATTCGATGAAGATATTCCGAATGGGCCTGCAAGGCGGAAAGCCTGCGGATGGCAAGATCGGCGTCCAGCCGGAATGGTTCTTCAAAGGCACCGGCACCTGTCTCGTGGCACCTGGCGCGGATTTGCCATTGCCGCACTTCGCGGCGGCAGGCGCGGAAGAGGCAGAAGTCGTTGGCCTCTACCTTATTGATCAAGAGGGCAATCCCTGCCGGATCGGTTACGCGCTAGGCAATGAATATTCCGATCACGTCACCGAAGGTCAAAACTATCTCTACCTCGCTCATTCCAAGCTTCGTTCCTGCTCAATCGGGCCCGAGCTCCTTCTTGGCGAACTTCCGCATGAAGTCCGTGGAAAATCGAAAGTCCTGCGGGGTGGCGTGACCATCTGGGAAGAGGAGTTCCTCTCCGGCGAGAAGAACATGCCCCATTCGATCGCAAATCTGGAGCATTACCACTTCCGTTATCCGATGTTTCGTCGCCCGGGCGATTTACACGCTTATTTCTTTGGTGCGGCTGTGATGAGCTACGCCGCCGGAATTCAAACGCAGTCGGGCGATGAATACGAGATCGAATCCTCCATCTTCGGGCGGCCCTTAAGAAACAGGATGGTGGCAGTGCCGGACGAGGGAATTGCGAGAGTTCGGGCGCTCTAGGAAATCGGTCGGAAAGCTGGTCATAGAGGGGGGAGCAATTGACCGATGGGGCGAAAACACTGTTCGAGCTTCGTGATGGCCGGTCCAGTCTCGCAATTGCGCCGGATATCGGCGGCGCGATCGCGTGGTTCCGTTGGGATCATGCTGGAGAAACCATCGACTGGCTGCGCCCGGCCGACGAGGAGGCATTGCATTCTCGGGATGTTTGCAGAATGGCCTGCTTCCCTTTGGTGCCCTATTCAAACCGCATTCGAGACGGCCGTTTTATTTTTTCCGGCCAAGCCGTTCAGCTTCCTGTTTCGCGCGAAGATCCCCACTTCGAACATGGCCACGGTTGGCGGGGACCCTGGACAGTCGGGTTGCGCGAACGCTCTCGCGCAGTGATCTATTGCCGTCATGAAGCGGACGCTTGGCCATGGAGTTACGAAGCTGAACAGGAATTCAGACTCATCGAGGGAGTTCTGGAAGTTCGACTAACCTTACGTAATACGTCCGCATATACGATGCCGGCGGGCATCGGGCTACATCCTCACTTTCCCACATCGCCGATGGCATCTATTGAGACAGGGGTGCATGCAATGTGGGAGACCGATGTGGACGTGCTTCCAACACATCAGGTCAAGGTGGAGCCGGAACAGCAAACAATTCGTATCGAGGGCAGCGACCTCGACAATGTCTTTGCCGGATGGTCGAGGCGAGCCAGTATCTCGTGGCCCGAACGCGGGGCCGCCCTGGATCTCGAATCGGAGGCGCCCCTCGATTTCCTGGTGCTCTACACGCCGCCTGGTGAGGATTTCTTTTGTGCGGAACCGGTGAGCAATATCACCGACGCTTTCAACGTTGCTAAGGAGGGCATCGAAAGCTCGGGGCTCATCACGCTCGCGCCTGGTGAAAGTTGCTCAGCCAAAACGCGCTTTGTGCCGCGTCTGAACACGCCGACTTAGACACAATTTACAAAAAGGGGAGCCTACGTCATGACGATCAATCGCCGCGTCATTCTTTCAGGGCTAACAGCTATCGGACTGGTACCGTTGATCGGATCCCAAGCTTCGGCTGCTGGTACAGTGGTTGTGTACAGCGCTATCAGCACCAAGCTGATGCAAGCTTATGTCGATGCATTTCAGCAGGCCAATCCGGACATCAAGGTGCAAGTGATCAGTGGCGGTAGTGGCGAACTGCTTACTCGCGTCAAAGCGGAGCGCAACCGTCCGCTGGGTGACATATTGCTCGGTCCGGATGCAGATACGTTCGATTCTGATCTCAAGTTATTTGAGGGTTACAAGTCCTCAGAGAGCGGTGCATTCGACGCGGCCGCAGTCCAGCCCGACCACAAATACACCGGCCTCTCTTCCAATTTCCAAGTGTTTATCGTTAACACCAAGATGCTTCCTCCGGGAGATATTCCCAGAACATGGAAGGATCTCGCCAATCCAAAATACAAGGGTAAGCTACTCATGGCCAACCCGGCGCAGTCCGGTTCCGCCTTCTCTCAACTCCACCAGATCGTGGCCCTCTACGGTTGGGATGTGATGGACGCCATCATCAACAACGCGACATTTGTATCGAGTTCCAAGCTGGCCTTCCAGAACATCGCCAAAGGAGAGATTCCGCTAGGTTTGACGAGCGAATTCAATGTGCTGCAGTCAAAATCCGAGGGCAATCCGGTTGAGGCCGTATATCCAGAGGATGGTTCTGCTTTGATCGTCGACGCCAGCGCGATTATCGCGGGCGGTCCAAATCCCGAAGCGGCGAAGAAGTTTATTGACTTCATCAATTCCAAGAAAGCCCACCAGATACTCGTAGAAGTAGACGGCCGCCGCTCGGCAAGAAAGGATGTCGCGCCGCCCGTCGGCTTGGCGGATATCAATGCGATCAAGGTCGTGCCTTATGACACTGTGTCGGCCGCGAAAAACAAGGCCGCGGAGCTTGATCGCTTCGACAAAACATTCTCCAAGAAATAAGTGCGACGAATAATCCGATCGGACCAAGCGGCGGAGGACATCTTCCGCCGTGATCTCCTCCGTTTGCAAGTGGGGTGCCTATAAGATGTCAGGCGATTTGAGTGTCCGTAACCTGACTAAAGCTTACTCGACTGCTGGCTCGGACTTGACTGTCGTTTCGGATATCAGCTTCGACGTCGCGGCGGGTGAGTTTTTCACAATGCTCGGGCCGTCTGGTTGTGGAAAGACGACGACGCTTCGCATGATTGCGGGCCTGGAATCCGTGACCGGCGGAAGCGTGAATATCGACGGAAGGGACACGACGATGGTTCCCGCCCGCCATCGCAACATCGGCATGGTGTTTCAGTCCTACGCGCTTTTCCCACACCTCACGATTTATGAGAACGTCGCTTATGGCTTGCGTGTGCGGCGCCTTTCGGAGGGGGAGGTAAAGCGGCAAGTTTCAGAGTGCCTTGACCTGCTGGCGCTAACCGCGCTTGCCAATAGGCTACCGGGCCAACTTTCCGGGGGGCAGCAACAACGCGTTTCGATTGCCCGAGCGCTTGTCTACCGTCCGCCAGTCCTGTTGCTTGATGAGCCGCTTGCAAATCTTGATGCAAAATTGCGAGTTCAGATGCGCGACGAAATTCGTCGTGTACAGCGATCGCTGGGCATTATGGTTTTGTATGTGACACACGATCAGGAAGAGGCGATGGCGATATCCGACCGTGTTGCAGTATTTGACCGCGGGCGCATTGCCCAGATCGGCGCTCCATCAGATATCTACGACAGACCTGAATCGCTTTTTGTTGCGGATTTTATCGGTAAGGCGAATCTCCTGAGCGTTCAGCTTGACGAAGCGCACCCGGACCTCTGCCAACTCCCCTCTGGTGCCGTGATCACCCCAGGTCGGGTCGTGTCATTGCCTCACTGCGGAGACAGCGGGCTCTCCAACCCGCGCGAGGGAATCCTGATGATACGGCCTGAACGCCTCTTCCCTGCGGACGAGGGCCCGATCCGGGGCCGCGTCGACAGGGTTCAGAACCTCGGCCCCATATCGCGCAGCTTTGTGGTCGCTGAGGGCATAGAGAATGAACTGCTCACGGATGTGCCGCGCAGCGCCTCTGTGACGCTGACTGAGGGAGATATCTGTGGCCTTGATTTTCATGCCGGTGACGTAACGCTGTTTAGGCGGGCGCCGTGATGCGAAATAAGCGCTATCCGTTTACCCGCGACCCGTTCGCCCTGCTTTTTGGCGCGGTCGCTATCATCATTGCAGGCGTTTTCCTGGTCTATCCTTTGTTCAACGGAATAATGATCGCTTTTCTTCCCAATGGAGAAGCGGCGACCTTCGGCAATCTCACATTGGCGAATTTCGAGAAATTCTTTACATCTGGAAGCTACGGACGCGCTTTTGCAAATTCGGTTGTGACGAGTGGCGGCGCAACGTTGTTGGCGGCGGTCCTGGGTGTGCCGATGGCATTCGCCGTCGCGCGGGTTGATATCGCATTCCGACCGCTCGTGATGGCGCTGTCGGTGCTTCCCTTGATCGCGCCGCCCTTTATTGGCGCCTATGCCTGGGTCATGATCCTTGGGAATAATGGTGTCGTGACCCAGCTCATGGTGAGTTATCTCGGCATCCGACCTCCGCCTATCTATGGGGTCTGGGGTGTCACCGTCGCGTTGGCGCTGAGCTATCTTCCCTATCTCTTCCTGATGGTTCAAGGCGTGCTCGCCACAAGCGATCCAACAGTTGAGGAAGCTGCGCGCATGGCGGGCGCTTCCAATGCCCGGATCGTGCGGACTATCACCCTGCCGCTCGCAGCGCCCGCGATAGCCGCCGGGATGCTCGTCGTTTTCATCAAAGCATTGGGTGATTTCGGCGTGCCGTCGATCCTCGGCGGGGAGATGCAGGTTCTCCCCACGTTGATATACTATCAGATACACGGATTTTTCAATCTCAATGCTGGTTCAGCTATCGCAATCGTCAATGTAATGCTTACTGTTGCGGGTCTTGGCCTTCTCGCTTTTTTCAATCGAAAGGCTGTTTCGACCTTATCCGGATCGTCACGGGGCACCGTGCGATCAATCCGAACAGGCCATCGGGTGTTTGCCAGCCTCTATATCTGGGGCGTCCTCCTCATTGCACTTTTGCCGCAACTCATGGTGGCGCTCTATTCCCTGTCGTTGAACTGGGGAGACACGCTGCTTCCGTCGCGATATGGGTTCGACAATTACCGCGACGTCGGGGTTGAAGCAGCGATCACCATGGGTAACAGCGTCGTGCTGTCTGGCGTCGCAACCATAATCTGCGTACTGTTCGGCGCAATCGCGGCTTATGCGACCGTACGCGGACGGACTGTCGCGAAGTGGGCTGTCGATCTCACTATCATGCTGCCGTTCGTTCTGCCGGGACTCGTGGTTGGCGTAGCATTCCTTGCTGCCTTCAATGAGCCACCTTTGTTGCTGACTGGCACGGCAGCTATTCTGATCCTCGCATATTTCACACGACGCGTGGCCTTCGTGTTCCGTTCGGCGGTAACGGCGGTGACGCAAATCGATTCAAAGATCGAGGAAGCTTCGACGGTTTGTGGCGCGTCATGGGGCTTCACAATGCGGCGCGTCATCGTCCCGCTCCTGGCACCCGGCTTGCTCGCTGCCGCAATCTTGGTTTTTGCCACGCTGATCGGCGAGATCAGCGCCACTGTGCTCCTCTACTCGGCAAACTGGAAGCCAATCTCGATTGCGATCTATGAACGTGTGCTTGGTAATGAGCTACCAAAGGCGAGCGCGCTCGGCACCATTTGCAATGTAGCTACGCTGGTATTGATCATGACTGCCAGCCGTCTCGCTGGGCGCTCGATGTCAGACATGTTCCGCTGACGGAAGCGCGTTGGGTTTCCGCTGGCCAGGAGGTGCAATGGCGTCCGGGTGGAGTCCACCTCCGACCCAACCGAAGGTGGCCTCTTTTGGCAAGCTCCTCCACCCTCGCCGATCATAACGCTACTCCGATCACTTATCTCAGTGGGAGAGCCCGTCCGGCGATTTGGGGCAATTTCACTGCGCGACCGCTCCACTCGCACTATTGACCCCCTAGGACGATCGCCCTAAGAATGATTAGGTCAAATGCCCTATGGCGTGGTTCCCGGCTCTTGCCGTCCGCGCATAACCGTGGAGGCCAGTTATGGGGGCCAGCGAAACCCGCCGGCAGATCGTGGACGCCGCCGACAGGCTCTTTTACGCGCATGGCTTCGACGCCACTTCCTTTGCTGACATCGCGAATGAAGTCGGCCTGTCGCGCGGCAATTTTTACTATCACTTCAAGACCAAGGATGAGATTCTCGATGCCGTCATCGCGCAGCGCGTAGCAACTACCAACGCCATGCTCGACGCCTGGGAGGAAGATGCGACTTCCCCCGCAGACTGCATCCGCAGCTTCGCACGCATTCTCATCATGAATCGGGCGAAGATCATCGCCTATGGATGCCCGGTAGGCACTCTCTGCAACGAGTTGGCAAAGCTCGATCACGTGGCGAAGGACGACGCGATCCGCCTGTTCGCGTTATTCCGCGATTGGCTCTTCCGGCAGTTCACGATGCTTGGGCGCGAAGCGGATGCCGAGGCGCTGGCCCTCCATATCCTGATGCGCAGCCAGGGCGTCGCGACGCTTGCCACCGCTTTCCACGACGAAGATTTTATTCGCCGCGAAGTCGCGGACATGGAGGCGTGGGTGCTCGCCCAATGCCCGGTCGGTTCAAACACAGATTCCCTCCAACCCGTCTGACGGAGAAACCATGTTCGTCATCACCCTTCGCTTCGCGGACAAGACCAAAGCGCCGCAATTCATGGATGGTCACAACGCGTGGATTAAACGCGGCTTCGAGGACGGCGTTTTCCTACTGGCGGGTAGCCTCCAGCCGAACGCGGGCGGTGCGATCCTGGCGCATGATGTGTCGCTTGAGGAGATAGAAGCCCGTGTGCAGGATGACCCCTTCGTCGCCGAGGGTATCGTCAGTGCCGAAATCCTCACCATCATGCCGGGCCGCATCGACGACCGACTGGCTTTTCTCAAAGCGTGAAGGATGAGCGCGACGGTTTCCTGCCGGGCTTGAGCTGACGCGTCATTCTATCGAAGCGTGAAAACTTCCGCCATTCACGGTTTCGATTTCGGCCGGATCGCCGACTTCGCTGATGCGGATGTGGGGCCGTCGCCGAAGGATAAGAGCATCGTCCAGCATCGCGGCGGATCGCTGCCGTCGTCAATACGACCAGACGGGCGCGGGAACTGGCCAGGGAGGAAGAATCGCTCGCTTCCTATGTCTGGCGCTCTTCCAGGGTTCGGGGGCGAGGCTCGTTGGGGGGCAGGCCAAGGGCAAAAAAATGAGGTGTTCTATCCAGCTCGGACATGGCAGCTTGGCGCCGCGATTTGGTTGGCAGGCGAAAACAGATAACGAAGACACTGACGTTGGTCCCCCCTCAACACCCATTGCGCGTATCCGTTGCGCCGACAGGACCGACAGCACATCGTCACGCTCGGCGATGAGAAAGCGGATATAGCGCAGCGCGAGGTCATCATCGGCGCAGCAACGGATCTCGTCATTGGCGATGCGCCGCTCCAGCTCACCTGAGCCCCCGAGCATGGGCACACCGGCCCGTAAACCCGCGAGCGTTCCCGTGATACCACCAACCGTCTGCATCGCCGTGTTTGGCGGTAACTGGATACAAATATGTTACGCACCTTTTCCGGCGACAATGGGCTGACGCTTGCGCTGGCTACCATGCTCGTGCTGTCCGTCGCTGGTATGATCTTCACTGGTCAAGCAGCCTATAAATAAGCACCTCGCAGATCATGGAGCGGCTGCGGCTGGCCTTATGCGCTATCTCGAATTGGGAAATTTCCTTTCGGCTCTCTTCGAGAACTGGGAAAGCGAATTTCTGCAAATGGCTGTCTATTCATTCTGACGGCAATGCTGTCTCAGCGAGGATCGGCAGAGTCACGCGATCCCGACGATCCCCACCGGCCAGCTGATCTTTGGAATCCGCGAGGGTGGACGCCGACTATGGCGTGGATCTATGAGCGCTCGCTCGGCCTGACGCTAGCATTGCTTCTCGGAGCATCGTTCGTCCTGCATTGGTGGTTCAGCCTGGTCGCCGCTAATGAGGAGGCTGCGCGTCACGGCGGGCAGCCGGGCTCGTTTCTCGAGTATCTCGGCGATCCACAATTGTGGTTCGAATCCGCGTTCGCCGTCGCAGTTGATGATCGCCTCCCGGTTGTCGGGATAACGTCGATGACGATGCGATCCGGTCGGTCATGCCGCGCAAGTGCCTTGCGGACGAAGTGCATGCGGTCACAAGTCGCGATGTTCGCTGAAAGAGAATTCGACCGTGCCGCCCGGGCTGCCGATGGTGCGGTACTGATACATCCATCGACCGGCCTTCACATAGGCCTGTGACGCAAGGTCTATGACGATCGAACTACGCAGATTTAGACTCACCGGCGGCGCTCGTGACCGATGCGCTGGCCATGGCGATCTGGTGGCCGGGCAAGCCGGACGCCCTGCGGTTGCGATGGGGAAGTGCAGACCTGGTGTCGGCGCGAGCTAGGTTGATGTCTCAAGCGGTCAGAGACTCGTCCCGAACGGTCAAGCCGGTCAATCCGGTCAGGGAGATGATGGCTTCATGGAAGCTACCTTGATCTCGTACTCACAAATGCTCTGCCGTGCGATCGTACTTTCGCCGACGCTATCACTCGCGAGAATGCACAATCTTAGAGTTCGTCCAAGCCTTCCGCGGAGCATCCCTGGAACTGCCGCTAGCGCACCAGAGGGCTGTATCCGTGAACGACTGCGGTAGTATGATCGATCGTGACTAAATTGCGAAAGTCGTGGAGTTGAAGATGCGCAGATTTCTAGCGCTCGCGCTCGTTCCCATGGTCGCATCATCACCTGTGTTTTCAGCTCAGGGCATCACAACCGCAAATGTCAATATGCGCAGTGGCCCGGGAACAAATTTCGCGTCCACTACAACGCTTCCTGCAGGATCCGTTGTGGAGATCCAGGACTGTGAGGATTCAGGCGCTTGGTGTGCCATCACATCCGACGGCGGGCGGGGGTATGTGAGTGGGCGCTACTTGAAAAAAAGCGATGAACCTGATGGTTGGCCGCGATTCTACAGCACGGCGAAGGGACGAATGATCCTTTACCAGCCACAATTTACGGAGTGGACCGATTTCAAGACGATCGATGCGTTGGTCGCAGCCGAACTTGACCGAGGCAATGACGGCACCCCGGCCTTTGGTGTGATCGGCCTTCGGGGGACCACAACGATGGACGAGGGCGCAGAGGAAATTGTCATAAGCGACGTGGCCGTTACCGCCTTGAATTTTTCCGGCCTTGACCGGTCAAGTCTCGCGGATCTTAAGTTGGAGGTCGGTAAACTGCTGCCAACGGAGCCGGTCTCGATCGCGGCGGCGCGGGTCGCGGCAAGTCTCGCCGCGCAGAAGCGTACGGCCGATGTCTCCGGATTGAAGGCTGACGCGCCGTCGATCTTCATTTCAACGTCGCCGGCACTCTTGCTCCAAACGGACGGCGAGCCCGCCTACGCCCCGGTGACGGGAAAGCAAGGGCTGTCTTTTGTGGTCAATACAAACTGGGATCTCTTCCGCATCGACGAGGGCGGCGAGCTTTATCTGCGCCACGATACGCACTGGCTCCACGCAAGTGCGCTCCAAGGGCCCTGGATGGTTGCCACCGCGCTTCCACAGCTTCTGCAGGCCTTGCCTGATAATGGTGACTGGGCCGACGCCCGCGCTGCGATCCCGCCGGAACCATATCCCACGGGACAGACTCCCAAAGTCGTTGTTACAGCCGCGGCTTCTGAGTTGATTGTCTTCACCGGCGATCCAATACTGCAGCAGGTTGCCCGCACTTCACTTCAATGGGCATCCAATACCGATTCAGACGTATTCTTCGATAGTGCAAATCGGCAATGGTACGTTTTGTTATCCGGGCGTTGGTTTCGGGCAACCTCCCTTAACGGCCCCTGGACCTTCGCGACGCCCGACCTTCCCGGCGACTTTCAGAATATTCCGGAAGACGGCCCATACTTTGCCGTAAGATCGTCTGTGCCTGGAACACCCGAAGATTCGGAGGCGCGACTGAGGGCGAGCATCCCGACAACTGCGCGTGTCGAGGACGGTTCCATTACCCCTAGCGTTGCCTATACGGGCGAACCGCAGTTCGTTCCTATCGAAACGACTGGCGTGTCTTATGCCGCCAATATCTCGGATACCGTATTGCGTGTGAGCGGCCGTTTTTATCTGCTCAAGGATGGCATCTGGTTTGTATCGGAAGCGCCGAGCGGGCCTTGGCAATTGGCCCGTGAAATTCCTGACGAGATTTACGCAATTCCTCCATCATCTCCCGTATATAATGCGACATATGTGCGCGTGTACGATACCGAGCCGGGCGCGGTTTGGTATGGCTATACGATGGGTTATCTTTTCGGCTTCCTCGCTTGGGGCACCTATGTATTTGGGACTGGCTGGTCTTATCCGCCATACTGGTACAATTGGAGCGGATATGCGCGGCCCCTCTATTATTCCCGGCCGACAACATGGGGCATCGGCGCGTATTACAACCCCGTACGCGGCGCCTTCGGACGCTATGGCTATTCCTATGGTCCCTATAGGGGCATCGCGGGCGTGCGTAGCTGGAATCCGGCGACCGGCACCTACACGCGTGCCGCCGCGGCCTGGGAGCCACGGGGGACGGCTGGTTTCGTGGGGGCCTATAATCCGCAAACCGACCGCGCCGGCTATATCGCGGGCAGCCGCAATGTCTATGGATCCTGGAAGTCGGCAGGTGTGAAACAGGGCGCGGAATGGGCGCGGCTGACATCACGCACGACTGCTGGCGGTGGCTCGGCTGTCCGCTGGAATACGCAGCAAGGGCAAGGCTTCATGCGGGACGGCCGGCGCGGTGATCTCTATGCGGGCCGCGACGGGAATGTGTATCGCAATTCTGGCGGCCAATGGCAGCGCTTCGATGGCGGCTGGCAAAACGTCGCGCGTCCCGACCGGGGCGAACGCGGTGCCGCTGATAGCGGTCTTGGCGCAGCGGCGGGCGGTGCAGGCGCAGCTGCTGGAGCAGCCGTGAACCAGCGCATGAATGCTGGCACTGGACGCGCGGAACGCGACCAACAGGCCACAACGCGCCGGGAGCAGGCTGGAAAGACGCCTCGCCAAACACAGGGCCAGGCTGCGCAAAAGCGTCCAGCAGGCCAGGCTCAAACGAGGCAGGCCCAGAATCGGCAAGCGAGGAACCAACGACCGGCAGCTCGTAGCCAGCTACCGAACAACGTGATGAGAGATGCTCAGGCGCGTGGTCTTGGCAATCAGAGACAGCTGGCCAACCGGCAAGCCGTTCGGCCAGCACCTCAGTTTTCCCGACCACCAGCATCTTTCGCGCCCCGCGGGGGCTTTAGTGGCCGCGGGATGGGCGGCGGCGGTGGGCGGGGCGGTGGCGGCCGTGGAGGAGGCCGGCGCTAGTAGCCTGACTTAACACTGCATCGTGCGATCGGTGGGGCTGGACGCCACCCAGCCCCTATATCTGGCGCCGCCGGAACGGCTAAAATTCACGGTAGGCCGATCGCCACACCGCTGGGATATGAGGCCAGCGCCGCCGTCGGCCTCGCGTTAATCCGAAAAGAGAAGCAGTTTAACCGTCAGGCCATGATACTCAGGCCGCCATCAACATAGGTGGTCGTCCCGGTGAGTCTGCGCGCAAATGCTGTCGCCAGAAAAGCTGTCGTGAGGCCGACGTCATCGATATCGATGAGTTCTTCGATCGGGCTGCGCTCGGTGGCCTCGGCCAAGAGAACATCAAAGTCTTTGATGCCGGATGCTGCCCTCGTCTTGAGAGGCCCGGGGGAAACCGCATGCACGCGTATATTTCTGGGACCGAGCTCGTAGGCGAGATAGCGCACGGTGCTCTCGAGCGCGGCTTTGACCGGCCCCATCAGATTATAGTTAGGGACGACTTTGTTGGCGCCGTGATAGCTCATTGCGAGCAAGGTGCCCCCATTCGTCATCAGAGGCTCCGCCAACCTGGCCATACGGATGAAGGAATGGCAGGAAATGTCCATGGCCACCTTGAAGCCTTCGGCGGAGCAGTCGACGAGGCGCCCGTGCAGATCGTCCTTTGGGGCATAAGCTACAGAATGGAGGGCAATGTCGAGCCGCCCCCAATGCTTATGGATTTGCGCGAAGACCTCCTCAAGTTCGCCGTTTACGCCCACATCGCAGGGCGCAAAAATCTCCGCTCCAAGGCTTCGGGCGAGGGGTTCGACATGGGGCCTGGCTTTGTCATTGAGATAGGTTATGGCCAGTTCCGCTCCCAGTTGGTGGAAAACCCGTGCGCAGCCATAAGCGATGGATTGGTCGTTGGCGATGCCGATGACAAGGGCGCGCTTACCGTGCAGCGCACCGGACTGAAGAAGGGTTTCGGTGGTCTCGGACATGAAAGGCCTCAGGTGCGGGATGCGACGTCAGTCGACCTATACAAGGGTCTGCTCTCATTCTGTATGGCAGCTGTGTTGCGGCTATCACGAAATTGATAGAGTTGCGCGGGCGCGTCGGATAACAGGCCGCGAAGCGTGGACAGCATGCCTTCTGGTCAACATTGACATCAAACTGCTTTTCGTGACGATCGAGAAGACCAATATCCCTGCCGGCAAGCTCTCGAACTCGCTTCATTGCGGAGAACTTGCCCTTCCTGTACCCGCCTTCATCAACAGGAGCGCGGTGCGTACCATTGCCGTCGTGCGGTCGCGCTCCGTTAGCCGGGCAAGAGCATCCTCCACGGATAGTCCAGAGCTGGTGACGTTCGAACGTGTCACTTGCTCAGACGGCGCGCAAATAGCTGCAGTTCCGTATGCTCTATGAAAACAGGTTCTCCAGGGACGCATCACGCAGGTCGCGATAGAAGTCCCAGGTTGCTGAAGTCAAGGCTGCGGTTGTTTTTTCCAAAGCGACAAACGGGCCCTTGTCATCACGCTGCAGGCGATTGGCCTTCACCCACTCCTCCGTGCCCTTTAACGGTAGCAGGAGGAGATTGAGATCCGAGACCGCCCAGCGCTGCATTCGCTCCGGATGAAGCGCCCTTCGCATTGTGGCACCGGCGGGCGAAGGCGGCAGCGAACGAGCAGAAGCGAGAAGTCGATCGAATCCCTGTTGTGGGCGAGCCTGCACCGCTGAGTCTGGTGGGGAGCCGGCATCGCTCATTCTCACCTCCGCATTATTAACGACGGGCCTGCTCCCAATGGCAGGCGGAGTAGCCCGGGCGTTTTCAGGCAATCAGCACCAAACAGAGGCTCCACCCGCGAAGTATATGACCCACTGCGACCCTGCTGCTCGACCGTTTGGGACATCGATTTGGCGGTTCTAACGCTACCGCGTTGAGTGTTTCGCGGCTTCTGTGAGCGACCGCTTTTAGGGTAGAGTAGCGTTGGGCTCCAACCTGTATTCGGTGCCCCGGCATTCACGATCATTCTGAATAGCTGAGACGCGTCCGTGGCCCCAGTTCCCAGATATCTGTCTCGAAAGGTCAAGACTTTCCGTACGTGACGCGAGATAATTAGGCGTTAGATGGGATCGATTGACGCCGTTGTTCCTCGGACGAAGTATTGGCAAGGGCCGCGGCAGGCAGGGTCGTGTGGCGCTTGGATCATGGGTGCGGCCGCATCCCCTGTCGGCCGTCAAAGACAATATATCAATGACATGATAACAGTTAAAGTCTCCTATTCTGCAAGTACATGCTTTTAAGAATTATGTCTGTTTAGGGGGGGCGGAACAAGACAAGAGCCGATTCAAGATACCGTTCAATATTAAGCGCAAATTTCTGGTTGTGGATAGTGGATGGCGCGAGAATGGGCCGGGCCAAAGATATCGCCAGGGCTATCTTGCCAAAGGATCGAACACTGTGCGCGTTCGTCATACCGGCACGCGGGGCTTTCTCACCATTAGGGGCACTCGCGATGGGCTTGTTCGGCCGGAGTTTGTGTTTGAGATTCCTTCACGGGACGCAGAGCAACTCCTGATGATGTGTCCGCATCCTCTCCTAGAGAAGGTCCGTCACGAGATCTTCTATGCAGGTAACATCTGGCACGTTGACGAATTCGCTGCAGAGAACACGGGGCTCGTCCTAGCCGAGGTGGAGCTTCACGACCTCGGACAACAAGTGACACTACCGGATTGGATTGGCGCGGAAGTGGCATTCGACGAGCGATATCGCAATTCCCGCCTCGCTGACTTCCCTTGGCGGCCGCGTACGATCGCGGTTCCAGCGGTTCCTCAACCGGGTCGCATATCGTCGGAATACTAAGGAGGCGCTACTCGGTCTTGGGCGTAGAGAGACACGCTGGGCAAACGCCAGCGGAGCTGGCTTCCCCAAAGCGCATGCGGCGCGCGCTGTAAACCGAGGAGTTGGCTTACGCCCCCCTGTCTGTTTGATCTGTGCGAGAGTGATAGTGCGGAAGGGAGCCCCCCGATGGTCTGGAGCCCGTGCGGGAGCATGGGTCCCTTCCGCTTTCTCTGAACCCTGAACAGTTGCTTGGGACGGCCGATCCCGCACGACATGGACAGGAGCTCTCACCATGCCACAGCCCGTCGTCGGCTGCGATCTCTCACGCGCCTTCATTGATTTCTGCCACCTGCCGACCGGAACAGTCGACCGGATCACCAATACTCTCGAAGCCATCGCCGCATTCATCGACGGCATGGCTCGTGACGCCCTCGTCGTCTTCGAGGGCACCAGCGGCTGCGACGGTTGCCTCATCGCCTTGCCCACCGAGCGGGCGCAGTCGTTCTCGCGCGTCAATCCGCGGCGGGCCCGCCTGCTCGCCGCCGTACCCGGCATCAGCATCTTCGAGGCTCTCTACTCGTAGATCCACGGGAAAGCGGGGGAATTGTGTTGGTGGCAGTCTCCCGCTTATCACTACGACAGTTGTCATCACGCCGCGCTGATAGTCGGTCATGCCCGCGATGATTGTGATCAGTCGAGCCGCCTCATGAATCGCGTTGCGCTCAGCGCGTCGTCCGGGAGCTCGATGTGCTCATCGCCCTTGGCGGCCGGCCACTCATGGTGGTCAGCGACACCGGCACCGAACTGACCGCGCGCGCGATCCTGCAATGGCAGGAAGACAGACGAGTCGAGTGGCACTACATCGCACCGGCCAAGCCGATGCAGAACGGCTTCGTCGAGAGCCTGAACGAGCACATGTTCCGAAATCTGCCGAGCGCTCGCCGGCTGATCGAGGAATGGAGAACGGACTACAACGCCCACCGGCCGCATACGAGCCTTGGCGGCTTCACCCCAAATGAGTTTGCAACCAGGTCCAGGATGGATCACAGCAAGAACAGAGTCCGATTATGAACGAGGGCAAAATACTGTTCAGGTCTGTTGATCTAGGGAACAGATCGATTTCGCCCAGCGCCGTTATTTCGGGTATATCATATTGAGTGCGTCGATCTGCGGTTGTGTCAGTACCCGGGGCAATCGGCCCTGCAGCAGCACCAGCAACTTTGCCGTCTCTTCCAGTTCCTCGGCAGCGTAGATGGCGGTCTTGAGATCTCCGGCGGTCAACACTGTGCCATGGTTGGCAAGCAACACGGCCGCGAACGCGCCCTTCAGATCGCGGATCATCTCGCCCATTGCCGGGTCGCCTGGCCGCATGTAAGGCAGCAGCCGTACCCGCCCAACCCGCATCACCACGTAAGGCGTGAGCGGGGCGATGCAGTCGTGCTCGTCGAGGTCCGGTAGGCAGGAGAGAGCAGTTGCGTAGGTCGAATGCAGATGCACCACCGCTCCCGTGCCCCGCCGTGTCTCATAAAAGGCCTTATGCAGGCAAATTTCCTTGGACGGTTTGTCGCCGGAGATATGCTTGCCGCTGCGGTCGAGTTTGGAGATGCGGTCCGCCTCGAGGAAGCCGAGGCAGGAATTCGTCGGCGTGATCAATATTCCATCGTCAACGGCAACGCTGATGTTGCCAGCCGAACCGACCGAATAGCCGCGCTCAAACAGCGAGCGCGATAGACGCACCAGAAGTTCGCGTGTCGCCTGCTCGTCCATAACCCGCTTCCTCACGCAGCTTTCGCCGAGATAGCGCCGAGCGCCTTCGCGAAGAAGTCAACGGCGCCGAAATTGCCGGACTTCAGCGCCATGCCGAGGCCAGTGCCGTCCTCGGTCACCAGCACTGGCACACCGGGGTCGATCTCACGGCCTATGCGGAAAGAGCTTACGCCGAGGGCCGAGACCACCGCACCCGAGGTCTCACCGCCGCCGACCACGATGCGCCGCACGCCAGCCTCGAACAGGTTTCTCGCTGCCTTGGCGAACAGATTATCGAGGCTGTGGGCGATTGCCTCGGGGCTGTACCTCTCCTGCAGCGTTGCAACCTGCTCCGGCTTGGAGGAGGAATAGACCAGCGGCGCCTTGCCGGTATTGGCCATTATGAACGCTACGAGGTCGTCAGAGGTCAGCGTGCCGGCCATCACTTGCTCGACGTCGATTGGGAGCACGGGATGGCTGGCCGAATGTTGCTTGATCTGGCCGAGCGTGGCGCGCGAGCAGCTGCCGACCATCACCGCTTCCGGCCCCTCGATGGCGTCGACCGCCGGCGCGCCGCCCTTGGCAAGTCCGGCTCTGATGAAGTTGCGCGGCAGGCCGAGCGCAATGCCGGAGCCGCCGGTGAGGAACTTCGCCTCGGCGCAGGCGGCGGCGATGGTCAGGAGGTCGTCATTGCTGATGGCGTCGACAATAACGAGGCGCTCGCCGCGTCCGCCCGCCGCGGCGAGCGCCTCGTGCACGAGGTCGTGGCCCTGGCTCACGATGTTCCAGTCGACAAAGCCGACCGGCTCCGTGGTCTGCAGTCTCAGCCAGCGCCGCAGGTCCGGGTCGGGCATCGGGTTGAGCGGATGATGCTCCATGCCCGATTCGTTCAGTAGCCGGTCGCCGACGAAATGATGGCCCTTGTAAATGGTGCGACCGGTATCGGGGAACGCTGAGCAGGCAATGACGCCCTTGACGCCAAGCCGCTTGGCCAGCGCCTCGCCGACCTGGCCGATATTGCCGGCGCTGGTGGAATCGAAGGTGGAGCAGTACTTGAAGATGATCTGCCGGCAGCCCTGCGCCAGCAGCCAGTCGATGGCAGCCTGGGACTGCTCGACTGCCTCCTTGGCGGGGATAGAACGGCTTTTCAGCGCGATAACGCCGGCCTCGACGTCGGGGGCGGCAGCGCCAATCGGCACGCCGAGGTATTGCACTGTGCGCAGCCCGCCTTCCGGTGCGACGCCCTTGGCAATAGTGTTGGCGATGTCGCTCGCCCCCGTGAAATCGTCCGCTATAACACCCAGAAGCATCGCGCTCCTCCGTATATGACCGAGCGAACTCCAGTCCCTTGAACAGTTCAGATTTGATCGGATTTAAGTACGTCGCGACTTAATCTCTTAGTCGTTGGCCGTTGACACAAAGTAGTCAGCACCGCAGGCGGCATCCCGCCACATCCCGATCTTGAAAGCCGCCTCAGAAACCGTCGGCGTTTGAGAAATGCCACCTGTCCGTCACTCGGAAGTGTCCAAACACCTAACGTCGCGCCGCAGCGATCGCTAGTCTGCCCGAAGAGACACTTTTTGGCGCAGCCGGTTCGCGAGAGTCGATACCGGTCCCCACAAAAGCAGCGCAAGGGCAATAAGGATCAGGCTGGTCACTAGGCCATTGGCGAAAAAGACACCGAGATCGCCCTCGGAACCGATGAGGGCTTGCCGTGCGGCCTCTTCGGTTCTGTCTCCCAAGACCAGTGCCAGCACCAGGGGCGCCATGGGATAATCAAGCTTTTTAAACACATATCCCAGAACGCCGAAAGCCAGCATAAGCCAAACGTCAAAGATGGAATTGGAGATCGTATAAGCGCCGATGGCGCAGACCATAAGAATGATCGGTGCTACGATCGCAAACGGAATGCGCATGATGGCCGCGAAGAGCGGGACGGTTGCCAATACGATGATTAGACCGGCCACATTGCCGAGATACATGGACGCGATCAGCCCCCACACGAATTCGCTGTTCTCGACAAACAGGAGCGGCCCCGGCTGGAGGCCCCAAATCAGCAGCCCCCCGAGAAGAACAGCGGCCGTCGCCGAGCCGGGAATGCCCAGCGCCAGCATAGGCAGCAAGGCTGAGGTGCCAGCCGCATGCGCAGCTGTTTCGGGGCCGAGGACACCTTCGATCTCGCCCTTGCCGAAATTGTTGCCGCGCTTGGAGAAGCGCTTGGCCAGGCCATAGCCCATAAACGACGCTGCGACCGCGCCACCCGGCGTCACGCCCATCCACATGCCGACGAGTGAGGAACGCAGCAGCGTACCCCAATAGCGCGGTAGCCCGGCCCAGGTACGCAACACGACTTTGAGATCGATATTGGCCCGCTTGCCTTTGAACTCCAGCCCTTCTTCGACAGTCAGAAGAATTTCCCCCACACCGAACAGACCGATTACCAGGACGAGGAAATCAAATCCGCGCATAAATTCGGTAATTCCGAAGGTGAGGCGGATGTCTCCTGAAATTGTGTCCACACCAGCGGCAGCCAATAGGAACCCCAGGCATAGCATCGCCACAATCTTCGCCTTATGTTCCTTACCCATGCCCACGAAAGAACAGAACGTGAGCAGAAAGACAGCGAAAAATTCGGCAGGCCCGAACTTCAGCGCAAACTGCGCGACCAAGGGCGCCACGAAGGTAATGAGAACGACACCGGCAAGTGCGCCGACGAAGGAAGCGGTGAATGCCGCGGTCAGTGCCTCTCCAGCCCGGCCTTGCATGGCCATGGGATAGCCATCGAACGTGGTCGCCACCGACCACGATTCCCCCGGAATATTGAACAGAATTGAGGTAATAGCACCACCGAATAGCGCCCCCCAATAGATGGAGGACAGTAGAATGACTGCGGAGGTGGGGTCCATGCCGAACGTGAGAGGCAGCAGGATCGCCACGCCGTTTGGTCCGCCCAGGCCCGGCAATACGCCGACCACGATTCCAAGCAGCACCCCCACCACCATAAACATGATGTTGTGCCAAGACAGCGCGAGCTCGAAACCCGCGAGGAGAGAAGACAGATCTGTCATCCTAGAACCTCAATAACCGAAGAACGATTCGAGCGGCCCCTTCGGAAGAGAGACGAGAAACTGAACTTCGAAGACCCAGAAACAGACGATTGGGGCTAGTATAGCTGTCCCAAGGATCGATAACGGGCTGCGGGAGCCAACGATCAGCATAAACCCGGCGATGAAGAGACCGGACGAGACATAAATCCCCAGCGGCTTGATCAATGCGATGTAGACGAGCAATGGCAGGAAGACGCGCGACACCTGCGATAATTGCGCCCATGTGACAAAGATCTCGGGCGGGTGGCGGCTCGCGTCCACAGCAATGAAGAGGGAGCTGGCCAAGAATATCCAGCCGACTCGGGCCGGGAAGTATCCGTTCTCCGGTCCCATGTCCCATCCCGCGCCGCGGTCATAGGAATCCCAGAGAACGAGCCCCGCCAAAACGATTAGCGTCGTGGCGACTACATATTCGGCGGTGCGACGGGAAATTCCCCGAGCGCGCGCCCCCTCGGGAGTGCTGCACATGGACGTCTCCTCGCTGGTTTCGAAAACGGGCACGGCGCATACCGCAGGCACCACGCCCGCCAAGCGTTGTGTTAGATCGTCTGACACATAGGGCCGGCCATGACCCTAGCCGTCAGTTGGCGGTAAGGAAGCCAGCCTTCGTCACCAGCTCCTTATGCTTCTGATCGTCGGCCTGCAGAAATTCAAGAAACTCGGCGCCGGAACGGAAATCAGGTACCAGGGCGTTCTGCGTCATGTAGTCTTTCCATTCCTGGCTCTCGGACACTTTTCGAAGCATATCCGTGTAGAAAGCGACCTGTTCCGGGGTCACGTCTTTCGGCAGGAAGATTCCGCGCATCATCTGATAGGTGACGTCAAGCCCCATCTCCGGGCATGTCGGGATGTCCGCCCAGGACAGATTGGCAGTCACCTTCGTATTGTAGGGAAGCCGCGTACTGGAAAAGACGCAGAGGGGCCGCGTTAGGCCGCCGCGCCAGTTTGCGATATCCTCAGCAGGATTGTTGACGTTGGCTTCGATATGTCCGCCCGCGAGCTGAGTGGAAGCGGCGCCACCGCCCGAGTAGGGAACGTAGTTGAGTTTGACGCCTGCCGACTGCTCCATGGCGATGGCGAGCATCTGATCTTCGCGCTTGGAGCCGGCCCCGCCAATTTTCAGAGCGGGCTTGGCATTCTTTGCTGCAGCGATGAAATCGGCTGGTGTCTTGTAAGGCGACTTTTCGTTCACCCACAGCAGAAAGGCGTCCTGCGCGAGCAGCGCTACCGGAGTGAAGTCGCGCCAACTCACCTTCAGCTTCGTAGTCAGGGGAATAAGATAGATTCCTGACCAACCTGGCATCAGTTTGTTGGCATCTCCCGTGGAGCCCTGCAAATCCAGCATCGCCTCGCCACCTGCGGCTGCGGGCTTGTTGACGACCACGATCGGCTGGGGGGAGAGCTTGTGCTTCTGGATGATCCCCTGAATCACACGCACCATCTGGTCCGATGCGCCACCGGCGGCGAAAGGCACTAGGAATTCCACTGGCTTCGTTGGTTCCCACGCGGCGGACGGTCCAATGCCAGCAAGTGACAGCGCGGCGGCAAGCAGTAGCGGCTTCTTAAGCATATTCCCTCCATCAGCTCTCCACCGGAGCCTTCGAGCGCCTTATATAGGCTAACAACTTCGAATGCAATTTCGATTATCGCAGATTTTCCAACCGCAGCCAATTCCAAGCGATCTTTATTAATCCATTGAGATAAATACGATATTCAACATCACGGAATCGCCGACGATTAACTAGCGATTCGAAAAGACCCATCTTTGAATGCAATATCACGCGCAGATATGTCTGCTTCATATCAGGCGGAATCCGGCGCGGCCTTTCGACGGGGCGTCGTGCTGCGCTTGACATGAGCCCGGCTCTTTGAGCCTGAGCCTTCACGCGTGGCGGCCATCGACTCGGCCTCCAGCATCTCCCGGGTCTTGCGCCATCCATTGAGGTGATGGATGCGCAGCAGCTCGCGCAAGAGCGCGCCCTCCCTCATGCGGATAGCATCGAGAATGAATTCGTGCTCACGGACGGCAGTCGCCCAGCGTTCCGCATTACGGTTGCCGGCCAACCGGTAACGGCCGATACGCGCGCATTCCGCTTTGTAGATTCTGGAGAGCGGTGCGTTTGCCGCGCAGTCTATGATTTTCTGATGGATCGACTGGTTAAGATGGAAATAGCCCATAAGATCTCCCCGGCGATGGCAATCCATCATTTTGAGGTGATCATTCTCAATAGACATGAACTGCATCTGGCTCCACTGGGCACAGGCAGGTTCGGATGCGACGCCCTCCAGCCCGATCAACACGGCCATCACCGCGTCTACGTCGCTTGGAGTCAGGTGCGTGACCATGGCACCTCTATTCGGAACGATGCCGATCAGGCCTTCCGCCTCGAGAATCTTAAACGCCTCACGCAGCGGCGTTCGGCCCACCCCCATCTGTTCGATGATGGTCCGCTCGGCTATGTGGCTTCCGGCCGCCAATTCTCCGGAAACGATCAGATCGCGAATCCGCTCCGCGACAGCTAGGGCCCGCTGACCACGCGGGCCGAGTTCGACAGCTCCCGACGGAACCAGAGTCATACGTCCTCCATTGCATGCACTCGTGCCATTTTTCTTCATCATCCGTTTCAAGTTGACATCTGTATCGCAGTATCGCATGCAATTATACATCATATAATGTTCGTCCGGCCTTCTTCCGATCTCCAGCCGGCCGACGTTTGCCCGCTTCGTCGGGCTTGCATGCAGAGGATACGGCCCGCTCGATGAACTACCATCGTTATTTCTCAGCCGTCAAAGCAGTCGAGACCTGCCTGGTCGGTACGGGTGGCTTTGGCCGTAGCTTCCTGGCGCAGGGGCTTCATGTCCCGCTGATGACCGCCCGGGTTGCTGTCGACCTAGACGCACAATCGGTCGTCCGGACAATGTGCGAGGTCGGCATACCCGCCGACCGGATCCGGGTCTGCAATTCCGCGTCCGAAGCGAAGGAGGCATGGGAGGAGGGCGATTTTATCGCTACCGCTGATCTCAGCGTCGTTATCGATTTGCCCTTTGATGTGCTTGTCGAAGCGACCGGTCATCCGGAGAGTGGTGCACGCCATTCCCGCATGGCGGTTGAGGCGGGCAAGCATCTCGCTCTCGTTTCCAAGGAAGTGGACAGTGTGGTTGGCAGCGGGCTTGCCCGCATGGCAGCGCAGCGCGGCCTTGTCGTCACACCGGTCGACGGCGACCAGCCAAGCTTGCTCATCGGCCTGGTCACTTGGGCCCAGACGATGGGCTTCGAGATTGTCGCGGCAGGCAAGGCGAGCGAATACGACTTCGTTTTCGATCCCGAGGCTGAGACGCTGAGCGCCAACGGCACGACAGTACCGGTACCTGGCTTCTCGAATGTCTGGGTCTGGGGAGAACGTACCGCCGCAGAAATCTGCGGCCTGCGGGCGGACTTCGCCGCCGCGTTGCCTCAGCGTGCGGTGCCGGACCTGTGCGAACTTCTTATCGTCGCCAATGCCACGGGCTTTGCACCCGATGTCGCGAACCTCCACGCGCCCATTGCCCGCATTTGCGATGTACCCGATCTTCTTTGCGAAAAGGCAGATGGCGGCCTGCTCGCCGGCTGCGGTCGGCTCGACGTCTTCCATTGCCTGCGGCGGCCTGAAGAGATCAGCTTCGCTGGTGGCGTCTTCGTCGTTGTGCGCTGCCGCGACAAGGCGAGCTGGGAGATGCTCGCCGCAAAAGGTCATGTGGTAAGTCGCGACCTGAGACATGCGTTACTCTACCTGCCGCGTCACCTCCTCGGGTTGGAGGCGGCTACAAGCGTACTGGAGGCCGCTCTCCTCGGCGTATCGTCGGGGGGCATCTCGCCTCGGCCTCATTTCGATCTAATCGCCCGCGCCGAGCGCGATCTTCCGGCTGGAACCCTGCTCCATATGGGCGGCCACCACCACACTATTGACGGCGTGTCGTCCGAGCTTGTTCCCGCAGTAGTTCTAGGTGACGGGCAACCGGCACCGTTCTATCTCGCCGCGAATCGCTGTCTCGTACGCGACGTTGCGAAGGGCGAGACCATCGATTTTGACCATCTGGCCATCGAGCCAGAGTCGGAGCTGCTCGCGCTGCGGCGGATTCAGGACCGTTTTTTCCTCGACGGGGCGACGAACGAAAGTCTTGCGGAAGCCTCGTAACTCGACCTGTCGTTAACCGCTTGGGCATGGGTTGCTCACTTCCAGAAAATTCAAAGGGAGGTTTGCCATGGGGCGTCCACTAATCATCGAAGTTCGGGTGAACGAATATGCAATGCGCGATTCGAACCCCAACGTACCCTGGTCCCCGGACGAGATTTCGCGCGACTGCAACGAGATCCGGGAAGCCGGGGCGGCGATCGTGCATTTTCACGCGCGTAAGGAAGACGGCTCGCCAGCTTTCGATGCGGAGAGCTATGGTGCATCGATTAGCAAGATTCGCGCCGGCTCGGACATCCTTATCGCTCCGACCATGGGTCAGATTCACGTGAGCGGAGACGCCACGCGTTTTCAGCACTACGTTGCCCTTGACAAGATGGGTCTTCGGCCGGATTTTGTGCCGATCGATACCGGAACAACCAATATTGATCGGTTCGATTTTTCGACAAACACCTTTGACACCAAACACAAAGTTTATCTAAACGCGACAGAGACCGTGGAGCGGTTCGTTGGCTGGACCCATGAACTTGGCATGCGCGAGCAATTGTTTGCCTGGACCGTTCCCATGTTGCGAACTGGCCAGGCGCTCTATCGCATGGGTGTTTTGAAATCGCCGGTACATCAGACCTTTTTGCTTACCGAAGGTGGCCTCCTGGGCGGGCACCCGGGCACCGTCGCCGGCCTCAAGCCATTTATCGAGCTGCTCGATCCGGCCGTGCCTATGGTATGGTCCGTCGGCTGTAAGGAAGGGGATTTACTTGGGCTCGTTCCCTACATTCTTCAGAATGGCGGGCATATATCCATTGGACTTGGCGACTATGGCTATCGCGAGCTTGGGACGCCACGAAACGTAGATGTCGTGCGAAAGGTGGTCGAGCTCGCCCGGCAGTACGATTGCACACCCGTCACTCCGAGCGACGTGAAGCATATACTGGGCATGTAAGCGGGGCTTCATCCCTGCTAGTCTCGAGTGCAACGCGGAGGTCCCATGATTTCGACCCTCGATCCAAGGGGCCTCACAGTTTTCGTCACGGGGGCCACCGCGGGCTTCGGCAGAGCTGTATGTCGCCACTTCCACCGTGCTGGCGCGAAGGTAATCGGCGTCGGCCGCCGCCGTGAGCGCCTCGAAGCACTTAAAGCCGAGCTTGGGGAGCGCTGCCACGTCGCTCAGCTGGATGTCAGGGACCGCGATGGTGTCTTCCGCGCCTTTGAAACGTTGCCCGTTCCCTTCGAGGCGCCCAACATCTGCGTTGCGAATGCCGGACTCGCGCTCGGCTCTAAGCGGGCTCAGGATGCTGATATCGCCGACTGGGAACAGATGGTTTGCACTAATATAAATGGGGTGCTGAATACGGTGCGAGCCGTGTTGCCCGGCATGGTGGAGCGCGACGAGGGGCACATTATTCTGCTAGGTTCGGCGGTTGGCGACTATCCAAGTCCAACGACGAACGTATACGGTGCGAGTAAAGCGTTTGTGAGGCAATTCGGCCTGAGTCTTCGCGCCGATCTGATGGGTACCAAGGTTAGAGTGACCAATATTGAGCCGGGTATGTCGGAAACTGAGTTCTCTTTGGTGCGCGCTGGCGGGGATGCACAAAAAGCTGCGGCCGTCTATGAGGGAATCGATCCGATATCCGCCGAGGACATTGCCGAAACCATCTTCTGGTCCTGCACTTTACCCCGACATTTGAACGTCAACCGCCTTCAGATAATGCCCGTGCAGCAAGCATTCGGCCCCTTCGCGATCTCCCGCGTAGCAACGACACGGGACCACGGAGGACCCAAGGAGCCTTGACGTCTTGCAAAGCTCGGCGCAGATCCGGATGAACGGGAAGCCGACGTCCGCTGTCCTTCTTGGCGATGGCATCCCGGACACTCAACACCGAGCCCACCCGCCCCTTATCGGCGAGAACCATCAACCAATCGAGACCGGCGATCTTACAGGCTCTCAGCCCGGCCTTCACCGGACAACAGCACGATGACGCGATCCCGTGCGGGCTGTAGATGCAAGCGATAGGCCGAGCCCCGTCAGGTCAATTTTATCCCGGCCGTGCGTGAAGAATGAGATGCCGTCTGTCGCCGTGAGCGTTGAATCGGTGAGGCTCTCGTAGCGCAGCGTGGTGTGACCATATTCGAGGTAGATGGTGTCAGCTCCCCCGCCTGGTGTGATCGGATTGGCGCCTGCGCAGGACCAGATCACATCTGGGCCGCCTTGTGTGATGATGACCATATCCGCTTGGCTTCGAAGCCGAATGTCATTGTCGCCGCTCGAGCCTTTGATGGTCAGGGAGTTTATCGGGGGAACTGACCCAAGCCAATCTGGAAGTCGCCGACAACGGCAGAGGCGTCGATCAAGGCCAATGTTTCGGTCGGCACAACTCTCAGATCAATATCGCCCTCCCCATGGATCCTGACAGTTTTTAGCGCGGCGGCATCGATCGGAAGCACCGTACGCGCACCAAAAGTGATATCGAGATACTCGATATCGTTGATGTGGAGATATTATGCTCCGCCTGATACCGTAATTTGCGCGGTATCATCATCCCCATCAGTGTCGGTGTAGCGGAGCGTTGTTACGGCGCTTTCGCCAGGAAGTGAGGTCAAAGAGATATGGGTTTCAAGAGAGATGTTGGAGAAAGTGACGTTGTCACTCGAATTGACACTCCAGATCTCTTTGACGCCGGTGACATTCGCTGCATCGAAATCTAGTCTGCTCGCCCAAAATTGCAGGACTTCAATGTCAAGGATCGTCGGGGCGATTGTGTGGCTCGCTATTGTCCAAAGCGTGTCCCAGCCACCATTTCCATCCAGGATATCTGAGCTTTGGAGCGTTCCACGTTCGAGATTGGAATAGAAGAAGTCATCACGTTCAGTTTCGAGAATAGTGTTAGCTGCACGTGTTAATGCGAGGACTTCGCCCGAGATGTCGGGCTCAAACAGCGAGCCTTCATAGTCTTGCGCGCCATTGGCTGCGGAGCGGAGAAACAAGTCATTATAGGGTCGCGCGAGCTCGACGAATTCCGGTGATTCTGAAAACGACATGACGAGAGCCGCGGGCGTGCCGCCGTCGTCGAGAAATTTCGTCCAGAAGGCAATCCCTGCGTCATCACCCTGGCGATTGAGGATGTTCTCGTACATCTTGGTGACAATATCGGCGTTGCTCAGACCCGCATATTGTTCCTGAAACTCGTCCGAGGCTGAGAACGCGTTCGCGAGCGTCTCGATTGAATACGTATTCTTGTAGACCGCGACACAAAAGTCGAGGCCGTCTGAATCGGGCACGCGGCCGAAGCAGCCCTGATAAAGCCGTACGACAGGATCGGTGCGATAGTAGGCTTGGCTGAGGAGGCGCGTATCAAGGGCTATCATCTGTAGATCGGAATACCCGGTGAGGTAATAGTCCTCCGAAACCGATCGTAGAATCCCATGATAGTGCAGGGCGACGACTTCAATCGGTAACATCATGAGAAGGCTCCCCCATATCGCTAGACCTTACCGCAACTCGCGGTGCCCCAAGGTCCGATTCCGTTTTGCTCAATAATAAGCGCAATCGAGTTCGGGAGTACCATAAGGACAGGGTATTGGTCAGGTTGGCCGCGCGCCCCGACCGAGAGGGCGGCATAGCCCATGGGCGTTCCAAACCGAGCTGCCGCCGATCTCTGACTAGCGGTGACGAATGAGCCAGAACGGCATCATCGTACAGTCACGGTTCCGCCTTCGCCGCTGGCGTCGTCGCAAACATCGCCCAAGCCACCATCAGTTCGCGGCGCTTGTCGAAGAGGTCGCCACGGCGGTAGGCGGCTTCGACCTTGTTCTCGATCGTGTGGGCAAGCGCCATCTCGCAGACATCGCGGGGAAAATGTGTGGTCTCGGCCGCCCAGTCCCGAAAGGACGAACGGAAACCATGGGCCGTCGCATCGACCTTCATCCGGCGCAGCATCATGAGCAAGGCCATGTTCGACAATGGCCGGTCAAGGAACTGGCCCGGAAAGATGAAGGGATTGCCGTTCAGGGTCTTCGCGGTATCGAGAATGTCCACACACCGATCGGGGAGGGGGATACGATGCTCGCGACCAGCCTTCATGCGTGCCTTCGGAATGACCCAGACCGCCTGATCGGTATCGATCTCATCCCACCGGGCATCCAAGACCTCACTGGTCCGGGTGGCGGTGAGGATCAAAAACTCGAAGGCAAGCTTGGCTGATAAGCTGCTGTCGGTGGCGCGCATGGCCTGGATGAACGCTGATACCTTGTCATAGGGCAGTGCCGCATGGTGCGCGTCGCGATCCCGCTGTTTGGGAAGACCCTTGGTCACACCCGCGACCGGATTGCCCTCGCTTCGCAAGCCGGAGGCCTTGGCCCAATCCAGGACGGTACCGATCCGCTGGCGGACACGACGGACCGTTTCGGGTTTGGACAGTCAGATCGGGGTGAGGACCTTAAGGACATCACCGCTGCCGATCTGGTCTACCCGTTGCGAACCGATGACGGGAAAGGCGTAGTTCTTGAGTGTGGTGAGCCATTGTGCCGCATGCTTGGCGTTCTTCCACCCCGCAGCGTGTTCGCGATGAACGGTTTCGGCGGCTGACTGGAAGGTTGGGACGGCTTATTGCTGGCGCCCGTCCGCGAGGGGATCACCACCCGCACGCGCGATCTTACGATAGGTCAGGGCTTTTTCGCGTGCTTCGGCGAGCGTGACCAAACTCGCCCCACCCAGGCCGATGTCGCGACGCCTACCTTGCACGACCACACGCAAGACCCAGCGCCGGGCTCCCGAGGGATCGACGATGAGATAGAGCCCATTGCCATCGGCGTGGCGTCCGGGTTTACTGAGCGCGCGCACGCGCAGCGCGGAAAGAGCCTTCTCAGGATGTTGACCTTTTGCTTTCGTTGCGCACGACAATCTAACTTGGATTGTGCAGGATCGTAATGGAGGATACCGGACGGGTGAGCGGTTTAATTATTTGTTATGATTACTTATTCTGGATCGTTTCCGATTAAGCTGGACCCGGAGGCCACCGTGTCCGCCTATCCGCGCGTGCGCCCCTGCGGCGACACCGCGCTGACTGTGGAATTCGGCGACGCAGTCGATTCCGAGCTCAATGCGAAGGTCCTGGCGCTGGATGCGGCACTCAGGGCACGGCCTCTCGCCGGTCTCGTCGAGACGGTGCCGACTTATCGCTCACTGCTCGTCCATGTGGACCCGGCCGCGGCAGACCCCGCGGCGCTGGCGGAAGAGCTTCTCGCGCTCGCGGCAGATCCGCCGCCTCTTGAGGCCAGCGCGCGGCGCTGGCGCATTCCCGTCGTCTACGGCGGCGCATTCGGGGAGGACCTCCCTGACGTCGCGGCCCGGCACGGCGTCTCACAGTCAGCGCTGATCGAGGCCCATTGCGCGCCTGTCTATCGGGTCTACATGATCGGCTTCCTGCCGGGCTTCACCTATCTGGGCGGCCTCGATCCCAAGCTTGCCACATCGCGGCGGGCGGAGCCGCGCGCCCTGATCCCCGCGAGCTCGGTCATCATCGGAGGTGCGCAGGCCGCGATCAGCTCGATCGCCGGGCCGAGCGGCTGGCATCTTCTGGGGCGTACGCCCGTCCGGCCCTATCACCCCGGTCGGGATCCCGCCTTCCTGATCGCCGCGGGTGACGAGATCGTGTTCGAGCCGATCGCGGCGGACCGTTGGCCCGCCCTCGACAAAGCTGCCGCAGCCGGTGAGCCGGTTGCAGAATTGGTGGCATCGTGAGCGCTCTCATTCTGCGCGACTGCGGGCCGGCAACGTCCCTTCAGGACGGCGGACGGTTCGGCTACCAACGCTTCGGTGTGTCTCCGGCGGGTGCGATGGACCTGTCAGCGCTCGCGGTTGCCAATGTGCTGGTCGGCAACGACGCTGAGTCCGGCGCGATCGAGTTCATGGTGCAAGGGGGCTCACTGATCAGCGAGGGTGGGCCTGTCCTCCTGTCCCTCGCCGGTGGTGGCGCGACGCTCGCCGTCGATGGCAAGCCGGTGGTGCCGCTCACCTCCGTGCTGCTGCATGAGGGCGAGGTGCTGACGGTGGGGGCCTGCCGCGCCGGGCTCTACGCCTACCTGGCGGTTGCGGGTGGCTTCGATGCGGTGCCCGAACTTGGCAGCCTCTCCCTCCATCGTCGCTCGGGCATGGGCGGCCTGGTCGGCCGGCCGCTGGCCGCGGGCGACCGATTGCCCTGTGCCGCCGCCGGGCAGAATGAGCCCAAGCAGTTGACGGAGCGGCCGCCTGTTGAGGAAGGGCCGATCCGCGTCGTTCTAGGGCCGCAGGACGACTATTTCGAGCCGGCGGCAATCGCCCGCTTTCTTGGGGAGAGCTATCGCGTTTCCGCGCGTATCGACCGGATGGGCTATCAACTTGAAGGGCCGGAACTCATCGCCGCGCGCGGCCACAATATCGTATCCGACGGCATCGTCAGCGGCCATGTGCAGGTGCCGGGCCATGGCCAGCCGATCGTGCTTATGCGCGACCGGCAGACGACGGGCGGTTATCCGAAAATCGCGACGGTGATCAGCGCTGATCTCGATCGGCTGGCGCAATCCGTGCCCGGCACAGAGCTGACCTTCCGCGCGATCGGGCAGGAGGAGGCCGTGCGATTGGCCCGCCAGTATCGCGCCGCTATCGCATCGCTTGTGGGCCGCTTGAAGCCCGCCCGTCCGGCCCTCGACTCGCACCGGCTGCTCGCGCTGAACCTCATCAGCGGCGTGGTTGACGGCCGGTATCCCCTGGAGGACAGGTGAGGGCGCTGTATAGACCGCTCCAAGCGTTTCGAATTCGTGTGCTGGCGTTTTCGATGAGTTCATAAAGTGAACTGTGAAAAATTTGATAGTGGCGATCTCGACATCGGTGCGAAGTTCCGCTCGTGACGCGATGAAGAGCAGCAAATGCGGTATAAGTTGATCACTCGTGCGGCCGCGCATCGGCTCGCTACTGAGGTGGAATCTGAGATCGAACCCAATGTCCGTCAACCGTCGTCCTCTCTGCTTCCCAGTCCGGGGGCAGATCCAGCACCGGCTCTAATGTCGGATCTTGATGCAAGAGGTGCGACATTCCGACTACGCGATAGTTATCTGCATTATCCTCATGAAGATCTCCGCACAAAAAGCACCAGTCCCCATCGGGGCGGGAAACGAGTAAGGTCGGCTTCTCGTGGTCAAATACGCAAATACATGCATAGCAACGCGAATGTCGTGTTCGGCGCTGTTTAATCATCGTCAAATATCTTTCATCAATTTGATATTTGCGGAATGTAATGCTGCGGACTACAAATATCCTCAACTCAAATCCGACAGATAATGCAGGTCATGCGTCAGACAGATGCTGAGCCGCCTTTCGACGGGGGTCCTGTCGAGGGCGAGTGCAAGTCGGTCGATCTGCAGGACAGGCGCCCCAGGGGCGATGCCGAGGATGGCGGCATCGTCGGCGGAAGCGCCGACGGCTTTGAGCCGTTCCTGGGTATTGGCGATGGTGATGCCGTAGTGCATGGCATAGAGACCATAGAGGTTGTTCGGCACGGCCATGCCTGCGAGATCGGGAAAGAGTGCGGCGGGAAGGGTGATCGCCTCGGCAATGACCGGCTTGTTCTCGATGGATCGCACGCGCTTGATGCGGATGACCCGGCTGCCCGGCGTCAGGGCGAGCAGAGCGCGCTCGTTGGCATCCGCACGTCCCAGGGCCAGGGACAGCACCCGGCTATCGGGAAAGCTCCGTGTGCCGCTGTCGGGCACCAGCTTGAAAAACTGGAAGAGGATGCGCTCTTCATCGTGGCGCGCAACGAAGGTGCCACGGCCCTGACGCCGTACCACGAGATTCTCGGCCGCCATGGCATCCAGGGCCTTGCGCACCGTCCCCTGGCTAACGCCGAGCTCCGCCGCGAGCTGCATTTCGCTTGGCAGCGCCTCGCCGGGGCTCCATACGCCGTCGACCAGATTGCGGATGAGCCGGTCGCGGACCTGGCGATAGAGCGGTCGAAAGCCCAGTGTTTCGATGTCGTCCTGAGGCGCTGTCATGCGTTTTGGTCAATATCCTCTGGCAACAATGCCCGATACGGGATGTATCTTGTCATCCAGCGTCAGGTGCGATTTGCGGCGCGGCTGACATGCGTTGCCATCTAAGATCATCCGAACAGCTATCTTATATCAAATATGAGACGCAAGAGAGAGGCCCTGTTGCGCTTGGCAGCATTCGCGTCGGCGCGACGGTGGCTGCTCGGCATCAGGCAGGCGCCTCCGGTGCGGTGAAACCTCATGGGTGGCTTTTGGCGCGTCCAAAACCCGACGCGGAGGGTTTCCTCGCCCGCCGAAAGTCCGATGGCCAATGATAGTCGATCCTAGTGTTATATAAGATATCTGTTATATTATCGGGCGGTACTCGCGGACGCGGATCGCACCCGTGGTGCCTGAACGACATTGTTCTTCGTCGCAAGCCAGCGTCAGTCTGGTCGACGAACCGTGCGTATCAACGCCGGACATATTGCAACGCCAACAAACGGCGGGAGGAATTTATCGATGCGAATATTGATGCAGGTCATTGTGGCCGGCCTGATGGCGCTGGCGGCGGGTGGCGCGGTCCATGCGCAATCCTATCCCTCACGATCGATAACACTGGTCGTTCCGTTTGCGGCGGGAGGGCCGAGCGATGCGATAGCGCGCCTGATCGGCCAATCCATGTCGGAAACGCTCGGGCAGCAGGTCGTGATCGAGAATGTCGCCGGGGCGGGCGGTACCTCGGGCGCCGCGCGTGTCGCCAAGGCGGATCCGGACGGCTATACACTTCTCATTCACCATGTCGCTCTCGCGGCCGGCGCCTCGCTATATCCCAAGCTCACCTATGATACGGCTAAGGCCTTCGCGCCCGTCGGACTTGTCAATTCCGGGCCGATGGTCCTGATGTCGAAAAAGGATTATCCGGCGACCGATGCCGCTGGCCTCACAGCCAAATTGAAGGCCGATGGAGTAAAGGCGACGCTCGCCCATGCCGGCGTCGGATCCAATGCGCATCTCTGCACATTGCTTTTACAGAAGGCACTGGGCGTAACGTTCACACAGGTTGCCTATCGTGGCACCGGCCCCGCCATGAACGATCTGGTGAGTGGCCAGGTGGATGTGCTGTGCGACCAGTCGACGACCGCCGTCCCGCAGATCGAGGGCAAGACCGTCAAAGGGTTCGCCGTGACCTCGAAGGAGAGGCTGCCTGTTCTCAAGGATTTGCCGACATTGCAGGAGGCCGGCCTCAGGGACTTCGCCTTTACCATCTGGCACGGGCTCTACGCGCCCGCGGGGACCCCGCCCGACGTGGTGGCGAAGCTCAATGCGGCGCTTTTGAAGGCGCTGGAGGACAAGAACGTGCAAACACGCTTCGCAGACGTCGGCACACAGCTCTTCCCGGCAAATGAGCGAACGCCAGCGGCCCATCAGGCTCAGTTCGCCAAGGAGATCGCGACCTGGCGTGCCGTCATCGGTGAGAATGGAGTGAAGAACTGACCGATAATTGCGGGCACGCGCGCCTGTAGTCCCGGCGTGCCCGACCCCGTCTCGTGTCATTCCCGGCCGCGCGCAGCGCTGGGAGGGGATCGAAAGATCAAGCGCGCCGGTTCGAGAATCCCTTTTTCAGGGCTGCACGCAAGCCGGCTGTTGCCGTGCTGCTCATGGAACGGCCAAGTCGGCAACATCCGGCTTGGCAGCCCGGCGGGGACGACACGGAAGGTCCCGGGCTGACTTTGCCTTTACCGTTATGCCGCAGCCAATCCTGGCGATCTCGTAAGGTCGATTGCTTAGAGCCCCCGAATGTCGGCAAGCAGGCTGTCGGCGACCGCCAGGCCGTCCTTTTCGGCCTTGGCGCGCAGGGCGAGGCGGCGCGCACCCGGCAGGCGGGCGCCGTCCTGGCCGGTAATCGCCTCCGCGAGCACGGCGAAGCGGGTCATTGCATCGGGCCCGCCGAGGCGGGTGGGATCAAGGGCCAGGATCAATTGGCCGGTGTCAGGCGGCGGCCCCTCGGCATCGAGGAAGGAGGAGGCCTCGGCGGCATAGTGTGACCCGGTCAGGCCGGCGGCCAGCAACTCCACCATCAATGCGAGCGCTGTGCCCTTGGCATCGCCGAGCGGTAACATCGTGCCCTTGAGCGCTGCATCCGGATCCGTCGTGGGCTGTCCGGATGCGTCCAGTGCCCAGCCTACCGGAATGGTCTCGCCCTTCTGTTTGGCTGCGAGAATATTTCCCCGCGCAACCTTTGACACGGACAGGTCGACCACGATCGGGGCTGCTCCGGCGAGGGGACAGGCGAAGGCTATGGGATTAGTGCCGAAGACCGCGCGGGAGCCACCCCAGGGCGCGATCGCGGCTGGCGTATTGGCGAAAAGCAGGGCAACAAGTCCGCCTTCCGCCAGTTTCTCGACGGCATGGCCGGCAGCGCCGCAATGATGAGAACGGCGGATGGGCGCAACAGCGACGCCCTGGCTACGCACGACCGCCGGCAGCGCATCGAGCGCGGTGTCGAGCGCTGGGTAAGCGAAGCCATGCGCGGCATCGACCGCGACCACGCCGGGTGCCGGCCGTGTGACAGCGGGGCGAGCAAAACCATCCACCTTGCCGACCTTGGCCTGGGCTGCATAGCTCGGCACGCGCGACAGCCCGTGGCCCTTCAGCCCATCCGCCTCGGCGGCGACCAGGGCGCGGGCGACGCTCGCGGAATTGGCCTCGTTCACGCGGGAGCGAACAAGGGCCGCGGCGACGAGATCCCGTGCTTCCGCGAGTGACAGGACAGGCATGGCGCACCTTTTGGCTGGGCAAGAGCACGTCCGTCTGATGCGGACCTGCTCCGCTTAGAAACAAGCGAGCATATTCACCGACTTGGATGGAATCGGATCATTCCATTCAAATCGGATTTGCTCTAGGCCCCGGCGAGATGCCGGCGAATGTTGTCCACCGTCACCCACGAGACGCGGACATTCGATTCCACCGTTACCCCGGCAATATGCGGCGTCAGGATGAGGTTTGGTGTGCTCGCGAAAACTGAGCCAAGGCCTGCAGTGAGCGGTTCTTCCTCGAAAACGTCGAGCGCCGCCCCGCCGAGATGGCCGGCGCGGAGCGCGGCGGCTATGGCGCCTTCATCCACCACGCCGCCCCGTGCTGCGTTGATGACGAGGGCGCCTTTCTTCATCCGGGAGATTGCTGCTCCGTCGATAAGTCCGCGCGTTTCGTCGGTCAGCGGGACGTGCAGCGACACCACGTCAGCTTCGGCCAGGAGCGTATTCAGCGGCTGCGGTTCGACGTGGCCCCACGGCTGTGTCCAGGCCTCGGCTGACGGCGGCAGATAGGGATCATACGCGGCGATCGTCATGCCGAGAGCGGCCGCGCGCTTAGCAGTTTCGCGGGCAATCGCGCCGAAGCCGATGAGCCCGAGCCGCTTGCCGGCGATCTCGCGGCCGATGACGGCATTGCGCGGCCAGGCTCCCGACGCCACCTCGGCGCTGGCCCCGTAAGCGCCTCGCAGAAGCAGCATGGCGGTCGCAATGACGTATTCCGCCACGGATGTGTCGTTGGCGCCGGAGGCCGGATAGACGGCGATGCCGCGGGCCTTGCATGCCGCCACATCGATATTGTCGAGGCCAACGCCGAGCCGTCCCACAGCCTTGAGGTGACGCGCGGCCTCGAGCAGAGCGCCGCGCACCTGCGTGCGGTTGCGGACGATGAGCGCGTCGGCTTGGCCGATGACGACCGCCAGATCGTCCGGCCTGTCGACGAGGCTGGGATCATAGAGAACCTCGAACCCATCGAGGCCGCTGCGGATGGCCTCCTCATCCATGAATTCGCTGATCACGATCATAGGCTTGGCCTCGATATGTGCATATGGCTGAGCCCGGCCATCGCCGAGCTCAGTATAACGCGCGGGACTATGACGAAGACCGATCAGGCGCTCCGATAGAGCTTCGTCATCACGAACTCGCGGTGGCCAAGGGATTCCGCGGCGGTCAGCCGGCCGTTGGCCGTGCGTTGGATCATGCTGATCAATGCGTCCCCCGCGCTATCCAGCGTCTGGTCGCGACGCAGAATACCGGTAACGTCGAGGTCGATATGCTCGGACATGGTACGCATGGTCTTCGGATTGCCGGTGATCTTGATGACCGGCAGGATCGGGTTGCCGATCACGTTGCCCTGACCTGTCGGGAACGTGTGCACGACATAGCCGCCCGCCGCCATGAGCGTGACGCATTCTGCGGCTGCCGACGAGGTGTCCATGTAGTAGAGGCCGGGGCCGCGCGACGGCATCTCGGCAGGCTCGAGAATATCAATGAACTTCGACGTGCGGCCGATCTTTTCAAGATTGCCGAGCGCCTTCTCCTCAATGGTCGTCAGCCCGCCGGCTATATTGCCCTTTGTCGGCTGGCTGTCGGACAGGTCGTCGGTCTTGTGCGCCTCGATCACGTCGTCCTGATAGGCCTTCCACATCTTGTACCAGCGTTCACCAAGCTCGGGCGTCGCCGCCCTGGCCTTGCAGAGATGCTCGGCGCCCGTGATCTCCGAGGTCTCCCCGAATACACCGTAGATGCCATTGGGGATCAGCTTGTCGTACATATTGCCCACCGTCGGGCAGGAGGACAGGCCAGTCGTTGTATCGGATTCCCCGCATTTGGTGGAAACCCAGAGTTCGTTGATGGGGAACTCTTCACGCCGCAGCTCGGTCGCCCATTGCAGATATTGCTTGGCCACATAGGAGGCGCGCGCGATCGTTGCGATGTCGCCGTGCCCCTCGATGCCAAAGCCGGTTACGGGCTTGCCGGTCTTGGCGATGCCGTCGACGACCCGCTTGGTCCAGCCCTCCTCGATGCCGATGACGACCACCGCCGCGACATTCGGATTGGAGCCGACGCCGATCAGCGTGCGGAAGAAGACATCGAGGTCCTCGCCGAATTGCAGGCGGCCGTAAGCGTGCGGCAGCGCCAGAGTACCCTTGATCGCATTGGCGACAGCTTCGCAGGCGGCGTTGGATAGGTCGTCCAGCGGCAGGATGACGACGTGATTCCGCACGCCGACACGCCCGTTTTCACGCTTCCAGCCATGGAACGTCAGCTTGCTGTAGTCGCTATTGGCAAACAGGGCTTTTGTCTGGGCGGTCGAAGCGGATATCGCGGCTTCCGAATTGCTTTGCATGGCCTCGCTCCTCACCAGCGCTTTGTCTTGACGTTATGGACGTGCAGGTGCTCGCCCTTGCCGATGTTGGCGATGGCCTTGCCGATGTCCTCGCCGTATTTGAGAATGGTATCGCCGGCCTTGATGTCCTTGAGAGCGACCTTGTGGCCGATCGGCACGTCATGGGCCGCCGTGAGCGTGAAGGTGGTGTCATTCTCCGTGATCAGGCACAGCATTTCAGTGCCGGCCTTGAGGTCTTCGATGACCACAACCCCGCAGCTGTCCTGCGGCGTGTGAACCAGGCATTTCGGAATGCTCATGGGACTGTCCAACCTCCCTATCATGATCGTGCTGGCCTTGAATCCCGGGCGCCGGGATCGGCTGCTATCGCATTTTCCGCCCGTTCCCGAGACAGAAGGGCTTCGCTTCACGGCTGCCGGACGAACAGAGGTTGCCGCAGGCACGTCTCCCCGTCGAGCTGCTTCATATTCATATCTTATATAAGACATAAGATTGTTGCCCTAGTCAATGCTGCCCAAGTCAATTGTTGCCTAAGTCAACCAGACGTCGGCGCGCATGGCTTTCTTGGCACCTCACGTGCGGCGGCGAGAATTCTTGATCAGGATCAGGACGGGATCGATAGTTTCTGCTTAGCTGCAAGCATGATCGCAACGGCAGCGGGGGCTGCCGCGTTGAGAGTGAGGATTTCGGACCGGTCGATACCCGCGCCGGTACGATGAGGAGGTTGACATGGTCGAGCTACCCGCGAATTTCCGCAGGATAAGGTTGGAGCTGGCGCGCGAACCGGGCCATCCCGTCGGGAGCCCCCTCGACGGCTACGAATTCGCCGCGCCGCTCATGCCAGACGGGCATATCGATGCTGCGACCTGGAAGAAGCATGCCGAGCATTGCCGCGTCCGGCGTTTCCGCGCGCATGAGGCGGATCAACACGGTCGTCTCGCGCGCAAGCCCGGCGGCAGTTGGTACTTCGACTATGACCGCGGTAGCGACGCCGATGACGAATCCGGCTTCCGCTTCAACAAGGAAAGTTTCCAACCCGGGGAGTATGTCTCGATCCGCGATGACGAGCACATGCATACCTACCAGATTGTTTCAGTGGAACCGCTTTGACAGGTCAGGTCAAGTCAGGCTGCCCAGGTGGACATTCGCGTAAGGGAGCCCAATTTGTGAAGATCTGGCGGATCATCGAATAACAACGCGCGATAGCTGTGTAGATGGACAAATCAAGCGCACCGGCAACGGCGAGCCAAGATCACCATCATCCGAAGGGTGAGAGCCCCGAGGAGATGCGAGAGCAGCATCACGGGCACAATCACGGCCCTGATGAACAGCATCATGGTGAGCCATGGGCGACAGCCGCGCATGATGGACATCATCACGCACATGAGCATCAACATGGGCATGGCGGTCATGAATGTGGCCATGAACCAGCCCGAGAGACGGCCCGCCACGCGCATGCCGACCAAGCGAAGCACCACCAAGACCATGGACGGCCCGCCTCGGGCGTGACCGCGCCCGCGCCACCCGGGACGATATATACCTGCCCGATGCATCCGGAGATCCGGCGCGCGGAGCCGGGTAGCTGCCCGATCTGCGGCATGGCGCTGGAGCCGATCGTCGCCCCGGCCGAGACGGGGCCGAGCCCTGAACTCCGCGATATGGCGCGCCGGTTCTGGGTCGGGCTGGCCCTGGCTCTTCCGGTCTTTGTCCTGGAAATGGGCGGGCATCTCCTGCCCATCCTTCACCACCTGGTACCACCCGCCGTTTCCACCTGGATCCAGTTCGTGCTAGCGACGCCCGTGGTACTCTGGGCCGGCGGGCCGTTTTTCGTGCGGGGTTGGCAATCGCTCGTCAATCGCAGCTTGAACATGTTCACCCTGATCGCCATGGGCACCGGCGTGGCCTGGGCCTACAGTGTGGTGGCAACATTGGCGCCCGGCCTCTTCCCCGCGGCGTTCCGCAGCTTGGATGGCACCGTTGCGGTCTATTTCGAGGCGGCGGCCGTCATCACCGTGCTTGTACTGCTGGGGCAGGTGCTGGAGCTCAGGGCCCGCGAGCAGACGTCCGGCGCCATCAAGGCCTTGCTCGACCTCGCGCCAAAGACGGCGCGGCGTATCGAGGCGAATGGCCGGGAGGCCGAGGTGCCACTCGATGCCGTCGTGGTCGGCGACAGGCTCCGCGTGCGGCCCGGCGAGAAGGTGCCCGTCGACGGTTTCGTCGAGGACGGGCGCTCGTCCCTCGATGAAGCCATGGTAACCGGCGAATCCATGCCGGTGACCAAGACCCTCGGCGACAGGGTGACAGGCGGCACTCTCAATCAGACCGGCGCGCTGGTGATCCGTGCCGAAAAGGTTGGTAGCGAGACGATGCTCTCGCGCATCGTCCAGATGGTCGCCGATGCCCAGCGCTCGCGCGCGCCGATCCAGCGTCTCGCTGACACGGTATCGGGATGGTTCGTGCCGCTCGTCATTGCGATCGCGGTGCTCGCCTTTATTGCTTGGGGCGCATGGGGCCCGGAACCGCGCCTCGCCCATGGGCTGGTGGCGGCTGTCGCGGTGCTGATTGTTGCCTGTCCCTGTGCGCTTGGCCTTGCCACGCCCATGTCCATCATGGTGGGCGTGGGGAAGGGCGCGGGGCTTGGCGTTCTCATCAAGAATGCCGAGGCCCTCGAACGGATGGAGAAGGTCGATACGCTCGTCATCGACAAGACGGGAACGCTGACTGAAGGCAAGCCCTCGGTTACCACGATCGTTCCAGCCGATGGATGGACCGAGGACGAGATCCTGCGCCTGGCGGCCAGCGTCGAGCGTGCGGCCGAGCATCCGCTGGCGGCGGCCATTGTCGCGGCCGCCGAGAGCCGGGCCATCGCCATTCCGGAGGTGGCCAATTTCGATTCACCAACCGGCAAGGGAGCGCTGGGCACCGTCGAGGGCAGGGCTGTCGTGCTCGGCAACGCGGCCTTTCTGGCGGACCATGGTATCGGCGTGGAGGTGCTGGCCGAGAAGGCGGACGGGCTCCGCACAGAAGGGGCCACGGCCATCTTCATGGGCATCGACGCCAAGCCAGCCGGCATCTTTGCGATCGCCGACCCGATCAAGGCAACGACCCCGGCCGCGCTGGAGGCGCTGCGAAAGGACGGTATCCGCGTCGTCATGCTGACCGGCGACAACAGCACGACCGCCAACGCGGTCGCACGCCGCCTTGGGATTGACGACGTCGAGGCCGACGTGCTGCCGGACGCCAAGAGTGCCGTCGTCGAGAAACTCAAGCGCGAGGGCAGGGTCGTCGCCATGGCCGGCGATGGCGTGAACGACGCGCCGGCGCTCGCGGCCGCCGACGTCGGAATTGCGATGGGATCAGGAACCGATGTCGCCATCGAGAGCGCGGGAGTGACACTGTTGAAGGGTGATCTCACCGGCATAGTTCGCGCCCGGCACCTCTCCCAGGCGACGATGGCCAACATCCGCCAGAATCTGTTCTTCGCCTTCATCTACAACGCGGCAGGCGTGCCCATCGCCGCCGGTGTCCTCTATCCGATGTTCGGCATCCTCCTGTCGCCCGTCATCGCGGCGGCGGCGATGGCGCTGTCCTCCGTGAGTGTCATCGCCAATGCGCTGCGCCTGCGCGTCACGGATGTCTGACAGGCCGGGGCGGATATGTCCGTCCCCTGCCGCGCATGCACCAACGCAAGTCAGCCCTGCGTCCGGCGGCGGTTGTTCCATCCGTGCACTGCACTAGAGTTTGCGGCGCTCGTCCCGTTAAGCCATAGCATGCTCGATCCCGCCGTGCGTGATCACCGACCCGGGAGCCGGGTGGCTTGGTTGCCTGGCCGGGCGTGATCGATGGTGAGGTTCGGCGTGTTCAGTTTGTCGCTCTTGTGGATTCCCGCAACGCTGATTGCGGCTTTGACCCAGACCGCGCGTAATGCCATGCAGCGCAGCCTCACGGGCGTGCTTGGCACCGTCGGAGCGACGCAGGTCCGTTTCCTCTACGGATTACCGTTCTCGCTTCTCTTCCTCGGCCTCGTTCTCGCCGTCGGCGGTGAAAGCCTGCCCCATGTGGGTCGGCAAGCCGTGCTGTTCACTGCCATGGGGGCCATATCGCAGATCCTCGCCACGGCCTTGATGCTGGTGACGATGAAGGAGCGCTCCTTTTCCGTCACCATCGCCCTGCTCAAGACCGAGCCCATCCTGGTGGCGCTTGCCGGCATGGTCATCCTGGGTGACATTCCGACCACATGGGCGGCGGCCGGCATCGTCATTGCGACGGCCGGGGTTGTCCTGTTGTCGGTGAAGCCGGGATCGGCGGCGAGCTGGCTCAGCGGCCGCTCGGTGGCGATGGGCATCATCGCCGGCGGGCTCTTCGCCCTGTCGGCCATCGGCTTTCGCGGGGCGATCATCGATCTGCCGTCGGGCTCCTTCGTGGTCCGGGCGACGACGATCCTGGCGCTCAGCCTGTTCCTGCAATCAGCGATCCTTGTCGTCTGGATGCTGGCCTTCAACCGGCCGCAGCTCCTCGCGACGCTGCGGGCCTGGCGCGTGTCGATCCTCGCGGGCCTGACCGGGGCCTTCGCGTCGCAATTCTGGTTCATCGGCTTTTCGCTGACGAGCGCCGCCAATGTGCGCACGCTGGCGCTGGTCGAGGTGCTGTTCGCCCAGGCCGTATCCCATAGCCTGATGGCGCAGGACACCAGCCGGCGGGACATCGCCGGCATGGTGCTGATCGTGGCGGGTGTCGGCCTGCTCTTGCTCAACACCCATTGAACCCGCGAACCCGCGCGTGGGCGGGTCGGCGGCGCGAAAACCGGTGCTCAGGACGAGATGCGCCGGCCTGCTTCGGTAAAGTCGAGATTGGTCGGCTGCGGCAGATAGCGCCCGTTGCCCGCGGTCGGCGCGATATGATCACTCACCGCCTCCAGGCGGAAGTCGCGCGCCCGGGCCTTGCCATAGCGGTTCAGCAGGAAGCCGAAGTGGACGCTGCCCGCGTCTTCCGGCACGTCGAGGACGACCTCGCAAATGCGCCACGCCTGCGTGCCGCGTAGGGCCCCCCGCTCCTTGCGCTCCAACATGTTGTCGAAGCGCAGGACGCTCCCAGGTTGCTTGTCGACCCGCATCCAGATCGCACCTGCGTCCGCGTCCTCCGTGCGCACCTCGGCGGTCAGCCGCATGCGGCGGCCTTGATAGGGTGCGGCGATGACGCTCTGCATGAGAACGCCGAAGCAATCGCCAGGCAGGACGAAGCCACTGTGGCGCTCATGCCGGCATGCGATCAGGGCCGTTCCCTCCTGAGCAGGGTCGAGGCCCAATCGATAGTGCTTGTCCTGGCCATGGGTGCGGACGGCCTGCCATCCCTGCGGCAGGGTGAGCGGAGCGTCATCGGGCGTCGCGGCGGCGATATGCGCGGCAAGCACATTCCAGTTCGCGCAACCGAACTGCCGCGCCACGAGTTCGAGACAATCGCTGTGAGATAGTGAGATGGCACGCTCGCCAAGCGCTGTACGCAGCGTCCTGGCCATGATCTTGGCATCGAGAAAGCTATGCATGGTCTGATCCTGTGCACGGAGGGCCTTGAAGATCAGTGCTCGCCTTGCTGACGAATGGCCCGTCGCAAACAGGGATCATCCTTCGATACCATGCATTCACCATTCCCGGATGGGAGCGAGCGGCAGGCTGCACGAGCCCAACGCGCAATCTGGGTGATTCTCCGGCACGGCGTCAACGCCCAATAGCGCCGAACCTGTCCCCCTGGCGCTAGGCATCCTCTGGCGGGAGCGGCGGTCAAAGTTGGCGCGAGAATCGCTTGACGGCAGTGCAGTCCGCCATGGCAATGGGGGGCGTCGCATGGCGGTGATCGCGAGGGGACCTTGCAACGTGTCAGGAACGGTAGAGATCGTTGGCGTGACGAAGCGCTTCGGGTCGCATCTTGCGGTCGATGACATTTCGTTCGGGATCGGCAGCGGGGAATTTTTCTCGTTGCTGGGGCCGTCGGGCTGCGGCAAGTCGACGACGCTTCGGATGCTGTCGGGTTTCGAGGCGCCGGACGCGGGGGCGATCCGCATCGCCGGGCAGGACATGACCGACGTGCCGCCCTATCGGCGGCCGACCAACATCGTGTTCCAGCGCTGGGCCCTGTTCCCGCATATGAGCGTCGAGGCCAATGTCGCCTTCGGGCTGGAGGCGGAGGGCCGGCCGCGCGCTGAGATCCGCAACCGGGTCGGCGATGCCCTGGCGCTCGTCGGCCTTTCGGGGTTTGCCGCGCGCAAGCCGGGCCAGCTCTCGGGCGGGCAGATGCAGCGCGTGGCGCTGGCGCGCGCGCTGGTGAAGCGACCGAAGGTGCTCTTGCTCGACGAGCCCTTGAGCGCGCTCGACCTCAAGCTGCGCCACCAGATGCAGATCGAGTTGAAGCGCATCCAGCAGGAGATCGGCACGACCTTCATCTTCGTCACCCATGACCAGGGCGAGGCCCTCGCCATGTCGGACAAGGTGGCGGTGATGAATGCCGGGCGGGTGGAGCAGATCGCCTCGCCGCAGGAGCTCTATGACGCGCCGGCGACCCGTTTCGTGGCGGGCTTCATCGGCCATGCCAATCTCCTGCCGGTGACGGTGCAAGGAGTGGTTGAGGGTGCGGCGGCCGGGCTTGTCAGGGTGCGGCTGGGCGACCTCGTCTTCGCGGCCGCGGCGCGCGAGGCGCTGTCCGGAGAGGCGATCCTGGCGCTGCGCTTCGAGCGGGTGCGCATCGGCGCGGCCGGCACGGGCGCGCCGGGCCAAGATCGTCCGGGCCAAGATCATCGGGGATCGGCGCAGGCGACCGGCGTGGTGCGGCAGATGATCTTCGGCGGCTCGACCGTGCAATATGTGGTGGGGCTCGACGCCGCGCCGGTGGAGATCACCGCCGAGCAGCCCCACGGCGCCGGTGCGCCCGTCTTCCCCCAGGGCACCCCCGTCACCCTCACCTGGGAGCCAGCCGATGGCCGCCTCTTCAAGCCGTGAGGGCGGCGCGGCGCTGGAAAGGGGAGGGATATCCCGTCTCGGCATGACGTCGCTGCGCAGTGCCATGGCTCTCTCACTGGCGGCCTTGGCGATGAGCGCGGGGGCCGCATTCGCGTTTTCCTGCCCGGGGCCGAAGGATCGTTTCGAGGTGCTGAAACGCGGCCGCATGGTCGACTTCGATTTACTTCACGTCCGGGAGAAAGGGAGCGAATATCGCTTGGGCGTCTATTTTGGGAACCATGCCCGAGCACCCCTCTGTGAAAATTGCCGCGCACGAAAGACAAATAAAGAAGGTGACATGGCATGGACACGCGACGGTTTCATCGTCGAGGTTCTCAAAGAAACTGGCCTGAAAGGTTTCCCCGCTTATATCCATGTATTTGAAATAGATAAAATATCAAAGAAATTGGATAGGCGAAGAATGGCTAGCTTACTAAATAAGATTTACCGTGATGACTGCGATAACCCTCTCCTTGAGAACGGGGATATCGCCCCGTAAGGTTCGAGCGCTCGGTCTTCCCGAGTTTATAGAATCGCGGGTCAATCGCATCCCATATTCATCTCTCTCCGATGTCTACCGTCCCCATTGTGCGTTCGGGCGCACATAGATGCTTTCGCTGCGCTCGCCCTCGCGACCATCGGAGGTGAAGCGGTGGTCGGCGGGGGGGTGGGCGCGCTGCTCGCAATCGAACCGCGGGCAGATGCGGCAGCCCACGCCGATCGGCACGGCTAGCGCCGGATTGTTGAGGTCGACGCCATCCGAATAGATCATCTGGGTAGCCTGGCTGATGTGGCAGCCAAGGCCGATGGAGAAATGCCGTCGGGGTGCGTTGTATTGCGGCCCGCTCTTCGTCTGCGTGCGGGCAATGCAGAAATAACGCTGGCCCTCCGGCATCTGGCTGATCTGCACATTGATCTGCCCCTGTTGCAGGAAGGCGCCATAGACGTTCCAGCGCGGGCAGGCCCCGGCGTGGCGGGGAATATGGATGCCTGACAGTGAGAAGCGCTTGGAGATATTGCCGGCGATGTCGGTGCGCACGAGGTGCAGCGGAATGCCGGCCTGGCCGGGGCGCTGGAGGGTCGTCATGCGGTGGCAGACTTGCTCGAAGCTGACGCGGAAACGCCGACCGATCCGTTCGATATCGTAGCGCGTTTCCTGGCAGGCCTTGAGAAACGGCTCGTAGGGCATGATCAGCGCGGCGGCGAAATAGCTGGCGAGGGCATTGCGCGCCAGCACCGGCGCGTCTGCGGGCAGCTCACTTTCGCCGATCAGCCTCTCGATATCGAGGGTCGCCGCCAGCAGGCCGAGATGATGGGCAACGGCGAACAGGCTCGTCTCTGGCGGCAAGGCCTCGGCCGTCAGCATTTCGCGTCCGGCCGTGTCGACGCGCTGCATGATGCCGGGCGGCAGGGCGGCCAGACGCCAATTAAGTCCGAAGACATTGAACAGATAGGAGCGCAGGCCATGCTCCAGGTTTTCCGACATCTGATCGATGTCGGCCCGCACCCGTTCGGCCGCCGCCTCGAGCGTCGGGAAATGGTTGGCGTTGAGCTGGATGAAGTCGGAAACGGCATCGGTCGCCACATGATGGCCTGCCTCGGCGGGCGCGCCCGTGCCGAGCCCGCTGTTCGTCTTGAGCTGGCGGTATTGGTCGAACAGACGCACGACGGCCCGCCCGACGGACGGATTGGACAATGCGAAATCGCGGATATCCTGGTTCGTCAGCGCGCTTTCCGCGAAGAGGTCATCGCCGAAGATCTCCATGAGATCGCCGGTGAGACGCGTCTCGTCGTTTTCAACGAGTTCACCCGGCTCGACGCGGAAATGACCGGCGATCTTCATCAGAAGGGGCACAGTGATGCGGCGGCGGTTATGCTCGATGAGATTGAGATAGCTCGCCGAGATGCCCAGGATCTCGGCAAGCTCCGCCTGTGACGTTCTGGCCTGCCGGCGCAGCCGCTGGATACGGGCCCCGATCTGCGGATTCTCTTTGGCCATGATGCTTCCCGACGGCGCGATTTACAAAAACAGATAGCGATCTTTACAAAGATTTACATCTTAACACGCTCATATCGTTATATATCTTGCGATCCGACTGCGCTTGTCAAATATTTACTGACAGCAAACAGCGAGGTTCGTCATGAACATTCAGCAGTCCCACGACGACACGGAGTTCGTCACGATCATCGGTGCCGACATGAACGAGATCCACCGGGCCTTCCAGGAACAGGGCCTCTCCGAGCGCCAGTTTGCCATTGTCCATCGCGCCGGCCGGCACAGCTTCACCATGGCGAATGCCGGTGGCGGCCAACGAATGTTCGAGGGCCAGCACTTGATCGCCGCCACCTATGCACGGCGGGCGGCCGACTGAGACATTCGCCCGGTCGTGGCGGCGGATCTTGCTGCACGGGCCTCTCCGGCGCGACGAGCGCTCTTGGGAGGGCCGTGCATCGCGTTCTGTTCAGCTTCTCCTGCGATCAGGCATTCCAATTCCGCGACGATGAGAGCCTGGACGCAGTGCCCGCCATCTCGGCCGGGATTTCCCGGCGCCTGCGCCCGGGCAGCGCCGAAGCCGCTCTCCGGTGAAGCAGGGTTGCGGGGCCGATCGCGCTGGATGATCGCCAGGAATAACCGACCGTCACATTGACGCCGATCAATGTCGTCGACATCTCAATCCCTAGGTTGGGCAAACAGACCGGTACGAGGAGATGACATGTCGAATACACCCCATACGCTCGGCGAGGAATTCCCCGATCAGCTTGAGGCCATCCACGCGCTCAAGGTGAAAGATGCAGCCTTCGCGAAGATTCTCGAGGAATATGACGAAGTGAACGACCAGGTGCATCGGGCAGAGACGAATATCGAGCCCGTCAGCCAGGAGGTGGAGACCACCTTGCGCAAGCGGCGCCTTGCGTTGAAGGACGCCATTGCGAGCGCCCTGGCTGACGCGCACTAGCGACATTCGCTCACTTGGCGGTATGCCCGTCAAGAAACAGGCGATAGGCCGGATTGTCGGTCTCGTTCCAATAGGGGCAGTCGAGCGTGTCGAGATAGCGCTCGAAGGCCGCTTGTCCCCCATTGCGGACCTGCACTCCGGCGAGAACCCGCCCGTAGTCGGCTCCATGATTGCGGTAGTGGAACAGGGATATGTTCCAGTCCGGCCTCAGGCCTTCCAGGAAGGCGAGCAGGGCGCCGGGCCGCTCCGGAAACTGGAAGCGATAGAGCTGTTCATCACCCAGCTGCGCGACGCGGCCGCCAACCATATGGCGCACATGGAGCTTGGCGAGTTCGTTGTCGGTCATGTCGACCACCGGGAAGCCCTTGCTGGTGAGATGATCGATGATGTGCTGCTTTTCCCGGTCGCCATCCGAGAGTTTCACGCCGACGAAGATCCGCGCGTCGGCACCAGGCGCATAACGATAGTTGAACTCCGTGATGGAACGGTCACCCAGCATGCGGATGAAGGCGCGATAGCTGCCCGGTTCTTCCGGTATGGTGACCGCGAGCAGCGCTTCGCTGCGCTCGCCGATCTCCGCGCGTTCCGCGACATGGCGCAGACGGTCGAAATTGACATTGGCGCCTGAGTTGATGGCGATCATCACCTTGCCGAAGGCTGCATTGTCCTCGCAATAGCGCTTCAATCCCGCCAGGGCCACCGCGCCGGCCGGCTCGGCGATGGCCCGCGTATCGTCGAAGATGTCCTTGATCGCCGCGCAGATCTCGTCACCGGTCACACGGACGACGCCATCAAGGAGGTCGCGGCACAGTCTGAAGGTCTCGGCGCCCGCCTGGCGAACCGCGACGCCATCGGCGAACAGGCCGACATGCTGCAGCACGACGCGTTCACCGGCCTCGATGGCGGCGGCCATGCAGGCGGCATCGTCGGGCTCGACGCCGATGACCTTCACGTCGGGCCGGAGGAATTTGACATAAGCCGCGACGCCCGCAGCCAATCCGCCACCGCCGATCGGCACGAAGATGGCGTCGAGAGGGCCGGCGCATTGGTGCAGAATTTCGACGCCGATGGTGCCCTGGCCGGCAATGACATCCGGATCGTCATAGGGGTGGACGAAAACGAGGCCGTCTCGCGCCTCGAGCTGTTCGGCATGGACGCGCGCCTCGTCGAAGGTATCGCCATGCAGGACGACCTCGGCCCCATGGCTGCGAACGGCGTTGACCTTGATGCCAGGCGTGGTGCGCGGCATGACGACGACGGCGCGCATGCCAAGCCGCGCCGTCGCCAGCGCGACGCCCTGGGCATGATTGCCCGCCGAGGCGCAGACGACACCACGGGCGCGCTCGTCGGTCGAAAGCCGGGCAATCTTATTATAGGCACCGCGCAGCTTGAAGGAGAAGACCGGCTGGAGATCCTCGCGCTTGAGCAGCACCTTGATACCAAGCCGCTGCGACAGACGCGGCATCGGGTCGAGTGGGGTCTCGACCGCGACGTCATAGACGGAAGCGGTCAGGATGCGCTTGATATAATCCAGCATGGTCATGCAATCGCCCGCGTGCCAGACATCGTCGCGACATCCACGGGATGTCCACGCGCAATGCCGCACCACGAACATCCTCATTGTGGCGGACAGGACAGTGTCGGAAGGTGCGCCCGAGCGACCCGCCGATCGCGGCTGGTGTAGGGCCGGCCGGCCGAGCGGTCAATAGCGCGATGCTTGGCTGGATTCTTTCTAAAATCAATCACTTGCGCGAGGCATCGGACGAAACGCGGCGGTGGCGCGTTTCAGCCGGCTGGCGCCTCGATCTGCAGGATGGCCTCGACTTCGACCGTCATGCGGTTGGGCAGCGAGCCCATGCCGACGGCCGAGCGGGCATGGCGGCCAGCCTCGCCGAACACCTCGACGAACAGGTCCGAACAGCCGTTGATGACCTTGGGATGGTCGGCGAAATCGGGTTCGGCATTGACCATGCCGAGCAACTTGACGACCGCTTTGACGCGGGAGAGATCACCCAGCGCGTCCTTTGCGACCGCCAGCAGCAGCAGCCCGGAGGTGCGAGCATCCTGATAGCCTTGCTCAATGGTCGCGTCCTTGCCGAGACGGCCGACGCTGTAGCCGCCTCCCGGCTGGCGCGGCCCCTGGCCGGAGAGATACAGCATGTCTCCGACGATGCGACAGGGCACATAGTTCGCAACGGGTTTGGGCGCTGCGGGAAGCGTGATCCCCAAGGCGGCCAGTCTGTCTTCCGGTGTCATGTCGATCCTCCCCTTGTCGTCGTGACAGCATCACGACGGCTGAGGCAAGGTCTAGGCTGAATCGGCATTCAAGGATAGCCCGAGCCGGTCATGCCGGGGCATCGCGTCGCGATGGGCCCCGGGATGACACGCGAGCAGCTTCCGGGATGACACAGAGTCTCCCGCCACAAGCACTGCATGTTGATTGGCGCCAAGCTCAACTGGCTATTCTTGTCCAGCCTCTGTCCCGCGTGCTCAAGCCGGAAGCGTCGCCTTGGCGGGGCGCGCCGCCCAGGCCTCGACTTCGACGAAATAGTCCGGGCTGATCAGCGCCGCGACATAGGCGAACATGCTGGCAGGCGGTTCGTCGTGATGGAAGCCGCGCCAGATCTCGACATAACGCTCGCGGCTGACCGGTTTCGTCAACCACATGTTGATCTTGAAAACGGCGCGATGGTCGAGGCCCTCGCTCGCGAGGATCCGCGTGACATTGGCGAAGGCATTGGCGAGTTGCTCCTCCACCGTGTCCGGGAGATGGCCCTTCTCATCAAGGCCAACCTGTCCCGCGATCGCGAGAATGTCGCTGCCCGCCGGGATGACCGTCAGGTGATGGTAGCGGCCGACGGGCGGGGCGAGGTTCGGCGGGTTCTTACGTTCGATCATGGTCCTGCCTTCGATCAAGCACTGAGGGCCTTGGTGCGGGTGGGAGCGGGTGAGTGGCCGGCCAGCGGTGCAGGCGCCCTGACGAGACAGGCAGCTTCCGTACCGCTCTCCACGGGTTGCAGCATGGGGCGGATCGTGTCGCAGGGCTCAATCCGGATGGGGCAGCGGCTCACGAATGGACAGCCGACAGGTGGATTGAATGGGCTCGGCAGGTCGCCCTTGAGGATGATGCGCTCGCGAGCGCGTTGCGCCCGTGGATCCGGCAACGGGATCGCCGAGATCAGCGCCTGGGTGTAGGGATGGCACGGATGATCGAAGAGAACGCCGGTTTCTCCGCGCTCGGCCACGGTGCCGAGATACATGACGATGACCTCGTCCGCGATATGGCGGACGACCGACAGGTCGTGGGAAATGAAGAGATAGGCAAGCCCCAGCTCCTTCTGCAGAACCATGAGCAGGTTGAGGATCTGCGAGCGGATGGAGACGTCGAGCGCCGATACCGGCTCGTCGAGCACGAGCAGCTTTGGTGACAGGGCAAGCGCCCGGGCGATCACGACGCGCTGGCGCTGGCCGCCGGACAACGCGTTAGGCGTGCGCTCGGCATAGGCGGCGGGCAGCCCGACCCTGTCGAGCAGTTCCGCGACCCGCTTGCGCCAGTCCCGCTTGCGCCATCCCTGCACGATCAGCGGCTCGGCGATGCTCTCGCCTATCGTCATCTTGGGATTAAGAGCCGCGCTCGGATCCTGGAAAACGATCTGCATTTCGGTCGCGAGCGCGCGGCGTGCCTTCCTGTCGAGCTGCGCTATCTCTCGCCCGTCGAAGATGATCGAGCCTGAGGTGACCGGCTCCAATCCTATAATCCCGTAAGCTGTCGTCGACTTGCCACAGCCGCTTTCGCCGACCAGGGCGACCGTGCGCCCGACCGGCACGTCGAACGAGATGCCGTCGACCGCCTTGACGACACCGTTGCTGCCATCGCGCACCGAAAAATGCACCTTGAGATCGCGGACGCTGAGAAGCGGCCCTGCGGCGTTCGTCATGCGCTCTCCCTCAAGCCAGTTCCGCAACGCGGTCGGTGTGCCAGCAGGCGGCGGAATGGGCGGGCGTCCCGACGGGGCTGAGCGGCGGCCTCGTCTCGCAGATCTCGCTCTCCAATGGACAGCGGCTGCGGAAGCGGCACCCCTGCGGCCACTGGTCGACGCTTGGTACGATACCTTCGATCGTGCGCAAAATCTCCTTGCGATGTCCATCGAGGCGCGGAACCGTCGCTAGCAACAAACGCGTATAAGGATGCGCCGGCTCTGAAAAAACCGCGTCGGCCGTCCCCTTCTCCACGACACGTCCGCCGTACATGACAGCCACATCGTCGGCCATTTCGGCCACCACGCCCATGTCATGGGTGATAATGATGATCGAGGTGCCGACCTCGTCGCGAAGCCGCTTCATGAGATCGAGGATCTGCGCCTGGATCGTCACATCGAGCGCGGTCGTCGGCTCGTCGGCGATCAGGAGGCGCGGACGACAGATGAGCGCCGCGGCGATCATGACACGCTGGCACATGCCGCCGGACATCTCGAAGGGATACTGGTGTGCGCGCCGCTCGGGGTCCGGGATGCCGACGCTCGCCAGCATGGCGACAGCCTCGCGTCGCGCCTCCTTGTGCGACAGCCCGCGATGGAGTCGCAGCGCCTCCTCGACCTGTGTGCCGACGCGCATCAGGGGGTTGAGCGAGGCGATCGGCTCCTGGAAGATGATCGACGCGCGATTGCCGCGGATGGTCTGCAATTCGCCATCGGAGATGCGGATGAGATCCGTGCCCTCGAGATCGATCGTGCCCCCGGTGACGCGCGCCGCCCTGGGGAGAAGACGCAGGATCGACAGGGCCGTCAGGCTCTTGCCGCAGCCGCTTTCGCCGACGATTGCCAGAATGCGCCCCTCATCGGCCGTGAGCGACACGCCATCCACCACGTCGATACCGGCGATCGCAATGCGCAGGTTGTCGATCGAGAGCAGGGGTCTGTCGCCACGGACGGCGGTTTCAGCGGCCATCGGGCTCTCCGACTGCGACGGAGGCCCACGGGCTTGTCGGATGGGCCATGCCGATATTGTCATCGCCATCGCGCATGACGGCGGAGGGCACCGCGAAATTGACGGGATAGAGCGTGTCCTCGACGATCTCCACGGGATAGCGGGTTCCGACCGTGGCGGCGACGCCCCGGTCGGCCTTGGCATTGATGCGGATGGTCGGCGTGCTCGCGTCGAGACGCGGCGTATGGAAGGCCTCCTCCAGCGTCAATCCGCGGTCTGTCATGTAGGACATGATCTGGAGCACGGTGGGGAAGATCGTGCGGCCGCCGGCCGCGCCGATCGCAAGCATGGGCTGGCCCTGCCGGCTGGCGATGAGTGGGCACATGTTGGCAAGCGGCTTGACCCCACCCTTGATAGAATTTGGCTGGCCGGGGCGCGGGTCGAACCACATCACGCCGTTGTTCATCAGGATGCCGGCGCGTGGGAGCACCACCTTCGATCCGAAGCGCGACAGCAGTGTGTTGGTCAGCGAGACCATCGTGCCTTCGGCGTCCACGACGCTGAGATGGCTTGTGCAGCCGGCCTCCGGGGTTGCCGCATGGCCCATCGTGGTCAGCCGGTCCTCATAGGCCTGCCGGATCGCCGTGGCATAGGCAAGTGCGGCATCGGCCATCGGCACGCTGGCCGCGAGATCCTTGCCCGACAGACGTCGGCAGGCGTCGAGGAAGGTCGGCCCGCCGCTGAGGCCGGGAATGGCGTGGATATCGAGGTCGCGGTAGCGACCCGTTGCCGGCTTCTGCCAGACAGGGTGGTAATCGGCGAGATCCTTGGCGTCGATGGCGCATCCGCCATCCGCAAGATCCGCGAGGAGGGTGCGGGCTATCTCGCCCTCGTAGAAATCACGAGCGCCGGCGCGGGCGAGACGCTTCAGGAGCTGTGCCTTTTCCGGCATCGGGCGGAAGTGCGGATTGCTGGCATCGCCTGCGCGCGGCGCCAGGCCGTTGTCCAGGAAAAGGGCGGCGCTTGCCGGATAGTGCGCAAGAGCTGCGGCCTCGACCGCGAGCGAGAGCGAGGTGAACCAATCGACCTCCAGCCCGCGTTCCGCATGGGCGATCGCCGGCTGCAGCGCTTCCTCCCAGGACAGGGTGCCGAAGCGCGCCAAGGCCTCGGCGAACCCGGCGATCGCGCCGGGAACGCACATGGAGGTATAGCCTGAGACGTTACGCTCGCCCTCGACGGTCGGCCAGTCGAACCAGTTGCCGGTCTTGGCGCGGGAGAGGGGATAATCCGCCGGGTCAAGCGCGCGCGGCGACATGACGTTGAAATCGAGTGTCGAGACCTCGCCGGTCGTGCCATCGGCATGGAGCAGGAAGCCGCCGCCGCCGATGCCGGAGAGCCAGGGCTCCACAATGCTGAGCACGAGCGCCGTGACGATGGCCGCGTCCATCGCATTGCCGCCGCGGGCGAGAACGGCCGCGCCCGCTTCCGCCGCATAGCGGTTCTGGGCGGCGACGAGACCATGGCGGGAGCGCACGGCCGGCTTATGAATCGAGAAGGTCTGCATGATGTCTATCTTCCGAAACGCCGATCGGCGATCGGCTCGGGCGTTCTCATGGGGACATTGAATTGCGCGGCATTGGCGGAGCTCGCATGGTAGGCAGCGACCTCGCCGACGGTCGCGATCCATGCGCCGGGGGTCGTTGTAATGCGCGTCAACAGCCGCTCCAGCATGCGGATGCGATGGGCGCGCCCGGAGATCCAGTCATGAACGGTCAGCATCAAAAGGCCGCCCTCGGCGTGCAGCATCTCCCATTCGTCGAGCCAGTTGTCGAGGATGGGCTGGGTGGCTTGCGGGGGCCAGGAATCGGCGCCGCCGCCGAGGAACTTGAAATAGATCGCGTCGTCGATGGCCCATTGCACTGGCACCTCGACCACATCGCCGATCGTATAGGGATGGTCGAAGCCGGAGAGCGAGCTGTCATACAGCCCGTGCTTCCTGATCTCGGCCAGCATATGTGGCGTCATTTCCCAGGCCGGTGAGCGAAAACCCTTCGGCTTGATGCCGACTTGTGCCTGGAAAATCGCCAGAGAGGCTTCGAGCGCGCCGGTGAACTCCTCGTCGGAGACTTGCGAGACGATCTCGTGGAAATAGCCATGCAGGCCGATCTCATGGCCGCGCTCGACGAAGGCGGGCAGCAGATCCGGGTGCTGTTCGGCCACCGCGCCCGGCACATAAAAGCTCGCCTTGACCCCGAACCGGTCGAGCAAATCAAGGATCCGCCAGATGCCCACGCGCGGTCCAAACAGCCGCTGTTCCATATGGCCGAGCAAAGGTGACGGTGCCTCGTCCCTGACGTTCCACAGAAGGGGCGCGTCCGCGTCCACGTCGATGGAGAAGGCAAAGGCGCTCTGCTTGCCGTCCGGCCAGACGTAGCGCAGCGACGGATTGGTACGAGGAGACGGATTGGGCATGGCAGCCTCGCTCACAACGGGTGCTTCTTGGCCTGATGAACGGCCAGCGAGCCGATGGAATTGCCGCCGTCGATCGTCAGAGTCGCGCCAGTGACATAGGAAGAGGCATCGCTCGCGAGATAGAGGAGCCCATTGGCGACGTCACTCGGCGAGGAAGGCCGGCCGAGCGGGATCGCCGCGATCGTATTGTTGATATGATCCTCGGTGAGGCTGCTGACGGATGAGCCGGCCGCGAAGCCTGGCTCCAGCGCATTGACGCGGATGCCGAATTCGGCAAGCTCGATGGCGAAGCCCTTCGTCAACCGGTCGAGCGCTGTCTTCGAGGTGCAGTAAGGCACGACGGTTCGCCGCATCTTGCGCGAGGCGCCGGATGAGATGTTGATGACCGAGCCCTTGATGCCCTTGGCGATCATCTGCAAGGCGATGCCCTTCGTCAGGATGAAGGGCGCGCGCAGGTTGATCGCGAAGATCCGGTCGAAATCCTGCGTGGAGATGTCGAGCAGGAAGCCGCTTGGATAGATACCCGCGTTGTTGACGAGAATATCCGCTGCTCCCCAATGCTGGTCGACGGCATTGACGAGGCCGTTGATAGAAGCCTCATCCGTCAGATCCGCGGCATGGGTGAACCCCGTGCCGCCGAGACCAAGCTCGTCCGCGCAGACCTTGAGGGCGCCGTCATCCGTATCCGTGAGGCAGAGATCCGCGCCTGCGTCGCGCAACGACTGCGCGATCCAGCGGCCAATGACCCCGCAGGCGCCGGTGACGACCGCACGCTTGCCGGCGATGTCGGAGAAGAAATCCATGAAATGCCTCACTGAGAACGGGGATCGAAACGATCACGCAGATCGTCACCGATCAAATTGACGGCCAGTACGAGCAGGAACAAGCAGATGCCGGGGAAGGTGGCGATCCACCAGGCGGTGGCGAGATAGTTGCGGCCCGAGCTCAACATGGCCCCCCAGCTCGATGTGGGGGGCTGCACGCCCATGCCGAGGAAGGAGAGGCCCGCCTCGAACAGGACCATGAGCCCGAATTCAAGCGTCGCCACCACCGTCACGGCGCCGATGATGTTGGGCAGGATATGCCGCAGCAGAACACGTGGCGCGGACGCGCCCATGAAAGCCGCGAGCCGGACATAGGGCATGTTGGCGACGCCGAGCGTCTGGCCATAGGCGATGCGGGCGTAGCGGGGCCAACGCGTCAGCGCCAGCACCACGATGACATTGATGAGGCCCGGGCCGAGCACGGCAACCGTGATGATGGCCAGCAGAATCGCCGGGATCGACAGGAAGACGTCGACAAGCCGCATGACGACCACTTCCACCCAGCCGCGCACATAACCCGCCAGCATGCCGAGCAGGACGCCGATGACGCCCGACAGGATGACCGACGCGAAGGCGACGAACAACGAGACGCGCGCGCCGAAGATCAGCCTGCTGAGAAGGTCGCGGCCTAGTTCATCGCTGCCGAGCAGGTAGTGGAAACTGCGCGAGATCGTGCCTGGCGGCTTCATTCGGCCGAGAAGATTCTGTGCGTTCGGATCATAGGGTGCGAGGAACGGCGCGAATACAGCGACAAGAATGGCGAATGCGATCAGGGTGACGGGAGCCCAGCGCAGCGCGCGCTTGGCAAGGTGGGCGCGCGGCTTGCGGTGGGCAGGCGCAGATATCACGGTGCTCATCGGCCCGCCCCATTGAGGCGGATGCGCGGATCGACGGCGCTGTAGAGGAGGTCGGCGGCGAGATTGAGCGCGACGGTCACGAAAGCGCCGAGCAGGACGACACCCTGCACGACCAGGAAGTCACGCGCCAGTATGGACTGGACAGTGACCTGCCCGAGGCCCGGCCAGGCGAAGACGGTCTCGACGATCACGGCACCGGCGAGGAGGTTGGAGATTTCCAACGCCGCGACCGTGATGATGGGGATGGAGGCGTTGCGGGCGAGGTGGCGGACGAGCAGCCGGCCGATCGGGACGCCACGCGAGCGCGCCGTGCGCACATAGTCCTTCGACAGTTCATCAAGCAGCGATGTGCGCGTGATGCGCGCGAAGGTCGCCATGCTCAGGAGGCCGAGCGCGAAGGATGGCATGATGAGATGGTCGATGCCCCCCGCCGATGACGGCGGCAGCCAGCCGAGCGTCACGGCAAAGATCATGATGAGCAGGATGCCGCTCCAGAATGTCGGCATGCTCTGGGCGGACAGCACGATGCCGGCGAGCAGACGCGCCGCGATATGTTCGCGATGCAAGGCCAGCACGATGCCGACGGGGATGCCGAGCCCGAAGGCGACGAGGAAGGCACCGCCCGCGAGCTGCAACGTATAGGGCAGGCGTGACGCGATGATATCCCAGACCGGAATGTTCTGAATGACCGAGCGGCCGAGGTCGAAACTGGCGATCTGCCGTAGAAAATCCAAGTATTGCACGATGAGCGGCCGATCGAAGCCAAGCGAATGGCGCAGGGCGTCGATATCCGCTTGCGTTGCCGTCTCCGGCACGAGCAGGAACGTCGGATCTCCGGTCAGGCGCTGGAGGAAGAAGATCAAGGTGACGACACCGAACACCGTGCCGATCACCTGTCCTATCCGCCTTATGAGAAACCGCCGCATCTATCTGCATTCCTGCCGATCAAGGTGAAACGTGATGGTATCGCGTCTGGGGATCCCGAAAGGACCCCGGGGAGGTCTGCGGGATCGACCGACGTTTGGTCCTTAAGCCGGGACGAGGCTTGGCAACCCCTGTGTCATCAAGTCCCTCGCAACGGGCCGATCCCTCCCCTCAAGGGGAGGGATCAACCGCGACGGCTCCCCCTTGTCATCCCCAGCGGCGCGTAGCGCCGGGAAGGGGACCCAGAAATCAAGGCGTCGCTTCATGGATCCCCTTCCCGGCGCTACGCGCCGCTGGGGAGGACACGAGCCGAGAACGCATCCTTTCAGCTGAATATCGATCGATCTCAGTCCTTCCAGCTCATGCGATTGATGAACAGGCTCTCGTTGGGTGTCGGCGTCCATTGCAGGCCCTTGGCGGCGCCATAGACGAT